>JARLGJ010000013.1 GCA_031296105.1 Acidobacteriota bacterium | reverse complement strand
CGGCGTTGGCTGAGGGGAGCAGACGCGCCCGGCGAATGGATAGCGACTGCTAACCCTTAGCAATTTCAGTGCATTTTAAATAGACGATCCGCCTACGGGTTCGATTACTTACCGGTAAATAATTCCCGTATTACATCGTCCCATTTCGGAATCTTGAATATTATCTAGCGGTCGGCTACGAGTCAGATGACCATGGAGTTTTTTTGCCAGATTAAGTTATTGACATTAAACCGAGTAAGAGTATTTTCCTAGTTGTCGAACTCCAGTTGTGATCCATGTATATGCAGTTGGGCCCCGCAGTGCAGACAAAAGAGTGCAATCCTCCCGGATGTGGAGGCTCGGTCGTCTCGCGCGCAGCTTTCTTCCACGCGTCTCCCCGCCCGCATGCCCCTTCTCCGGAAATTCAGGAGCGTTGTTATGCGTCGGGTGATACGGCTTTCGTGGCTTCTCGTTGTTCTCCTTCTCATGTCGTTGGTCTGGGGCTGCGGTGGCAGCAGCTCGAAGATCACGATCGGCCTGGCCAGCAGCACGGGTTCTTCAACCGTGGATGCCGGGGCTTCGGCTATAACCATCACGGCCACGGTCAGCAATGATTCCAAAAACGCGGGCGTGACGTTCTCACTCAGTCCGTCCTCGGGCTGTGGAACATTGGTTTCGAGTTCGACCACCGCTGCGGCCTACACGCCGCCTTCCGCATCCACTTTGACGGCCTCCTGCACGGCGACGATCACGGCCACGTCGGTGAGCCAGACCGGTTCTGCCGCCGAATTCGCTTTCACCGTGAATCCGATTGCGGTGGCGCTGACGAACTCGGCTTCCTCCACCACGCTGGGCGCCGGAGCGGCCGCGGTCACGCTGACGGCCACGCTGAGCAACGAAGCTTCCACGAGCGACACGGTGACCTGGAGCATGAGCAGCACGATGGGCAGCTCGGCCATCACGCGGCGTCCGGCGATTGTGGCTTCTACCTGCGGATCGATCTCCGCGACGTCTTCTTCTTCTGGTACGGGTATCACTTACACGCCGCCGCTGGCGACGGCCTTGACGAGCGCGTGCACGGCCACGATTACCGCTTCCTCGACGATCAACACCAACATCACCAAGAGCGTGACCTTTACGGTCAACCCGCTCACCATCACGCTGACGCCGCCCGCGGTGACGGCCGTGCTGGAGGGTTCGACTTCCGGTACGATCTCCGCGGCGCTGACCAGCAATGGCACCAGCGACAGCACGCTGAACTGGTCACTGAGTCCGTCCAACTGCGGCACTCTGTCCGCGGCCACCGGGACGAGCGTTACCTTTACGCCCACGGCACCCATTCCCTCGGCCTGCACGGGCGGAGCCACGGTTACAGTGGCCGCCGATGCCGCTCCGCAAATCAGCAAGTCGGTGGCGTTCAGCATCACGCAGATCACGGCTTCGCTCAGTCCCACGTCGGCGACTTTATATGAAGGCGCCACGCAGGTCTTCACGCCGACCACCACCGATCCCAGCGGCGTGAGTTGGTCGGTGGCGAACACAACCTGCGGCGCGCTGACCAGCACAAGCACCACCAGCGCCACCTACACGGCACCCACCACGATCAGTGCGGCTTGCACCAACACGGTGACCGCGACCTCGAAGACCGACGGCACGGTTTCGGCCGCGGCCGGCATCACGGCCAATCCGCTCTCGGTCAGCATCACTTCGCCGTCCTCTCCGGCGGCGGCGACCTCTGGCGCGACGGCCACCACGATCACGGCGACCACCACCGATCCGGCCGGTGCTTCGACGCTGACCTGGGCGCTGAATCCGTCCTCGGGATGCGGAGCGCTGAGCGCCAGCAGCGGAGCTTCGCTGAGCTACACGCCTCCCACGATGCTGGCTGCGTCCTGCTCGGCGGTGGCCACGGCTACGTCGAAGACCGATACCAGCAAGTCGGCCAGTGTGACGTTCAACGTGACACCCGCACCGATTGCGTTGACACTGGTGACCCCCTCGCCCAATTCGGGCAACGCGGCCAACTCTACTCTGAGCTATGCCAGCACGCTGGCGGTTACGGCCACGCTGTACAACGACGCCAACAGCCAGGGCATTGGCTCCGTGCTGACGTCGGGCTGCGGAACGTTCAGCGGCATGGCGCTGGCTTCCACCAGCGGCGCGACCACAATCTACTCCGGCACGTACACGGCGCCGAGTTCCACCTGCACCGGCACGCTGACACTGACGGCCAACGCAGCCACATCGCAGACGGCCACGGTGAACCTGACGGTGCAGCCGGGCATTTCGGTGACACTGTCGCCCAACACGGCGCAAAGTCTGGACACGGGGCAGACGCTGAGCATTACGCCCACGGTGAATTACGATACGGCGGGCAAGGGCGTGAATCTCTCCCTCAGCCCAGCGAGCGGCTGCGGCACGCTTTCGGCCAGTACGGCGAACTCGGGCACGGCGTTCACCTACACGGCGCCCACTTCGCTAAGCGCAAGCTGCTCGGCCACCATCACGGCGGCTTCGCAGTCGGACGGCACGAAGACGGCGACGCTGGCGGTCACCGCGTATCCTGCTCCGGTGCTGCAGAGCACTACTTCGCTGGGCACGGTTTATACCGGAGAAAGCTATAACGGAGCGATCAATGTTTCCGGCGGACTGGCGCCTTATACCTGGACGGTGACGGGCGGCGGCGACGGCATTTCCGCAGGCTCTTCCACTTCAAGCTCGGTGGCCATTACCAGCTCGAACGTGACCAGCACCACGGCCACGTCCTCGGCGCCGGACACGATCACCTTCAACGCTTCGGTGAAGGACGCCAACAACGTTACGGTGAGCGGCACCTTTACGCTGAGCGTGTATGCCTACACGGCGGTCTCATTGCCCAGCGCGACGCTGAGCAATGCCACCAACGGCGCAACCTATAGCGCGGCCATCAATGCCAGCGGCGGCGCGCAAACGTATCACTTCACGGTGAACGGGACCACGATTCCCGTAGATGGCACGGCGACGACCATTGACAGCGCCTATGGTCTGACCGGCACCAACTCGGGCGGCAATACACTGAGCATCGGGGGCACGCCCTCGGTTACGACCACGCCGACCACGATTACCCTGAACGTTTCGCTGACGGATGGAGAAAGCTCCACGGCCAGCGGTACGTACACCATTACAGTAAAGGCGGCCTCCACGCTGGTCTATACGGCGGCCAATCTGACGCAAGCGCAAGGTATGGCGGGTATGCCGTACTCCGCGGGCATTGATTGGCAGGGTGACAGCAGCTCGGTAATCAGTGGCGGCGCCACTCCTTACACGCTGGCGATCACCGGTCTGCCGAGCGGCCTCAGCGCCGATTCCGCAGGCAACATCACCGGCACGCCCTCCGCGGCGGCCAATACCACGGTCACGATTGTTGTAACGGACAGCTCCAGCACGCCGCAGAGCCTGACCAAGACGTTCGTGATTCCGGTGGTGGCGGCAACCACGGCCACATACAACTCGCGCATCTCCGGACAGTATGCCTGCGAGATACACGAAGCGATCGACGGTGGCTATGCCGGTGGAATGGGGAGCACGCTGTACATGAAGGCGCGGGCGTTTGCCTTTGCCGCCGACGGCAGCGGCAACATCACCGGTGGCGAGGCTGACACGAATGGCCCCAGCGGCTACAAGTTCAGCAGCAGCGTGACCGGTACGTATGTGGTTGGCGCGGACGACCGCGGCACGATGACGGTGAGCAGCAACATCTTTGCCCTGGCCGGCGGAGCGCTGGACAGCTACGGACAGTTTGCGCAGTTCCGCTTTATCGACATGGATGACGCGGGCAGCGCGCCGACCGGCAAACATGGCGGCGGCATTTGCTATCGCCAGTACAACAGCGACGGCACGGCCGTGACCAGCAGCAGCAATACGCTGAGCAGCACTACGGTGGCCAATCGCTGGGTCTTTGCCTTCAACGGAGAAAGCGGCGGCGGCAACGTAGAGACCCAGGTGGGTATGCTCAACCTGAGCAGCCTCACCGGCGCGGCAGATTCGGTAAGCGGCACGAGCGTGGATTCCGACCAGGCGCTCACCGTAACCGGAACAACCGCGCTTGACTCGTGGGGACGCATGACGATTACCGCGGGACCGAGCGGTGGAACCGGCACAACCGCCATCTACATCACCAATCAAACATACGGCAAGGCCGTGGGCATCACCACGACTTCGCATATGAGCACAAGCAACGCCGACATGTTCTGGGGGCAGTTGCGGGTGCAGAATCACTCGGATATTTCAGCCAGCTACCCGATCACCGGGAACTTTGTTCTCTATCTGTCGGGCATGGATACCTCCAACTCGACGTATAAAGCCCTGATCGCGCAGGGTGCCGGCGGCACCGCCGCGGACACCATTACGGTGAACGCGCAGGTGAAGAACAATGGCGGCACGGTCGGCTTCAATGGGACACCCGTGGGTTCTGGCGCGCTGAGCTACACTACGGACGCAAGCACCGGCCGCACCACCCTCAACGCCGTATCGGGCATTGTCTTCTACCTGTTCGACACCAACGAGGCAGTGGCGCTCTTTGCAGACAGTGAGAACATGATGGGCTGGCTGGAACCGCAGACAACGCCGAGCGGCGGCACTTGGAGCACCGCGTACCTGGGTTCCAGCACCGGTGTTCGCGTGTACATGGGTGAGATGTACAACGGCGACCCGGGTGCGGGCTCGAGCACCGGCGTTCTGACCCTTGGAAACTCCACATCCACCGCATCCATCGCCAGTATGGCGCAGGATTATGGCGGCGAGAACTACGCGGATTGGGACGAGGGCATTGGCGGAAGTTACGGAGTAACCGCTACGGCCGCGCTTTCCACCGACACCACCGTGGATAGCGGCGCAGCGTATGGCTTCTTTGATGCCATAGCGACCCCTGGGTCCACTACCAATACCGAGGTTTATTGCCTGGTAGCCACCCCGTCCAGCGCCTACAGCTCAAGCTACAAAGGGCGGATATTGTGTGTGGACGGCGGCAGTGGCCACTCGCCACGCGTTAGCATCATGCAGGAATAACCGCAACGCAGCATCAACCGGAGGCCCCGTCAACCAGCGGGGTCTCTGTTTTTTCGCTCGCAAACCGGCACGCGAAAAACAGGACGGGAAATGCCGCAAGTATAGATTTACTTTTGTAAATCCACGCCGAGCACGCGAAGGCCCGCCAGCGACTGCTTGTTGACGAAGATGGCGCGGTTGTTTTCACCGGGGCTGGTGGGTTCAAGAAAAAAGCCGGGATCGTTGAGGCCGCGCAGAGGATTCTCCACGTATCCTTCCAGCACTTCGCCGTCGAGGAAGGTCAACTCCACCCACACGCGATGCACGTCCGGCGCGGCGCCGTAGAAGCGAACGTTGCGCCGTTTGCGGTCGCCGGCGGGATCCTTCACAAAGAAGATTGCCTTGACCGTGCTCCATTCGATTTCGTGCGCTTCGTTTTCCGCCAACAGGACAAAGCGGCCTTCGCTGGGCAGTTCTCCGCGCAGCAGCAACAGCAAGGTCGCTCCATCGGCAAAGCGTCCTTTGACGGTGCCGCCATCCTTGCGTGTCACCACCACGTGCAAGGTTTCCAACGCCTGTTGAGTCGGAATCATTGCCGGGGAGACTCCGGAGAAAGCTCGTAGAGGCGAATCTTGTAGAGCAGAGCTTTGTAGCTGATCTGCAATTCCAGGGCGGCGCGCTTGCGATTCCAGTTGTTGCGGCGCAGGGCGCCGGCAATCACCTCGGTCTCCGCCTCGCTGACGGCGGAGCGCGCCCGCTGCTTCAATCCTCCGGTGGCTTCCAGGCTGGCGGCGGCCTGGGAGTTCTCCGCTGCCTGCTTCTGCCGCAGCTCGTTCAGCAGAGGGGTGTCGTCGCCCAGCAGCATAAAGCGGCGCACAAAGTTTTCCAGTTCGCGCAGGTTGCCGGGCCAGCGATATTGCTGGCAGGCTTCCAGCAGGCGCGCGGGCATGGCCTGCGGCGCGCCCGCAAAGTTGGCGGCGTTCTTGCGCAGAAAGTGTTCCACCAGAAAGTGAATCTCCTCGCGCCGCTCGCGCAGAGGGGGCAACAGCACGGAAAACCCGTTCAGGCGGAAGTAGAGATCCTCGCGGAATTTGCGCTCGCGGATGGCCGATTGAATGTCGATGTTGGTGGCGGCGATGATGCGCACATCCACCTTGACCTGGCTGCGTCCGCCCAGCCGCGAGAAAGTTCCGTCCTGCAAAACCTGGAGCAACTTGGATTGCATGGGCGAGGGCATTTCGCCGATCTCGTCCAGCAGAATCGTGCCCTTGTTGCACATCTCGAATTTGCCGGGCTTGGAGCCGGCGGCGCCGGTGAAGGCGCCTTTCTCATAGCCGAAAAGCTCGCTCTCCAAAAGGTCGGCGGGAATGGCCGCGCAGTTCACCTTGAGGAAGCTGCGGTGCGCGCGCGGAGAAAGTTTGTGAATGTACTCGGCCAGAATCTCCTTGCCCGTGCCGCTTTCGCCCAGGATGAGAATCGGCAAATCGACGCGCGCCAGAATCGAAGCCTGGGCGCGTATCTCGTTCATGGCCGGGCTGGCGCTGACGAAGCAGCGGCCGTCGAAGAGAGAAGTCTCCAGGCACTTGGCCGGTGGGGTCTCTTCGCGCGGCGGCAAGCTGGTGAGCATGGCGGTAAGGCGCGGCAGTTCAAAGGGAAGATGCAGGCATCCGCTGGCACCGGCCTGTATGGCCCGGGCGGTAAAGTGCGGATCGGAGAAAGAGAACATCACCGTCAGTTCGGCGGACGGCGCAATCTCATGCAGGGTGGCCACGCACTTCAGGGAGTTTTCGCCGGTGGCGTGTAAAAGAATGGCATCCGGCTTTAGCCCTTTGCGCAGGCGCAGCAGGGTCGATTCCACGTTGTCCGTGGTGATTTGCTTCCCGTGTCCATCCGGCAAACTGGCAAGGCAGCTCAGCAGGTCCGGATCATCTCCGGCCAGCAGAACGTGTTTGGGATGGGATGCTGTAACCTCCCGCGTCGGCATCAGTCGTGCACTCGAATCCGCAGCTCCGCGTTAGCGCGAAGCCGCTCCATGCAGTATTCCCGGTCGGAGATCAAATATATTTTGAACGGCACAGCCAAAGAGGCACCCCTTCGGCAAGATAATCACTGTCTCGACAGATAGCACGAAGGCCGCGCCGAGGCAATAAGTTTCAAATTGGTAACCATCCCGGAGAAGCCGTGTTTCCGTGGCAAGGGGAGGCCGCAGGGGCTCCCGCGGCGTGTCATATCGAAATGAGTAATAAGCCGCTTAGCGTTCCGGGTGAAATCAACCCATGGGCCTGCGCCCACCTGTATGGAGCAGAAAATCCAGAAGGGTATTGTCCATTCGGACAGACCCTATATGTGCAAAGGTCGGTGACCTTTAGTCAACGGCGCGGAGATACTCGAAGCGGTCGATGCGCAGCGCCCAACCCTCCGTCCGCTTGGTCACATCCCGGCGCAGAATGGTTCCCTCGCAGGAAGCCATCAGGCGGCAGGCACCCACCACTTCGCGGGGAAAAGTGAGCAGAAAGTGGAGGTTGCTCTCCGGCACGGCGCGGCGGCGCACCTTGACGTAAAGGCCGCTGGCGGAAATATCGCGCGCAATGCCGCAGAAGACCTCACCGTTGGCACGGTGGATGACGACCGGCAATGCAATGGCAAAGCGGCTGGCGCCGCGCCGCTCCGCACTCCGCGTGGCCGTAGGCTTTCTCGATGTTTGGTCGCACTGCACTCTCACGGTACTCTCCCCATCAATGGCCCGCAGAACCCCGCCTGGGGGCTCGTGGGCTCCTGGATGCAACGGCAGTGGCGTGCAGTGTTGGATGCATTTTTGAGGCCACGTTGGCGCATGAATGGCCGGGAGAATCGCGGCCATCGCGGGGTGAAATGCAATTTCGTGCAGAGAAAGTACCCTTTGCTTTCCGTTCCTGCCGTTGTGCATGGACTTACCTGGGCAGAAGGCTGCCGGGTCGCCCACAGGCTTGGCAAGCGCTGGCGGTTGCGCTTCCGCGCCGCGCGGATAGAATGGTGCCGGCGCAAGCCCTTTAGGATTTTCCCTATGCTAATGCGAATGTTCGCCCTGTTGCTCGCCGCTGGAATGGCGCCCGCCACGCTGGCGGCGCAGATGGTTTCTCCCCTGATCGACCGTTCGGGAGAGCCGTTCTCTTACTTCAGCCGTCCCACCGACGTGATCGGGGTGATGGATGCTCCGGCGGCCACGCTGGTCGGCCCCGAAGGATTCTTCTACACGGGATACGGCGAACTGATGCTGTTTGCCGGCAATCCCGCCGAGCCGCTGAATCAGAGGGTGAAGACACTGGAAAAGGGCTACCTGCCGGTGATCGACTACAGCACGCAGCGCGATGGCTTTGTTTACCGCGTGAAGGCCTTTACCGCCTCGCTCGACGGACGTCCCGAGGGCACTCTGGTGAACTTCATTCGCGTCTCGGTGCGTAACCTGCGGAGCGACCCTCGCACGGCGTGGCTGGGGACGGCCATGCGCTACCAGGGGGAAGTGAACAGTCCTGACCTGAACGTGGTGCCGGACAATCGCTTTCCCCGTCCGGCGGAGCCGGAACACAAGGGCGGCTATCGCCAGTTGGGCGAGAAGTTCAACCCGGATTGGGTCTATGGCTTTGACGGCCAGGCCTTTGTGCGCGACGGACGTGCCATGTACTTTTTCCCCGCCTCTCCGGCGCCGGCGCGGCACCTGACGATGAAGGAAGGCTACGACGAGCCGAGCAATCTTGCGCCGCATAAGCTCGGCATCCTCTCCACCACTCCCGCGGGCTTTGTGCAGTACCGTCTGACGCTGCGGGGCAACGAAGAGGTCACGCTCGACTTCAAAATGCCGGTGGTGCCGGTAAAGATCGACGCCCCGGAGCGCAAGGCGATTGAGGCAGCGCCGTTCGACGCCATGCACGCGCAGGTGGTGGAAGGCTGGGAGCAGATACTGAACGCGGGCATGGAGATTCACGTGCCCGAGGCGAAGGTGAACGACACCTTCCGCGCCAACCTGATCTATGACCTGATTGCGCGCGACAAGCTGGGCGACGACTACGTGCAGACGGTCAACAAGTTTCACTACCACGCCTTCTGGCTGCGCGACTCCTCGTACATCGTGCGCATGTACGACCTGACGGGCTATCCGCAGTACGCGGCGCAGGACCTGGCGTTCTTCGCGCGCTGGCAACAGCCGGACGGAAACTTTGTCTCGCAGGGCGGGCAGTTCGACGGCTGGGGACAGACGATGTGGGCCTATGGCGAACACACTCGCATCACCGGCGACCTGGATTTTGCGCGGCGCGTGTAT
The DNA here is from genome assembly GCA_031296105.1 of Acidobacteriota bacterium. Taxonomy (GTDB): domain Bacteria; phylum Acidobacteriota; class Terriglobia; order Terriglobales; family Acidobacteriaceae; genus TOLSYN. Next base: position 76,835 of record JARLGJ010000013.1, on the reverse strand, counting down.
CCGGCGATGCAGAAGGCCGTGGAGTGGCTGCGGCAGGCGCGCGCCAAGGATCCTCTACATATTATTCCCGTCACCTCGCCGGGAGACAACGAGGACATCAGCGGCCATGTGACGGGGCACAACTTCTGGGCGCTGGCGGGCTTGAAGAACGTAATCCTGGTGGCGAAGGCACTGGGCGAGACGGCGGACGCCGCGGCCTATCAGGCGGAGTACGACGACTACTACCGCGCCTTCCACGCGGCGCTGGAAAAGCAGACGGCCGCCACCGGCGGAGCCATTGCGCCGGGGCTGGATGTGAGGGGCGGGCAGGACTGGGGCAACATGCTGGCCGTGTATCCCGAGAAGATTCTCGATCCGCACGACCCCATGGTGACGGCCACCTTGCAGGCCACGCGCGCCAAGTACCGGGAGGGCGTGATGACCTACGGCGACGGACGCTGGCTGCATCACTACCTGACGCTGAAGAACACCGAGACGGAGACGATCCGCGGCGACCAGCGCTGGGCGGTGGAGGAGCTATACGCCGAGCTGCTGCACACCAGCTCCACGCACGCGGGCTTTGAGTTCGCCATACGCCCGTGGGGCACGCGCGACTTTCATTTGAATCTATCGCCGCACGGATGGTTCTCGGCCAAGTTCCGTGCCGCGCTGCGCAACATGCTGGTGCGCGAAGAGGACAACGACCTGTACCTGCTGAGTGTGGTGTCTCCGGAGTGGATACGCCCTGGGGAAGAGATTCGCGTGCGCCGCGCGCCCACGGATTTCGGCACGGTGAACTTTACGCTGAAATCGCTTTCCGCCACCGAGGCGCAGCTTACATTCGACGCGAGTTTCCGGCAGCGTCCTGGGCGGGTGCTGGTGCACGTGCCGTGGTTCATGGAGGTGAAGGAAGCGCTGGCGGATGGAAAGCCGGTGACGGCTTCCGACGTGATTGAGCTACCGGCCGGAGCACAGCAGCTCACGCTGCGCTGGCAGCGCAAGCCGGAGACGCCGGTGCTGAACTACGGGCGCGCCGTGGAAGAGTACAAGCGCGAGTACCGGCGGCGCTACGACGAGTTCCTGCGCACGGGCGAGATTCAGCGCCCGTAGCGCGAGGAGGCTACTCGAAGTTTTCCACCAGCGTGATGTTCGAGGAGAGTTCGGTGCTGTCGGTGTAGAGCAGCGTGCGGCCGTCGGGCGCCACGGTGATGCCGGCAAACGGCGGTGGCGTGTGGTCCAGTTGCAAGATGCGGCTGACCGCGCCGGTGGCGGTGTTCTTGAACTCGATGGTGTTGTTGCGCAGGTAATACACGCCGTTGCCGCCCAGGCTCCAGTAGCCCCAGTAGCCGAGGCGCGGCGCGTCCAGCACTTTTTCTTCGGTGCCCGAGGCGGTGGCCATGCGCCACAGTCCTGGCTGATCGACCTTGGTGTAGTAGAGCCACCGTCCGTCGCGCGATTCGGCGGCGATGAAGGCGCCGTTGTGCGTCACCTGCACGGCGTCTCCGCCCTCGCTGGGAACCTTCCACACCTGCCACGAGCCGCTGCGGTTGGAGCCGAAATAGATCCAGCGGCCGTCGGCCGACCAGTTGGGCACAATGTCGTTGCTGTCGCCGGAGGTGATGGCCTTGGGCATTGAACCGGCGGTGGTCATGGCGTAAACGTGGCTGTGTCCGTCGGGGCGCGCGTCAAAGGCGATGCGGGTTCCGTCCGGCGACCAGTTGGGGCTGCCGGTGAGCGGGCCGTCAAAGCTGGTGAGCTTCACCGGAGAGGTGCCATCGCTGTTGCAGAGCCAAATTTCCTGGGTGCCGGCCCGCCAGCTTTGGAAGGCGAGGCGCGAGCCGTCGGGCGAGTAGTGCGGCGAAGAATCCTGCAAGGTGCTGGAGAGGAACGGCTTCAGGCGCGCGTCGCCGGGCTTGGCCGTGCCGTTGCGCAGTTCCACCTGCATGATGCTCCAGTTCGACTTGCCTTGCGCGTAGGCGATGCGGCTGCCTTTGGGGGCCACGGCCGGGAAGGAGGCGTCGTCGCTGCCCACCTCGATGCGCTCAGGGGCGGCGCCATTCTCCAGGCTCAGGCGCCACAGGGAGGGACGTCCGCCGCGGTCGGAGGAGAAGATGACGGAGCGCCCGTCGCCGTCCCAGGCCACGCTCTGGATGTTGCGGTTGTCGAAGGTGACGCGGCGCAGGTTGCTGCCATCTGCGTTCATGACGTACACATCGCGGATGGCGGCCTCAATGGCGCGGATGAAGGCCAACTGGCGTCCGTCGGGAGAATAGACCGGGCTGATGTCGCCGTCCCAGCGCGCGGGCGGAGTGGTGATGGGACGCGCCTGCAGGGTCTCGGTGGAGAGTTGGAAGATCTGCGAGGGCGAGTTGGCCGACTTGCCATCGGGGAAGATCAGGTTCTTGCCATCGGGCGACCAACTGAGGCTGCCGCGGTCCCACTCAATGCTGCCGTGCGGGGTAAAGAGCTTGCGCGGTGCGCCGCCGTTGGCGGGCAGCAGAAAGATGCCGCTGTCGCTGTCGGACTGGGTCATGTAGGCGATAAAGCGTCCGTCTGGCGACCATGCGGGGCTGAAATCGTTCTCGGGGCCGGTGGTGAGGCGCAAAGGGGTTTCGGCGCCGATGACCTTGACGTAAATATCGTAGTTGTCGCGCCCGGCGCCGTTCCAGACAAAGGCAATCTGGTTGCCGTCCGGCGAAAAGGCGGGCTGCGACTGGTAGCCGGGATACGAGGTGAAGGGCACGGTGCGCAAGGCTCGCAGGGGCTTGGGAGCTTTGCGCGGGGGCAGCACGCGCCAGGCACCGAGGCCGGCAAGCAGCACGACCATGATGGCCGCTATCCAGCGCCATGAATGGCGCGGCGGAGGAGCCGGCAACGGCGCGGGCGGCTCGGGTGCAGCGGGCGGCTCCAGCACGGCAACCGGCGCAGAGCTGGCCGCCACGGGCGCGGATGCTGCTGCGGTGTGATGGCCGGCGGAGAGCGAAGACGCGGGGTCCGTCTCCTCGGGATCGAACTCGACGGGTGCGATGAGGCGGTAGCCGGTTTTGGGGATGGTCTGGATGACCCTGGGGGCGCGGGCGTCGTCCTCGAAGGCGCGGCGGATCTCGCTGATGCTGCGGGTGAGCACGTCTTCGCCGACGAAGGTGTCCGGCCAGACGGACTGAATCAGCCGCTCCTTGGAGAGCACTTCGTTGGAATGGGTCACCAGTTGCAGCAAGACCTGCATCACCTTGGGTTCAAGGTGGTGAACCTTTTTACCCCTTTGAATGCTGTTGAGCTGGGGCTGAACGGCCCACTCCGCGATGTGAAAGTCGCCCTTCAAACAAAATCCTCGTCCGGCCCAAAATCGGTAGGCACATTATACTCAGTTCCGCGGGAGCCTATAACGCATTATTTTGCATCAAGTTAACTCCCTCAGAAAAACCTCAGCAAAGCTTTGCCGATGCTCCAGTGACAAGCCTCGGGCCATGGGATAAGTTCCCCAGCGTTTGCATGGAACACTGTCCGGAGTGCGCCGCGACGGCGGCGGGATCGGAGAAGGGTCGCCCGTAAGAGGGTGGCACCTTCCGGTTTCCCCGGACAAAAAATGTAGTTTTGCACAACTCCCTGAGATTGCTCCTCTGTTTGCCACACGGAAGCAAGCCAGGTCGCAGAGTTTCTCCCTCCTGCCGCAGAGCGGCAGGGACACAGGTAACGAGTACGGCGGACGGTCTTAGATCTGCCGGCTCAAGAGGAACGAATATTGCTCTGGAGGAACGAAACAATGAACGAGCATAGTGCGTGTTTGTGTTCGCACGGCGGCGGAATGAGTTTCAAAACACTGGTTCGCCGGTGGATTCCGCTCGCGGTGGTCATTCTCTTACTGGGAAGTCTGGCCCTCGGGCAGGGCGTTACCGGAACCGTTTCCGGCGTGGTAAAGGATCCCAGTGGCGCCGTCATTCCCAATGCCAAGGTCGAATTGCAGTGCGCGGCAATCGGCCTTACCCGTACTGGCCAGGCCAATGACACCGGCAACTTTGTCTTCGTGAACCTGCCGCCGGCCACCTATAGCATCACGGTGCAGGCCGAGGGCTTCAAGAAAATCGAGATGACGGGCGTGATTTTGAACGCGACCGACCGCGTAAGCCTGCCGGTGATAATGCAGATTGGCACGACAACCACGGAAGTAACCGTGGCGGCCGACGCCGGACAGGTGCAGTTGCAGGCCGAAAGCGGCGAGCGCAGCGACTTGATCACCAACAAGCAACTCAACGACGTGGCCATGAACGGCAGCAACGTGCTGGATTACATGAAGCTGATCCCGGGCGTAATCAGCAGCTTCGACGGCCACCAGTCGGGCACGGGCGGCCTGGATTCGATGAACATCAACGGCAGCCGCGGCAACCAGCACGAGTTCACCATTGACGGCGCCTCGAACGTGGATACCGGCAACAATGGCGGCACGCACGTCACCATCAATACGGACGCCATTGCCGAAGTGAAGGTGCTGACCTCCAACTACCAGGCCGAGTTCGGCAAGGCCGCCGGTGGCCAGATCGCGATTGTCAGCAAGGGCGGCACCAACCAGTGGCACGGCGGCGCCACGTTCTCGCACCGTCATGAAGGGTTGAACGCCAACACCTGGTTGAACGACCACAATGGCATCAAAGACAAGGCGATCTACCGCTATAACTTCATTGGCTACAACGTGGGCGGCCCCATCATCAAGGACAAGCTGTTCTTCTTCTGGAGCCAGGAGTATTACCGGCAGGTTGTTCCGCTCGGCACCGAGACGGCATATGTCCCCACGGAGAAGGAACGCGACGGCGACTTCACGGCCTCGACCGACGGCAACGGATTGCCGGTCCAGATCGGCGGCACGGGTGTCTCCGGCAACAAGGTCGTTGCCATCAACACGCAGATGCAGAAGATTCTGAACCTCTTCCCGACGCCCAATGTGAGCGGCTACGGTGTGGGAGGACAGAATTACAACTGGATCTCTTCGCTTTCCATCCACAACCCGCGGCGCGAGGATATCGTCCGCGTGGATTACCAGGTCAACAGCGCCAACCGGCTGTTTGTGCGCTACATCTACAACTCGGAAAACGACAAATCGCCCTACACCAGCAGCGGCCCGGTCGGTTCGTACACCTGCGAATCGTCGGTCAACTTCCCCGGCGGCTGCTACCAGAAGCATCCTGGCTGGAACCTGTCGGCGAACCTGGTGACGATGATCCGGCCCAACCTGCTGAATGAATTCTCGATTGGCCCCAGCCACACCAGCAGCGATGCGGGCGGCGTGAACAACAATTCCAGCCGCGGCGCCAACGGCATCACCCTGCCGTTGCTCTACACCCTCGGGGACGACCAGTCGATCCCGGACCTCAGCTTCGGCGGGTTGAACAACACCAACTTTACTTCGAGCTACCTGGGCGCCACGCCGTGGTTCCAGCACAACACCACGATTAACGTGAACGACAACCTCACCCTCAGCCTGCACAATCACACGCTGAAGGCCGGCTTCTTCTTCCAGCGCAACCGCAAGGACCAGATTGCCTGGGGCAACATCAACGGACAGTTCAGCTTCTCCAACGCACAGACGTCCCCCACGTCCTGCGACGGCACGTTGTATGCCTGCGGCAACCCGATTGCCAGCGCGCTGCTTGGCAACTTCATCAGCTTCAGCCAGTCGTCGGCACGTCCGGTGGGACGCTTCCGTTACAGCCAGGCCGAGTTCTTCCTCCAGGACACCTGGAAGGCCACGCCTCGCCTGACCCTGGACTACGGAATGCGTTTTGCCTGGATTCCCCCGGCGACGGATGCCAACAACCAGATCGCGCTGTTCAATCCGCAGGCATACAACCCTGCCGAAGCCGTCTCCATCGATCCCAGCACCGGCGAGGCCATCAACGGTACCGGCGATCTTTTGAACGGCATGCAGTACACCAAGAGCAATACGCTTCCGGTGGGCGGCTGGAACAGCCGCGGCATTATGCCGGAGCCTCGTATCGGCTTCGCCTACGATCTGCTGGGCGACCACACCACCATCCTGCGCGGCGGCTTCGGCCTGATGCATGACCGCATCCAGGGCAACCTGATTTACAACACGGTGTTCTCCAACCCGGCCATTGTGGTTACGCCGACGCTGGGCGCGGGCAACGTAAGCAGCCTGCCTTCCATGTCCACCAGCTCGTCCGAATCGCCGGTGCTGGGCAACATTACGGGCGCGGCGCAGAACGGCAAGATCCCGACGGTGTACCAGTACAGCCTCGGCATTCAGCGTGAGCTCTTCAAGGGCACCACGCTGGACGTTGCTTATGTGGGCAACGTGGCACGGCACCTGGTAACGCAGAAGGATCTCAACGCCGTGCCTTACGACGCGGCTTTCATGGCGTCGAATCAGGATCCGAGCTGCTCTCTGTGGGGCGGCGGCGGAACTCCCAGCGTGCAGCCGGGCTTGCAGTCGGAGTACGCCGCTGCGGGATTCAAATACAACGGCTGGTGCGCCCTGGGCCGCAACAACTACGTGGATACTCCGCTGGCTCCCTACCATGGCTATGCCACGGCGGGCGGCACGCAGGGCATCCGTTACTACGACTTCGACGGCACCTCGAACTACAACTCGCTGCAGGCTTCGTTGCAGCGCCGCTTCAGCAAGGGCCTGACCTTCGGCCTGGCCTACACCTGGTCCAAGTCTCTGGGCACGGCCGCCGGCGACCAGGACGTACAGGATCCGGTGAATGCCAAGGTGGATTACCGCGCCATGTCGTGGGACCGCAAGCATGTCTTCACGGCCAACTACGTCTATGACATTCCCAACCTGAGCAAGCACATCCGCGAGCCGAAGTGGCTGGCGTATGTGACCGACGGCTTCCAGTTCTCCGGCGTGACGCAGTTCATGACCGGCAATCCGCTGGATACCAGCAACTCGTGGTCGTTCCCCAGCGGCGCCTTTACCGGCGGCAACAACTGGGCCTCGATCCCCTACTACTACTCGTTTGACAAGAGTGGCAACCTGCGCGAGCCGGCCATCGGCGCGCCGGGCCGTGCCACGCGCGACATGTTCCGCAGCCCCAACATGCAGAACTGGGATATGTCGCTCTTCAAGAACATCAAGGCCACGGAGCGGGTGAACCTGCAACTCCGCGCCGAAATGTTCAATGCCTTCAACCACCCGAACTTCACCAACAAGTACATCACTTCGGTCAGCGTTAACGGCCCCTGGCCCTGGAACTCCGCGAATACACCGATCACCTACTCCAAGAACAGCAACTGGGGACAGGTGGACAACACCTCGCAGATTGCCAACGGTCCGGGATCGCCGCGCGTCGTGCAGCTGGGCGCGAAGGTGATTTTCTAGCCAAACGTAGTTGCTCCTCCTCCTGGCCCGCGGCTTCGGCCGCGGGCTCTTTGAGGAGGCGCCGGCGAGTTGCATGTCTCCGGCCGTCAGTGTGTAATTTGGCCGGAAGGTTCGCCGGCGGGATTGCAGGATCGTTTTCCCGGGAGAGGAAGACCTTGAACTCACGTCCAAGCCGAGTCCGCTGGATGCTGGCGACCTTCCTCGCCGGCGTCGTGCCGTTTTTATCCGCGCAGAGTATTCAAATCACCACCACCTCGGGCGACTTGCGGCAGGCACTCTCGCCGCAGCCGCCGGTTACGTTCAGCGCAGCTCCGTCCGCTCCCGCGAACGCGCGCATTGTCATCGACCCCACGCAGCGCTTCCAGCAGATTGACGGCTTTGGCGCATCGCTGACCGACAGTGCTGCCTGGCTGCTGGAGACCAGGCTCACGGCCGCCACGCGGCAAAAAGCCATGCGTTCGCTCTTCGATTTCAACGAGGGCATCGGCCTGACGATTTTGCGCCAGCCCATGGGCGGCACCGACCTGGCGCGCTCGCATTACACTTACGATGACACGCCGCGCGGAAAGAAAGATCCGGCGCTGGCGCACTTCTCCATTGCGCGCGACGAAGAGGTGATTCTTCCGGCGCTGCGCGAGGCGCTGGACGTGCAGCCCGTCATCAAGATCATCGGCACGCCGTGGAGCGCGCCCGCGTGGATGAAGACTCCGGAGTCATTTTTCGGCGGCAAACTCCGCCCGGAGAACTATGCGGCCTTCGCGCAATATTTCGTGAAATACATCCAGAGCTACCAGGCCGCGGGCATTCCCATCTGGGCCGTAACCCTGCAGAACGAGCCGCTCTACGAGCCCACGGATTACATGGGCATGAAGATGACGGCCGCAGAGCAGCGCGACGTGCTGCGCGACCATGTTGGTCCTGCTTTCGCCAAAGCCGGGCTGACGACGAAGATCATGGTGTACGACCACAACTGGGAGCATCCCGAGTACGCGGCCACCGTGCTGGGCGATGCCAGGGCCGCGCAATATGCGGCCGGAACGGCATATCACTGCTATGAGGGCAAGGTGGAAGAGCAGAGCACGACGCACGCGCAGTTTCCAGACAAAGACATTTGGGAGACCGAGTGCTCAGGCGGCAAGTGGCAAAAGGATCGCGCGTTTTCATTGACGGCCGAACTGGTTATTGGAGCCACGCGTAACTGGGCGCGCGCGGTGGTGCTGTGGGGCCTGGCGCTGGATGAAGACGGCAACCCCCACGCCGGCGGCTGCGGCACCTGCCGCGGCGTGATCACGGTGGACGACAAAGCGCAACCAACCACGTTCCATCCCACGGTGGACTATTACGTGCTTGGGCAGGCCAGCAAGTTTGTGCGGCCCGGCGCGCACCGCATTGCATCCAGCGAAGCGCTGGGGCTGATGAACGTGGCATTTGAAAATCCCGATGGCTCACTGGCCTTGCTGGTGCTGAACACGGGCAACGCCGCAACTACGTTTACCGTGGAGTGGCAGGGACGCAGCGCCGCCATTTCTCTGGACGCCAACACTCTGGCCACATTGGTTTGGCAGCCGCAGGGTGCGGAGTCTATAAGCAGCAAGTAGAGGTCAATCTGCCACTGGCGTGGAAGGCTGGCGGCACCGAGGGTACGCATGAAGAAGCGCAGTTGCTGGATTGCTGGATTTGTCGCATGGGTTCTATTGCAAGCCGTTTTGGCCGCGCCGCTGATGGCGCAATATGCCCTGCCCGCCGCGCCCGCGGTGGAAGCTCGGGCGCAAAAGATTCTGGGCCAGATGACGCTCGACGAGAAGATGGATTATGTCGGCGGCTTCAACTCGTTTTACATCCGCGCCATTCCTCGTCTGGGCGTGCCGGAGTTGAAGATGAGCGACGGCCCCCTGGGCACGCGCAACGACGGACCTTCCACGGCGTATCCGGCGGGCATCCTGATGGCTTCCACCTGGGACGTGGCGCTGGCGCAGAAGTTCGGCGAGTCCCTGGGCATGGACTCCCGCGCGCGCGGCGTGCACTTCATCCTGGCGCCGGGCATGAACATCTATCGCGCGCCGATGTGCGGCCGCAACTTTGAGTACTTCGGCGAAGATCCCTTCCTGGCCTCGCGCATGGCCGTGGCGGAGATTCTCGGCATTCAGTCCGAGGGCGTCATCGCCACCGCCAAGCATTACATGGGCAACAATCAGGAGTGGGAGCGCTACAAGGTCAGCTCCGACATTGACGAGCGCACCATGCGCGAGATCTACCTGCCGGCCTTTGAAGCCTCAATCAAGGAAGGCCACGTCGGCGCGGTGATGGACTCCTACAACCTGGTGAACGGCGAGCACGCCACGCAGAACTTCCAGTTGAACACGCAGATTCTGAAGCGCGACTGGGGCTTTCAGGGCATCCTGATGAGCGACTGGGACGCGGTGACCGACGGCTTGACGGCCGCCACCAGCGGCCTGGATCTGGAGATGCCTGCAGCCACGTTCATGAATCGCAAGACACTCGGCGACGCACTGGCCAGCGGCAAATTAACGCAGGCGCAGCTCGACGACAAGGTGCTGCGCATCCTGCGCACGGCCATCGCCTTCGGCTTCTTCGACCGCGCGCAGAAGGACGCCAGCATTCCGCTGGATAATCCCTCGGCGCGCGCCGTGGCCCTGAAGACCGCGGAAGAGGGCGTGGTGCTGCTGACCAACAAAGGCATTCTGCCGCTGGACGCGTCGAAGTACAAAAAGATTGCCGTCATCGGACCGGACGCCAATCCGGCGGTGGCCGGCGCGGGCGGCAGCTCGCAGATTTCGCCGCTGCATCCGGTCAGCATCCTGGACGGAATGCGCGCGGAATTGGCGGGCAAAGCCGAGCTGCTGTATGCCTCCGGCCTGCCGCTGCTGAGCGAGATTATCGCGGAGACTCCGCTGACGGTGGATGCAGAAGGCACGCAGCCCGGCATGGTGGGCGCCTACTACAACAACACGGAGATGAAGGGCGAGCCCGCGCTCCAGCGCACCGACCGGCACATTGCCTTCGATTGGGGCGAGGGCAGCTACGCCGACGGGCAGCCGGTGGATAACTTCTCCGCCCGCTGGGTGGGCTACTACACGCCAAAGACCTCGGGCAATTACACCTTCGATATTCAAGGGGACGACGGCTTCCGCCTGTTCGTGGACGACAAGCCTTTGATCGAGCAGTGGCAGTACCAGGGAGAGGCCCTGGTGCATCGCGACCTGAAGCTGGAAGCAGGCCACCACTATAAAATTCGCGTGGAGTACTTCGAGGGCACCGGGCAGGCCAAGATCAGCTTCGGCATCTCGTCCAACAGCCGAGAGCCTTTGGAGAAAGCCGTGGCCGTGGCCCGGCAGGCCGATGCCGTGGTGCTGGCCGTGGGCTTCGACAAGGCGAGCGAAGGCGAGGGCAGCGACCGTCCCTTCACCTTGCCCGAGGCGCAGCGCGAGCTGATTGCGCAGGTGCTGCAGGCGAACAAGAACGTGGTGATTGTGTTGAACGCGGGCGGCAACGTGGACATGGTTCTGTTCCGCGAAAAGGCGGCGGCCATTCTGCACGCCTGGTATCCGGGGCAGGAGGGCGGAACGGCCGTGGCGGAGCTCCTGACCGGCAAAGTGAACCCATCGGGCAAGCTGCCCGCCACCTTTGAGCGCCGCTGGGAAGACAACCCGGTGCATGACAGCTACTACGACAAAAACAATAGCCGCCGCGTGCAATACAGCGAAGGAATTTTTGTGGGCTATCGCGGCTACGAGAAGAACGGCACCAGGCCGGAGTTCCCCTTCGGCTACGGCCTCAGCTACACCAGGTTTCACTACAGCGGCCTGAAGCTGACGCGGCTGGACAAGGATCGCGTGGAGGTCTCGTTCACGGTGACCAACACCGGCGCACGCGACGGCGCGGAGGTAACGCAGGTGTATGTCGCCGATCGTCACGCACCGGTGGTGCGTCCACGGAAGGAACTGAAGGGCTTTGCCCGCACCGAGCTGAAAGCCGGCGAGAGCCGCACGGTCACCGTCACGCTTACGCCGCGCGCCTTCCAGTATTACGACGTCAACGCCAAGGGCTGGACGATGGCTCCGGGCAAGTTCGACATCCTGGTGGGCGGCTCCTCGGCACGGATCGCGCTGAAGGGCGTGGTCGAACTGGGTAAGTAATTCGCGAGAAGCATTCGCGTAGCAAGCGAAGGCCGCCCACTGCGGGCGGCCTTCGTCTTGCAAAAAGCATCGTGCGCAGCGCGGGCCGCTCTAGAACTTTGCCTCGAAGTCGCTAAAGCGATGTTCCAGGCGCCACTCCTCGCGCGCCTTTTCGCTGCCGCTCAGAAACTTCTGGCAGTCGTGCGAGGCGAGGCCGCCCAGCTTTTCGCCGCTGCATTCCTTCACCGGGGTGAACTTGTGGACATCGCTCCACAGGCTAAGCCCAGGCAGGAAGGCGTGTTCCAGGCTAGTGCGCGCCATCTTCTTCAGCGTCACGTAATCCAGTCCCTGGTCCAGCACGGCGCGCTCGTATTCGCGCGTGATCTCGGAGCGCGCCACGCCCTCATCGTCGGTGGCCAGTGCCACCGGTACGCCCGCCTTCAGGTACATCGCCAGGGGATGCTGCTTGCCCTTCACGCCGAGAATGCCATCGTTCGAGGTCAGGCAGATCTCCACCATCACGTTGCGTTTGGCCATCTCGGCCAGCAGCTCGTGCGGATTTTCTTCGTACATTACGTCCACGCCGTGGCCCACGCGCTCAACCTTGGCAACTTCCACGGCCTCGCGAATATGGAAGCGCATGCCGTCGGGAGGCACCAGTCCGGGGCGCAGTTCACCGGCGTGCATGGTGAGCTTCACGTCTGGATAGAGCGGGCGCAGAAAGGCCAGCATGCGCATGTGCAGGTCGTAATCTTCCATCGGCACGCGCCAGTCCTCGGGTTCCACCAGGTTCAGGGAGACCACGCGCGGGTCGGCCTTGGACAGCTCAAAGCCCATCAGCATCTGGGCAAAGACCTGCTCCGGCTTTTTAGAGCGCGAGATGCTGTAGATGTAGCGCACGTGCACCGCGCAGGCGCCGCCGTGCGCTTCGGGCGTGCTGCGGCAGTTCAACTGCTGCAGACGCGCCTGCTCCATGCTGTCCAGGTTCTTGCGCGCCTCGGCCACGGCGTCGGCAAAATCCTGATTCAGAATCTTTTGGCGCAATGCAGCCAAGTCCGCCTCGTAGCCAGCCTGCAAACCCAGGGCGGCGGCGCGTCCGCGGTCGAACGAGTACATCAGCTCCAGGTATTGCACGTTGCTGTCGGCGGCGCGGCGTACCACCTCGGCCAGGATGTTTCCGATATGGGGGTCGGTGGCGGGGCTGAATTTGCCGAAGGTGTCAAAGAAATGATCGTGGCCGTCCATACCCGCCCTCATGCCGCGCATCGACCAGGCGTCGATCATCTGCGAGCGCAGGGAGTTGCTGGTCAGGGCGTCCTTGGCTTCTTCCTGATCCGCCTGGCAGGGAGGCTTGGCCAGCGCCATGCTCGCGCGGTCCACGCACAGGCCGGATTCGGCGGCAAACTCCACCAGGCTCTCGGCATAGACCGCGCCGGTCAGGTGGTTGTGCAGGTCGCCGCCCTTGGGCATTTCCTTCAAAAGGGCGTAAAGCGCGCCCTGGTTGCTGCGAGCCTCAAGGAGGGTCTTTTCAGTGCGTCCCTCGGGGGTGTCGGGATGGGACTCAGCCGACTCCCGGGCCTCGCGCGCTTCGCGGGCCTCACGGGAATCCTTGGCCACCTCGTGGGCAGCCGTCGCCGGACGCGCCGGGGTGTTCTTGAAGGCCTGGATCTGGCCGGCCTGGGCACCAGTGGCAAGTGCTCCTACCAGGAGCAATGCCAATACATTTAGTGCGCTGCGCTGGCGCATTCCATCCTCCAATGCTTTTTCCTGATTCTCAACGGTGAGAACACCAAATCATATCGCGAAACACGCCTCGGAGTCCCGCGCGGCCGATGCGGTAAGGCCCCGCAAGGTGCCAGTTGGCTTGCAGCTTTCGTATAATCCTTCTACTATCTCTTTTCTTATTCCCTGCCGTTGGGCAGGTTTTTAGGAGCCGTTCCGTGCCAGAGTTGAAAGTGCTTTTCTCCCGCGAACAGATTGCCGCCCGGGTTGCTGAACTGGGGAAGCAGATTTCGGAGGATTTCGCGGGCCAGCCGGTGGTTCTCATTGGCGTCCTTAAGGGCGCTGCCATCTTTCTCGGCGACCTTTCCCGCCAAATCACGCTGGATTCCACCTTTGATTTCATCGCCGTGTCCAGTTATGGGAATCAGAAGCAAAACAGTGGCGAAGTGAAGCTACTGAAGGATGTGGACCAGTCGATGGAAGGTAAGAACGTCATCCTGGTGGAAGACATCCTGGACACCGGGTTAACCCTCAGCTATCTGAAAAAAATGATCTTGGCGCACCATCCGCGGAGCTTCCGCATTGCCGCGCTTTTGGACAAGAAGTGCCGCCGCCAGCAGCCGATTCAGGCCGATTACGCCGGCTTTGAAATTCCCGACGAGTTCGTAGTGGGCTACGGCATGGATTACGCCGAGCGCTACCGCAACCTGCCGGATATTTGCATCGTCCCCTAGAGCGGCGCCAGAAATGCTTGATCCCGAAGCGGAAAGACAAGGGCCGTTGCGACCAGCAGCGGGCAACGGCTGAACAAGATTTGGATGGATATAGTTTTTCTGGAATCGCTCTAGCGACGAGCCGGGCCTCCGGGCCGTACACTGGATGGGTATCTTTGCGGCGCGGGTAGTCCGCGCCGGACACGCAGGTTACAGGATGTCACAGACTATTACGCTTCTCCCCGCCGCCGAGTCCATCCGGCAGGACTGGCGCCTAGCGGCCGGGCTCATCGATCACACCCTCCTGAAGCCGGAGGCCACCAGCCAGCAAGTTTCCACCCTTTGCCGCGAAGCCGCCGAATACGGATTTTTCTCCGTCATGGTGAACGCCTCGAACATTGCCCAGTGCAAGTCCGAGCTGCGCGGCACGCCGGTTGTAGTGGGCACGGTCATCGGCTTTCCCCTGGGCGCCACCACCGGCACGGCCAAGCTGGCCGAAGCCACGGACGCGCTTCGACTGGGCGCCACCGAACTGGACATGGTCATCAACATTGGCGCCCTCAAAAGCGGAGCCCGCGACCTGGTGCAGACCGAGATGCGCTCGCTGGCCCAGCTTGCGCACGGAAAAGGCGCGCTGCTGAAGGTCATTATTGAGACCGCGCTGCTGACCACCGAGGAAAAGCTGCTGGTGTGCCAACTGGCGGTTGCCGCCGGGGTGGATTTTGTGAAGACCTCGACGGGCTTTGCCTCGGCCGGAGCCACCGCCGCCGACGTTGCTTTGATGCGCGGCGTGGTCGGCCCCAGCATTGGCGTCAAGGCCGCCGGAGGCATCCGCAAGGCCGCCGACCTGCTGGCCATGGTGGAAGCCGGCGCCAATCGCGCGGGAGCCAGCTCGAGCGTGGCCATCGTCCGCGAACTGGGCGCCAAGTAAGTTTGCGCACGGCCTCACCGTTGGGGCGGGGCCGCGCGTTGCTTGCCTTGGGCCACGTCCGGAATTGTGCTTCCCGCCGCCGCGAGGTTGCGCTACTCTCCATGTGTTTTGATAACCGATTGATTCTCTATACGATGCGGGTTTTCTTGTGCCTGCACGGAAACGGCAACCGATGCTTTTCGTCGAACTGATTCGCAAAAAGCGCGACGGCCACGAGCTGTCGCCGCAGGAGATTGAGTGGATCGTCTCCGGCTGCACCAGCGGTGAACTCCCGGATTACCAGCTCTCTTCGTTCCTGATGGCCTCTTTGCTGCGCGGACTGAACCGCCAGGAGACGGCGGCGCTGACCTCGGCCATGCTGCACTCTGGAACCGTGCTGGGCTTTCCGGAGATTCCAGGAGCCAAGGTGGATAAGCATTCCACTGGCGGCGTGGGCGACAAGACGTCGCTGATCCTGGCGCCGGTGGTGGCCGCCGGAGGCGTCAACGTCCCCATGGTCAGCGGTCGCGGCCTAGGCCACACCGGCGGCACGCTGGACAAGCTGGAGTCCATCCCCGGCTTCAACGTCAACCTGTCTCTGGAGGAGTTCCGCCGCATCCTGGGCAAGATCGGCTGCGCCATGATTGGGCAGACCGCCGAGCTGGCTCCGGCCGATAAAAAGCTGTACGCGCTGCGCGACGTGACCGGCACGGTGGAGAGCCAGTCGCTGATCTGCGCCTCCATCATGAGCAAGAAACTGGCCGAGGGCATTGACGGCCTGGTGCTGGACGTAAAGACCGGCTCGGGAGCCTTTATGAAGCGCCCCGAGGACAGCGAATCGCTGGCCCGCCTGCTGGTGGAAACCGGCACGCGCATGGGCAAAAAAGTGGTGGCGCTCATCACGGACATGGATCAGCCGCTGGGCCGCGCCGTGGGCAACGCCCTGGAGGCCGCCGAGTGCATCCGCGTGATGCGCGGCGACTTTGCGGGGCTGGACGACCTGGTGGAACTGACCGTCGAACTTTGCGCCAGCATGTTTGTGGTGGGCGGTCGCACGGCCACGGTGGAAGAGGGCCGCGCCCTGACCCTGGATTTGCTGCGCAACGGACAGGCCCTGGAGCGCTTCCGTCAACTGGTGCGCGAGCAGCGCGGCGACGTGTCCGCGGTGGATGACCTTTCACGGCTGCCGCAGGCCAGGTTCCAGACGGTGCTGAAGGCCGCATCCTCGGGCTACGTGACGGCGATTGCCTGCGAAGCCGTGGGCATGGCGGGCGTCATGCTGGGCGGCGGGCGCCGCCGCTGGGACGAAGCCATCGACCCGGCCGTCGGCCTGATCATCCACAAAAAGAGAGGCGAAGCCGTCACGGCGGGCGAGCCTCTGTGTACACTGCATTACAGCGATCCTGCGAAGCTGGAGGAGGCTTTGGCGGTCCTGGGCAATGCCTGGACCATCAGGGATACTCCCGAGCCAGCGCTGCCCCTGGTGCGCCAGCGCATTGACGGAACGCAGCAACACTCTGCCCAATAGCGAGGCTGGAATGGGACGTTTTACCGGAATTCTGGGCCTGGTGCTGATCCTTGGCGCCTGTTGGCTGTTTTCGACCAACCGTAAATCCATACGTTGGAAGACGGTTGGCATCGGCGTCACGCTGCAGATTCTGTTTGCGGTGATCGTGACCCGCTCCCGCTGGGGGCAGTACGCCATTGAGCGCGCGGGCGCCGGAGCCAAGTGGCTGCTGGACTGCTCCTTTGCCGGATCGGCCTTCGTCTTCGGCGAGCTGGGCAGGCCGGCGGCGCTCAGCAAGGTTGGCTTCATCTTCGGCCTGCAGGTGCTGCCCGCCATCATCTTCATCTCCGCCCTGTTCACCATCCTCTATTACTTCGGCGTCATGCAGGTGGTCATCCGCGGCGCGGCCTGGGTGATGGAGCGCACGATGGGCGCCAGCGGCGCCGAGTCATTGAACGTGGCGGCTTCGATTGTGATGGGCCAGACGGAAGCTCCTTTGACCATTCGCCCGTTTCTGCCGCGGCTCACCGAGAGCGAGCTGATGGTGGTGATGACGGCCGGCATGGCGCACGTCTCCGGCTCCATCATGAGCGCCTATATTGCCACCGGAGTCTCTCCGGCACACCTGCTGGCGGCGGTTATCATGACCGCACCGGGAACCATTACCGTGGCCAAAATGCTGGTGCCCGAGACGGGCACGCCGGAGACCGCCGCGGGCGCCGAACTGCCCAAGGGCGACCGCGCCTCGAACGTGTTGGAAGCAGCCTCCAAGGGCACCTCCGACGGTCTGGGGCTGGCCCTGAACGTGGCCGCCATGCTCATCAGCTTTATCTCCATTATTTTCCTGATCAACGCCATGCTGGGCGGCGCGCACAATGTGCTGGCGCGCCACGGATTTATGTATTTCCCTACCGGCCTGGAGCAGATACTGGGCGTGCTCTTCGCGCCCATCGCGTGGATCATCGGCGTGCCGTGGCACGACTGCCGGGCTATCGGCAACCTGTTGGGAACGCGCATGGTGCTGAACGAGCTGGTGGCCTTTGGCATGTTGGGACCGCAGAAGGCCATGCTCGACCCGCGCTCGTTTACCATTGCCACCTTCGCGCTTTGCGGCTTTGCCAACTTCAGCTCCATCGGCATCCAGATTGGCGGCCTGGGAGCGCTGGCTCCTTCGCGCCGGGCCGACATGGCGCGCATCGGCTTTAAGGCCATGCTGGCCGGAACGGCCGCCAACCTGATGTCCGCCTGCATTGTGGGAGTGTTGCTATGAGCCTGCCGGAAGACGCACGGCACCTTATGCACGACGAGTACACCCTCGCGGAATCAGCCGCGATGAACATACGCATGGCGCTATCGAACAAAGAGGGTCTCAGCCATCCGGAAGTTGCGGTGATCCTCGGCTCCGGGCTGGGCGCGTTCGCCGATTCGCTGCACGACGCGGTGGTGATTCCTTACGGAGAGATTCCGCACTTCCCGCGCTCCACGGCCGTGGGCCACGCGGGACGCCTGGTGATTGGCAAGCTGGGTGGGCTAACCGTGGCCGCCATGCAGGGACGGGTGCATCAGTACGAAGGCTACACGGCCCGCGAGTCGGCCTTTCCGGTGCGGGTGCTGGCCCGTTTGGGCGTGCGCCGTCTGGTGCTGACCAACGCCGCCGGCGGCATCAATCCCGCCTACGGGCAGGGCGCGCTGGTGCTGCTGAGCGACCACATCAATTTGCAGTGCGCCAATCCCCTGTCCGGGGCCAATGACGAGCGCCTGGGGCCGCGCTTTCCCGGCATGAGCGAGGCTTACGACGCGCGCTTCCGCCGTATTGCACAGCAGGCCGCCGCCGCGATGGGATACGATTTAAAGGAAGGCGTGTACGCCGCGCTGGCCGGACCGAGCTACGAGACGCCGGCGGAGATTCGCTTCCTGCGCACCATCGGCGCCGACCTGGTGGGTATGTCCACCGTGCCCGAGGTGATTGTGGCGCGGCACATGGGACTGCGCGTGCTGGCCTTGTCGTGCGTTACCAACATGGCCGCCGGACTGGGCGAAGGCGAGTTGTGCCATGAAGAGGTGCTGGCCACCACGGAGCGCGTGCGCAGCACGTTTTTGGCGTTGCTGACGGCAGTATTGCCGCGAATCGCAGCCGAGCAGGATTAGACAGCGCCCCGTGGGGGCCGCTTTTTTGCAGCACTAATTAATATTCAGGATCGACTATGAAGCCATATTTCATCGGAGTTGCCGGACCCTCGTGCGCGGGCAAAAGCTTTCTCGCCGAGCACCTGGCGGGCAAGCTCGATGCCGCGCTCTTCCACCTCGACTCGTACTACCGCGAACTGGATCACCTCAGCCTGGTGCAGCGCGCGCATTACAACTTCGATTCCCCCGAGGCCCTGGACAGCGCCCTGCTGCTGGAACACGCGCACCATTTGTCGCGCGGCGAAACCATCCATCGCCCGGTGTATGACTTTACGACCCACACCCGCACGGGCGAGACACGCCCGCTGGAGCCGCACACCTTCGTCATTGTGGAAGGACTTTTTGCGTTGCATTGGGAAGTTCTGCGCAAGCTGCAAGGGACCAAGGTTTTTGTCGATCTCGGCGAGGAGCTTTGCCTGGAGCGCCGCATTGAGCGCGACATACGCGAGCGCGGCCGCACCCGGGAAAGCGTGCTGGAGCAGTACAACACCACGGTGGTGCCCATGGCGCGGCAGTACGTGTATCCCACGCGCAACCACGCCGACATTGTGGTGACCGGCGACGACGATATTACGCACGAGGTAGAGTCCGTGATGGAGCACATCCGCCGCGGCGCATCGCGGCAGGCGTAGGGCCGGAAAAGGAAAATTCACCGGCGCGCAAACTACAAGTTGTAAGCTGTTCTTCGCCGCCGCAGCCCATTGCCGGCGCTGGAGGAATTCGATGAAACTTGCGCTGGCAGCTTTGCTGCTTTCCGCCTCGGCAATTTGCGCGGGGCAGTCGTCTCCCGCCCCCGTGCCGTTACCCAGCAGCAAGGTTCTGTACACGCCCGCGCCCGGTGAGCCGCGCCGCACGAACAGCCTGCCGGTGTCGGCCGCCGTCTCTCCCGACGGGCGCTGGGTGGCGGTACTCAACCAGGGATTCGGCACCCTTGAGTCGCATTTCGGCCAATCGATCTCCCTGCTGGACTTGCAGAGCAACCGGCTGACCGATTACGCCGATCCGCGCCTGGATCGCAAGTTCCGGCAAACGTATTTCTTCGGCCTGGCATGGAGCCCCTCGGGCAAGGAACTCTACGTCTCCATTGCCTCGCTTACCGATAGCGAGGGGCACGCCAAGGGCAGTACGGGCAGCGGCGTGGCCGTGTACTCGTTTGCCGACGGGCAACTCACGCCCGCGCGCTTCCTGAAGATTCCGCCGCAGACGCTTCCCGCGGAAAAAAAGTATCCTGCCAAGGCGCCCATCGCGCGGGGAAGCATGATTGCCTATCCCGCAGGCCTGGCCGTTGTGCCCGCCGCGGAGCAGGTGCCCGAGCGCCTGCTGGTGTGTGGCAATTTCAGCGACCAGGTGTGGCTGCTGGATGCGCAGACGGGCGGCATCCTCAAAGGCTTCGACGTCAGCGATCCGCACGGTGAATGGATTCCCGCCACCATGCCCTACGCCGTGGCCACGGATGGCCACGGCAAAGCCTGGGTCAGTCTGTGGAACACGGCGGCCATTGCCGAACTGGACCTGGCGAGCGGCGCGGTAAAGCGCATTGAACTGGCGCATGCGACGGGCTCGCCCACCTCTTCGGCTCACGCCACGGCCTTGCTTTATAACGCGGCCGCGCACCGTCTTTATATCACCCTGGCCAACGCCGACGAGGTTGTGACCTACGACACGGAGCAGGGGCAGGTGGCCGGGCGCATCAACGTGCGCCTGCCGGGACAGCGCGTGGGCGGCGCCTATCCCAACGCGCTTGCCATGGGGCAGATTGGTACGCTGTACGTGGCCGAGGCGGGCACCAACTCGGTGGCCGTGATGCCTTTGAACGCGCAGGGGACGCCGCTGGCGCCGGCGGGCTGGGTGCCCACCGAGTACTATCCCACGGCGCTGGCCGCCTCCGGAGGCAATCTGGTGGTGCTCAGCGGCAAAGGGCGCGGCACCGGACCGAATGCCAAGGCTCCCGATCCCGAGTCGCGCAACGGACGTCGCAATGCTGGCTACACCTACATTGCCGAGCTGACCTACGGCTCACTGGCGCGCCTGCAAGAGAGCGCGGTGGCGGCCAACCTGGCGCCTTATACCGCCGCCGTGCGCCACAACAACCGCATGGACGAGCCGCAGGCGCGCGTGGACTTCCGCAACAGCGGGCACTCTGCCAACCCCATCCACCACGTGATCTACATCATCAAGGAGAACCGCACCTACGACCAGATCCTGGGCGATCTCGGCGCAGGCGATGGCGACCCAACGCTGGCCATGTTTGGCGAGGAGACGACGCCCAACCATCACAAACTGGCGCGGCAGTTCGGCGTGCTCGACAACTTCTACGACTCGGGAGAGATCAGCGGCAACGGACACGTCTGGTCCACGGCGGCCATCACCAGCGACTACACCGAGAAGATCTGGCCCATCAACTATCGCAACGGCGAGCGCGTCTATGACTTCGAGGGTGCGGTCAATGGCGAGTATCCCTTGCTACAGCACATTGCCGACGTGGATGAGCCTTCCACCGGCTACCTGTGGGCCAACGCCGCACGCCACGGCATTCGCTACCGTCATTACGGCGAGTTCATTGACACGCACTGGTGCACCGACGCCGTTGCGCCCAACTCTCCGGCGTCCACCGGAACCGCTACCGGAGCCTGCCCTCGGGCCAGCGTCAAGCTGGGCGAGCCCTTGCCAGAAGGGGTGAGCGCCACGCCGGGCAAGCCCAGCCCCTGGCCGTGGGCCGTGCCGTTGATCGCCGAAAACATTGCCACCAAGCCGGAGCTGATCGGCCACTTCGATCCGCACTTCGCTGACTTCCGCCTGGAATTTCCCGACCAGTACCGCGCCGACGAATTTCTGCGCGAGTTCGCTGGATTTGTGGCCGCACGGGAGAAGGGAAGCAAGCAGGACGAACTGCCCAACCTGGTGGTGATGCGCCTGCCCAACGATCACACCTACGGCGCGCGCCCGGGCATGCCTACGCCGCAGGCCTCACTTAGAGATAATGACCTTGCGCTGGGACGCGTGGTGGAAGCCGTTTCGCACTCGCCCTATTGGGATGACACGGCCATTGTGGTGCTGGAGGACGACGCGCAGAACGGTCCCGACCACGTGGACGCGCATCGCTCCATCGCCCTGGTGATTAGCAAATATTCGCCCCGTCAGCCGCAGCCCTTCGTCGAGCACGGCTTTTACACCACGGTGAACATGGTGCGCACCATCGAGGATCTGCTTGGCCTGCCGGCGATGAATCATAATGACGCCCAGGCGCCGCCGATCTCCGCCTTGTTCTCCGGCCAAGGCGACCAACCGCCTTACCAGGCCGACCGCCGCCACGAGAACGACGGCAGCCTCTACGAGGCCAACGCCGCAGACAACAAGGGTGCCCGGCAAAGCCTCCTGCTCGACTTCAGCAAGGAGGATCGCGCCGATGCCAACAAGCTCAACGCCATTCTGTGGCACGCCACCATGGGACGCCGCCACATGCCACGGCCTCGCCACACGGTCATCCCCGCCGGGGCCAGGGATGACGACGATTAACGATGTTGAATGATGTGCAATAAGAAAGGCCAGTCCGGTTGCGGCTGGCCTTTCCTTTTTCTCCTGCGGACGGGATCGAGCAGAGAGCTATTCGACGCTGGCCACGGTGATCGTGGTAATCATGCGGGCAAAGCGCTCGGGACGCTTGTCGGAGGGCACCACCAGTTGCAGCGGCGCTTCTTTTTCGTTCAGCGGCTGGCCGGCAATCTTATCGGCCAGAATCACGCCCGAGGTTGCGCCGGTGGCTTCCTCCAGCTCGGCCAGCGAAAAGACCACGCGATAGCCGTCGCTGGCGGTGAACACGACGTACTGCAAAAGCTGCTTGCCGTGCAGAGGCTTCTCGGCGTTCAGCACGGCGGCCTTCTCCAGAATCACTTTCAGCGGGATGCCTTCGTACTCAATTTTCTCCGGCTTGTGGCCGCGCGGAGCCATGACTTTCGCGTGCGGCAGTTTTGCCAGGTCATCGGCGGAGAAGGTGACGGTGGTGAGGTTCTTGCCCTGCACGGTAAGCATCGGCTTGGGGCCTTGTGCCAAGGCGGATGCGGCGAAAAGAATGACAGAGAGGAGAACAGTAAGGCGTTTCATGGACGGAATCCTTTCGCTGAACATGGTAACTCGAAAAAGACAAGTGCGCCTGTACGTGACGAACGGAGACCAATGTGCCCCAGGTTCGACGCGCGTCCCTGGCGCGGATAACCTGGGAAAGCGGCTTTCGCGTAGTGCAAAGGAAAGAGGGCCGGATCGCTCCGGCCCTCTTCAACCATGACTTCTTACGCTCCGATGGCTTTTTCCAAGGCCGCGGCCACGGCGTCCACGTGCTTGTGCATCAGGGCTTCGTCGTCGGCTTCGATCATGACGCGCGCCAGCTTTTCCGTGCCGCTGTAGCGGACGATGACGCGGCCATTGCCGTCCAGTTCGCGCTCGGCCGTACGGATGGCTTCCATCACCGCGGGCAGCTCCTGCATCGGAATCTTCTCGCGCACCTTGACGTTCTTCATGCGCTGCGGAAAGACCTTGAAGTCCGCGGTCAGCTCGTGCAGCGATTTGCCGCTGCTGGCCACAACTTCCATCACGCGCAGCGCGGTCAATAGGCCGTCGCCGGTGGTGGAGTCGCCGTCCATAAAGAGGATGTGTCCGCTCTGCTCGCCGCCCAGGGTGGCGCCGGTCTTCAGCATCTGCTCCAGCACGTACTTATCGCCTACGTCACTGCGCAGCATGGCAATGCCGCTGGAGCCGAGAGCCTTTTCCAGCCCCATGTTGCTCATGGTGGTGGCCACCACGGTGTCGTTGCGCAGTACGCCGCGCGCTTTCATCTGGCGGGCGGCAACCAGCAGCACGGAGTCTCCGTTGACGACGTGGCCCTCGGCGTCGCTGAACAGAGCGCGGTCGGCATCGCCGTCAAAGGTCACGCCCAGGTCGAACTCGCCGGGACGCGCGGCAATCTCCTGCGCTACATGCTCGGGATGCAGCGCGCCGCAGCCATCGTTGATGTTGCGTCCATTGGGCGAGGTGTGCAGCGCCACGGCCTTTACGCCGAGGCGGGCAAACAGCTCGGGGGCCAGCACGGAGGCCGCGCCGTTGGCGCAATCCATCAGCACGCGCAAGGGACGCACCGCGGCGGCGTCAATGCTGGCGGCCAGCCACTGCTCGTAGTCCGCGCGCAAGTTGGCCGCGCCGGGAAGGATGCCGGCGATGTTGCCCGTGGGCGGTTCGGCGGCGGCAATCTGGTCGAGGTGCGAGAAGATTTCCTGCTCGATTTCGTGCTCGATCTCGTCGGCCAGCTTCATGCCGTTGCTGCCGAAGAGCTTGATGCCGTTGTCCTGCCAGGGATTGTGCGAAGCGGAGATGACGACGCCGGCGGCAAAGCCGTGAGTGCGCGTCAGGTAGGCCACGCCGGGCGTAGTCACCAGGCCGGCCGAAGCGTAGCCGCAGCCCGTATCGCGCAGTCCGAGGGCCAGGGCTTCGGCAATCCACACGGAAGATTCGCGCGTGTCCTGCCCAAGCACGACCGAAGGGTTTTCCATGCGCCGCTTGAGGCGCGTGCCCAGGGCGCGTCCGATGGCGTACACCGTGGCGCGGTTTAGAGGATATTCGCCGGCAACGCCACGGATGCCGTCGGTGCCGAAGAGCTGGCGGGTCTTGCCTTGTACGGAAGCCAATTTATTGCAATCCATCCTTGGTGGGAGATTTTTGCGAGGTGACCACCAGCACGCGCACCGGACCCTTGCTGGCGATGTGCACCAGCGGATCGGGCAGGTAGGCCGCGGTCTGGAAGCTGGCCTTGCCGGAGACGCCGGTTACGTCCACGGCGTCGGTCACGGCCCTCTCCACGGCGTTCACGTGGCGCGCGGGGCCGGAGATGGTGAGTTCCGCCGGACTGGCGGTTACGGAGTCAATGTGCATACCCGGCGGTAGAATGCCCACCACGCGCGGAATCACCGGAACCTGGCGCGAGATGTGACTGTCAAAGACCAGGTGCAGGCGGTTGGGCGTTACCTGCATCACCTCAATGCCGTGCGGCACGTGGATGTGCGCGGTGTCCAGGTCGTAGGTATGCTCGCCGGTCACGGCGCCCTGCAGGTCGATGATGGCGTGCACGTTCTCCTGCTGCAGGTCGCGCAGGTCGCGGGCCGGGCCGCGCAGGCGCACCTGCGCCTGGGGAATCACGTCGGAGGTGTAATCCAGATCCTTGGGCGCGCGGGCAAACTCCACCGGCACCTGCAATGAGACTTCGCTGACCGGATCGTGCGCCACGCCGTACCACATCAAAAAGGCGATGATGAACGAAGAGATCTTGAGCACCAGGTTGTCGAACAGCAAATGACGGATGCGCGAGATCACGGTTCGTTCTCCTGCCGGGGCGCGGCTTCCGTGCTTTGCCAGGAATGGGCCGCGGTGGTGGCGGCGGTGGGCGGCGCGTAACGGCCCAGCAACTCGCTCAGGCGGCGGCGCAGGCGCTCAGGTGTCAGGTCGCGTTCCACCTGTCCGCCCACGGCAATGCTGATGCCGCCGGTTTCCTCGCTGACGATCACGCTGACCGCGTCGGTTTCCTCGGTAATGCCGATGCCGGCACGATGGCGCGTGCCCATCTGGTTGGAGAGCAGCGGATTCATGGAGAGCGGCAGGAAACAGGCGGCGGCCGCGATGCGATCCTTCTGCAGGATCACCGCGCCGTCGTGCAAGGGCGCGCTGGGACGGAAGAGCGTGGCCAGCAGGTCGTAGCTCATGCGCGCGTCCAGGGCCACGCCGCTTTCAATGTAAGTGCGCAGGCCAATTTCGCGCTCGATCACGATGAGCGCGCCGGTCTGATCCTGCGAAAAGGCCGTGGCGGCCATCACGATGTCGTCATACAGATCGGTGCTGCCGTTCTGCGAACCGCGGCTCAACGTCAGCTTGCGCCCCAAACGGGCCAAGGCCTGGCGGATCTCCGCCTGGAAGATGACGATGAGGGCGAAGATGCTGTAGGGCAGGATGGTGCCCACCAGCCAGTCCAGGGTGCGCAGGTTGCTGAGGTGCGCAATGTAGAAGACCACCACCAGCGCGCCTACGCCTGTCATCATGGTGACGGCGCGCGTGCCGCGCACCAGCAAAAGGAACTGGTAGATCAGGAAGGTGACAAGAAGAATGTCCAGTACGGAGCCTGGTGTCAGGTGCGGCGCATATCCGGAGACACTTGGGAAGCTCGGCATGGACTCCTTTCCTCAACTATGAACTGAACTGAAGACGGCATACCACTGAATGTCGCTGGAACATCTTAATTGTAAAGCAGGATTGGCAGAGGCCAAGGGGGAACCGGTTGCTGGTTCAGTTTCCAGGCTTGCGCTTTCCCGCCTTCCGCGTTGTTTCCGCTACGCCGCCGGAGCTGTTTGTGTCCCCGGCAGAATGCGCCACGCCGGGAGGAGCGGCCTCGGAGTGCGTGGCGCGCACCTGGGCTTCAACCTCTCCGCGGGCCAGCCGGGCGCGGATTTCATCTCCCGGATGCAGTTGCGCGGCGTCCTTTACCAGATGGCCCGAGGCGTCAAAGATCAGCGAATAACCGCGCGCCAGGATGGACACCGGAGAGAGCACGGCAAGCTGTGCGGCGGCCTGCTCCAGCCGCGCCCGGCGGCGCATCATCGCCTTTTGCAGGGTGGACGTCAGGGCTTCCACGCGCGCCTCCAGATCCTTTTGGCGCATCACCAGGCGGCGGCGTACGTCCTGACGGTACAAATGAGATGCAGCCAGCTCCAGTTTGCGTTGTGCGGCGGACAGGCGGGCGCGCAACTGGCTCTCCAGGCGGAAGCTGAGGTCGTCGATGCGCTGCTGGCGGAGGGCGATGGCGTCTTCCATGCGGGCAAAGGCGCGATTCTTTGCGAGGGCGCCCAGTTGCTGCCGCTGATAGAGCAGCTTGTACTGCATGGCGCGGCGCAGGCGGTCGCGCAGAGCTTCCAGAGACTCTTCGATCTCCTGACGCGAGCCGATGACCAGCTCGGCGGCAGCCGAAGGGGTGGGAGCGCGCAGGTCGGCCACAAAGTCGCAGATAGTGAAATCGGTTTCGTGGCCAATGGCGGAGATGGTGGGCAGGCGGCTGGCGGCCACGGTGCGGGCCAGCGATTCGTCGTTGAAGGCAGCCAGATCTTCCAGGCTGCCGCCGCCACGCGCAAGCACAATGACGTCCACGGAGAACTCTTCGCCCGCGGCTTGTTCATTGAAGAAGCGCACGCCCTCGGCGACCTCGGCGGCGGCGCTATCTCCCTGCACCTGGGCGGGATAGATGAGCACGCTCAACGTGTTATGGCGGCGGCGCAGTACGTTCAAAATGTCGCGGATGACGGCCCCGCGCGGCGAGGTGACCACGCCGATGCGGCGCGGCAGCGCGGGCAGGGGCTTTTTCCGGGCGCTGTCGAACAGGCCCTCGGCGGCCAGCTTCTGCTTGAGCTGCTCAAAGGCCAGTTGCAACGCGCCGGCTCCGAGTGGTTCCATGTGCTCGGCCACAAGCTGCATTTCGCCGCGCGCCTCGTAGAGCGTGATGCGGCCGCGCACCAACACGGCCAGGCCGTTCTGCGGCTTGAAGCGCAGCAGGCGCGACTGCGAGCGGTACATGACCACCCGTAACTGCGCGTCTCCGTCTTTCAGCGTGAGATAGACGTGGCCGCTCTCTGCCGGGCGGCAGTTGGAGATTTCGCCTTCCACCCACAAATCCGGGAACGACTTCTCCAGTTGCCCGCGCACGGCGCCCACCAGCTCGCGCACGCCGTAAATCTTGCGCTCGGGCACCGCGGCGTTGAATTCGAAGGAGAACTGGCTGTCGCTCACGCCTTAAGTTTACGGCAAAATCAGGGACGCTATAGTCTCCCCGGGTTTGTGCAGGCGGTTGCTCGCTGCTGGTCGCAACGCCGGTGGCTTTCGGCTTCGGCCCAGACATTCCCTGATTTTGCTCTGGCAGGGGCCTTGCTGCGATTCGAGTCCGCGCCGCCGCCGTTGACAGCAATGGTATTGTTCCAATGCCCGGTGTGGGGGCATTCCGGCAATGGCCAATAAAGGGGATGGCAACCGTGCGCGACGCGGCCGCAGAAGATTCTTCCTTGGACTACGACTACATTGTGATCGGCTCGGGTTTTGGCGGCAGCGTAAGCGCGCTGCGCCTGGCTGAGAAGGGCTATCGCGTGGCGGTGCTGGAGATGGGCCGCCGCTGGACGCCGGAGAGCCTGCCGCGCACAAGCTGGCAACTGCACCGCTGGTTCTGGCGTCCGCGGCTGGGGCTGCGCGGTTTCTTCAACATGCGCTTTTTCCGCCACGTGACCGTGCTGCACGGCTGCGCCGTCGGCGGAGGCTCCATCACCTACGGCTCCACCTTGCTGCGCCCGCCGGAAAAGGTGTGGCAAATGGGCTCCTGGTGCGGGCTGGCCGCGTGGGAGGAAGAGATGCCCGGCCACTACGCGGAAGCCGAGCGCATGCTGGGCGTGGTGGAGAACCGCATTCTGGGCGCGGCCGACCTGATGTTGCAAGACGCCGCCGAGTCCGTGGGCGCGGGAGAAACGTTCTACCGCACGCGGGTGGGGATTCTGCAAGCGCCCGGGGGTGACACTTCGCCGCGCGACGTGGGCGATCCTTTCTTTGGCGGACGCGGCCCGGCGCGAACTACCTGCAATGGCTGCGGCGGCTGCATGATGGGCTGCCGCAACGGCGCCAAAAACACTCTGGACCAGAATTACCTCTACCTGGCGGAGCAACTCGGCGCACAGGTATTTGCCGAAACCAAAGTGGTGGACGTGCGCCCGCTCGACGGACTTGAGGGCCGCACGGGCTACGCGGTGGAGACGGTGCGCTCGACGAGCTTGCTGCCCGCGCGCCGCCGCCGTTTTACCGCCGGAGCCGTAGTCTTTGCCGCATCGTCGCTGGGTACCACCGAACTGCTCTTCCGCCTGCGCGACAAAGGATCGTTGCCGAAGATC
This sequence comes from Acidobacteriota bacterium, assembly GCA_031296105.1. Lineage (GTDB taxonomy): Bacteria > Acidobacteriota > Terriglobia > Terriglobales > Acidobacteriaceae > TOLSYN. The sequence goes on along the minus strand of JARLGJ010000013.1, from coordinate 48,392 downwards.
GGTGCGCAACTTGGGCGGCACATCCGCACCAACTCCGAGTCGCTCATTGGCGTGCGCATTCCGGGTTGCGTGCAGGATATGTCGAAGGGCGTGGCGATCGGCTCGGGCGTGTATATCGACGCGCACACGCACATCGAGGCCGTGCGCTATCCCAGCGGCTCGGACAGCATGGGGCTGCTGAGCACGATCCTTACCGGCGGGCGTCCCGGACATTCGCGCATTGGGCTGTGGTTGCGCACGCTGGCGGGTCAATTGCTTTGGCATCCCTGGAAGACCGCGCGGCTGTTCTGGCCCACGCGCTGGGCGCGCGAATGCGTCATCCTGCTGTGCATGCAGGCCGTGGAGTCGCAACTGGAGATGCGTTACCGGCGTGCCTGGTGGTGGCCCTTCGGCAAGACGATGGGCTCCTATGGCGAGCGCGTGCCCACGTTCATTCCCGCGGCCAACCGCTTTGCCCAGCAGTTTGCCGCGCGCGCGGGCGGCGCGGCCATGAGCATGTTGCCGGAGATTCTGTTCGACGTGCCGGGAACGGCGCACTGCCTGGGCGGCTGCGTGATGGGCCGCTCCGCGGAAGAAGGGGTGGTGGATGGACAGCAGCGCGTCTTTGGCTATCGCAATCTGTACATCTGCGATGGCTCGGTGGTCTCGGCGAATCTCGGCGTCAATCCCAGCCTGACGATTACGGCGCTGGCCGAGCGGGCGATGGCCGCGATTCCAGCGAAGGAACGCTTAACGCCGTAGCAGCCAGGAGAGCAGCGAGAAGAGCAGGCTGAGCACGATGCAGGTGGCCAGGGGGAAATAAACCTGCGTGTTGCCGGAGCGGCTGCGCCAGTGCAAGTCGCCGGGCAGGCGTCCCAGGGGCAGTCCGATGCGCGGAGCCAGCAGGAGCAGCGCGCCCAGGGCCGCCAGTCCGAGGCCGAGAAAGAGGATGGTTTTGCCGAGGCCTTCCATGGCGGGATTCTAGAAGCTGCGCGGGGGAGAAGGGAAGCGCGGCGCGGCGGGCAAAACAAAAGGCCGGAGCGTTGGCTCCGGCCTTTGTAAGAAACTCAAACTGCCTAGAAGTGGTACACCACCTGGATCGAAGGCTCGGGCACGTGCGTCTTCATCTCGCTGCCGAACGTTTCGGTGGCATCGGTGTTGGAGAGCTTGAAGTCCGGCGCACCGCGCACCAGGCCGCGGTACTGGATGCGGAGGCCCCAGCTATCCGACAGGCGGATATCGGTTCCGAAGCCGTAAGCGAACGCCGCCTTGCTGCTGCCCGAAGGCGACCCCGACGTGTTGTAGGCGCTGTTCGGGGAGAAATGCACCATGCCGCCGCCGACCAGAAAGTAGGGCTTCATGCGTTCGGTGCCCGGCATGCGGGCGACATAGGAGCCGATGTATTCGCCGTTGTTGGTCTGCACGTGCGTGACGGTGCCGTAGGTGTTGGCAAAGTACTCGGTGTTGCGATTCAGGGTGAAGGAGAAGTCCAACGCGCTGTGACGTCCGAAGTTGTAGCGCGCGTCGGCCACGCCGCCCACCGACTTGGTGGCGGACTGCGTGGTCGGATAGGTGCCTTCGTTATAGGGCGTCTTGTTAAACGTGGCCGCCGGGAATATGCCCTCGAGGCCGATGCCGATCGACAGATTGGAAAGCGGCCCCTGCGCCTGGGCCATGGTGGCCAATCCGAGGAGGAATACGACGAGTGTGAGCTTGAGTTTCAAAAGTCTCTCCTTTAATTACTTGGGCACCACGGCGACAAAGCTGGGCACCACGGGTACCGAGATAGCGGTGATGTCTTCGGCGAGCGTACCGGTATCCCCGCTGCTATCCAGCAGGTTGAAGCGGTGCAGCTCTGCCGTTAGTGAAGTGCTGTCCCAGGAGCCGACATACAGCTCGCGGCCGTCGGTAAGAACGCCGCCGCTCAAGGGCACAAACGCGGTAGTGTCGGTCAGGTTGATTTCCGCCTTGGTGCTGAGGTCGTAGGCGTGAATCACCGATTCACTGGTGGTGCAGGAAGAACTGACGCCGGTTACGAACTCGCGTCCCAAACGCTCCGAGAAGCTGAACTGCGTCGGCGTGCAAGCCAGGGTGGAAGTGGTCGAAACCGGCGAGTTCACCGTGACCGTAGCCTGGCAAACGTTGCCCTTGGGACTGCTGGCGCCAACCTGCGCGCTGCTCGTCACCGAGTAGTCCAGCCAGGCGTTGCTGGCCGTCGAGTAGCCGAAGATGCGCGGCACGCCGCCGATGGCCGTCGCGTCCAGGTTCATCGGACCGGTGCCCACCGATTGCGGGTTGGAGTCGTCGCAGGTTGAGTAGTTGACCAGGGCGTTGCCGTTGGCGAAGTAGGACAAGCCGTCCATCGTCCAGGCCATGGCGGTCACATTGGCGCTGGTGTTGTACTGCGTTTTGACGAACGAACTGCCCTGGTACACATACACGCCACTGTCGCCGGCAATCCAGAAGTTGGACATGTCGGAGGCAAAGGTTGCGGCGCGGACGCCCGCGATGGCATAGCGGTAGGCTTCCGCGCCGGTGGTATCCACCAGGAAGACTTCGCTGTTGTCGGTGTCGGAGACGATTACGTAACGGCTGTCGGGCGAAACGCCCAGCACCTTGCCCGTCACGTAGTCCGTGTCCAGAGCGCCCGAGATGGGGTAGGTCTGCACCGAACTCTGGTAAGTGGACAGATTGACCACCACCAGCCCGGCCGCGCTGCCAATGTAGGCCTTGGCGCCATTGGGCGCCACCACCAGGGAGTTCGGCGTGTTGGGCACGGAGATGGTGTGAGACAAAGCCAGCGACTCGGAATCATACGTCAGCAACTCGTGCGCGGACGTAGTGCCGTCAGCGAAGGTCGTGCCCGTTACCAGGATCACGCTCGACGTGCTGCCGGTGACGGTGGCGCCGATCAGGTTGCTGTAGATCGGGTAGCCATAGCCGGCGCTTTTGGCGGTTACGGTCGTCCCCGTGGGCGACACAAAGTCGGAGACCGCGGGGTTACACGAGGTCGGCGTGCAGGATACCGACAATGTGGAATGTCCCGAAGTCGTGGTCGTGAACAGCGAGGTCAACGGCTGCACCGTAGTGAAGGCGCCGGCCAGCCGGTTCGAGGTGTTAAAGGTCAGGTCCAGGGAGTCCAGTGCGTTGCCGCTGGTGTCCACCAGCGGCATGGAGTTGCCGTTGGTATCCACCACGGTCATGGCCGTCAGGTAGGTCAGGCTGCCCTTGTACAGGCCCGTCAGGTCCGCCGTGGAGTAAGGCGCGGTTGCCGCTCCCTTGGTGTAGCCCGAGGAGGCCAGGGTGATGCTGGCCGGAGGGCAGGTAGCAAATGCCACCGGCGTGCTCACCGTGCCATTCAGCGTGGCATACACCGTGGTTACGCCGGGATTGAGAGCCACCACGCCGCCGTATTCGCCCGCCGAGGCCACCGTGGAATTCGTCGTGCTCCAGGTGTAGTCCAGGTCGTTGACGCAGCCGGCGGTATTCGAGACCGAGCAGCTGTAGAGCGGGTTGCCCGACGAATCCCACGCCTGCGCAAAGTACTTGACCGAATTATCCTGCGAGACACAGTTCGTGCCGGAGGGATAGTAGCCCTGCGCGGTGCGGACCACGTTGGTGTAGGAACTGCCGCTGGGCGAAGCCGCGGAGCACTCCGTGGCGACCGTTCCGCTGGTGGGCGCGCACAGCGTGATGTTGGCCGCGCGACGGTGGACCCATACCTGAGTGGTGCCGGTGGTGGAGTGCGCCGCATCGTAGGCCGTAATCGTCACCGCGCCGTCGGGCAGGGTGCTGGTGGCCACGCAGTTCAGGTAGGTGCTATCCCACTGGCCGGCGCAGACCTTGCCGGCAGCCGAGATCGAAACCCGCGAGTCCGACGAGTAGAACTTGATCGTCGGCTGCGGCGAGATCGCCTTCGGCGTGCCGTTCAGGTACTGCTCTTCGGCCGTGGCCGAGATCGTGGAATAGTCGCCCTCGTTTATGGAAACGCGATCGGGTGTCACGTACATGGTGTACGTGTAGTTGCTCGCGGCTTGAGTGCTGCTCTTAACCGACGAACCGCAGCCCGCCAAAACCATGGCGAGCGCGGCTGCGGTGATTAGGTAAAACCGGTTCATGTGCGGCACCTACTTCAGGGTGATCCAGTTGGGGGTGCTCAATCCGCTCAAAGACGCCGGACTCATAGCGCGCAGTCTTCCCGTGTTCTGATCGATCTTGAACTGGAAGAGAGCGCCCGCCGCGGGATCCAGAACGTACAGTGCGTTGTTTCCTGAAGGGATCGACATGTAGTGGGGGCTGGTGCATCCCGAACCGCAATCGTAGGGCGAGGCCGTGGTGGTGGTCACGCCATTCACCGTGGTTGCCGTACCGAGTACTTCGGTTAACTCGCCGGTCGTCGAGCTCATCTTGAACGAGCTGATGTTGTGTGTGCCCTGGTTGGCCACGAACAGGTAGCGGTTGTCGTTCGAGGTCACGGCAAACACCGGCTCGGTGGGATAGGTGCCATTAATGTCGGCGTTCTCGTTGAACGGCGAGTCGGCCATGGCCGTCAGCACGCCGGAGGAGGCAACGGTAAAGCCGTAGATGTTTGGCGTGGTGTAGCTGCTACTGCTGGTGGTCACGGTCGTGGTGGCCGATTTGTCGGTCACGTAGGCGTAGCTGCCGTTCTCCGACAGGGCCAGGTAGCTGGGTTTGACGCCTACCGCCTGGGTGGCCACCTGCGTCAGCACGCCAGTGGAACTGGTAATTGTCCAGCTCACGATGGCCTGCTGCGAACTGGAGAGACCCAGCAGCAGACTGCCGCCGGGAGTCATCACCAACTGGTCGATGGCATAGCCGATGTTCACGTTGCTGCCCACCTGCGTAAGCTGTCCGGTCGATTGGTCGATGGAGTAGATGGCCAACTGATCGGTGTCGGGCAGGGCTACGTACACGTAGTAGCTGTTAGTGGAAACCACCAGCGAACTCGCATCCGGACCAACCGAGTAGCTGCCGATGGCCGTCGCCAACTCGCCGTTGCCGGCGCGAGTGTAGGCGTAAACGTGCGAGCCGGAAGCATCCAGGAAAAACGCCCACTTGCTGTTGGCCGAAAAGACCAGATCGAGCGGCGCCGACGGCGTTGTCTGCGGCGAAATGTTATTCAGTGTAAGCGTGCCATCCGAGTTCACGGTGTACACCGTGAATCCAGAGCCGGTTTTGTTGGCGATGTAGGCAAAGGTACCGGTGCTGGAGGCACCACCGCAGCCGACCATCGTTGCCAACAGGCACAGCCCGGCTATACAGGCGATCAAGCGCTTCATGCAAGCTCCCTGGCGGAATCGCTTCCGCCCGCAAGTTGTGAAAAATCTTCCGAAACAATCATAATTCGCACAGGCTGGAAATCGCATGGTTCATGCGGTCCAAACGCGGGAATATTTCCTATCCTGAATTATGAGATTTTATCCTACGGGGACGCAGCAAGTCACTGATTGAGCCCGTATTTCCGGGGAATGGCAGCTTCCCCCGAGGAGAACACCGTGGAATTGAAACTCGATTTGGCCGAAAAGCGCGTCCTGGGAGCGCTTGTCGAGAAAGAAATCACAACCCCGGATTACTATCCCCTAAGCCTGAATGCGTTGCTGGCAGCCTGTAATCAGCGCTCCAACCGCGATCCGGTCATGGATCTTGACGAGGAATCGGTCCGTGGCGCGCTTTCCAGCCTGGAAGCCAAGGGGCTGGCCTCGGCCGCGCGTGGCGAAGGCCGCGTCGCCAGGTTCGAGCATCACCTCGGGGAGGTGCTCAATCTGGGCCGCCGCGAGACCGCCCTGCTCTGCACCCTCCTGCTGCGTGGCGCGCAAACCCCAGGAGAACTGCGCGGCCGCAGCGAGCGCATGCACCACATCGAAGATCTGGACGAGGTTCAGCTTGTGCTGCAAAAACTCATTGAGCATACTCCCCCGCTGGCCCGCCTGCTACCCCGCCAGCCTGGCACCAAGGAGGCTCGCTATGCCGATGCCCTGGGGCCTTTGCCGGAGATTTCCGCGGCCCCCGAGCCGCCCTTGGCCGCGGCGGACGGCGAAAGCAGCCCCACACGCCTGGCCGCCCTGGAGCAGGAAGTGGCTACCCTGCGCCGCGAACTTGAGGAACTGCGCGGAGAATTCAACGCCCTGCGCGGCCGCCTGGGAGAGTGACGCCTGCGCCTGCGTTCGCAGCTTTTGCGAGCGGCCTGCACTTGTGTCAAAGCAGAACACGCCACGGGGATCGCGGCGGAAAAACAAGGCTTCCGCTCGGCTGGGAACGGGCGTAGCATCGAAGGCCTGTGCAGGAGGGGTAAGGCAATGAACAGCATCAGTGAAGCAGCGGTCAACGGCGACAAGATCAGTATTCGTGCGCCGCGGCGCCTGCTCTACGGACCGGGGCCGAGCCAGGTGTATCCGCGGATTTACCAGGCCATGGCGCAGCCCATCGTGGGCCACCTCGATCCGTATTTCTTCCAGGTTTCTCAGCAGGTGCAGCAGGGATTGCGCACGGTGTTTGGCACGGCGAATCCCCTGACCATTCCCATCTCCGCCACCGGTTCGGGCGGCATGGAGACGGTGGTTTCCAACTTTATTGAGCCGGGCACCAGGCTGGGCCTGTTTGTCGGCGGCTTCTTCGCCGAGCGCATTGCGGAAATGGCCCGCCGTCACGGCGCCGAGATCGTCCGTCTGGACCACGCCTGGGGCGAGCCGTTCAGCGACGACGAAGCCGCGGAGTTCATCCGCCGCGAGCGTCCGCAGGTGGTGGCCTTTGTGCAGGCCGAAACGTCCACCGGCGTCTTCCAGCAGAGCAAGGCTTTGTGCGCCGCCGCCCATGAAGTGGACGCCGTGGTGCTTGCCGATTGCGTCACCTCGCTCGGCGCCATGCCAGTGAACATTGACGAAAACGGCATTGACGTGGCCTATAGTTGCACACAGAAAGGCCTGAGCGCGCCTCCGGGACTGAGCCCGGTGACGGTTTCTCCGCGCGCCCAGGACCGCCTGAAGCAGCGCAAGACGCCCAACCGGAGCTGGTACTTCGATCTCTCGCTGATCAGCGATTACCTCACCGAATCGCACCGCTACCATCACACGGCTTCGGCAACGCTCTTCTATGCGCTGCATGAGTCGCTGGCCATCATCGAGGAAGAGGGGCTGGAACTGCGCCAGCAGCGCCACAAGAAAGCGCATGAGCGCTTTGTGGCCGGCATCGAGCGCATGGGCATGAAGATGCACGTCGCCGAAGGGCACCGCATCTGGAACCTCAATACGCCCTGTGTTCCCGAGGGCGTAAACGAGGCCAAGGTGCGCGCGTATTTGCTGGAAAAGCACGGCATTGAGATTGCCGGAGGCTTTGGCCCACTAGCGGGAAAGATCTTCCGCATCGGCCTGATGGGGCCGCTGGCCACCGCCGAGGGCGTGGACCGCTTCCTGGCCAAGTTCGACGAGGCCATCAAGGAAACCGCATAAATCGCGTGGATTTTGCGCAGAAACACAAAGGGCGCCGGAGTTTCCGGTGCCCTTTTAAATTTGGCAAGAAAGATATTACTGAATGCTGTCCGAGCCCTGGCGCGGGAAGATTTCTTCAATCGGACGCCGCCCGGCGAAGCCCTCTTCCGTGCCGTGGTAGTGCGTGATGGTGGGCTCACCCATCTTCCAGCACAGCAGAATCACCTCTTCGTTGTGCATACAGGGAAAGTCGAGCAGCCCCGACTCCAGATCCTTGACCTGAACGCCGATAGCGTCAATTTCCGCCAGCGTGTCCTTGGCCAGGTCGGCGGCCCGGTCGCGCTCGGCCTTGCGTTCCCGCAGCCCGCGCAGGTCCACCAGGGTGCCGCCGTTCAGGAAGATGCGCTCGCCCAGGGCGCTGAACTCCTGGTCAATCTCCTCCAGGCGCTCTTTGCACTCCATCGATTTGCGAAGTAGGCTTTCCAGCACCGGCAACATCGACTGCGCTTCCCGCAAGGTAAAGGTTCGCATGGCTCCAGTGTACTGCACCTTGGCGGCCACGGCGGTGCGGAGTTGGATTTCCTCACCGCCGCTGGCAAATGCAGCAGGCGCCAACGTACTTTATCCCTTCAGCTCCAACATCCGGTCCAGCGCCACCTTGGCCCAGTGCTTCACCGCCGGACGCACCTTGATCGGGTTCACCACGTTGCCGTCCACCAGGTTCTCCAGCGTCCATGCCAAATGCTGCGGCGAGATGCGGTACATGGTGGTGCACAGGCAGCCGGAGTCATCCAGCGTGATGACCGTCTTATCCGGATGTTCCTTGGCCAGGCGGTTAACCAGGTGAATTTCGGTGCCGATGGCGAACTTCGCGCCCGGCTCGGCCTGGGCCACCAGGCGGCGCAGCTTGTCGGTAGAACCGGTGTCGTCCGCCTTCTGGCAAACCTCCCAGCGGCATTCGGGATGCACAATGACCTGAATGCCCTGGTAGCGCTCGCGCACGCGGTCCACGTGCTCCGGCAAAAAGCGCTGGTGCACCGAGCAGTGTCCCTTCCACAGAATCACCCGGGCGGCCTTGAGCTGCTGGGCCGTCAGGCCTCCCTGCAACTGGTACGGATCCCACACCACCATCTCGTTCAACGGGATGCCCATGGCGTAGCCGGTGTTGCGTCCCAGGTGCTGATCGGGCAGGAAGAAGATTTTCTCGTTGCGCCCGAAGGCCCAGTTCATGGCCGTGTGGCAGTTGCTGCTGGTGCATACCGCCCCGCCGCGCTCGCCAACAAAGGCCTTGATGTTGGCCGCCGAGTTCATATAGGTCAGCGGAGTAATGCCGCGGCCGTGCTCGGTGGTCAGTTCCAGGCGCACAAACGTGGCCCAGGCGTCTTCCACCTGCGAGATCTCGGCCATGTCGGCCATGGAACATCCGGCGTTCAGGTCGGGCAGAATCACCGTCTGCTCGGGGCGCGCCAGCACGTCGGCCGATTCGGCCATGAAGTGGACGCCGCAGAAGACGATGTACTGTCCCCGGGCCTGACTGGCCAGCTCGCTCAAACGGAAGCTGTCACCCTGGTGGTCGGAAAATTGAATCACTTCGTCGCGCTGGTAATGATGCCCAAGCACGACACATTGCTCGCCCAGAATGGCGCGCGCCGAGCGGATACGCTCGTCACACGTGTGATCCGGCAGGACAAGGTAATTGTCCAGCGAGCAGGTAGCGTTCGTACTGACTGCTGTAGCCACGTTATTTTCTGCCTTCAGTTTCCGCCGCGCGCGTGCGCCGGCCGAAAACGGGGATGTTGAAAGCGCTTACTCGGGCTCCAGCGGATGCACATGCCTTGCGGCCCCATCCGCGGGGATGTTGAAGCCTTCGTTCGTACTGATGTTAATGATGCATGAATCGTGCAAGAGGACGCAAATCAAATGACGTCATTTTCGCCATCCATTTGCTATGTTCTGTATCGATACTTGCCAATGAAGCCTGTCGCCGCCGCCGTCTATCCCCCAATGTGAACCATGGTTCGCCCGGGCTGCACAAAGCCGGGTTCGCCAATGTGATGGCGGTCTTCCTTTTGCGCCACCGCAAGTTCAATCAGGCGCGCCAGTTCGGCATCGCTGCATCCTGCCTGCAGGGGCGTGGCCAGGTCGTGCTCCTTCAGGCTGAAGAGGCAGGTGCGCAGCTTGCCGTCGCTGGTGAGGCGGATGCGCGAGCAGGCGCCGCAGAAGGGCAGCGACACCGGAGCGATGACGCCAAATTCGCCGTTTCCATCTTCAAACTTGTAGCGGCGGCTGGTGGAACTGGGTTCGTGCGGCAGTTCGTGGAAGGGCAGGAAGCGCTGCATGCGCTCCAGTACCTCGCGGAGAGGCACCACCACTTCCGGCGTCCACACGCGGCCCTCTTCCAGTGGCATGAATTCGATGAAGCGCACCGCCACCTGCTCCTCGCGGGCAAAGCGCCCGAAGGCTTCGATCTGATCCTCGTTGAAGCCCCGGAGCAGCACGCAGTTGATCTTGACCGGGCCAAGGCCCGCCTGGCGCGCGGCGCGCACGCCTTCCAGGACCGCCGGGTAGCTGCGCGGCACGCGCGTAATGCGGGCAAAGCGCTCGGGATCGACGGCGTCCATGCTGACGGTGACGCGGCTCAATCCGGCGGTGCGCAGGGGCTCGGCCATCTGCGCCAGCAGGTGCCCGTTGGTGGTCAGCGCCAGCTCCGGCGCCGTCCCTTCCAGAGTGCGCAGAGAGGCCAGCTCGCGGACAAAGTCCAACAGTCCCGCGCGCAACAGGGGCTCGCCGCCCGTCAGACGGATTTTGCTGATGCCAAGCGAAACCGCCACCCGCGCCAGGCGCAGGTAATCGGCAAACGGCAGCTCAATGTATTGCACCCCATTGGACCCGGTGCGGCAGTACACGCAGCGATAGTTGCAGCGATCGGTGATCGAAATGCGGAGGTCGCGTATGACGCGGCCATACGAATCAGTAAGCGGCATGACTTCCCACAAGCACTCATCAGTATAGATGCCGCCGCGCGCACTTCGCTTCTAAAGGCGTGAAAAAGCCCGGTTTCCCGGGCAAAACTACATGCCGTCATAACTGGGACCACCGCCGCCTTCGGGCGGAACCCAGTTGATGATCTGGTAGGGGTCCATGATGTCGCAGGTCTTGCAGTGCACGCAGTTGGAAGGATTCAGGTGCAGCCGTTTGCCCGAGGCTTCCTCGGGCGCGTCCTCGATTTCATACACGTTGGCCGGGCAGAAATACTGGCAGGGATTGCCGTATTCCCTGGTGCAGCGCGCTGTACATAGATCCGTGTCCAGCACTACCAGGTGCGCCGGCTGGTCCTCTTCGTGGCGCGTTCCGGAGTGATACAGGTCGGTAAGTTTGTCGAACGTCAGCGTGCCGTCTCCCTTGGCGCGGCCGGTCAGCGGCGTGCGGTCGCCCGACTGGCCGAGCGTTTCATACAGGGGCAACAGGCGCGTGTGCCCGGCGTGCGCCGGATAGCGGTCACGCAGACCATAGCCGCCGGTGGCCATCAGCAGAGCCGTGTTTGCCATGCCGGCCACAAAGCCGTGGTTAAAGCCCTGATGGAAGTTGCGCACCGGATATAGCTCCTGCTTGATCCAGCTTGCGTCCACCGATTGCTTGTAGCTGGCTAGCTGTTTGGCCGAGGTGTCACCCGACACCAGCGCGGCAAAGGCCGTCTCCGCCGCCAGCATTCCGCTCTTGATGGCCAGGTGCACACCCTTCAGCCGCTGCGAATTCAAGAAGCTTGCCGAGTCGCCGGCGATCATCCATCCGTCTCCTGCCAGTTGCGGCATACTCCACCAGCCGCCGTTGGGCAGTGTCTTGGCTCCGTAGCGCACCAGCTTGCCGCCCTCCAGCAACTTGGCCACAAACGGATGCTGCTTGAACGATTGCAGTACATGCTGCGGATCGGTGCGCGGGTCGGGATACTCCAGCCCCAGCACAAAGCCCATGGAGATGGTGTTGTCCTTGCCGCCATAGATCCACGCGCCGCCGTATTCCGCGGTGGTCAGCGGCCAGCCCATGGTGTAGATCACCTCGCCCGGAGCGACGCGCCCGGCGGGCAGCTCCCATAATTCCTTCACGCCCACGCTGTAAGTCATGGGGTTACGCTGGTCGCCAAGGTTCAGCTTCTCCATCAATTGCTTGGTCAGCGAGCCGCGCGTGCCTTCGGCGAGGATGGTGATCTTCGACTTCAGGTCGTAGCCCGGCTCGAAATTTCCTTTGGGCTGGTTGCCTTTGTCCACGCCCTTGTCGTCGGTGCGCACGCCCGTTACGCGCTGGCCGTCGCAGAGCAGCTCGCTGCCGGCAAAGCCGTTGAAGATGGTGATGCCCGTCTCTTCGACCTTCGAACCCAGCCACTTGGTGAAGCGGTTCAGGCTGATGACGTAGTTGCCGTGGTCCTGCATGGGCGGCGGCGTGACAGGGAACTTGTAAGCCCCGCGGCGCGTCATGTAGTACACGCTGTCTTTTGTCACTTCGGCCTCAATGGGAGCTTCGTTCTGCCAGCCCGGCAGCAGTTCGTTCATCGAGCGCGGATCGAGCAGCGCGCCGCTCAGCGAGTGCTGACCGATCTCGCGCGCCTTCTCCAGCACGTAGATGTTTTCCTTGGAGAGCGGCGCCTCGGGATGTGCCGCGTTGTGTTGATCGATGAGCTGCGACAGGCGCAGCGCGCAGGCCATTCCAGCCGGCCCTCCGCCGACAATGACGACATCGGCTTCCATCTCCGGATGTTCCACGCCTGCAAGCGGTGTGCGGAAGATCATTTGGGTTCTCCAAAAGGGTTGCACAGGTTACGCAAGTTCAAGGTCATCAAGTTTCGAAGGTTTCGAAAGTTTCGGAGGTTTCGGAGGCACAAGCCTCAACCCTGAAACTTTCCGCCCAATGTACGCAATAGACGATTCAGCTAATATCGAACCTCATCACACTGCTTCATTAATCCTGTCAGTCCCTCTTGATTACCCAGTTGCAATTCGAGAGCAATCTCAATCTGCGTTGCTAGCTCAAGTAGCGACCCACGCGCGATACAGAGGAACCGCATAAAATCAGTTTTGCTGTTCCGGCCCTGTCCCTCCGCAATATTGGACGGTATTGAAACGGCAGATCGTCTCATCTGCGCAGTGAGTCCGAAAATCTCCTGCTTGGGAAACTCCTCCGTAATCCGATAAACGAAGATGGCAAGTGCTTTCGCCTTTTGCCACACGATCAGGTCGCGATAGCTATTTCCCACAGCGAGCCTCCGGGGCGCGAGATTTTAAACCTCCGAAACCTCCGAAACTTCCGAAACCTCCAGACCTCAGCAACCGTGTAACCTGCGTAACCTGTAATCTCTACCCCCTCGCCTTCTTAACTTCCTCCGTCAGCGCCGGAACGATGTCGAAGAGATTGCCGACCACGGCCACGTCGGCCACTTCGAAGATCGGGGCTTCGGCGTCCTTGTTGATGGCGATGATGTGCTTGGAGCCTTTCATGCCCACAATGTGCTGGATCGCTCCGCTGATGCCCAGCGCCAGGTACAGCTTCGGGCTTACCGTCTGTCCGCTCGATCCCACCTGCCGCTCCATCGGCAGCCAGCCCGCGTCGCAAATGGGGCGCGAGGCGGCAATCTCGCCGCCCAGCGCGTCGGCCAGCGCCTGCGCCAGCGGAATATTCTTCTGCTCCTTGATGCCGCGTCCCACTGAGATGATAATTTCCGCCTGCGTCAGATCGACGGCGGCCTTGGCTTCCTGGAACGGCGCCTCGGGCTTGGTGCGAATCTCACCCACCGCGGCGGCAACTGTCTCTACCGGCGCGGAACCCGCCTCAAGCGAATCGGCGCGATAGCTGCCTGCCTGGAAGCTGGCAAAGTGCGGACCGTCGCCGGCCAGAGACACGTCGGCCGAGAACTTGCCCTGGAACATCTGCCGCGTGAACAGCAGCTTGCCGTTTTCAAAGCGTGCACCCGTCGAGTCGCTTACCAGCACCGATCCCAGAGAGGCTGCCAGCTTCGGCGCAAAGTCGCGGATTTGATAGGTGTGCGGCAGCAAAACCAGTTTGGGCTCGCTCACGGCGAGAAACGCCTTCAGCGCCGCTACAAATCCATCCGGCGTGTAAGCAGCCAGAGCGTCGCTTTCCAGTTTTGTCACCTTGGCCACGGCGGCCGCGGCAATCTCTTTGGCTGGCTCGTCGAGTTGCGCCGCGCTGCCCAGCAGCACGGCTTCCACCTGCCAGCCATTTTGTTTGGCCAGCGCCTGTGCGCCGACCAGAGTCTCCAGCGAAACGCGATTCAGCTTGCCTTCGCGTTGTTCCACCACCACCAGAATCGTCTCTGCCATGTGTTCGATCCTTATTTCCAGGCGCGCCTGGCGCGCTCTGGCTCTGGGTGCGGCATTCGCACCGCCCTGGGTTGGCGCGCTATCGCATGGCGCGCAGCCGGAAGTGTCCCGTCAGGTAAACGGTCGCTCCTACGACGGCAAACAGAGCTGCCAGGCTGCCCAGCGCGTGGTGGCCCATCGGCGACTCCGCCAGATGGAAAAAGAAGATCAACAGCGCCACCAGCATCAGCAACCCGCCCAGAATGCGCAGCGTGTTCAGGTTCTCGCGCTGTAGCTCGGGATCGGCAGGCTTGTTCGTCGTTGCGGTCATGGACTCTCCTCTTTAAATCACGCGCAGTTCGTCGCGCAGCTTGGCCACCAGCTTTTTGGCCACCTCGGACGGCGTGCCCTGGATCACTTCCGTCTGCTTGGTCTTCTTGGGCACGTACAACTTTTCAATGGTGAGCTGGTTCGGCCTCAGCGAGGCGGCTACTTCGTCATAGCTCACCTTGCGCAGTGGCTTGTTCTTGGCTTGCTTGATGCCGATCAGCGTGGCGTAGCGCAGCTTGCCAATGCCGGACTGAATCGTCAGCACCGCGGGCAAAGGCATCTCCACATGCTGGAAATAGCCCGACTCCAGCTCGCGCTTTACGCGGATGCCGCCGTCTTTGGCTTCCACCTGCATGATGATCGTCGCGTGCGCCCAGCCCAGCAGCTCGGCCAGCAGCACACCGGTCTGCGCGTAGCCGTAATCGTCCGACTGCAAGCCGGTAAGCACCAGGTCAAAGGCCTCGTCCTTGATGGCCGCGGCCATGGCGCGGGCGATGTTGAAGGCGTCGAGCGTGACGAATTTGTCGTCTTCCAGATGAATGGCGCGGTCGGCGCCCTTGGCCAGCGCCTCGCGCAAAACGGTCTGCGCCCGCGCCGGGCCGGCCGAGATGGCCACCACCTCGCCGCCATTCTTTTCCTTCAACTGGAGAGCGGCCTCCAGCGCGTAAGCATCCGGCTCGTTGATCTCGTAGCCAACGTCTTCCCGCACCCAGGTCGCGCTTTCATTCAGCTTCAGCGGCGCGTCCTTCTGCGGCACTTGCTTCATGCATACCAGGATCTTCACCCTTTGCACCTCGTTTAGATGTGAAATTGCGCGTGCGCACACGCGGCACAACCGGAGATCTGCTTGCATTTGAAAACACAACAAAGCGCACCCCAAGCGCCTGTCCGTAGCGTGCCGCCCACGGGGGCTCGCCACAAGACCGAAGAGTATATCCCGAGGGAGGGCAAAACTGAACGGGGATTCAGAGGGAATTTTTGCGAATTTGCGAGGCTTCACCCGGGCGGCGAAGACGAAGCGGGGGACGCCGCGGCGCCCCCTGTCGATTCACATCCTGGAACTCTTGAACGCCGCTAAATAAACGCGACGCTCTGCAGCCCGGCAATTTCAAAGCGCTTGCGGCAGCGCATGTTCTTGCAGGCCAGCATGTCGTCCTTGCGCACCATGTAGCTTTGCGCCTTGGTGAACTTGGCGCGGTCGCGCTCGTCGGCTCGCGCCGGAAGAGATTTCTTCTTGGTGCGTACAAACCAGCCGACATCGTACTCGGCTTCCTGGTGGCAGTGCGGACAGGACAACATGTGCTTCTTCGTCTCCTGCCGCTCGTCGTAAAAATCGCGCTCGTCCATGACCGTTCATTATAGGCGCGTTGGCACGGCCCTGTGTGCGGAGACTGCGTACAAGATTTGAGAACTGTCGGGAGAGAGCGAGCTGCGGAGAGCGATGATCCTGTTTGGTTCGTGAAATCTCGGATGCAGTCGAAAACTTGAACCATTAATGGTGTATATCTTCACTTGCTGTATTTTTATCAATGAGTTGCGAAGGATTACAATGCCACGGGATCGCCCACTTTGAATAAATCTATATTGTTCTGAATTTCATATCTGACTTTAAGAGATATTCAAAAATTCATATTTTTACCTAGGTTACGAAAGCCGAAGCCATAGAAATCATGGCGATATGACCAAGGTACTCATTTGGAACACAACATGCATGTCTATTTCCAGATTGAGTATTAAATGCCCGTTTCTCCGCTTCGCGGTTGCTTAACGAGTGAACTGGCAGTCGCGGATAAAAAAGGTTCTTCTCTGAGGGGGGTATGTGCCCCTAAAACGACAACAGGGATAGCGAATGCACCGGAAACGAACGGTGTGGCGCTGTTTCTTATTTTTGCTGGAGGAGCTTGAATGAACGCATTACGATGGATCGGAAAGAGTCTGGCGTTTGCATTGGCGCTGGTCTTTCTTGTCACCATGGCAGTTGCGCAGGAAACAACCGGCGGTCTGCAGGGTACCGTAAAGGACGAAAAAGGTTCCGTGGTTTCCAAGGCTGTTGTTGTACTGAGCGGCACGTCGCTGGTCGGCAACAAGAACTTGCAGACCGATGCGTCCGGTTACTACCGCTTCGCAAACCTTCCCCCGGGCAGCTATACGCTGACCGTGAAGAGCGAAGGCTTTGCCACCATGAAGCGCGATGGAATTACGATCGAAGTCGGCCACCTGCCGACGCTCGACTTGACCCTGAAGGTCGGCAGCCAGTCCACTGTAGTGGAAGTGACCGCCGAAGCTCCGCTCATCGACGTCACCACCTCGACGACGGCAACCAACATTACCAATGATGTCGTGCAGGATGTCCCGCACGGCCGTTCGTTCCAGTCGGTGATTCAGTTTGCTCCCGCAGCGCGTAACGAGCCTCTAGCCGGCCAGACCGGCGGCACAGGTGGATCGCTCCCCGGTTCAAGCGGCAACGGTTTGGGTTATGGCTACAGCGTGGGCGGCGCGTCTGACTCGGAAAACGCCTACCTTGTGGAAGGCCAGGACACCGAAAACATCTCGGCCGGCTACTCCAAGGCCAACGTGCCCTTCGAGTTCGTCCAGGAAGTCCAGGTAAAGACCTCGGGCATCGAAGCCGAGCACGGCGGTGCGCTTGGTGGCGTGGTCAACGTCATCATGAAGAAGGGCAGCAACAACTGGCACGGACAGCTCTTTGGCAACTATGAGAGCGCTGCCACCGACGCCAGCCCGCACAACTACCTGCGCTATGATCCCAATGGTGTCGTGAACTACGGGACCGGTGGTAACGCTGGCTTTGATGAAGATATTCAGTACTACCAGCCGAAGCAGGATCACTTCCGCAACATCCAGACCGGCGGTGTTATCGGCGGCCCGATCGTCAAGGATCGCCTCTGGGTTGCGGCTGGCCTTGCTCCGCAGTACGTTTCGGATTCGCGCGCGGTCGATTTCTCGTCGCAGGACGCAAGCCTCGGCGTGCAGACCTTCACGCAGGACACGCAGTTCTACTACGGCATGTTGCGTTTTGACGCGGCGATCACCTCGAAGATCCGCGCCTTTGCTTCATGGTTGACGCAGTCTTCGCGCCAGCAGGGTGTTCTGCCCTATGCTGACGACAAGAACGGCCTGTACAACGCGGTCGGCTTGGGCACGCCATTCAGCGGCTATGCCCATGGCATTGGCTACTATGCTCCGAACCAGACCTTCAACTTCGGTGGCGATGTCACCATCACTCCGCAGTTGATCTCCACCACCCGTTTCGGATACTTCTTCGAGAACTACCACGACTTCGGTTGGCAGACGAGTACGCCGTCCTTCTATTGGGCCGTCGCAGGCACGGTGGATGCATACGGAAATGCTCTGCCGGCTAACAACGCCTCTGGCTTGACCGAATCCGCCTACTACTCGACCGCGAGCTACAACGAATCCTACACACAGAAGAACGCCAACAAGCACTTCCAGTTCGATGAAGACGTGGCGTACTTCAAGAGCGGTTGGGCCGGTACCCACAACTTCAAGTTCGGCTACCAATTCAACCGCCTTAACAACGACATCAACCAGCACTACAGCGTGCCTTACGCCGAAGTGGTTCCCGGCAAGCACGGCTATTCCGCTATGACGGCCGGTGGCGCGGCAGTTTGCGCCTCGCTGGAATCGACCAACTCGCTGACCAAGTGCGAAGGCAACTACGGCTACGTCGAATTTGTTGACTTCGGCACCATCGGCAAGGCTACGGATAACAACCACTCGATCTTTGCCCAGGATGCCTGGCAGTTGGGCAAAGGCGTGACCCTCAACCTTGGTATCCGCGTTGAGAAGGAAATCCTTCCGACGCCGGCGGGTTCCAGTTCGTTGGCTGGTCACGACATCAACTTCAGCTGGAGCGACAAGATCGAGCCCCGTCTCGGCGGCGCATGGGACATTCTGCAGAACGGCAAGTACAAGCTGTTCGGCAGCTACGGCGTCACCAACGACATCATGAAGCTGCTGGTGGCCCAGACCTCCTGGGGTTCGCAGCACTATGACACTTGCACCTATGGCATCTCCTCGCCGTTCACCGTTTCCAGCATGGATCCGGTCTTTGTAAACGGCGCGGCTTGCCCCGAGGGTTCTACAACCGCCGGCGTGAACTGGGCCTCCGGATCCACCCCGGCCGGCATGACCTTGATTGAGAACTTCAACTGGCGTCCCTGGGAGCCGGTTGCTAACGGTACCAAGCCTTACCGCCAGCACGAGAGCGTGTTCGGTCTGGATACCGAAATCAGCAAGGACCTGGCGTTTGAAGTTCGCTGGGATCGTCACCGCCTCGACCACGTAATTGAAGACATGTCCCTGTCCGATGTGAACTGGGGCGAACTCTATGCCATTGGCAACCCTGGTGAAGGCGTGAACAAGACCATCGACAGCTATGCCACCTATCTGCATTCGCTGGGTCAGTCCTTTGGTACGCCGGGTATGTCCTTTGACCTTGCTGACTTCGGCACCTGCCCGAGCTGCCCTGCCAACCCGAAAGCTGTCCGCAGCTACGACGGCCTCGAGTTCCGCTTGACCAAGAAGATGAGCCATCGCTGGACCGGCATGGCCAGCTACACTTGGAGCTCGCTGCGCGGCAACTACACCGGCCTGACCACCACCGACCAGAGCGACGGCGGCGCGGCCGGCCGGGCTTCTGCTAACACCACGCGCTCGTTTGACGAGCCCTTCTACTACTTCACGGACACCGGCAAGAGCGCCAACGGCCCGCTGCCGACTGACCGTCCAAACACGTTCAAGGGTTTTGTGTACTACACGCAGCCGTGGAACAAGCGTCAGAGCTCGACCATCGGCCTGTTCCAGATCGCTTATCAGGGCACCCCGGTTTCGACCTATGCCGATATCGGTTCGACCCAGATTGGCAGCCCGCTGGAAGCAACCTATCTGTTCGGTCGCGGCAAGTGGGCGAATGTCAGCCAGGATGCGGATGGCAACATCACCATCAACAGCATCAGCAACAAGCGGACGCCTTGGCTCAGCCAGAGCGATCTGAACTTCCGCCACGAGATCAAGATCGACACCAATGAGGGCGGCCGGTCGGTGGTCTTTGAGGCGACCGTGAACAACCTGTTTAACCAGCAGGCGGTTACGGCCTACCGGGCGAGCTTGAATGCCTGGAACGCCGGCACTGGCGTCTATCCTGGTGGCCAGACCATCTATGGTGGCGCGGCAGCCTACCAGGCGTTTGAAACCGGATACAATGCTCAGTCCACGATCACCGCAGATGGCGTGATTCTCAGCAACCAGTACGGTAAGCCGGTCAGCTGGCAGTCTCCTCGTACGGTCCGCTTGGCTCTCCGTTACATCTTCTAAACACTTAAACACTTAACCTGTCGTATCTTCGAGGGGGCTGGGAAACCAGCCCCCTTCTTCATGCCGAAAAGAGTCCGCGCTGGGACGGGACGTTCCTCGTTGCGGAATGTGCAAGCAGGAAAATGCTTCCCGGTTGAAAATCTACGACGCAGGCCGTATTGTTAAGTTCTGCCGGGGGACGCGAGTGACCCCACGCCCGGCGGCGCTGTGCCGCACTCTATTTCGTTGGTGCGGTGCTTCTGGTTTTCTGGCTGTTTCATTTGAAGGAGAGAGTGACCGATGGAAGGCAAACCGGCACAGAACATACAAGATTCGTTTCTCAACACGGCCCGCAAGGACAAGTCCGTCATCACCATTTACCTGCTGAGTGGCGTCAAGCTTTCCGGGCGCATACGCTCCTTCGATAAGTATTCCGTGGTTCTGGAGACGAACAATCAGGAGCAGTTGATCTTCAAGCACGCGATCTCGACCGTGGTGATGGCGCGCGGCGTTCATAGCGATCGCCCGCACTCGCCGGTCGCGCCTTCGGCTCCGGCTCCTGCCGCACCGGT
Source organism: Acidobacteriota bacterium (assembly GCA_031296105.1). Taxonomy (GTDB): domain Bacteria; phylum Acidobacteriota; class Terriglobia; order Terriglobales; family Acidobacteriaceae; genus TOLSYN. Next base: position 28,421 of record JARLGJ010000013.1, on the reverse strand, counting down.
CCCGTCTCCCGCACAGGGGTGAGCCATCGCTGAACGTCGTCCGTCCGGCAGTCTGCAACAGGCAGTAGCCGCCGCGGAGGCCGCCGCAGGCCGTCCGCGGGCGGAGCGCGCCTTTTTGGTCGGCATCGAGTTCCGCCAGCGCAACGCATCCGCCGCCGAAGGCCCCGCGGATGACGACGCCTCGCGTCGCGTGCCCCGCCTTACCTCTCAAGCCGCACAGGCGCGCTCGGCCTCACGCACTGTCGCCGTGGAAAGCGGCGAGCACGTCGTTCCATTTCATGCCGAAGAATCCCTGGCCGAACTGCGCGAGCTGGCCACCAGCGCTGGCGCAGAGGTTGTCGGCGAGGTCTTGCAACGCCGCGACCGCCCGGAGGCGTCCACGCTGATCGGACGCGGCAAGGTTGAGGAAGTGGCGGCGGCGTCCAAGATGGTCGAAGCCGACCTGATGATCTTCGACCACGAGCTGACGGCCTCTCAGGCGCGCAACCTGGAGCGCGAAGTGGGTTGCCGGGTGCTCGACCGCACGCAGTTGATTCTCGATATTTTTGCCCGCCACGCGCGCACCCGTGAAGGTCAGTTGCAGGTGGAACTGGCGCAGTTGGAGTACATGCTGCCGCGCCTGGCCGGCCGCGGCATCGAGATGAGCCAGCTCGGCGGCGGCATCGGCACCCGCGGACCGGGTGAAACGCAGCTTGAAACCGACCGCCGCAAAATCATGCGCCGGGTGCGCCACGTCAAAGGCCAGATTGAGGAAGTGCGCCGCAACCGCATGCAGCAGCGCCAGCGGCGGGAGAGCGTGCCCGTTCCCGTCGTCGCCCTGGTGGGCTACACCAACGCCGGCAAATCCACGTTGTTCAACGCGCTGACCAAGGCCGGCGTGCTGGAAAGCTCGCGCATGTTTGCCACGCTCGATCCCACGCTACGCTCGGTCACTTTGCCGTCGCGCCGCGAGATCGTGCTGTCAGACACGGTGGGTTTCATTCGCAACCTGCCCACCACGCTGGTCTCGGCCTTCCGCGCCACGCTGGAAGAGGTGCAGCGCGCCTCGCTGCTGTTGCAGGTTACCGATGCGACCAGTCCCGTGGCGGCCGAGCAGATGGAGCAGGTGGAGAACGTGCTGCGCGAGTTGGAAGTGCTCGACAAGCCGCAGCTTCACGTGCTCAACAAAATCGATTTGTTCGATGCGTCAACGCGCGCCGCACTACAGGATTCGCCGGACAGCGTACACATTTCCGCCTCGCGCGGATTGCGTCTGGACCGTTTGTTGAAGACTATCGACGAGCGTCTGGAGGTCGATCCCATCGAGCACGCGCGGCTACGCATTCCGCAGAGCGATGGCAAAGCGCTGGCCATGGTGGAGGCGCGCGCCGTAGTTTGCTCGCGGACGTATCCGGAAGCTGAGGATGGCGTGGAGCGCGTGGAGTTGGAAGTGGACGCGCCGGAGTCTTTGCTGCGCCGGCTGGCGGAGTTCCGCGTCACGCCGCGCGGTGCACGAAAGGCGGCAAAACGCACCGCTAAAGGTGCATTGCGCCGCTGAGCAGTACTTTTTGCGGGCTTCGATGTAAGATCGTCCCGTTCTGATGCAGATTTTTCTTGCCATTGCCGGAATATGAAATTTAAATAGGCCTGTGGGTGAGGAGCAGTAATTACATTCCTCAGCTACAGGCCTATTTCGATCCGGATTGGATCGGAGGCGATGGTCGATATGGTAGCGCGATCGGTCGCCGAGTCAAGCAAGAACGCAACAGGACTTCATTTTTTGCCTTGCTGTGACCCCATTTTGGGCCTGCCATAAGTCTATGAAGACAAAGGATTGACAGTGCCACTTGGGGAGTGGTAACTTCAGGAGTTTCCTGAAACCCAACCCCCCTCATTGGTTGCACTCACGGTATTGAAATGGAACAAACCCTTAGGCAACTAGGTGAACTGCTGCTTGGGTCCGTCCCGACAATTATCCTGCTGCTTGTCCTGTATGGCATCTACCACTTTGTGGTCCATAAGGCGCTGGTAGAGGTACTTGCCGAACGGCGCAAGCGAACCCAGGGCGCGGTAGAGCAGGCCCGGGCCGACATCGGCCTGGCGGCGGCACGCGCCGACGAATACGAGGCGAAGCTGCGCGACGCGCGTCTAGCGATCTTCAAGGCCCTGGACAATCGCCGCAAGCAGGCTCTGGACGCGCGCACCGCGGCCGTAGCCGTAGCCCGCGAGAAGGCGCAGCAGCAAGTGGCGGCGGCCAAGGCACAGATCGAGCAGGACGCCGCTTCGGCCCGCGCTACACTTGGCGCCTCCAGTGACGCCATTGCCAGCCAGATTATTCAGGCTGTACTCTCCGCCGGCTCCGCTCCGGCATCCGTGGGCGGACGATAATGTCGAAGATCATTCGAGTATTCATGCTGTCTGTCGGTGTGGTCATGTTGGCCGGAATGATGTTTGGCCAAGGTACCCCGCAGAATTCTCCCTCCAGCACGGAACCCAGCACACAATCCATTTCCTCCTCCCCGGTGGCGACCCCTGCCACGGCGGCGACGCCGGATGCGGCCAAGGCCGAACCGGGTAAGAGTGGCATGGCCGCCCAGAAGGAAGAAGAGGAAGAGGAGCACGCCGAGTTCAAGTATGCCGGCATTGTGCGCAAGGTGGCTGCTGCCACTGGCCTCTCCAAGGAGGCGGTGTACTGGATCTTCCTGATCATCAACTTCCTCATCCTGGCCAGCGGTTTGGGCTGGGTGGTGAAGAAGTCCATGCCGCAGGGCTTTGCCCCGCGCACGGCCGAGATCAAGAAAGGGCTTGAGGAAGCGCGCAAGGCCAGCGCCGAGGCTTCGGCCCGCCTGGGCGAGATTGAAGGCCGTCTGGCGAAGCTGGACGCCGAGATCGCCGAGATCAAGGCTGCCGCCGACGCCGACTTCAGCGTGGAAGAGCAGCGCATCAAACTGGCCGCCGAGGAAGACGCTAAGAACGTCATCGCCTCGGCCGAACTGGAGATTGCCGCCGCCGCCCGCAACGCACAGCGCGACCTGAAGGCTTACGCCGCGGGCCTGGCTGTCGATCTGGCGGAAAAGAAAATCAAGGTGGATGAGGCGGCCGATGCCGCACTGGTGCGTAGCTTTGCCGTGCAGCTCGGAAAGGATGACCAATAATGGCAGCCGTTAGCAGCCGTTACGCCCGCGCCCTGGCCGACGTCATCGCCGAGACCAAGATTGATCCGGCAAAGGCCTTGTTGCAACTGCGCTCGCTTGCGGAGGCATTTGCCTGCAGCAAGGATCTGCGCGAGATTTGGGAAACTCCGGCGGTGACCGGCGAACAGAAGCTCAATGTGCTGGACGCCTTGGCGGCGCGCACCGGAGTCACTGATCGTGCGGTGCGCAACTTTGTGGCCGTGCTCATCGAAAAGGGCCGCATCGCCCAGTTGCCGGAGATCGCCGAGCGCCTGGAGGACGAGCTGAATAAGCGCGCCGGCCTGGTGGACGCCGAGATCGTGAGCGCGCGCGAGTTGCCTGCGGCACAGCGCGCCGCCCTGTTGGAAGAGATTACCCGCCTCACCGGAAAACAGGTGCTGGCGAGCTATGCCACCGACGCCGCGCTGTTGGGCGGAGTGAAGGTGCGCGTAGGCAGCACAATTTATGACGGCTCGGTGCGGGGGCAGTTGCAGCGCATCCGCCAGCAGTTGGTCGAGAGTTAACAATTTCCGGCGTTGCGCTCCGGCGCGGCGCCTTTTGTATTCGTAACCGATTTTAAAAAGGACCCCTGCCGGTGTTGAGCCGGCAGCCGAGAGCGGAAAATGGCCCAGATTAAAGCAGACGAAATCACACAGCTGATTCGTGAGCAGATCGAGAACTACGAAACCAAGATCACCGTGGATGAAGTTGGCACGGTGATCTCCGTCGGCGACGGTATCGCCCGCATTCACGGCCTCGACAAAGTCATGGCCGGCGAGTTGCTCAGCTTCCCCCACGGCATTGCCGGCCTGGCCATGAATCTGGAAGAAGACCAGGTGGGCGCAGTGCTTTTGGGCGAGGCGACGGAGATTCGCGAGGGCGACGAGGTGAAGCGCACGGGACGCATTATGAGCGTGCCGGTGGGCGACGCCATGATCGGCCGCGTGGTCAACGCCCTGGGGCAGCCGATCGACGACAAGGGACCGATCGCCACCACCGATTTCAACCCGGTGGAGCGCATTGCTCCCGGCGTCATCGACCGTCAGCCGGTGCGTGAGCCGATGGCTACGGGCATCAAGGCCATCGACACCATGATTCCCATCGGCCGCGGTCAGCGCGAGCTGATCATCGGCGACCGCCAGACGGGCAAGACCGCCATCTGCCTGGATACGATCATCAACCAGAAGGGCGGCGACCTGCTCTGCGTTTACGTGGCCATCGGCCAGAAGCGCTCGACGGTTGCCCAGGTGGTGAAGACCCTGGAAGAAGCCGGCGCCATGGCGTACACCGTCGTGGTGGTGGCCTCGGCCAGCGATCCAGCGCCGTTGCAGTACATCGCGCCCTACTCGGGCACGGCCATCGCCGAGTACTTCCGCGACACCAAGCGCCACGCGCTGGTGATTTACGACGATCTTTCCAAGCACGCGGCGGCCTACCGCGAAATTTCGCTGTTGCTCCGCCGTCCGCCGGGCCGCGAAGCGTATCCGGGCGATGTGTTCTATCTTCACAGCCGCCTGTTGGAGCGCTCCAGCAAACTGAGCAGCAAGCTCGGTGCCGGTTCCATCACCTCTCTGCCGATCATCGAGACGCAGGCGGGCGACGTTTCGGCCTACATTCCGACGAACGTGATTTCGATCACCGACGGCCAGATCTTTCTGGAAGCCGACCTGTTCAACTCCGGCATCCGTCCGGCGGTGAACGTGGGCATCTCGGTTTCGCGCGTGGGCTTCTCGGCGGCCATCAAGGCCACCAAGCAGGTTGGTTCCAGCCTCAAGCTGGAGCTGGCGCAGTACCGCGAACTAGCTGCCTTTGCGCAGTTCGGCAGCGATCTGGACAAGGCGACGCAGGCGCAGTTGAACCGCGGCGCCCGCCTGGTGGAACTGCTGAAGCAGGCGCAGTACGAGCCGCTGCCGTTCATGTACCAGGTGCTGTCGATCTACGCCGGAACCAACGGCTTCCTCGACGATATTGAAGTGGCCGATGTGCGTCCGTTCGAAAAGGCCCTGTATGCCTACGTCGAAACCGCCAACCCGGCGCTGTTCAAGAACATTGCCGAAAAGAAGGCCCTGAACGACGAGATCAAGGCCGACATGAACAAGACGATCAAGGAAGCCAAGGAACGCTACCTGGCCGAGCGCATGAGCGCGGCGAAGTAGTTGCGGCGAGTGAACGAATATGCCTAATGTTCTGGACATTAAGCGCCGTATCCGCAGCGTGAAGAGCACGCGGCAGATCACCAAGGCCATGAAGATGGTCTCGGCGGCCAAGCTGCGCCGCGCGCAGGAACGTGCCCTGGCGGCGCGGCCTTACGCGCAGATGCTCACCAACGTGCTCAAGTCGCTGGTCCAGCGCGCCGATGTCATCGATCCCGAGACCGGGCAGGCCAAGCACCCGTTGCTGGAAGCCCGCCCGGAGCGCAACATCGCGGTGGTTATTGTCACCGGCGACCGCGGTCTGGCGGGCGGCTTCAACAGCAACCTGCTGAAGGCGGCGCAGCGCTTCCTGTTTACCAAGGAAGGGCTCAACATCGACCTGGAGTGCGTGGGCCGCAAGGGTCGCGATTTCTTTGTGCGCCGCTATCCGGCGCAGAAGGCCAGTGAGGAGCGGACGGCGTCCGTGCGCGTTACCGGCGAGCACTACGGCATCCTGAAGGCGCCGCAGTTCAGCCACGTGGCGCCCATCGCCGAAGACATCATCGCGCGCTACGACGCGGGCGAGTTGGATGCGGTGTACATCATCTTCAACGAGTTCAAGTCGGTCATCGCACAGCGCCTGGTGGTGGAGCAGATCCTGCCCGTCACCGAGCTGGGCGAGCGCGACATTGAACAGGCCATCGAACTTTCGCAGGAAGAGCGCGAACACGCCGGCGAAGCCGCTACCACGGCGGGCGTGCCGTTGACCGACACCCACGAGAAGAGCGACGTGGAGCGCCATGCCGAAACCTTCTTTACCGGGGCGACCGACTACATTTACGAGCAGCCGGCCACGCAGTTGTTCCGCGAGCTGCTGCCCAAGTACGTGATTGAGCAGATTTACCGCGCCATGCTGGAAAGCGTGGCGGCCGAACACGCCGCCCGCATGACCGCCATGGACTCGGCCACCAACAACGCCGGTGAGCTGATCGATACCCTGACTCTGAAGATGAACCGCGCACGCCAGGCGGCCATCACCACGGAGATCATCGAAATCGTCAGCGGCGCCGCGGCGCTGTAAACAAGTTTCATGGCAGGCGGCGTCCGCGCCGCCTGCCCGATGAGTTTTACAAAAATTACCGCTCGCCGGACGGCCGAAAGGTCCGGGAGGTTATAGAAGCCGATTATGCCTGAGAACATTGGACACGTGATTCAGATCTCCGGTCCCGCCGTGGACGTACAGTTCCACGAGACCGCGATCCCGCTCATCTACACCGCGCTGCGCGTCGTCAGCGACGGCTTCCAGGTTCCCCATCCGGTGGACGTCATTCTTGAAGTGCAGCAGCACCTTGGCGAAGGCCGGGTGCGCTGCGTGGCCATGCAGCCCACCGAGGGCATGGTGCGCGGAATGAAGGCCATTGACCAGGGAGGCCCCATCAGCGTTCCCGTGGGCAAGCAGACGCTGGGCCGCGTGATGAACGTCATCGGCGAGCCGGTGGACGAACTGGGCCCCATCAACTCCGAAAAGCGCATGCCGATTCACCGCGCCGCGCCTTCGTTTGAAGAGCAGTCCACGCGCGCCGAAATGTTCGAGACCGGCATCAAGGTCATCGATCTCATCCAGCCCTTCCTGAAGGGCGGCAAGATCGGCCTGTTCGGCGGCGCCGGCGTGGGCAAGACGGTTGTCATCCAGGAGCTGATCAACAACGTCGCCAAGCAGCACGGCGGCTTCTCGGTGTTCGCCGGAGTTGGCGAGCGCACCCGCGAAGGCAATGACCTCTGGCTGGAGTTCAGCGAAGCCGGCGTCATTACGCCCGGCGACCCCGCGCACTCCAAGGCCGCATTGATTTACGGCCAGATGACCGAGCCTCCCGGAGCCCGTCTGCGCGTGGCCCTCACCGGCCTGACCGTCGCCGAGTACTTCCGCGACGAAGAAGGCTCCGACACGCTGCTGTTCATCGACAACATTTTCCGCTTCACGCAGGCGGGTTCCGAGGTTTCCACGCTGCTCGGCCGTATGCCTTCCGCCGTGGGTTACCAGCCGAACCTGGCTTCGGAAATGGGCGAATTGCAGGAGCGCATCACTTCCACCAAGCGCGGTTCGGTCACCTCGGTGCAGGCCATTTACGTACCCGCCGACGATTTGACCGATCCGGCTCCGGCCACCACCTTTGCTCACCTCGACGCCACCACGGTGCTGAACCGCGCGCTGACCGAGATCGGCATCTACCCGGCGGTCGATCCCCTGGCCTCGACCTCGCGCATTCTGGATCCGCGCGTTGTCGGACAGGATCACTACGACGTCGCCCAGTCGGTTAAGCGCACGCTGCAGACCTACAAGGATCTGCAGGACATCATCGCCATCCTCGGCATCGACGAGCTTAGCGAAGACCAGAAGCTTACCGTCTCGCGCGCCCGCAAGGTGCAGCGCTTCCTGTCGCAGCCTTTCCACGTGGCCGAGCAGTTTACCGGCTTCGCGGGCAAGTACGTGAAGGTGGACGACACGGTGCGCAGCTTCAAGGAGATCATCGCCGGCAAGCACGACGACGTCCCCGAGCAGTGCTTCTATATGAAGGGTTCCATCGACGAAGTGCTGGAAGCCGCCGAGCAGATGAAGGCGAAGGCGTAAGACTCGCATGTGCCCCGGGTTCGCGCCGTTGATGCGGCGCTAACCTGGGATCGCACGCAGGACATTCACCATGGCAGAAACAATCGAACTCGAAATTGTCACCCCGGAACGGATGGTCGTAAAAGGCCGCGCCGAAGAGATTCAGATCCCGGGACGCGGCGGTTATCTGGGCATTCTGCCCGGGCACGCCCCGCTGATCACCGAACTCGCCGTTGGCGAGATCGAGTACAAGAACGCGGGCACCGTGACCCGTTTGAGCGTGGCCTGGGGCTTTGCCGAGGTGCTGCCGGAAAAAGTCACCATCCTGGCAGAGACCGCCGAACTGGCCGAGGACATTGACGTGGAGCGCGCCAACGCGGCCCGCGAACGCGCCCTGGAAAACATCCACAAGGCCGATAACCCAGGCGCCTACGAGGAAGCTTCGCAGGCCCTGTCGCGCGCCGAATCCCGCCTGGCGGTGGCCAAGCAGAAGTAATCCGTTTTTTCGTTTATTGCGAGCGCCCCGCCGAGCGGGGCGTTTTGCTTTGTGCCGTAGTACAACGCATACGTTCGTTTATGTGCCGTACCTGCCTTCTGTTTGCCCTCGCCTGCCCGCCGCTTTGTTGATACACTCTCCCGTTCTTCGCATCATCGGTTCCAAATTCGCTTGAGGATACAGCCATGAAGATCGAACGCATCGGCGTCATCGGCGCCGGCACCATGGGCAACGGCATCGCGCACGTCTGCGCCCGCAGCGGCTATCCGGTTGTGCTGGTGGAAGTGGAGCAGCGCTTCCTGGATCGCGGCCTGGCCACCATTCAAAAGAACCTGGCGCGCGAAGCGGAAAAAGGAAAGATCACCGCCGCCGACCGCGACGCGGCGCTGGCGCGTATTGAACCCGTGCTGAGCAAAGAACCGCTGGCCACCTGCCAACTGGTGGTGGAAGCCGCCAGCGAAAAGTATGAAATCAAGCAGCAGGTCTTCCGCGAACTGGACGCGCTCTGTCCGCCGGAGACCATTCTTGCCACTAACACCTCCTCCATCTCCATCACCAAGCTGGCGGGCCAAACCAAGCGCCCGGAGAAGGTGATCGGCATGCACTTTTTCAATCCCGTCCCGATGATGAAGCTCGTCGAGGTGATCCGCGGCATGGCCACCAGCGATGAGACGTTCGCCGTGGTGAAGGAGACCAGCGAGAAGCTGGGCAAAACGCCAGTGTTGGTCAACGACGCGCCGGGCTTTGCCGCCAACCGCGTGCTGCTGCCCATGATCAACGAAGCCATTTACGCGGTGATGGAAGGCGTGGCTACACCGGAAGCCATCGACGAGGTCTTCAAACTCGGCATGGCGCATCCCATGGGGCCGCTGACGCTGGCCGACTTCATTGGTCTGGACGTTTGCCTGGACATCATGCGCGTGCTGCACGGCCAGCTCGGCGACGGCAAGTATCGCCCCTGCCCGCTGCTGGTGCGCATGGTGGATGCCGGCTGGCTGGGGCGCAAGTCCGGCCGCGGTTTCTACAAGTACGAGTAATGCAACGGGCTCCCGGCGGATTGGCGCCACGCACAAGGCTGCCGGGAGCCGTTCTCTCTTTCCGCCGCGCTACGCTCCTTGCCATTTTCCGCGCACTTTCGTAGATTGGCAGCCATGGCGGATTTCCTGTTGAACCTGGTTACACAGAAGGATGGCGAAGCGGCCAGCGCGGTGTTGCGGCGCAACATCCTTCTGTCTCTGCTGCTGGTGGCCCTGGTGGCAGTGGCGTACCTGCCCGTGGTGCATAACGACTTCATTGGCCTCGACGACCATGATTACATTATTTCCAACGCGCACGTCCACGAAGGTTTGAATGCGCAAAACGTGCGCTGGGCCTTCACCACCTTCGACGCGGCGAACTACCATCCGCTCACCTGGCTTTCACACGCGCTGGATTGCCAGCTCTTCGGCCTCAACCCCGTTGGCCACCACGCGACGAGCGTGCTGTTGCACGCCATCAACGCCGTGCTGCTGTTTCTGTTGCTGCAGAGCGCCACGGGCAGCCGCTGGCGCAGCCTGTTTGTGGCCGCCCTTTTTGCGGTGCATCCGCTCAACGTGGAATCTGTTGCCTGGGCCTCCGAGCGCAAAAACGTTCTGAGCATGATGTTTCTGCTGCTGGCAACGTGGGTCTATGTGCGTTACGCGCGGCGCCCGCGGCTGAGCCTCTACGGACTGGTCGCGCTTCTGTTTGCCGTCGGACTGCTCTGCAAGCCGCAGATCATCACGTTGCCGTTCCTGCTGCTTCTGCTGGATGTGTGGCCGCTGCGCCGGGTGGACGGACTGGGGCTGCAGGACCGCGGTACGTCCGAGTGCCCGCGATTTACTCCGGGAAAAATTGTTCTGGAGAAGGTTCCGCTGCTCGTGCTCTCGGCGGCCAGCGCGGTCATCACAATGAAGGCGCAGCAGGCGGGCCGCGCCGTGCAATCACTGGCCTTGTACAGCCCTCTGTTGCGCGTGGAGACCGCCGCGGATTCCTACGTCCGTTACCTGGGCAAAACATTCTGGCCCGTGCACCTGGCAGGATACTATCCGCACCCTGAGGGGCTTTATCCGTTGTGGCAGGTGCTTGGCGCGTGTGCGTTGCTGGCGCTCATCACCGTGGCCGTGCTGATGGCGAAGAGCCGCCGTTACCTGGCGGTGGGATGGCTGTGGTTTCTGGGCACGCTGGTGCCCATGATCGGACTGGTGCAGGTGGGCCGCCAGTCCATTGCCGATCGTTATATGTACCTGTCTGGCATCGGTGTGTTGGTGGCGGTTGTCTGGCTGGTCGCGGAGGCCGTGCAGCCGCTTCTGTGCCGCATCGGGAACGGTCGAGCGCGCGTAGCCGCCGTTGCCATTCCAGTGCTTGTGGTGTTGTGCTTGTGCTGCGCCTTCACTTATCGGCAGGTTGGATACTGGCACGACACGGAGACCTTCTGGACCCATGACCTGGCGCTGGAGGGAAGCAACTACGTCGCCAACGACGCGCTCGGAAACTACCTGGTCGAGGCGGGCCGCCTCAACGAGGCTGTCACCCTATATCGCACTTCGCTTTCCAGTTATCCCTACGATTTGAACGCGCGTTTGGGAATGGGAGTAGTGGAGAGCCGCCAAGGCGACCAGCACGGAGCGATGCTCGCCTACAGCTACGTCATTCAACTTACAGCAAACTCCGCCTTGCGCGCGGAGGCTTTCAGCGATCTGGGATCGGCCTATCGCCAGCTTGGCGACCTGGAGCAGGCACGCCAATGTTACGAAGCGGCACTGGAGCTAGATCCCAAACTGGCGAATGCCTTCTTCGGCCTTGCCGTGATCGCGCACAAGCAGGGCAAGCTGGATGTCGCGGTGCGTCAATACGGGCGCGCCCTGTTCATCCAGCCGGGTTACGCGGGCTTCCTGTTGTTGGCTCGCGCCCTGGAGGAGCAGGGAAACATCGCGGAGGCTCGCGCCATTCGCGAGGGCATCGCCAAGCGCGGCACCGATTTGCCGGCGGCACAGCGCGAAGCGGATCGCCTGTGGGCAGGCAAATAACGCGGCCCGGCTTGAGCGTTACTTCTTTGCGTCCTTCACGTCGTCTTCCGACGGCCCATACACGCCGGGAACCTTCAATCCGGCCTGCTTGAGTAGAACCGTCATCTGCGCGCGGTGGTGCGCCTGGTGCATGATGGCGAGGCTTAACAAAGCGCCGCGCCGCATCTTGTGCCCGAAGAAGTCGGCGGACTCAGCCAGGAACGCGTCGCTGCCTTTCTCGTTCACCGCGGCTGCCAAGTGCGCGGAGTTGGCTTCGTAGGCCGCCACAATCTCAGCCACAGTGGCCGGAGCGGGCTTTTTCTCCGGGGGCGGAAAGAATCCCGCGTAGGCGGGAATGGCGTTGATGCTGCCGGTGATGTGCCAGGCAAGCGATTGCAAAGTGTATCCGCCGGGCACAACGGCCTGCGGCAAAGCTGCATCGGTGAGCGCGCGAAACACCTTCAATGTCGAGGCGCTTTCCATCTTCCATACGTTGAGAAAATCGGCAGAGTTATGCATGAGGCAACGATACCCCGCGGCGCGGCGGCTCGCAAGCGGCAACGCCCCTGCGGGGCCGGGGCGTTGGTTGGAGCAATGGACTGCTAGAGCGGTTCCAGAGTAACCATGTCCGATGTAAATCGTGCACTGCTGTTGCTCCCTGATGGTCGCAACGGCCAATGGCCGGTGGCTTCGGGACACATCAACTCTGGAATCGCTCTAATGGCGCACGCTGGACAGGGCGAGGTCCGCGCCCCCAGGCAGTTGCAGCAGCGGCCTCTCGGCAGCGTGCTCGGCCACCGTGAAGCGCTTCATTTGGCCCAGCAGCAAGCCGGACATTCGCGACATCTGTTCGGCGCTGGCCGCCAGTTCGGTAGAGCCGGAACTGGACTGCTGCACGATGTCGCGCATGCGTTCCATCGTCGTGGCCACTGCCTGCGCTCCTTGCGCCTGCTCCTCAATGGACGATGCAATTTCCTGCGTGATCTGGTTCAGACGGGTCGTCGCCAACGCAATCTGGTGCGAGCCGTGGGCCTGCTCGGTGGTGGCTGCGCCGATCTCCTGGGCGAAACGGAAGACCTCGGTTGTGGCCGCCGAAATCTTCTGCAGTGCCAGGCTCAGCTCATTGCCCAGGTTCATGCTCTGCTCGACGCTCAAGGTGTTCCTCTCCATGTTTTCAACCGCCTTGCCGGCTTCGTTCTGAATGGCGGTGACCAGCTCGCGAATTTCCTTGGTCGAGGCGGCAGACTTTTCCGCCAGCTTGCGCACCTCGTCGGCAACCACGGCAAATCCCATGCCATGCTCGCCGGCGCGGGCGGCTTCAATGGCCGCATTGAGCGCCAGCAGATTGGTCTGGTCGGCAATGTCATCGATGACTTCGACGATCTTGCCGATATTGTGCGCCCGGTCGCCGAGATCGGCGATGACGTGTGCCGAGGAACTCATCGAGTTGTTAATGCCGGTCAGGCTGCTGGACGTCTTTTCCATGGCGGCAACGCCGCTCTGTACCTCCTGGCGCGAGCGGTTGGAAATCTCCACCAGCGTTTGCGCCGTCGTGGCCACTCGCTGAATGCTCGTTACGATCTGGTCGATGGAGGCGGACGTTTGGCCAACGTTGGCGGCCTGGGCCTGCGTGTTCTTGGCCACGTTACGCACGTTGATGCTCATCTCGTGCATGGTATTGGCCACTTCGTCGATGCCGGAAGCGGATTGCGTTGCCACTTTGGAGGCGGCAACGCTGGTGTCGGCCAGTTGGCTGGAGCCGGACGCAATTTCACAGGCGGCGTCGCGCACCCGGCTTACAACAATGCTGAGCCCGCGGCTCATGTTGGCAAAGGCGATGCCCAGAATGTCGTGCTCGGAGCGCGGTGTGACCTTTACCGCCAGGTTGCCATTGTCAATGGCCGCCGACAACGCAGCCATCTCCCGTACATAGGCAATCAAGCCAGCCACGGAGCGTGCCAATTCTCCTAGCTCATCCTTACGCTCTACATCGATGTCATGCTCCAGGTCGCCGGTGCCGCCAATGGCCCGGGAAGCTTCAATTAACTGCATCAGCGGATCGGTGATCGAATGACGGGCCCGGTTCACCGCCAGTTTGGCAAGGAGCCAGGAGACGATATAAACCAGAAGAATCACCACGCCATACACGGCAAAGCGGCCCGTCATGTCGGAACTGTTGAGCACAACGCACACCACGCCGATCTGCTCGCCGGCGTGCATCACCGGCGCGTAATCCATCAACATGCCGGATTCGTTATAGGTGCCCATGCCGCGAAGGGGCGGAGCCGTCAGGAAATTGTGGTCGCCGGCATAGGTAGCCAGCGGCCGGCCATGCTGGTCGTAGAGGCAGGCAAGCACCAGGTTCGGCTCCGGCCGCAGCATCGTCAATGCCTGGCGCGCCGCGTCCGGATTGCCGCTGCTCACGGCGGCTTCCCCGGCTTGGCTTGTGATCTGCGCCAGGGAGAGAATGTGTTTGCTGTCAGCGCGCCGGGTGTTGATGATGTCGATGGTGAAAATTGCCGCGCTGGACAGAATCAGCGATAGCGTGATGCCGCCCATCGCCAGGAACTGGAGCTTCTTTAGAATCGGAATATCGCGCAATTTCACAGGGTAAGTAAGCAGCTCGCAAAGCGGCAAATATCATGCCCCTTTTGCCAAGCTTATCTTTCTTGGGGATTGATCAACTTGTATCTAACGGCTACGCCTGGCCGACGGCCCGTACGCGAGTGCTCTCCCCTGGCGGGAAGACGGCCCTCAGGCAAAAGCAGACGCCGAGGCCTTTCGCTGCAATCCGCGAAACACAGGAAACACGCAACGGTTACTGCCCAGTTGCGAAACCAGGTCAGCGACCGGTGATCGTCAGTAGGACTTGTACGAAAAATGCATCACGACGTTACTTCGCGCGATTGTTCCCATCAAGTTACTTGTGTGCAGAGTCAAACGTGTGGGGCGCTAAGGTGCCATGCGGTCCGATCCCCTCTTGTTAGAGGGGACCGCGGTGCAACCCTCTGTTGCCCGCGGCCGGAACCTTGGCTGGAATCGTTTAATTCTTACTGACGCCCTCCAGCGCGAAGGGGGTGCGCTCCCGCATCATCTCCTTGCGGCGCTCCGCCAGGGTGAAGCGGTCCATCGACTCCAGCATCGACCGCGCCATCTTGGACATCTGCTCGGCGTTGGCGGCCAGCTCCATGGCACTGGTGGTGGACTGCTGCACCAGCTCGCGCATGCGCTCCATGGCCCTCACCACGGCCTGTGCGCCGCTGGCCTGCTCCTCCACCGACGATGAGATCTCGTGCGTGATCTCATTCAGTTGCGTGGTGGCCTTGGCAATCTGCGACGAGCCGTGCGACTGTTCGTTGGTTGCCGCGCCAATCTCCTGCGAGAACTTGAAGACCTCGGTGGAGACATCGGAAATTTTGCGCAGCGCCGTGCTTAGTTCGTCGCCCAGGGTCAGCCCCTCGTTGACGATCTGCGTACTCTGCTCCATGTTCTCCACCGCGCGCCGCACTTCGTTCTGGATGCCGCTGACCAGTTCGCTGATCTCCTTGGTGGAATTCGCGGACTTCTCGGCCAGTTTGCGTACTTCGTCGGCCACCACGGCAAAGCCCAGTCCGTGCTCGCCGGCCCTGGCGGCTTCAATCGCGGCGTTCAAGGCCAGCAGGTTGGTCTGGTCGGCAATGTCGTCGATCACCTCGATGATCTTGCCGATGTTGTGGGCGCGCTCACCGAGTTCGGCGATGATGCCGGCCGACGAACCAATGGAGTTGTTGATGCGCGTCAGGCCGTTGGTGGTCTTCTCCATGGTGGTGATGCCGCTTTGCACTTCACTGCGCGAGCGGCTGGAGATCTCCACCAGCAGTTTTGCGGTGTCGGCCACGCGCTGGATGCTGGCCACCATCTCATCGATGGAGGCCGACGTCTGGCTCACGCTGGCCGCCTGCATCTGCGTGTTCTTCACCACGTTCTGCACGTTGATGCTCATCTCGTGCATGGTGCTGGTTACTTCGTCGATGGCGGCGGCCGATTGTGTGCCCACCTTGGCGCTGTTCTCGGAGGCATCCGCCACCTGGCTGGAGCCGGCGGCCACCTGCGAGGCAGCGTCGCGCACGTTGCTGACCATCGCGTCCAACCCGCCGGTCATCGCCGCAAAGGCCTTGCCCAGCACGTCCCGCTCGGAGCGCGGCTCGACCTTCACTGCCAGGTTGCCTTGGGCAATGTCCTCGGAGACCGACGCCATTTCCTTCAGGTAGGCGATCATGTTGGCGAACGAGCGCGCCAGGTCGCCCAGCTCATCCTGCCGGCTCTCGTCGATCTCGTGCTCCACGTCGCCGGATTCGCCGATGGCGCGCGAGATGGCAATCAACTCCTTCAGCGGCCCGGTAATCGTCTTGCGGAAGCGCTCCACTACAAAGAAGGAAACAAGCGAAGAGGCAACCAGCACCAGCGCCGCGATCATCGCGTAGCGGCGGTACCGCTCCGTAATCTCCTCGCTGTCGGATTCGACGTACACCGTGCCGATCTGCTCGCCGTTCAGCACCATGGGCAGGTACTGCATCAGGTGTCCGGACTCGAAGTAGGTTCCGGTGCCGCGCAGGGCTGGCGTCTGTGCCTGCTCGCCGTTGCGCGCGTAGGTGACGAAGGCGCGGCCCTGCTTATCGAAAATGCAGGCTGCGGTGATGTGCGGCTCGGCGTGCAGCGAGTTCAGCACTTCGCGCGCGGCGTTCTGGTCGCCAAAGCTCACCGCCGCCTGGCTGTTCTCGCTTACGATCTGCGTCAGGGTCGAGAGGTGTTCGGCGGTGGTGCGCTTGGCGGTGATCACCTCAAAGCAAAGCAGCACGATGCAGACCAGGGCCAGCGCCGCGCCGCTTCCGCCCAACATCAGTATGCGGAGTTTGTGAGTGATCGATAGGTTCTGGAAGTTCACGGCAATGCCTCGTTAATTTCCATCGTTGACGATCGTGGCCAGCGAAAGCAGCCGCGAACTGATCTGCAAGTGCGCCCGTTCGGCGGCGTGCGGGTTCACCTCCATGCGGATGCGTCCACCGCTGAGCAGAAGATTGATGGCTCCGCCGTGCTGGCCGAAACCTTCCACCTCGCTCACGGTCAGCACGTTGCTGCCGCGCAGGCGTTCCAGAATTGGAGATATGTTCTTGCGCTCGCCGGCGCCGATGAACACAATCTGGCAGGCGCGCAGGTCGCTCTCGACGGCCATGCGGCGCACCACCACGTTGCGTCCGTTCACCGGCTTGCCGTAGGCCTGACGCTGCAAGGCGTCCATCGTGGAATCCGATCCCACCACGCCAATCACCAGGTCGCGATGCGAGTCGCCCGGCCATTGCACGAAGTTCAGCACCTTCAGCATGAAGGCGGCCTTGGCGTCATGCTCTTCCACGTTTTGCGCCATCGCCGTGCAGGCGGCGGCACACAGCAGCAACAGGCAGGCCAATCCAGCGGCCAGCGCATGATGCACGTTGCCATGACGCAAGGTGATGTCCGTCCGCGCAAGAGTGCGTGTGATGTGAAGTGCCGTCATGTCACTCGCCTCCTTTCGCGGAGGAGCCAGCCGGCGCGTTGCGCGCGCGATCATTGGAGGACCACGTCAACTTAAAGCGGAAGGTGCGGCGGTCGTCGGGCAGCAGAGAGGTGGACGGCACGGTCGTCGTCTGCTCGAAGTACCCGATGGTCGGCGGGCTCATGGATCGGCCCACCAGGTTGTATCCGCTGGCCGACACCGAGAAGCCGCCCCAGAAGGGCTTGCTCGACAGCGTCACGTTCATCAGCACCGGCGGCGCCGAAGGCGCGGTGGCGGGCCAAATGGTGGCGCTGCGGCTCATGTACTGGGCCTCTACCGCGGGAGTTAGGATTCCGTGGAACAGCGGTGCAGCAACCTTCGCTTTAGCCAGGTGCTTGGGTGAATCAGGCAGCGGCGACGCGGCGTCATCGTTGTGCGCGTTCTGGTAGGTGTAACTCAAACGCCCCTCCACGCCGTTGGAGAGCTTGCTGCGCACTTCCATCTCGGCTCCGCCGGCCGTGGCCCTGGAGTTGAGGAACACCGTGCCATCGATGCCGTTGCTTTCCGTGGTCTGCTGCTCGATGTAGCTGCCGATGTGGTTGTAGAAGCCGGCCACGCTCAGGCTGGTGTTGTGGCCCAGTTGCTCCTCCCACACGCCTTCATAGCTGCGAATGGTCTCCGCCTTCAGGTTCGGCGAGGCCTTACTGGCCATGGTGGCCGAATACATCTCGTCGAAGCTGGGGGCGCGGAAGCCCGAGCCGTAGAGCAGCTTCAGGTTGGTGGATTTGCGCGGCGAATAGATCAAGGCTCCGCGCGGATTTACCGTGCTGCCCACCGAGTAGTTGTAGTGATCGGCGCGCAGGCCCACGTTCAGGATCAGGCGCGGCGTCAGGCGGAATTCACCTTCGCCGTACACGCCCCACAGGGCCGAGGTGCGGGCGTACGCAAAGTTGGAGTTCCGCGCCGTCGAGATCTCAGGCTCTACATAGTAGTTCTGCTGGTTCTGGCGGAAGTTGTCGCGGTAGTCCGCTCCGATGGTGACCGTGTGACGGTCATAGAAACGGCGCGACAGCTTCATTTCAACTCCAGCTCGATCGCCGTGGGCCGAGTCATAGTTGTAAAGCGGTCCGTGGCACCGGGATTCCGTGCAGTTACGCAGATCGTTGACCTTGTCGTGCGCCGCGTACGTGTCATAGTAGGCACGCGCCGTCAGTTGCGTATCCTTCCATACCTTGTGTTCGTATTGCAGGTCGGCGTAGCCGGTGAAAGTCGTGCTTTGGGTGTTGGTCTGGTGGCAGCGTCCGCACCATTCGGTGGAGGTGGGGTCATGTGTTTGCAGCGAGGACGCCGCTGCCTGCAGCGTAAAGCCGTGGCTGACGGCCATGGCATAAATGCGCCGCGACTGGTTATGGGCGCCGTTGTAATTCGCCGGATTCTGGACTTTATCCAGGTGGCTGGGTGCCGCTGTTTCCCAGTAACTTCCGTTGACCAGAGCTTGTGTCCCGCCGCGCTCCAGATTGTAAGTCGCGCTGGCCTTGTAAGTGCCCAGGCTGCCGGTTTCCGCGGAGACTTCCGAGCCGCGGTTGTTGCCCGGACGGATCACCACGTTCACCACGCCGAAAAATGCGTTGGTGCCGTAGAGAGATGAACTGGGACCGCGCACAATCTCGATGCGGTCGATCAGGTCCATGTCCACCGGGAAGTCCTCGCCCAGTGTTGCCGAACCGTCGATGTTGTTATTGAGGGCGTGTCCGTTGATCAGCAGCAGAAGGCGTCCGTTGCTGTCTCCCGGAGGCGCGAAGCCGCGCACGCCCATGGTGGTGTAGGTTCCATGGTTCTTGGTGTAGAAGCCGGTTACACTGCGCAGCGCTTCGAACAGCGTGCGATACCCATTGCGCCGTATGTCTTCCGCACTGATTACGCTGATCGACGAGGGAGCTTCCGCCTCGCGCTGCTCGTACTTCGATGCGCTGTAAACCTTGGATTGAAGCAATTCCTCCAAACTAAGCGTGTCGGGGGCCGAGTCCTGCGCGAAAACCGGAAAGCAAAAGAGCGAAATCAGTGCTGAATAGAACCAGAACTTCCGCATCGAACCAGTGCGGACAAAGTAAGACATGGAAAGCCGCCTGCTTCAGGGACTGAAATAACCAGTGCTGAAATAAGTTAAGTATGAAAAACAATGCAACCATACGTCTCATGCCAATCGTCATCAAGGTACCTATGGTCACCTGAACCTTTGGTTTAAAAATCTATCTGGAGTTGTTGCTCTTGAAAGGTGAAAGGTGAATTTTCAATTCCTCTTGCATCGTGGAACATAGCTGGACCGTGCGCTTTGCAGCCTGGCCGGGGCGCGGGTAAAATCGCCGTCATGCAATCCAAAGCGTCTCAACCCGAGCCCTACGCGCTGCTCTTCATGCTCTTTGCCATTCTGCTCGGTTTCGGCTGCGGTTCCCTGCAGGTTTGGGCGGAGACACTTGATGAGCCGGATCCTCTTTTATCCGCTCTGGCCGTTACCTGCTGCACCATGCTGTTGGGCGTCATACGTCCGCAGCGTCCCTGGCGCTGGGTGCTGGCCGTGGGAATACCGGTGCCCTTGGCCGTCTATAGCGCGTTGCTATCCATGCCCACGGCGCACTTTACCAAGGCCACCATCGCCGGCTCATTCCTGGTCTCGCTACCGGGCTGTGCGGGAGCCATTGGCGGCTCCATCATGCGCCGCAAGCTGCATGACATTTTTTATGAGGACATGACGGGCGAGGAAGCCTACGCCGAGGAACTGGCCGCCCAGCGCCGCGCCGGGCACGAACGGGATAAACAGCCGTAGCCTTGGGCTGCGCACGGCCCTGACGCCACAAGAAAGCCCTCGCCGCGGCGAGGGCCGTATGTTGCAGGCCAGAAAAACTAGTCTGCCTCCTGTTCCAGCTCTTCTTCTTCTTCCAACTCTTCGTTGTCGTTCAGTTCGCCGCGCTCCAGCTTTTCCTGGCAGGCAATGCAGTGGCGCGCCCAGGGCACGGCTTCCAGCCGTCGCAGGTTGATCTCCTCGCCGCAGACCGCGCACTCGCCGTAGGTGCCGTCGGCGATGTTGGAAAGCGCCCGCTCCACCATTTGCAGGAACTGGCGGTCATTATTGCTGCGGGCAAACAGAAACTCCTTTTGATAGGAGCCGGTGGCGCGGTCGGCTATGTCCTGTGCCGAATCGGCGTCCTGGGCGGCGCGCCCGTCTTCTTCGGTGCGCACAACGCTGGCGCGCAGGCTTTGCCGGCGGGTTTCCAGCAGCTTCCGGAAATGTTCGAGCTTCGGTCTATCCATAAACGAACCCGCTTTCCCCTGGCTCACCGTGGCGGTTGCCAATAGAAACGCCAAATCATAGCCGCAGACGTCTATGCGGTCAACGGAAACACGCATCACACTCTTTCTTTGTCACGTACTGACAGAATCGGTCAATTGTCCTCTCCGGATGAGCCGCACCGCGGGGAACGCTCCGAGGCAGCAGCCTCGGCCGCCTAGACGGCTTCAGCTTTTGCGGCAGCGAAAAAGCGACCCGTTTGGGGTCGCTTCTTGAAAGAGGCGGGAGGGGAGATGATTGGACAAGAACTTGTTAGACCCGGCTCCGATTCTCCGGAGCGGCTGAGAGATGTTGACACTGCTTGCGAGGAATTTCCATTGTAGAGTTGTGCCTCTTTTGTTACTGACTTGGATGCAAGAACCAACCCAACGGCGCAGGATATTCATTAAATTTCTTTTGAAATCGAAATTCAATATTTCCCGCGAGATGTAATGCGGCAAAGTTTTGCCATGCGGTATATCTGCGGACGGCTGGAGCGCAGGGCTCGGTGTCGAGTGAAAGAAATGGGTTAAGGTTTGTCGCTTTCGGAAGGTTGCGATGCGTGGGTTTCTTCCTCCATGGCGCGCAGCTTATTCAAGAATGCCTTGTAGCTCACCTTCAGGATTTGGGCGGCCTGGCGGCGATTCCATCGCGTCTGGTTCAGCACCCTGGTTATGGCCTGGCGCTCGGCCTGCTGAGCGGCATGGCGGCCAATCTCCAGCAGGGAACGCTGCTCTTCCGGCGCGGACGCTGCCATTCCCGGTGTTGCGGACGCCGGAGTCTCTCTGCCGGTGGGGATCACGTAGGGAATGGATTCGGCGGGCATGGTATTCGTCAGTTCGCGCAGGATCTGTGCCTGGTTGCCCACGATCACATAGCGCTTCACCATGTTTTCCAGCTCGCGAATGTTACCCGGCCAGTTGTACTCCATCATGCGCACCAGAATGGCGTCGGAATACGCCACCGGTTGCTTGCCGTAGTATTCGCTGTACTTTTGCAGAAAGTAATTCAGGAACACCGGAATCTCCTCGCGGCGCTCGCGCAGCGGAGGAATATTCACGGTAATGACGTTCAGGCGGTAGAAGAGATCGCGTCGGAAGGTGCCTTCTTCCACGGCGTGCTCCAGTTGACGGTTGGTGGCCGCAAGCACGCGCACGTCCACCGCAATGTCGCGCTTGCCGCCAAGGCGGGAGAATTCGCCGTCCTGTAGCACGTGCAGCAGCTTGGCCTGCAGCGATGGGTGCATCTCGCTGATCTCGTCCAGAAAGATGGTGCCGCCGTGCGCCAGATCGAACTTGCCCAGCTTCTGTCGATTGGCCCCGGTAAAGGCTCCAGGTTCGTAGCCAAAGAGCTCGCTCTCCAAAAGCTCGTTCGGAATGGCGGCACAGTTCACCTTGACGAAGGGCTTGTCGCGGCGCAGCGAGTGGGCAACAATCAGCCGCGCCACAACCTCCTTGCCGGTGCCGCTTTCGCCGCGCACCAGCACCGTGGCGTTGGTCTCTGCCACCTGCTCAATGGTGTTCTTCACGTCCACCATCCTGGGACTGGTGCCAAAGAGCATGGAGATTTCCGCCGGATGGCGTTCCGGGTCGCGGAAGGGATCGCGCAGATGCGCCGGCAGGGCGGCGGAGCGTTGTCCCTCCAGCAGTGCGGATATCTGGCGGTCCAGGGCGGAAAAATCCAGCGGGCGGGGCAAAAACGCGTCGGCCCCCAATTTGGAGGCGCGGAAGATCAATTCCGGCGTGTGATTGGCCGAGGTGACCATGAAGATGGCTTCGGGCTTCAGGTGTTTCAGGTGCTCCAGGGCCGTCAGCCCTTCGCTGCCGCGCAGCCCGGCGTCAATCACCACCAGTGTGGGGTCAAAGACGCGGATCATGCGCACCGCCTCCTCGCCGCCGGCGGCCGAGCTGACGTCAAAACCCTTCTGCGTCAGGTGTCCGTTCATAGCACGCACCTGGGACGTATCTCCGTCCACGATCAGCACTCGGGTTCGCGAAGGAATATGCATGTTGGGCCAGCCCCACACCGGCTCCTGCCAACGGATGGAACAGCCAAGAATACGCCCGCCCGCCGGGAGTGGCGAGAAATTTGGGCAAACGGAAAGGCCAGCCCGCGGACTGGCCTTTGCAAACGCAATGCTCTTCTAGTTGTTCAGGGTGCGGACCTTGCTGGGGCCGGGCATAAAGTGGAAAGGCGGCCAAGGCCCGGTCAGGGAGATTTCCACGTTCTTGAACTGGTGCAGCGCGTTGGAATAGCGCGACTGATACTTGGCTACGCCGTTGGAGTCGATCAGGTGTGCGATATCCAGCACAATGCCCGACTCCACCTTCTTGCAACTGACCTCTTCCTGCAACGGACTCAACAACTTATGAACCTGAAGAGAGAGTGCCCGGGCGCGCGACTGGCGCTCGCGGTCGCGTGAGGCCTGTTCCTTCAAGCGAGTCAGGTACTCGCCGCCGGCCTTGTGCGGAGGAATTGCCAGCACATTCTCCAGGGCGAAGCCTTCGCGCACCATCACCTTGATGTGCATCTCGCTCTTGCCGCGCAGGCGGGCAATCGATTCGCTGAATGTTTTCTTGTTGTTGCGGACTGCCTGACGCAGGGCATCGTCGCTTTCAAAGACGGTGCCGAACTTGAAAGGCAGCAGGGTGGCGAGCTTGAAGCATTCGCTGACCGTACGCGCGTGCTCCATGACGGATTGTTGAGTCAAGGTAGGCGAATCACCAATTTCGCTGACAATGACCACGAATTCGCCGCAGGGGAAGCCGCGGACGGCATTGCCGCCAACGCCCTTAAGGCTCTCGATGAGGAACGGCCGGCGAACCCGGCCTTGCTGGAAACTAGCCTGCTCGCTGAGACAGTATGCGTACCACGCCATCGTCTTTCTCCAAACCGTAGGATTCCTGGGCAGAGCTCCGCTGAAAAAGCAACGAACCGGATTTAATGGAAATGAGAAGAGCGGGAGTTCGGTTGCGGGAGGTGCTTCATACCCATCCTAAGAATCGCTGCCTGTTGAAACAACGTGGTCTCTTCCGTGAGAACGATCGACCGCTGAAGGGTACTGCGTGGTTCCTTAGAACAGCTCAATCTTAGGCTGAATGGGGCATTTTTGCAATCAAAACCGTCGCATTTCGCAGGCAAGGGAAATGCGACGCAAAGCCGCATAAACAGGCACTTGGAACCCATTGGAAGTACCTGAAATCACCCATCTTTTGCCCGCAATTGCCGGGAATTGGGGTGCCGCAGCCAGGGCGAGAGGCTCCCGATAGCTTCGCAGGCAGCAACGCCCCCGCGGATCCCCACAGGGGCGTTGCTGTAAAACCAGTCGTTTACGGCTATTTCTTCTTTTTGGGCACAGCCTTCTTGGCCTCGGGCTTGGGCTTGGCCGCCACCTTCTTGGCCACAGGCTTCGGTGCAGATTTTTTTGCCGCGGCTTTCACCGGCTTGGCCTCGGGCTTGGGCGCGGCCTTGGCGGCGGGCTTTGCCGCCGGTTTGGCCACCACGGCCTTGGCAACGGCCTTTTTGGCCGCCGATTTGGCTTCGTGGTGCTTTGCCTCGGGCTTGGCTGAGGCTGCTGGTTTTTCGGCGGCTTCCGGCGCGGCCGCCTCGCTGGCTTCCGCTGCGGCGGAAGCCGAGGCCAGAACCTTGGCCTTGGGCTGCACCACGGTGGAGATCGGCGAACCGGTCTCGGGGCTGACGGCGCCCAGGGCGCGCATCAGCACCTGCCTCATGCTGTCCAGTGGAGCCGGCTTGCCGGTCCAGATCTCGAACTGGCGCGCCGCCTGGTTCACAAACATCTCCGAACCCACGATGGTTCCCAAGCCCTTGGCCTGGGCCATCTTTATCAGCTTGGTTTCAATCGGGTTGTACACCGAATCGAAGACCCAGACGGCGTTTAGCTCGTTTTCTTCCAGCGGCGTGTGCTTGTCGCCGGCCATGCCCACGGGCGTGGCGTTGAAGATGACGTCGAACGTGAGTTTGGGCAGGTCGGTGCGCTTGATGACCTTGGCGCCAGCCTGCTTGGCCAGGGCCTGGGCGTTGGCCGGAGTGCGGTTCAGGATGCTGACCTCGGCTCCCTTGGCGCGCAGTCCAAAGACCGCCGCGCGGGCCGCGCCGCCCGCGCCCAGCACAAGCACGCGTGCTTCCTTCAGGTTCACGCGCGGCTCAATGGCCGCCACAATGCCGTACACGTCGGTGTTGAAGCCGAATAGGCGGCCGTCCTTGCCGCGCACCACGGTATTGCAGGCGCCGGTGCGCTGGGTCAGCACGTCGCTGTTGTCCAGGTGCTCCACAATGGCCTGCTTGTGCGGCATGGTCACCGAGATGCCGTCCAGCGGCAGGTCGCGCACGGTGGAGAGCAAATCGTCCAGCTTTTTGGTGCGCAGAGGCACATAGACGGCGTTGACGTTCTCCCGCCGGAAGGCTACGTTGTGCACCGTCGGCGACATGGAGTGCGCGACCGGGTCGCCCACGATACCGTAGATCTTCGTAATGGCATCCACCTGCTCAATGCGATAGAAATCGCGCAGCTCGCGAAAGGTGGGCTGGCCGGGAGCGGTTTCCTTGCCCGCCTCCGGGGAGCTGAAGGTGAACGCCGCGCCGGCCTTGATGGCCAGAATGCGGCTGACCATGCCAAGCTCGCCCATGCACATGCCTACCATGGGGTATTCCGAGCAATACTGCTCCAGAAAGCGCGTCATGGTGACGTTGTCGTGCAGGGAAGTGGCGGTGCCGACCACTTTGTAGAAGTCGGCGGGGAAGGCGCGCATGCGCGCGAAGGTTTCTTCCAGGTTGTTGGTGCTCTTGAAGTCGTGGCTGCTCAGGATGATTGCGGCGCGCGCACGGAGGTCTTCCCAATTTGCCTGGGTCAGGCCCTCGGCCGACTCAATGGAGACGTCCAAGGCCGGCGCGCCGGCATCGGCGGCACGCTGCAACACGTCCAGTTCGTCCTTCAATGAGCCCTTGAAGTTGCCCCCGGAAACCGTGCGGCGGCAGGTGGCGATGAGGATGGCGTCCGGGCGTATCTCAATGATTCTACGAATCTTAGGAATCGCCGCCAGAGGGGACTTCAGGTAGTCGAGGCGTAACTCGATCAGCGTATTCTCGCGCAGCACGGCTTCGGCCTGATCGAACAGTTCAGCCGGTTCGCTGCCAGTCAGCGAGACACAGATACGGGGTATACGAAGGCGCAAGGAGCGGGCGGCGTAATTCATAGGTGCAACAGTCATTATGGCGCACATGGTAATGATGCTAGCGAAAGGTTGCAAGTGAGGAAGGCATTTTTCTGATGGAATCTTCGGGAATGGTCCGAACGTGCCCTTTCTGTTAACTGGTTGGACCATAGTTACTTGACCTGTACACAGCGCTTTGTTAGCTTCCGGGAAAGTCACATGCCACCTCTGCACCGTCCGCTGCGGCGGCGGAACCGGGAGCACGGAATGAAACGATTGATTGCGATTACCCTGCTGATTACGGGCAGCCTCTGGGCGCAAAGCACGCTCAGTGTTCCGGCCAAGTCCGTCAAGTCGAATCCGCCCAGCACCAGCCAGCAGTATTGTGCGGGGTTCATCTCGCACAACGCGATTTCCCGCCAGAACCACATCGTGGCCAGTAAGGACGCGCCGCACGAGGACGAATTCGCGGGCGGCTCCGTGCTGTTTATCGCCGGGCCGACGCTGAAAGAGGGCGAGCGCTACAGCATCCTGCGCGAGACGAAGGATCCCAATCGCGAGGAATTCACTCCCGAGATCAGCCGGAAAATGGCGCGGCTGGGGCGTCTTTACCAGGAACTCGGCTGGGTGACGGTGCATAACATTGCGGGCAAGATCAGCATTGCCTCCTTCGACTTTTCCTGCGACGCCGCTGTTCCGGGTGACATTGTGGTGCCCTTCGAGGCCAAGCCCGAAATCTCCGTGCGCGGCACCGATGATCCAATCAATCCCTACGTTTCGGGCAACGCCATCAATGGACATATCCTCGGCTCCAAGGACGCCCTGGGCCTGCTGGGGACGGGCAGCATTGTGTACCTCGACTACGGGGCGAACAAAGGCGCCAAGGTGGGTGAGTATCTGTTTATTCGCCGCGGATACACCGATGCCGAACTCAACACCGTTGACCGCATCAGCGAGCGCCTGCCCAAAGGGGCCGCGATCGAGGCGGCCAACCCGGTGAAGGTTACGGCCGACGACCAGAAGAAGCTCCCCGCACATCTGCTGGGCGAAGTGGTGCTGCTCGATGTGCGCGAAACGGCGTCTACCGGCTACATATTGCGCTCCTTTGCGGAAATTCAGTTGGGCGACGCCGTGGAAGAAGAAGAGGGTGGCGCCGCGGTGGCGGCCCATGCCGAACCGGCAGCCACCCCGGCTGCCACCCCGTGCACGGATAGCGCACTATGGCGCCGCGCCCTTTTCCTGGGACACAAGTGCAAATAAGCTGCACACGCCGCGCAGCCACGGCGGCTTGACAGGTTGCGGAATAACGCGTCGAAGCAACGAGCGAGACGCTCCTAAATGTGTACAGTACTGGCACGGCATCCAAGAGATTGCGGTGCAACAAGCAGCAAATGGACTTTTTCCGCAACCTGGTGAGCCGTCCACGCAAACTGGGCCTGTTGGCCTTGGTGGCCTCCACCTATGCCATGGTGGCCGGAGGCCCTTTTGGGCTGGAAGAGATTGTTGGCGGCAACGGATACGCCCGGGCAGTCCTTATCCTGTGCCTGACGCCGCTGCTGTGGGCCGTGCCCACGGCCATGATGATCGGCGAGATGGCCGGAGCCCTGCCGGAGAACGGCGGCTTCTACATCTGGGTGCGGCGCGCCATGGGAGGCTTCTGGGGCTTTCAGGAAGCCTGGCTCACCCTGCTTGGCTCCATCTTCGACATGGCGGTCTATCCCATTCTGTTTGCCGCCTGCCTGGGACATCTTTGGCCCTCCCTGACGCACGGGAAGGTGCCGCTTGTGCTGGGCGCGGCCATGATTGCCGCCTGCGTGGGGATGAACCTGTTGGGCACCCGCACGGTGGGCGAATCGAGCATTGGCTTTGTGCTGCTGTTGCTGGCGCCGTTTGCGGTGCTTGCCTGGCTGGGATTCCATACGGCCGGCTCTGCCGCGCAAGTTGCCGCGCCCACGCTGGGCAAAAGCGACATGTTCGGCGGCATCCTGATTGCTATGTGGAACTACATGGGATGGGACAACGCCAGCCTGATTGCCGGCGAGGTGGAGAACGCGCGCCAAGGCTACCAGCGGGCCATGCTCGTCTCGGTTGCCGTGGTGACGGCCACCTACCTGATTCCGGTGGCCGCCATGGCGCACGCTGGCGTGCCGCAGGGGGCGTGGGAGACGGGCTCCTGGGTGAACATTGCCGAGACCTTGGGCGGGCGCGCGCTGGGTGTGGCCATCACGGCCGCCGGCGTGGTGGCGGCCTTTAGCACCTTTAACGCGCTGGTTCTGTCGCTCTCGCGGCTGCCGTGGGCCATGGCGCGCGATGGGCTGCTGCCACGGATGTTTGCCCGCGAGAACCGCTGCGGCGCTCCGTGGGTGGCCATTGTGGCCTGTTCCATTCTGTGGGGATGCGCGATGAGCCTGGGCTTTGACCGCACGGTGACCCTGGACGTGGTGCTCACCGGCCTGAGTATTCTTTTGGAGTTTGCCGCACTGGTTGCGCTGCGCCTGCGCGAGCCGGAGCTGGAGCGGCCCTACCGCGTGCCCGGAGGAGCCGCTGGGCTGGCGCTGGTGTGCGTGCCTCCGGCGCTGCTGCTGGGGGTGAGCGCCGTGCGCAGCCGCCACGAGCAGATTGGCCCGGTGAACGCCCTTGCGGTGGCCGCGGGATTGATCGCGCTGGGATGGGTGCTGTACGCGGTGGATGTGCGGCGGAAGCGCGCGGCGTAGTGTAACGATCAGGGAGACTCCGATCAAGTCGGAATGAGTCAGGGCACGGCTTCAGCCGTGCCGCTAAGCCGGCAACCATAGGTCGCGGCTTTAGCCGCTGGGGGAAGGTCCGTCAAGGATAAAATAGCTTTTCCTCAGGGGCTGAACAGGCTGCGGAAAAACCCCTGATTTCTGGCTTGTTCGATCCTCGAAACGGATTTTTCGCCGTTTCGGCCTAATTGGCCGCAGTTTCCTCTCTTTATTTTGTGTCTGGAGGGCGATATTTCGGCCTCCAGACACATTTCG
>JARLGJ010000002.1 GCA_031296105.1 Acidobacteriota bacterium | reverse complement strand
GTCTGGAGGCCGAAATATCGCCCTCCAGACACAAAATAAAGAGAGGAAACTGCGGCCAATTAGGCCGAAACGGCGAAAAATCCGTTTCGAGGATCGAACAAGCCAGAAATCAGGGGTTTTTCCGCAGCCTGTAAAGCCCCTGAGGAAACTCAGCGTAGCGGAGTGCGTCAGGTTATTAAACAGTTTCTAGGCGGTAAGGAGAATTTCGTTTCATGATGCAAGTTCCTAAAATTCCCGTGGCAATTGTCATTGTTGTGCTGGCAGTGCTGGCCGGCGTCTTTGTTCTGTGCGACACGCGCTCGCACCCGCGCACGGACGATGCCACGGTGCGCGCCGACTACGTGGAGTTCGCGCCGGAGGTCAGCGGCCGGATCGTCAGTCTGCCGGTCCGCGACAATCAGTACGTCCACAAGGGAGACGTGCTGTTCCTCATCGATCCGCGTGCCTATCAGTACGCGCTTGACCAGGCGCTGGCCGATCAGCAGTTGCTGGAGAGCCAGATTGACGATGCGCAGCGCCGCATTGCCGCCGAAAGGAGCGCCGTGCACGCGGCCAATGCCGCATACAAAAGCGCCGCGGCGCATGTGGATGTGATGCAGAGCGGCGTGGCGCACGCCGAATCGGCGCTGGCGTCGGCCCAGGCGCAGCGCACTCTGGCGGTGAACAACCTGAGCCGCATGGAGCCTCTGCTGGCAAAGCAGTACGTGACCACCGAGCAGGTTGACGAGCTGCGCACGCGGGTGCAGGTTGCCGCGCAGAATGTGGCCGCGGCGGAAGCCGCGCTGCGGCAGGCGCACATGCAGGAGCGCGAGGCTTCGGCCGGCATCGACGCCTCGTCGGCGCACGTGGAACAGAGTGAGCATTCCGTGGACACTCTCGATTCGCTGAGCGCGCAACGGCCCATGCGGCAGGCCCGCGTGCAGCAGGCGCGCCTCGACCTGGAACGCTGCCGCGTGGTGGCGCCGTTCGACGGATACGTTACGAACCTGACGATCGCCGAAGGGGAATACGGCAAGCCCGGCGCGCCGGTGTTCACCCTGATCGACACCAACAGTTGGTACATTACGGCCAATTACCGGGAGACGGATTTGCGCCACATACGCACGGGCCGCCATGTGGATGTGTACCTGATGAACGATCCCAATCGCCGCTTCGATGGCGTGGTGGAGAGCATCGGCTACGGCGTCAACCCGGATGAGTCCAACCGCGCCAACGGCCTGCCGCAGATCGATCACACAATGAACTGGGTGCACCTGGCGGCGCGTTTTCCAGTGCGCATTCGCGTGACGCAACCGGACCCGCAATTGTTCCGCATGGGCGTAAGCGCCATCACGGTGGTGCGGTAAAGCGGTATGAATCGTGCCCTCAACGCGCGGGTTCCGTGGCTGGAACTCATTCGCCAGGAACTGCTGCCGTTTCACGGAAGGCTCGCGGGTTCGCTGCGGACCATGCTGGCCGCGGCCATTGCGGTGACGGCGACGATGATCTTCCATCTGCCCGCGGCCGCGCCTGGCGTCTTCATGATCTTCCTGGTCTCTTACGAGACGCCGTACCTTACGTTTACCTCCGGACTGTACTCCCTGATTTTCCAGGTCATGGGCGCGGTGGCGGCGTTGCTGCTGGTAATTGCCACGGACAACGATCCGATGGCGCGTGTGCTGGGCATGGCCCTGTTCAGCTTTATGACGGGTTTTTTGCTGCGCACCATGCGGCGGCGCGGCGCCATGGATTTTGGCGTGTTCGCGCTGAACACGCTGGCCTTGTGGGATCTGCACCGTCCGCCGGAGCAACTGGTGCGCCTGGCGATGTGGCCCGCGGCGGTGGGCGCAATCGGCGTGATGAGCGCGGTGGCCATTGAGTATTGTTTCGCGCGGCGCGATCCGTATTACGCCCTGGATAAAGAATTTGAAGAGCGCATTCTGGCCGTTGAGAATTATCTGCACGCCTATGCCGGAGACGACGGCGCGCCGCACCTGAGCCTGGCGGCGCACGACGTTCTGCGGTTCTCGTTGGCGGGGCAAGGGCGTATGCTCGCGCTGCTGGACGAAATTTCCAATCGCCGCGAAGGCCCGCAGGAATACACGCGCGAGCTGCATCTTTTACTGCCGCACCTGTTTCGCGTTCTCGACCGGGCCGCCAGCCTCACGCTGGACGAAAACGCGGCGGCGGCGACGCCGGAGCGGCGCGCGCGTGCGCGGCGGCTGGCCGCGGCCTGCGCCCTGTTCCGCCAGGATCCGCTGCTGCAGGCAACGCCGCCGGCGGATGACCTGTTTCCCTCTGCGCCTGACGCCGATAGCGGCGATCCGCTGGCGCAACTGGAACACGCGCTCGCCGATCTGCGGAACATGACGCCGCACGCGGCGCTTTCGCTCGATGCCTCCGCCCGCGTCAAACAGCCCGCTCCGCCGTGGTTTGTGGCCGACATGTGGACCGAGCCCGCCTATCTGATATTCGGACTCAAAATTTCCTTCTGCTGCACGCTCGGCTACATCATCTACATGGCGCTGAACTGGCCGGGAATTTCCACCTGCGTCATCACCGTGCTGGTCACGGGGCTGAACACGACGGGCGCCATCAGCCAGAAACTCATCTTCCGCTTTGTGGGATCGTTTCTCGGCGGCGTAATCCTTGGCATAGGATCGATCATCTTTCTGTTTCCGCACATGGATACGATTACCTCGTTTGTGCTGCTGGTCTGCGCGGTGTCGTTCCTCGCCTCGTGGATTGCGCGTTCCCCCCATTTTTCCTACATCGGCATGCAGATTGCTTTTTCCTTCTTCCTCATCGCGCTTGGAACCTATTCCGCTCCGGTGGACATGACCCCGGCGCGCGACCGCCTGATTGGCCTGGGGCTGGCGCTGCTGCTGGTGTGGGTAATGTTCCTGGAGATCAATCCCACGCGCACGGTTGCGGAGATGCGGACGGCGCTGGCGCAGATTCTGGCCAACCAGGCGCGTCTGCTCGCGGTGCCGGAATCGCACGGGCGGGACAAGCTGCGCGCCGCTGAACGCCTGCGGGATGGAATTGCCCGCGACTTGGTGGGCGTGCGCAGCATGTCGGAACTTGTCCCTTACGAGTTTTCCAGCCGCAGTGACATGGATCGCGAGCAGCACGCTGACCTGCTCGAACTGTCGCTTGCCGCTGGCAGCTTGTTCCTTGCGCTGGAAGCGTGGCGGCACCAGGATCCCGATGCGCCATTTGCCGCGCGCAATGTTGTTGCGCAATCCCTGGCCGCGTGGTCACGGCAACTCGCCAGCAGCATTGTCACCTTGCAGGAGCACGTGCCGCCCGGCGCGGACCAGGCTTCGTTGCCTGCACGGGTTGCGGCGGCGCGCGCCAACATGGCCGCCTGCATGAAGCAGTTGTGCCCTGCATAGCAAGGGCGAAAGCGGCTCGCTGGGCCAGTGTTCACTGCGTGGCGGCTGCGTTCTCTTTCAGGATTGGCGGTGCATAATCGTTCCGCTATGTGGACTCGCGATGCCCGGGTAAGGCATAGTAGTGTTCGCGACGCGGGCCGTGGGGGATGATAACCGCGCGCAGAACTGTTGTACTGCTGTACTTGGCCGTTACCATATGGAACTTCGACACTTCCGTTATTTCATTGCTGTTGCCGAGGAGTTGAACCTCAGCCGCGCCGCCGAGCGCCTGGGGACTTCGCAGCCCTCTCTGGGCCAGCAGATGCGCGACCTGGAAGGCGAGGTTGGCGTGTCGTTGTTCGAGCGCTCCAAGGGCAAGATGGAGCTTACGCTGGCGGGGCAATTCTTACTGCGCCAGGCGCGCCTGCTGCTCTCGTCACTGGAGAGCGACCTGCAAGCGGTGCGGGCCATTGGCCGGGGCGAATCGGGAAGCATCGTGATCGGCTCCTCGCCCTCCAGCGACGTGAAGGTGTTGCCCAAGCTGCTTCCCGCGGTGCGCACGGAGTTTCCCGATCTGGAGTTTGTGTTGTGCAGCCGCTCGCGGCGCGACGAGCTGCTGGCCGCGCTGCTGTGCCGCGAAGTGGACATTGCCTTTCTGCGCGCCCCCTTGGAGCACCCCGAACTGGCGACGACGTTCATCCTGCGCGAGAAGTTCATGGTCGTGCTTCCGGCAAGCGATCCGCGAGCCCGCCAGGAGAGTGTTGCCCTCAAGGATCTGCGCGATCTTCCGTTCCTCTCCAACCCGCCTTCCCGTCTTTGTCCGGACGTGGAAAAGGCTCTCGCCGCCGAGGGCATCGATCCCATTGCGCACCACTTGAACTGGGATACGCGGAACATCATGGTGGATCTGAACGTCATCGGCTCTGGGATGGGATTCACCCTGGTGCCGGACTATGTAACACAGATCGCTCCGCCGACGGTGGCAGTGCGCCCGCTTGCGCCCTATGCGCCAACCATCGACCTGGCGGTTGCCTACCGCAAAGACAACCACGCGCCCGCGCTGGGATTTGTGCTCTCCATTCTGCGCCAGATTTTCCATGATTAGCTGCTCCTGAGACTGCCGCATTAGACCTCTTTAAGATCGCGCGCCAGGCCGGTTCGATAGCGGCCGTGCCTGGCGGCGGCAACTATCCGTCTCACGTATAGGAACTATTCCTCCTGCGTCTCGGACGCAGCGCCCTGCACGGTTACGACCACCCACGGGTCACGGCGCAAGGGTAGCCAACTCCGGATAATCAGCGCAGCAATCGCGAGTAATCGCCGGCAAGACCACTTGCCGCAATGCGATTGCCGATGAATCGGGCTGCGGGCCCATGTTGCTTATTCGATGGAGAAGGAATTATCTGATGAAAAAAACAAAGATATATGCCATCCAGTTCCTGGCAGTTGTTGCCGGTATTTTGCTGTTTAGCAGTGCGGCGTTTGCCACTGAGAGCGGAGCCAGCATCTGGCCGGTAGGCGCGGAATCGGTGGCCATGGCCAGCGGTACGCCGCGCACGGGGCAGACGCGAGTTTATGAATACACCTGCTTCTATGAAGCCAATGAGTTGGACGATGCGCACGGCAAGAAGATGCCGATTCCCGATTTCAAACTCCGTGTGTTTGCCAACGCGTTAAAGCTGTCGCACAACTGGGGCGTCAAATTCCTGGGCGGCGAAATCGGAAGCTGGGTTGCCGTGCCCTATGTTTATCAGCAACTGCACACGCCGGGCGGCAAGTACACCAACAACGCCATTGGCAACGTCAACTTCGTACCGGTCTCGGTCTTCTACCACAAGGGCGACCTGCACTGGTACTACGAAGTGCAATTTGAAGCCGCGGGGACCGGCTATGTGAAGGGCGCGGAAGTGAACATCGGTCAGCACAACATCGCGCTGACGCCTGCCTTCGGCATCACCTACGCGCCGCACCATGGCGAGCAGGAACTCGGCTCGCGCTTCGATTACGTGATCAACGACGCGGATCACGCGACGCACTACCACGGCGGCAACGAGTTTGTCTGGCAGTTCGACGCGCGCCAGGAGATCCCGAAGACCAAGATGAGCCTCGGGCTGGTGGGCTATTACTACAAGCAGATCACCAATGACACGCAGAACGGCGCGGCCGTGGTTACCACGAACGCCGATGGCTCGCAAACCGTGGGCTACAAGGGACGCGTGCTCGACCTGGGCCCGCAGGTGACCTTCCCGTTCGGCAAGAAGGGCGGCATCGCCGTCAAGTGGACGCATGACCTGCTAGTGGAGAACAAGACGCGGGGCAACTCGTTCTGGTTCCAGTTCAGCATTCCCTTCAGCTACCTGCACCACCCGGCCGCACAGGCCCACTAAACGGGGCGCGGACCCGGTGTGAGCCGGGTCCGCAACCAACAGGCTGAACAGGAGACAAGATGGAAAACGAAAAGAAGGAACTCGATCAGTACACCCGGAATGTGCTCGAACAGGGAGTCTCCCGCCGGAACTTCCTGCGCAACTCGGCGTTCGGCGCAGTCGGCGCGGGCCTTCTGAGCGTGCCGGGCATGGCGTCCACCGCGGCGAAGGCCGGGGCGGACAAGAAGGAAGAGGCGTTCGGCAAGAGTTCGGATGGAGCGGCCACGCTGCCGTTTCTGCCGCGTCCCAAGCCGATTGCGGAAAAGGAAATCACCGCCACGCACACGTTTGACGTGGTTGTGATTGGCGCGGGCGCCGCGGGTGTTCCGGCGGCGCTGGCCGCGGCGGAAAGCGGCGCGCGCGTGGCCGTGATTCAGAAAGCCCCGTTTGCACTTTCGCAGGGAAACACCGGCTCGGGCATCGACCTGGCGCACAGCGAGAAGGCCGGCGTGGAAGCCCTGGTGGCCAAAATCTGCGAAGACAGCTCGCACCGCTGCAATCCGGCGCTCATCCGCCAGTGGGCGTACAACTCCGGAGAGGCCGTGAGCTGGGTGATCGACCGCGCCAAGCAGGGCGGCTCTCCCGTCATTGACCAGGGCAACCAGCAGCACGGCGACGTCATGGAGCTGAGCGGCTACAAGCTCAACTGGGTGACGTCGTTCTTTGGTCCCAAGCCCTACACCACGGGCGACGGCATGCGCCACCTGGCGATTACCGCGGAGAAGGCCGGCGTGCAGTTCTTCTACAACACGCCCGCCGAGCAGTTGGTGCAGAGCAAATCGGGCGAGGTGCAGGGCGTCATCGCCAAGGATCGCGATGGCAAGTTCGTCCGCTTCCTGGCCAAGAAGGGCGTCATCCTGGCCACCGGCGACTACCAGAACAACAAGCCCATGTGCGACTACTTTGTGCCCGACGTGAAGAACTTCGGCCGCAAGCAGATGGGCAAGACCGGCGACGGTTTTGTGATGGCCTATTGGGCTGGCGGCGTCATCGAGCCGATCGGACACACCAAGATGCTGCACGATTTCGACGGCGGTCCGGCGCCGATGTGCGACATGCCTTTCCTGTCCGTTACCCGCGATGGCAAGCGCTTCGTCAACGAGACGGTGGCCATGAGCGTAACGAACAACTACCTGCGCGACGCGAAGAACGCCGGACACTACGCGCAGATCTTCGATGCCGACTACATGACGCAGGCGCAGGGCTGGCCCGGCAAGGCAATTCCTCCCGAGGGCTTGAAGAATTACATGCCCGACGTGGAAGGCCCCAAGAAGGGCGTCTTCCCGTCTCTGACCAACACTCACGTGGCCAACACGCTGGAGGAACTGGCCGGCAAGCTGGAGGTCGATCCGGTGCAACTGGCGGCCACCGTGAAGCGTTACAACGAACTGGTGGCTTTGGGCAAGGACGATGACTTTGGCAAGCCGGCAAAGTATTTGAAGCCGGTCGTCAAGGCGCCGTTCTATGGCATTCATCGCACGGTGCGCGTCTCGGCCATCTGCTCCGGCATGTTGGTCAACGAGAACCACCAGGCGCTGGACGGCGAGGGCAAGGCGATTCGCGGGTTGTATGTGATTGGCAATCTCGGCGGAGGATTCTACGGCGGCGTGGACTACCCGCTCACCGTGTACGGACTCTCGCTGGGCCGCTGCTACACCTTCGGCTATTTAGCCGGACGCCACGTCGCCAAGCTGTAACCCAGAGACAACCCTGGTTGGAGGAAAAGTGAAAACCAAATTCTTCGCAATTCTTATGCTCCTGTGCGTGGCTCTGGGCACGGGCTTTGCCACCACGGCGGCCAAGCCCGCGGATCCGTCGAAAGCGGATTTGCTGGCCGCCAAACACTCTGCCGCGGGAATCACCTGCGCGCAGTGCCACGGCAATGCGGCCAAAAAGCAGCCGGTGCCGGCCTCGACGTGCGCCACTTGCCACGACCGTAAAACTCTGGCGGAGAGCACGGCCAAGATGAACCCGTACAATCCGCATGACAACCGTCACTTTGGCATCGAAGGCGACTGCAACGAGTGCCATCATCAGCACAAGAAGTCGCAGAACCGTTGCGATGAGTGCCACAAGTTCAACTTTGTGGTGCCGTAACGCAATTCACTCATAGGGACACACAGGGCAAGCAAATCTGCTTGCCCTGTGTGCTTTCTGTTTCATGGTGTGGATGCGGCTCGCTTGACCAAACGGTCCGCCGTGTTCCGGCGGGCCAGCCAGCGTGCAGTTGCCTACCCGGCGGAATTGTAATCCAGATTGGGGCCAAGCCAGCGTTCGGCCTCGGCGAGGGAGATGCCTTTGCGCGCGGCGTAGTCGGCGGCCTGGTCGCGTCCGATTTTGCCAATGCTCAAGTAGCGCGACTCGGGATGCGCAAAGTAGATGCCGCTCACGCTCGATCCCGGCCACATCGCAAACGACTCCGTGATCTTCATTCCCGTGTTCTTCGTGACGTCGAGCAGGCGCCAGATTGCGCCTTTTTCCGTGTGATCGGGGCAGGCCGGATAACCGGGCGCGGGGCGGATTCCGCGGTACTTGCCTTGATTGCGCTCCTCCGGCGTGAGCGTTTCCGTTGCGCCATAGCCCCACTCGCCGCGCACGCGCTCGTGCAGGTATTCGGCAAAGGCTTCGGCCAGGCGGTCGGCAAGGGCCTCGGCCATGATGGCGTTGTAATCGTCATGCTCCGCGCGGAAGGAGTCGCACAACTCCTGCAGGCCGAGTCCGGTGGTCACGGCGAAGGCTCCAATGTGATCCGGCAAGTGGCTCTCGCACGGCGCAATGAAGTCGGCCAGTGAGCGGCAGGGTTCCTGGCCCTCGCGGTCCGACTGCTGACGCAGGAAGTGCAGGCGTTCGCGCACCGTGGCGCGCGTCTCGTCCGCGTAGAGTTCCACGTCATCGCCGATTGCGTTGGCCGGGAAGAGTCCATAAACGCCGCGCGCGGTGAGCAGCCTCTCGATCACGATGCGGTCGAGCAGGGCATTGCCCTCGCGGAAGACCTGGCGCGCCTGTTCGCCGTATTCGGCGTGCTCCAGAATGCGCGGATACGTGCCCTTCAAACTCCAGGCATGGAAGAACGGCGACCAGTCAATGTATTCGCGCAGCAGGGCGAGCGGAAAATCGTCGAGCACGCGCACGCCGGTAAAGCTGGGCGCGGGAATGTCTTCGGCGCGCCACTGGATCGGCGTGCGGCGGGCGCGCGCGCTGGCCAGTGAGATGGCGGTGCGGCGCGGCGCGGCATAGTTTTGCCGAAGCTGCTCGTACTCGGCTTCGTGCCGCGCGACAAACGCCGCCTTGCCGTCTTCGCTGAGCAGGCTGGTGGTGATGGGCACGGCGCGGCTGGCGTCCACCACATGCACCACCGGATGATGATAGTGCGGCGCAATCTTCACCGCCGTGTGCGCGCGGCTGGTGGTGGCGCCGCCAACCAACAGGGGCATCGTAAAGCCCTGGCGCTCCATCTCGCTGGCCACGTGCACCATTTCGTCGAGCGATGGAGTGATCAGGCCGCTGAGTCCGATCATGTCGGCGTGTTCGGCCCTGGCGCGCTCCAGAATCTTTTCGCAGGGAACCATCACGCCCATGTCGATCACTTCATAGTTATTACAGGCCAGCACGACGCCCACAATGTTTTTACCAATGTCGTGCACGTCTCCCTTCACCGTGGCCAGTACGATCTTGCCCTGCGGCTTTACTTCTTCTCCGGCGGCGGCCATGGCGGCTTTTTCAGCCTCCATAAAAGGAGTGAGGTGGGCCACGGCCTTCTTCATCACGCGCGCCGATTTGACCACCTGCGGCAGAAACATTTTTCCCGCGCCAAAGAGGTCGCCAACCACGCCCATGCCCGCCATCAACGGGCCTTCAATCACCGCCAGCGGACGTCCAAGTTTCAGGCGCGCCTCTTCGGTATCGGCCTCGATGTAGGCGTCAATGCCCTTGACCAGCGCATGCGCCAGGCGTTCTTCAACCGTTCCGCTGCGCCACTCTTCAACCTTCTTATCATCGCTGCCCCGGGCCGCGTCCTTCAGGCCCGCGCCGAAGTCCACCAGACGCTCGGTGGCGTCGGGGCGGCGGTTGAGCAGAACGTCTTCGACGAGAATTTTCAGCTCGGGCCGTATCTCTTCGTAAACCTCCAGCATTCCGGCGTTCACAATGCCCATGTCCATGCCGGCGGCAATCGCGTGGTACAGGAACGCCGAGTGAATGGCCTCGCGCACCGTATTGTTGCCGCGGAAGCTGAAGGAGATGTTGGAGACGCCGCCGCTCACCTTGGCGTGCGGCAGGTTCTGCTTGATCCAGCGCGTGGCGTTGATGTAGTCCAGCGCGTAGTTGTTATGCTCCTCCATGCCGGTGGCCACGGTGAGCACGTTGGGATCGAAGATGATGTCTTCGGGCGGAAAGCCGACGCGGTCGACGAGGATGCGGTAGGCGCGCTCGCAGACGCGAATCTTGTCGGCGTAGCTGGCCGCCTGTCCGTGCTCGTCAAAGGCCATCACCACGGCCGCCGCGCCGTACTTCAAGATGGTGGCGGCGTGCTGGCAGAAGCGCTCCTCGCCCTCTTTCAGCGAGATGGAGTTGACGATGCCCTTGCCTTGCAGACACTTCAGTCCGGCCTCGATGACCTCCCACTTGGAGGAGTCGATCATCACCGGAACCTTGGTGATCTCAGGTTCGCTGGCCAGTAATAGCAGAAAGCGCGTCATGGCCGCGACGCCGTCGATCATGCCCTCGTCCATGCAGACGTCCAGCACGTTGGCGCCGTTGTCCACCTGCTGCCGGGCGACGCTGACCGCCTCTTCGTACTTGCCCTCTTTGATGAGCCGCGCGAACTTGGGCGAGCCGGCCACGTTCGTGCGCTCGCCAATCATGATGAACACGCCGGGCTGCTGCACAAAGGGCTGCGAGCCGGAGAGGCGCAGCGGACGGGATGCAACGAGCGAGGATTCGAAGGTGCTCATCGGCCTGCCTCCTGTGCGGCGCGGTACTGGCGCGGCGCTTTGCCTTCCAGGGCCTTGGCGATGGCCGCAATGTGCTCGGACGTGTTGCCGCAGCAGCCTCCGGCAATGTTGATCAAGCCTGCCTCGGCGAATGCGCTCAAGTGCCGCGCCATGTCCTGCGGGCCAAAATCGAAGCCGGTCTCGGAGAGCGGATTGGGCAGCCCGGCGTTGGGATAGGCGGAGATGGCCACGTCGGCCTTCTCCGCCAGCTCCTGCAAAAACGGATACATGAGGTCGGGACCGAGCGAGCAGTTGAGTCCGATGGAAAGCGGCTTGACGTGGCGCACGGCGATCCAGAAGGCTTCCACGGTCTGCGCCGAAATCATCGTCTCTCCGCCGCGTCCCACGGCGGCCGAGATCATGACCGGAACTTCCTTCTTCTGTTCGTCGAAGACCTCGCGAATGGCCACCAGCGCGGCTTTGGCGTTCAGCGAGTCGAAGATGGTCTCCACCAGAAGCGTGTCCACTCCGCCGGCCAGCAGGGCGCGCACCTGCTGCGTGTAGGCCTGTTTTACCTGGTCGAAGGTGACCACGCGGAAGCCGGGATCGTCGGCGTCCGGCGAGTTGGAAAGCGATACGGTCAGCGGCCCGATGGCGCCGGCCACAAAGCGCTGGCGTCCGGTGTCGTTGCCCACGCGGTCGGCCCACTCGCGGCACAGCCGCGCCGACTGCTCGTTGATCTCCCAGGCCAGGCCTTCGAGGAAGGAATCGCCGACGATCTTCTGATAAAACGCTGGGTCTTTACGTCCGCCGTGTTCGCGCGGATCGTCCACGAAGAACTCGCTCTGCGAAATGCTGGTGGCGCCGAAGGTGTTGGTCTCAATGATGTCGGCGCCGGCTTCCAGAAAGCGGCGGTGAATGTCGCCGATCAGCCGTGGCTGGGTCAGGTTGAACAGGTCGCCGTTGTTCAGCAGATCTTTCGCGGAGTCCTTGAAGCGTTCTCCGCGTATGTCGGCTTCCTTCATCCCGTAGGTGCGGATCGTCGTGCCCATGGCGCCATCGATAATGGCGATGCGCTGGTCGAGGATCGCTTCCAGGGGATGCCGCTGTGTACTTTGCACTTCGTTAGACCTTTCAGATAGAGGGCTAGAGGCTGTTTCATAACTCGGTTTTGAAAGGGCACGGCTTCGGCCGTGCCGCTTCGGGCCGCGGAAACCGCGGGCTTTAGCCCCTGAGGAAACTCAGCGTAGCGGTGCGCGCCTGGTTATAAAACAGCTTCTAGACCCGTTCCAGAGTTGCCGTGTCCCGAAGCCAACGGCCAGTGCACTATTTACACCGGATATGTTTACTCGGGAACCGCTCTCATCAGACTCGCAGCTTCCAATCGCTCCATTATAGCGAGCCGTGTGGGAAAAGGCCGCGCCCGGGGAAGGGAAGGCCGATGTTTACGCCGTGAATGGGCAGCGAGCGGCGGTCAGTTGACCTTCAACGAAGCGTTATGCGGTCTTTGCCGGCCAGCAAGGGCCAGCGAATGGGTCTGCGCGACGGAATGCTGTAGCGAATCGAGAAACGCGGCGCAGGCCGGGCAGCCGCTCATGTGTCGCTCCAGCTCGCGGCAGAGATCGGCGTCCAACACGCCGTCCAGGTAGTTGGAGAGATTGGCAAAAATGCGCTTGCATTGCGCAGAGCAGGTGCGCGGAGCCTGCGGCGGCGCGGACTTTCTCCGGCGGACGGGCTTGGCTTCGTCCGCGGCATTGTGCTCGGCACCGGCTATCTCCCGGCGCACCAGCAGGCGGGCGCGGTGCAGGCGCACGCGCACCGTGCCGGGCTTCAGGTTCAGCACCTGCGACACTTCCTCGGCGGTAAGCTCTTCCACGTCGTGCAGCACCAGGACGATGCGGTAGCTGGGCGGAACGCGCAGGATGGCTTGCTTGAGACGCGCGATTTCCTGCGCAGAGATGGCCAGAGACTCCGGCGTGCGCGAGGGGGAGCTTTGCAGCCGTGCCTGTTCTTCGGCTCCGGGCATCAGTTCTTCTAAAGAGAGATGTTCGCGCGGTGCGAACTTGCTGCGGCGGCGCGACATCCAGCAGCAGTTGCGGGCCACCTTGTAGAGCCAGGTGGTGAGCGCCCTGGGATCGGCGAACTTGTTGAGATACGGCAGGGCGCGGACGAGGACTTCCTGCATGGTGTCCTCGGCGTCGGCGTGGTGGCCGCACACGTTCATGCTGAAGGAATAGACGGTGTTGCGCAAAAGGCCGAGAGCCTTTTCGCGGGCCGCCGCGTCGCGGCTCTCCAACAGCGTGAACGCCTGCATGACATCGGACTTCATGCCAAACAGGCTATCACGCGGGCGAGCCGCAATGCCGGGCCCGGGGCGAGGGAGTTACAGATGAATCCACCCCATCCGGATCAGCATCAGCGCGCCGGGTCCGACGATGGCCCACAGCAGAACGCCCTGCAGCATGGGACGCCAGCCCACCTTGCGCAGCGTCTCCTTGGAAAGGCCCGTGCCGATGAGGTAGAGGGTAACGGTGAGGCCGGTGCGTCCCAGCAGCGAGAGGTCGCCATACACCTGATGCGGGAGCGGAATGTAGGTGTTGGCCACGGCCGCCAGGCAGAAGTAGAGGATGAACCATGGCCACTGAATTTTGGCCTGGCTGCGCGTGACCATGGCGGTGGCCAGCGAGAGCGGCACAATCCACAGCGCGCGCGCCAGCTTGACGGTGGTGCCAACGGCCAGCGCCGTGGCCCCGTAGTGCGCGGCGGCGCCCACAACCGAGCTGGTGTCGTGAATGGCCAGCGCCGCCCACAGGCCGAACTGCTCCTGGGTGAGGTGCAGAGCGCTGCCGATGGGAGGAAACGCCAGCAGGGCGACCGAGTTGAGCACGAAGATGGTGCCCAGCGAGACGGCCATCTCTTCGTCATCGGCCTTGACGATGGGGCCGACGGCGGCAATGGCGCTGCCGCCACAGATGGCCGTGCCGGCGGTGATGAGGAACGACGATTTGTTGCCCACGCCGAAGAAGCGTCCGAGCGCGAGTCCGACGGCCAGTGTGATGGAGATGCTCAGCAGGGTATAGACAAAGCCGGAACTGCCGGCGCGCGCCACCTGGTGCAGGTCCATGCCAAAGCCGAGGGCGACCACGGAGATTTGCAGCAGGAAGCGCGAGAGCTTCCGCGAGTCCACGTGGTAGGGATGCACGGCGGTGAAGCCGTAGATCAGTCCAAAGGTGAGTGCGAGGGGCGGAGAGACGAGACCACTGGCTGCCACAATCAGCCCAAGAAAAAATAGATTCTTTGCCATCGCTTCCAGTGTCGCGCATGGCGGGCGCTGGAGGCCAATCGTAAATCGTAATGGGCAATTAAAGGGCGGTTACTTCTCCTTGCCGCGGGCCGTGGGCAGCCCGGCGTTGGCCCATCCCAGAATGCCGGCCGGCATGACGAAAACCTTGGTGTATCCGAGCCTTACGGCCTCGTGCGCGGCGGCGTGGCTGCCCGAGCAGCGGCGCTCGTAGCAGTAAAAGACGAGGGTGGTGTTTTTGCCGGCGGGCAGAAAGCGCTCCAGGTGCTCGTCGGTGACCCAGGTGGCGCCGGGGATGTGCGCCTGCTCGTAGATCTCGGGTTCATTGACGTCGATAAAGACGGCGCCGGGCCTGCCATACATGGCGTAGGCCTCGCTGAGCGTGAGCATGGAATAGTTTTCGCCTTCCACGGGAGTGGCGCAGGGGGCGGCGACGGCAAGAAGAACAAGAATCAGAAGAATGGCAATGTTGCGCATGAAAATCCTCACTCTGGGCAATGCCCTCGGGGGCTGAAGCCCTCTGAGGTGGTGCGGTGCTTACGGCACG
Source organism: Acidobacteriota bacterium (assembly GCA_031296105.1). Classification (GTDB taxonomy): domain Bacteria; phylum Acidobacteriota; class Terriglobia; order Terriglobales; family Acidobacteriaceae; genus TOLSYN. The sequence continues at coordinate 61,623 of JARLGJ010000002.1, read as the reverse complement.
GAGCAACAGGTTGCTGAATAAACTCGAATAAAAGCTGTTATGTCAGGGCATGACTTTAGTCGTGCCGCTATGTGGCTGAAAATGCGCCGGGGCTTTAGCCCCTGAGGCACAGGCCGCGTGAATGGTTAAGAGTCTCGCGAAATCCGTGCCCTTTCACTGGCAAAACATGGGAGGCGGCTCGTCGCGGCGTGCCGCCTCCCATCAGGAGGTTCCTACTTCTTTGCCACCTGCTTCACGCCGCCGGTCAGCATGGCGTTGGCCCCGTTCGCCAGGGTCTTGGCCTCGTTGACCTTTTGCAGGGTGTATTCCGGCGCGTGCACGCCCCACGATCCGTCTTTCTGCACGGAGTCGAGGATGGCCTGCGCCTGGTTCAGCATCAACTGCACCTGCGCCCTCTGCGAGGCGTTCAGGGAGTTTTTCTGCATGCGGGTGTTGGCCAGCATGAGCTGGGTCTTCGCCTCGGTCACGCCCTCTTTCACCGGCTTCTGCCAGAGCATGACGCGGTCATAAATCATCTTCTGGTTGGTGAACTTCAAGTCCTTGGGCTGCGAGCTCTGTGCCGGGCTGTGGCAGCCTCCGGCCATCAGCACGTTGCCGTCGCTGAAGCTGGTGCGGCCGCAGGACCACATCAGGTCGATGAACGGTTTGCCGTTCTTCTTGCTGAGGCGCCAGGAGCCGTCCTTGAAGTTGCGGTCTTTGCCCGGAGGCGGGTTGAGCGACTTCTCTTCGGGATCGACGTTGATCTTCCAGATGTGCGCGGCGCGGGTGGCGTCAAAGCCGCCGTAGTCGGGGAACTGGATGGTGCCGAAGTTTTCGCAGCTCATCATCACCGGCATGTGGCAACTGGTGCAGTCGTGTCCGCTGTGCACGTTGCTCTGCTTGGCGAAGTTGGCCTGCTCGGTGTGGCAGTCGCCGCAGTTCTTGCGCAGGGCAGGTTTGGTGTAGCTGTCCTTCCAATCGTTCTCGGTCACCTCGTGCGGATCGTGGCAGGTGCCGCAGCGCATACCCTTCTCGTAGTGAGCGGTGTTGTAGCTCTGTGAACCTTCGGTGCCGCAGGCCGGGCACTTGGTCTTGAAGAACGAAGTGAAAGGCTTGTCGGGATTGGCCGCCGCTTCGTCCTTGTTCCAGGCAAAGCGCTGGTGGCAGCGCTCGCAGTTGCTGGGCATGCCCGCGCCGCGTGCGCCGTACAGGTGAGCGCCCGCGCCGTGGCATTCCTCGCAGGTGATGCCCTTGCTGATGGTGTGCTTGCGCAGCTCCTCGGGTTTACCCAGAGCGGCCACGAGTTCGTCCTGGCTCTTGAAGTCGAACTTGAAGCTGTGGCAGATCTCGCAGTAGGCCGTGGCCGGCTGGAAGAGCATGCTCTTGCGGTTCTTGGCGCCGTAGCTGGTCATGCCCCACACGTTGGAGCCGTTGTCCCCGAAGTCTTCCAACTTGGTGGGGAAGCCCGGAACGTACTCGGCGATCTTCTTGGCCATGTCCGGCGTCAGCGATTCCGCCCAGTGGTGGGAGTGCTGGTTGCCGCCGGCCACCAGGTTGCCGGTGCCGTCCTTCAACATGCCATCTTCCACGTGATAGGTGCCGCGGACAAGGTACTTGTCCACAAAGCCGTACTTGGTGCGCGGCGTGCCGAGGATGACGTACACGTCGTCCTTGGTAATGCCCTCGGGCAGCACCGAGGCCTGTGAGCCGTAGAGTCCCTTGTTCAAGTCTTTATTGGGGATTTCAACCATCTCGTCGGGGAAGCGCACGACCTTGGCGTGGCGCGACTTGGCCCACTTCTGGTACTGCGCCGGGTGGCACTCGCCGCACTTTTCCGGGCCCACGAACTTGTTGGGCAGGTCCAGAATGGATTCCGCGCCCAGGCGGTAGGTCAAAGAGACCTGCACGTTGTTTTCCTTGGCGTAGGCTTTGCCGCCGCCCTCCTCGGTAAACTCCTCTTCGCGGTCGGAGATGTGATATTTGCCAACCAGGCGCCCTTCTTTTTCATATTTAAAGATGGGGTGCGAGGCGAGCAGGATATGGTAAAAGTCCTTTTCCTGCTCAACGTAGCCTTCCAGAGTGCGGGGCTTCTGCTCGTCCTTGGGTGCCGTTTTGGCTGCCGTCTGTGCGGCGGGTGCGGGCTTGGCCTCCGTTTTGGCGTCTGCCTTCGGCGCCGTTTGTGCGAATGCGTTGCCAACGGCAAGCGCCGCCACAAGCAGGGCGGTGAGGCAGGTGGATTTGCGCATAACGTCTCCCTTCAGTTCTAAGGGCTGCCGCCATGCTGTTCCGCACTGTTCTGGAAAAGATGGATAATATCGCCGCCAAGCAAAGTGCTTGCGGTAGATGTACGGAAACGGCCAGGTCGGCAACCTTCGGCATGGTGTTCCATAATCCGGGAGTTGTCCATACGGAATACGTTATGCCGGATTACGAAACCTTATCGGAGTTACCAAAAAAGATGTGATCCCAGTCACGCGCCAGTGAGCCGCGGATTGCGTACAGTGTGGACAGACCTCAAAGGAGCGCTCCCCGTTATGGAAAACTTCCGGCTCAAGGTGTTCCGCTCGGTGAGCGAGAACCTCAACTTCCGCCGCGCCGCCGAGGAGTTGCACCTGAGCCAGCCGGCGGTGACGCAGCAGATCAAGGCCCTGGAAGAAGAGCTGGGCACGCGTCTATTGGACCGCACCGGCGGCCGCGTGGTGCTGACCGGGGCGGGACGCATTCTGCGGCAGAGGGCGGAAGAAATTGCCGAACTCGTGGAGCGCACCCGCGACGAACTGGCATCGCTGAGCGGCGAGCACTCCGGCACCCTCAGCGCGGGAGCCTCGACCAGCATTGCGCAGTACGTGCTGCCGCGCATGTTGGGCATCTTTAAAGCTGCAAATCCGCATGTGAAGCTGCAAATCCGCAGCGGCAACACCGAAGAGGTCGTGGAGTGGCTGGTGGAAGGGCGCATCGCCCTGGGACTGATCGAGGGTCCGGCCCTGCGCAAGGACGTGCAGGTCGAGCCTTTCATGGAAGACGAGCTGGTGCTGCTCTACCCGGCCCAGCATGCCTGGGCCCGCCGCGAGGAGCTTACGGTGGACGATCTGCGCGGTGCTCCCTTCTTGCTGCGTGAGCGCGGCAGTGGAACCCGCCGCGTGCTGGAAGCGGCCTTGGAAAAAGCCGGGTTGCGGATGGACGAGTTGGATATCGTCATGGAACTGGATTCCAGCGAGGCCATCCTCGGCTGCGTGGAGTCCGGACTGGGCATCGGCTTTGTCACCCGCGCCGCGGTGTTGCCGCGTCTGCCGCTGGGCAAGATTGCCACGGCCAGCATCCGCGGCTTGCGCATCCCGCGCAACTTCTCGTTGGTCTATCCGCAGGGGCCCAGGCCGGAGGGGCTGGCCGGACTCTTCCGCCAGTTCACTATCGAGCAATCGCGCGTGCCAGTCGTCCCGGCCGCCGAAGGCCGCAAGCGCTGAAGTTTTTTCCACGTAGCTGTAACACTCTTCCCGGAATTGCATTTCATAGACAGATGCCTTTGGTGGGCGCTTGATGCTTATGACGATGAAACGTACACGTTTGCTTTGCCTGACCGTCCTTCTTCTGGTGCCGGCGTTCCTGGCCAGCGCCCAGACGGCGGTGCCGTTGCCCGGGGCCAGCGCCGCGCCGGTGCTGACGCTGCGCCAGGCGGTGGATGCCGCTCTGGAGCACAATCCTTCGCAGAAGCTGGCCGCCGCCGGCCTCAGAGAGGCCCAGGCCGGAGTGCACCTGTCGCGGAGCGGATTGCTGCCGCAGATCAGCCTTTCCGAAGGGCTGACCCGCGGCGATGACGCGGTGTTTGCCTTTGGCGCCAAGCTGCGGCAGCAGGTCTTCGGCAGCGCCGATTTCAGCCTGCCCAGCCTCAACCATCCCGCGCCGATCAGCGACTTTGCCACCACCCTAGGCGGCCGCTGGACCGTTTTCGATGGCTGGAGCACCCAGCTTCAGATCAAGCGCGCCAACCTGCTGCACCGCAGCGCGGAGAGTTCGGCCAGCCGCACCGCGCAGGAGGTCATCTTCCGCACCGTGGCGGCCTACGAAGCAGTGCTGATTGCCACCCGGCAGGCCGAGGTGGCGCGACACGCGTCGGAAACCGCGCGGGCGCTGCACGATCTTGCCAAACAAAGGGTTGCGGCCGGGCTGGCCGTGGACTCCGACGAGCTTTCGGCGCAAGTGAACCTGGCGCAGCGCCAGCAGGAACTGATCCGGGCCGAGGGCAGTGTGCAGTCGGCGTGGGCCGAACTGGAGGCCGCGGTCGGCACTCCCTTGCCAATGGGTCCGCCGAGCGTTGGACCACTGCGCGAGCAGAGCTTTGCCGTGGCCGGGGTGGACGCCGAAGTAGCCGTGGCGCTGGCGCAGCGCCCCGATCTCGACAGTCTGGCCCGGCAGTCCGCGGCGCAGCAGACCGCGGTTCGTGCCGCGCGCTCCGAGTTCTCCCCGCGGGTGGACACCTTCGGCTCCTGGGCGGCCGACCGCCACAGCTTTGGCGGCGCTGGCGGCAGCAATTGGATGGCCGGAGCCGAACTGCGCGTGGACCTTCTGCCGCTGCAAAAGCGGGCGCAGCTTGAGGAACAGAAGGCGCGTCTGATGCGTCTGGAGGCCTCTGGAGAAGCGGCGCGGAGCACGGTGCGCGTCGAGGTGAGCCGCGCCTATTTCGCGCAGAGGTCCGCCGCCAAAAGTATGGAGGTGGCGCGCGACGCGATGGCGCAGGCCGCCGGGAGCGAACGCATTCTGCGCAACCGTTACGACGCCGGCCTGGTCACCTTGACCGAGGTGCTGCGCGCCGAAGACGCCGGGCGGCAGAGCCAGAGCAGCTACTGGCAGTCCGTCTATGACAACACTTTGAGCTACGCCGCGCTGCGGCTGGCAACCGGAACCCTGACCGCCGACGAGGTGAAGAACCTGCAATGAACACTCTTCGAATCAAATTCGTTCTAGCCGCAATTGCCTTGAGCCTGACCGCCGCGGCCTGCCACGAGAACACGGCCTCCGCGCCCGTGCCCGGGACGGTGAGCGGGGTGAAGCTGACGCAGGCGGCCGCGCAAAACGAGGCGGAAGTCTCCGAGGCCGTGGGCACGGTAAAGGCCAGCGAGTCGGCCACGCTCTCGGCGCAGATCATGGGAACCCTGGGCGCGGCGATGGCCGCCGAGGGCGATCACGTGCGCGCCGGACAGGTGCTGGCCACCATTAACGCGGCGCAGATGGCTTCGCAGCTTGGGCAGGCCCGCGCCGCGGTCTCCGTCGCGGACGAGCAGGTGGCTGCCGCCGCGAGCGATGCCGCCCTGGCCAGCAGCACGCTGCATCGCTATGAGCAGTTAAGGGCGCAGAAGAGCGTCAGCCCGCAGGAGTTTCAGGAAGTGGAGACGCGCGCCCGGGTGGCGAATTCGCGCCTGGCCGCCGTGCGCTCGCAGAAGGCTGAAGCCGCTGCTGCCGCTTCCTCGGCGGCCACCATACAGGGCTACACCCGCATCCGCGCGCCCTTTGACGGCGTGGTCACCGCGCGCCGCGCCGATCCCGGAACCATGGCCGCCCCCGGCCTGCCTCTGCTGACCGTGGACAAGGGCGGCGCCCTGCGCCTGGAGGTCACGGTGGACGAGTCGCTTTTGCGTGGCCTGACGGTCGGTGCAACGCTCCCGGTGGAGATTCCCGCCCTGGGCGGCGCGCCGCTGAACGGCAAGGTGGCGCGCATCGTTCCCGCCGCCGACCCCGCCAGCCACAGCTTTCTGGTCAAAATCGAGCTGCCGTCCGTACCGGGACTCTACAGCGGAATGTATGGACGGGCGCAGGTGGGCCGCCAGGGCGAGCGCCAGGTGGTCACCATCCCGCGCAGTGCGCTGGTCATGCACGGCTCCATGCAGAGTGTGTATGTGGTGGGCGGAGATCATGTGGCCGCCGTGCGCTACATCACCACGGGCAACGCCGTGGGCGGCCGTTTGACGGTGCTCTCCGGCCTGTCGGCGGGCGAGACCATTGTGGAAGCTCCGGGCGAGCTGGAACTGGGCGGCAAGCGCATCGAGGTTCGTCAATGAACACGGAAATGGGTATTGCCGGGCGCATCGCGCACGCGTTCATCCACTCCAAGCTGACGCCGCTGTTTATCGTCGCGGCGCTGCTGCTGGGCCTGGTGGCCGTGTTGGAGATTCCGCGCGAGGAAGAGCCGCAGATCGTCGTCCCCATGCTGGACGTGGCCACCGCTCTGCCCGGCGCTTCTCCCGCCGAGGTGGAGCAGCGCGTCACCACCCCTCTGGAGATGATTCTGCGTGAGATTCCCGGCGTCGAGTACGTGTACTCCACCTCTTCCACGGGGCGCAGCCTGATCATCGTGCGCTTCCTGGTGGGCACCAAGCAGGAGGACGCGCTGATCCGCGTGTACAGCAAGCTCTACGCGAATCTCAATCACATGCCGCCGGGCGCTTCGCAGCCGCTGGTCAAGGCGCATTCCATCGACGACGTCCCCATCCTGGCCCTCACCTTGTGGGGCAAAAAGTACGATGCCTACCAGCTTCGCCAGATCGCCGCCGAACTGGAGCACTCCATCAAGCAGGTGGATGACGTCAGCGAGACGCGCATTCTAGGCGGGCAGCCGCGCACCCTGCTGGTGGAACTCAGCGCGGCGCGTCTGGCCTCCTACGGCCTGTCTCCGATGGCGGTGGTGGGGCGCCTGCAGGCGGCGAATGCCCGCGTCGAGGCCGGTGAGTTCGCCAATCAGAACGAGCAGGTGCGGGTGGAGGCCGGTTCGTTCTTTACCCGGCGTGAGGACGTGGAGCAGGCCGTGGTTGGTGTGAGCCAGGGACATCCCATCCTTCTGCGCGACGTTGCCGAGCGCATCAGCGACGGCCCCGACGAGCCTTCCAATTATGTGAACTTCGGCCTGGGACGGGGCACGCGCGGCGCGCAAGCGCAGGCCGACCCCGGCGCGGAATATCCCGCGGTGACCATCACGGTGGCCAAGCGCAAGGGCACCAACGCCACCATCATCGCCAATCACGTGCTGGCGCGCCTGGCCGAGCTGCGGGCCAACACCCTCCCCGCCGATCTCAACATCACCACCACGCGCAACTACGGCGAGACGGCCAAGCATAAGTCCGACGAATTGCTGCAGCACCTTTTGCTGGCCACTCTGTCGGTCACGCTGCTGATTGCCATCTTCCTTGGCTGGCGCGAGGGCGGCGTGGTGCTGCTGGCCATTCCCGTCACCCTGGCGCTGACCCTGGGCATCTTCTACCTGTTGGGTTACACGTTGAACCGCGTGACGCTGTTCGCCCTCATCTTCAGCATCGGCATCCTGGTGGATGACGCCATCGTGGTGGTGGAAAACATTGTCCGCCACTTCCGCATGGCGGAGAACCATGGCCGTCCGCTGGGCGAGGTGGCCATCGAAGCCGTGGCCGAGGTGGGCAACCCCACCATCCTGGCCACTTTCGCCGTCATCGCCGCCATTCTGCCCATGGCCATGGTGCGCGGGCTGATGGGTCCGTACATGATGCCGATTCCGGTGGGCGCCTCGTCGGCCATGATCTTCTCCCTTCTGGTGGCGTTCCTGGTGTCGCCCTGGGCTTCGCTGCGCCTGCTGCGTTCGAGCGCCACGCGCGGCCATGCGGAGTCGCACGGCGAAGATTGGGCCACGCGCCTCTACCGACGCTTTATGACGCGCATGGTGCACGTGCCGCGCGCCCGCTGGGCATTTCTGTCCGGCATCGTTTGCCTTCTGCTGGCGGCCGTGGCCTTCATCCCCCTCAAGTGGGTGCAGGTCAAAATGCTGCCCTTCGACAACAAGAGCGAGTTCCAGGTGATCATCGACATGCCGGACGGCACCCCTCTGGAGCAGACCGCGCGCGTCGGGCAGGCCCTGGGCGCGTTCCTGGCCCGGCAGCCCGAGGTGGTCAACTACCAGCTCTACGCCGGACTGAGCGGCCCCTACAACTTCAACGGCCTGGTGCGTCACTACTACCTGCGCCGCCAGCCCAACCAGGCGGACATTCAGGTGAACCTGCTGCCGGCCGAGGATCGCCGCGCGCAGAGTCACGAGATTGCCAAGCGGCTGCGTCCCGAGTTGCAGAAGATTGCCGCTCCCTTCGGCGCGCGCGTCAAGGTCAGCGAGGTTCCGCCCGGCCCGCCCGTGGTGCAAACGCTGGTGGCCGAAGTCTATGGCCCGGACGAGGACGGACAGATCGGCGTGGCGCGGCAGATCAAGCAGATCTTCCAGCAGACCCCCGGCGTGGTGGATGTGGACTGGTACGTGGAGGACGCGCAGCAGCAGGTGGATGTCGCGGTGGACCCGCAAAAAGCCGCGCTGCACGGCATCAGCGCCGCGGACGTCAGCCGCGCGCTCGGCACGGTGCTGCACGGCACCGAGGCCACCTTGCTGCACGTTGCCGCCGCCCGCGAGGATGTGCCGGTGGTGGTGCGCCTGTCGCGCGCTGACCGCTCCTCGATCGACGCTCTGGAAAGCGTGAAGCTGGCGGCCGCCGATGGTTCTCTGGTCTCCCTGCGCGAGATTACCCGCGTCACCGAAACCACTCTGGCCCCAAGCATCTATCACAAGAACCTGAAGCGCGTGGTGTACGTCACGGGCGACGTGGCCGGAGCCGCCGAAAGTCCCGTCTATGCCATCTTCAAGATGAACGAGGCGCTGGACAAGCTGAAGCTCCCCGCCGGTTACACCCTCGGCCGCTTCAACGCCGTGCCGCCGGATTCCACCGAGCGCTACGCGATGAAGTGGGACGGCGAGTGGCACATTACCATCGAGGTCTTCCGCGACCTTGGCCTGGCCTTTGCCGGGGCCATCGTGCTGATCTATGTGCTGGTCGTTGGCTGGTTCCGCTCGTTCATCGTGCCGCTGGTCATCATGGCGCCCATCCCTTTGACCCTGGTGGGCATTCTTCCGGCGCACGCCCTGATGGGAGCGTTCTTTACCGCCACCTCCATGATCGGCTTCATCGCCGGGGCGGGCATCATCGTGAGGAACTCGATCATCCTGGTGGACTTCATCGAGCTGCGCCGCGCCCAGGGAATGCCCCTGGCCGAGGCCGTGGTGGACGCCGGAGTGGTGCGCTTCCGTCCCATGCTGCTGACCGCCGCGGCCGTGGTGGTGGGCGCCAGCGTCATCCTCACCGACCCCATCTTCCAGGGACTGGCGCTTTCGCTGATGGCCGGTGAAGTGGCCTCGACCCTGCTCTCGCGCATGGCCGTGCCGGTGCTCTACTTCATGGTGGAATCCGGCGTGGAAAAGCACGAGCGGGCGGTGCATCCGCTTGAGAACGGCCTCCGCGAAGGAGATCCTAAATAGGCCGGGTTTTGTCAGGGCACGGCTTCTCAGGTTGCGGAAAAACAATACCTGAGCAGGATGGTTGTCATGTTGAGCTGGTCGCCCCCCTATACCGGGCAGGGTGTGTGCCCCAGGTTCGGACCGCGCAGCGGGCCTAACCTGGGACAGTTATAACGAGGAGTAGCGGCCCTTCGACTCGCGGCAAATACGGCCGCTCCCTCAGGGTAACAATTCCCTAGGGGACTTTTTCAGCAACCTGTAAAGCCCCTGAGGGAATAAGGCGATGTCCTCCCTCAGGCCAACGTAAATCGAAGGAGAGAACAAGATGACCGTGGAACGTGGACTGCGATTGATGGCTGGCGTCGCCGTGCTGGTATCGGTGGCGCTGGGAGCCTTGGTGAATCACAACTGGTACTGGCTGACGGCGTTTGTCGGTGCCAACCTGCTGCAATCGGCCTTCACCAACTGGTGTCCGGCCATGGTGCTGCTGCGCAAGCTGGGCCTGCGCTGACTCGGGTCTTTTTCAACATGCGCCGGGGTTGCGTGAACCTCGGCGCATACAAAAAGTAAAAAGTTATGCCGCATACTATTTACTAAATCGTGCTACTCGTGGCACAATTCTTCCAGTGACGTTGCTTGCCCCTCTGCCGCGCCGTTGGCTCTTCCTGGTCGGCAGCAGTCTTCCGGTTCATCTTTTTTCGCGCCGGTTGCCATCGCGTCCCAGGGAGGAAGTTGCTTTAATGAACCTGAAGTATTCACTGTTTCTTTTCCTTCTCCTCTCCAGCCTTCTCTTTGCGCAGAGCACGGGAAAAATTACCGGCACGGTGGTGGACCCATCCGGCGCGGTGATTCCCGGAGCGTCCATTGTGCTGCGCAGCGCGGACGGTGCGGTGCAGAGAACGCTGCATGTGGACCCCAACGGCGCGTTCTCCTTTGCCGGGCTGGCCGCGGGCGGCTATCGCCTGACGGCCGCGAAGACGGGTTTTGAAGCCCGCGAGTTTTCCGTGATGATCGCCGCCGATGCCACTCCGGCGCCGCTGCGCATTGCTTTGTCCGTCGGCTCCGTCAGCACCACGGTCGAGGTGCAGGGCCGGGCCGATGACCTCGTTGGAATTGCTACTTCCGCCACCCAGGGAACGGTAGGCCCCAAGGAAATCGAAGAGCGTCCGATGCTGCGCTCCGGCGAGGTTCTGGAGGCGGTTCCCGGCGTCATGATCACGCAGCACGCCGGCGGCGGCAAGGCCAACCAATATTATCTGCGTGGCTTCAATCTCGATCACGGCACGGACATTGCCATCTTTCTCGACGGCATGCCCTTGAACCTGCCCTCGCACGCGCACGGCGAAGGTTATTCCGACATGAACACCGTGATCCCGGAGTTTGTGAAGGGCGTCGAGTACGAGAAGGGTCCGTACTACGCCGAGGTAGGCAACTTCAGTTCGGCGGCCGCGGCGCATCTGGAGTTTTTCAAGACGCTCCCTCATAACTTCCTCCAGGTGGAAGGCGGTAAGAACGGCTATGGGCGAACCGTCTTCGGAGTCTCGCGGAAGCTCGGCAAGGGCACTCTGCTTTACGGCGGCGAGGCGTACCACGACAACGGTCCGTGGACGACGCACGCAGACAATTTCTTCAAGTACAACGGCCTGCTCACCTACAGCCAGGGCGAGGACGGCAAGGGCTTCAGCGTCACCGCCCGCGCCTACCGCGGAACATGGAATTCCAGCGATCAGATTCCCGTGGACGCGCAGCCGCTGGTCGGCTACTTCGGCACGCTGAATCCCACCGACGGCGGTCATTCGCAGCGTTACAGCCTGCAGGGCGAGTGGCATCGCCGCGGCGCAAGCTCCGCGACCAGGGTCACTGCCTATGGCTTCTATTACGATATGAATTTGTTCTCCGACTTTACCTATTACCTGATCGATCCCGTCAAGGGTGACCAATTCAATCAGCAGGACCGGCGCTGGGTAGCGGGCTTTGACGCGCGCCACACCCTCTATGGGCAGCTTTTTGGCCGCCGCTCGGAGACGACCGTTGGCATGCAACTGCGCAACGATTGGGTGCACAACGGACTTTTCCGTTCGCAAAACCGCGTGCGCACCGACAAGACCGACGTCAACGCCTGCCATGACGAATATGTGGATGAGTGCGCCACCAATCCGAACCTGACCGCCACGCTGCCCGCAGCCACTTCGCTGAATAAATTCACGGCGACCATCGGCAGCGCCTACGTGGAAAATAAAATCCAGTGGACGAGCAAATTCCGCACGGTCGTGGCCCTGCGCGGCGATGACGCCAAGTACGTGGTCACCAACCTGACGCCCACCTACACCTCGCCAATCTTCGGCACGGTCAACTTCCGGCAGGCTAACTCCGGTTCGGCCAGCAAGTTTCTGCCCAGCCCCAAGGCAACCTTGATCTTCGGCCCGTGGGCCAGGACCGAGATCTACGCGCAGGGCGGCTTCGCCTTCCACAGCAACGACGCGCGTGGCGCAACGCAAAAGGAGGAGCCGATTTCGCCGGACAATCCGTTCCCCACCGCCGCCACTCCCATCACTCCTCTGGTGCAAACCAAAGGTGGAGAAATTGGCATACGCACCTCGGCCGTGCCTCATCTGCAAAGCACCGTGTCGCTCTGGTATCTCCGCAGTAATTCGGAGCTGATGCAGTCCGGCGACACCGGCGGCACCAGCGCCTCGGATCAGTCCAGTAACCGCTACGGCGTTGAGTGGGCCAACTACTACACGCCGGTGGAGCACGTTTCGTTTGACTTCGATATTGCCGACTCGCGCGCCCAGTTCACGCAGGTCGATCCCGATGACGCGGCGTTCCTCAATCCCACCGTGGCGAATGGACTGTCGTATCCGCGGCAACTTCCGGGCGGCAAGCTGGTGCCCGAAGCGGTCAGGCTGGTACTCTCCGCCGGAGCCACCCTGCACGAGTACCGCGGCTTGCAGGCAAGCCTGCGCCTGCGTTACTTCGGCCCGCGCGAATTGACCTCCGACGGCATCAATCGCTCGTCGGCAACCACTCTGGTCAACGCCGGACTTGGTTATCGGTTCAACAGTAAATGGAGCCTTTCAACCGAGTTGCTGAATTTGCTGAACCGCAAGGCCGACGACATTACCTACGCCTATGTCTCGCGCATTACGCCAACGGCCTCTGCGGAATTCACCAACGTCTCCCATCCCACCGAGCCGTTCCAGGTGCGCTTCGCCTTGCGTTACACCTTTGGCGCGGGGAAGTAAGTTTCGCCGAACTGTTTCTTTTGCCAAACTGTGCGGGGCCGGGGACGCAAACTCCCCGGCCATTTTTTTGTTGCTTGATCCTACCGCTTCCAGAGGCTGTTTCATAACTCGGTTTTGAAAGGGCACGGCTTCAGCCGTGCCGCCTCGGGCCGCGGAAGCCGCGGGCTTTAGCCCCTGAGGGAACACAGCGTAGCCTTCGCGTCCGGTTATGAAACAGCTTCTACTTCTTCACCTGCGACTTCAGTTCGCGCATGAAATCTCCCAGCGCATTCTTGATCGACTGAAAGATTGGCTGCTCCCGGTGGTGCAGCACGGTCTCGCCGAACAGCTTCAGTCCCACGGCAAACGCCTTGGCCTCGTCGGCCGTCATGTAATCGAAGCGTCCCTCGATGCGCGGCACCACGGCGAACAGGTCGTCGTGGTTCGTCGCCTCAAACTGCAACTTCTGCGCCTGGCCGTCTTCGCGCAGCGCTTCCACGGTAATCCGGTAACGATACATGCAAGCTTTCCTCAAGGGAGCCGCTCGCGCAGCCCCATGTTTAGTGGATTACCCATGAAAGGTTATTGTTGCAAAACATAGTGTGCGCGGCTTGGAAGACGTTTCCACGGCGCGCTCTCCCGTCTCGCAAATTGTTCCCGAGTCATCAGCCGGAGGGGCCTTTGTGTGCCCAGTACTCGTCGAACATTCCTTCCCAGGCCTCTTCCAGCGCGCGCGTCATTCCCTTCGCGTCGCACAGCGAGCTGCCCGCCACCTGCGCTCGCTGCGTTGCGCGCATCTTCACCCTTGCCTCCACGTCGCGCGCCAGCCTCGTCACCGTCGCCACGTATTCCGCATCGTTGCTGGCCACCCACTTTCCCAATCCCGCCGCGCGCAGCATGGACGCCGCGATCCTGCCGCCGTGCCAGTCCGTCTCCAGCGTCACCAGCGGAACGCCCATCCACAGCGCATCGCACGCCGTGGTGCCGCTGGTAAACGGAATCGTGTCCAGCGCAATGTCCAGCCGGTCGTACAACCGCATATGTTCCACATGGCTCGTAATCATCGGCGCAAACTCCACGCGACCGGCGTCTACGCCCAGCTCTTGCAGGCTGCTCAGGATTCTCCGGTGCTTCTGCGCGCAATCTTCTTCGCGATCTTCCAGCAGCAGCCGCGTCTCCGGCAACTCGCGCATCACCCGCGCCCACAGCGCCAGCGTCTCTTGCCGAATCTTGACCGTGCGGTTGAACGATCCCAGCCACACCGTTCCGTCCGCCGCCCGCCGCCACGCGCTTTCCGGCAGTGCAGCATCTCCGTGGTAGCAAATCGCCAGCCGTGGCAGCCGCCAAATGCGCTCGCAAAAGTAGCCATCGTAATGTGCCGGAGTCTCCGGGTCGCCAAACACCCAGTCCATCTCCGTCAGTCCCGTCGTGCTCCAGTAGCCAATGTAGGAAACCTGCACCGGCGCCGCGCGCCGCGCGCAAATTCCCAGCCGGCACTCGCGCGTATGCCCCGTGGTCTCCACCAGCACGTCGAGTTCGCACCCGCGTATTTTTTCCGCCGCCTCCGCGTCCGTCATCTCCGCTACCGGAACCACCGCCTCCGCCAGTTTCATCATGCGCGCCGCGCGCGGCGTGCTGCGCAGGTAGGAAGGGAACAGCGTCACCGCAAAGCGCGAATGGTCCAACTCCGCCAGCAGCGGCTCCAAAAACTCCGAGGCCGCGTGCTCGCCAATCTCCGCCGACAGAATTCCCAGCCGCAGCTTTCTCCCCGCGCGCGGCTTGCGCGTGAATGTCACCTGCCGTGCCGCGGCGCGCTCTTCCTCGCTCAGGGCCGCGCGTTCCCAGCCTTCCGCCTGCCGCCGCTCTTCCACGCAGCTCACGTCGCGCGTCACGGCGTGCTGATACAGCAGGTTGCTGTAGGCATTCACAAAGTGCGGATCGAGTTCCAGCGCGCGCCGCAGGCACTGCGTTGCCTCCTCCAGACGGTTCATTTCGCGCAGCGTGGTGGAGTTGCAGAAGTACGTGTCGGCAACGTCCGGCGCCAGCCGCAGCGATTCGCGATAGCACTCCTCGGCCTGCGGGTAGCTGCCGCGGTCGGCCAGCGCGTTGCCCAGCGCGGTCCAGCACAGCGCAAACGCCGGACGCAGTTCCAGCGCGCGCGAGTACGCTTTTATGGCCTGTTCCCGCTCCTGCACATCGCGATAGGCGTTGCCCAGGTTGTAGCTCGCGTCGGCAAAATCCGTTTGCAAACAGAGCGCCGCGTGAAAGTTCTCAATCGCCCCACGGTAATTTCTCTGCTCTGCCAGCACGGTTCCCAGGTTGTAGTAGGTCACGGCCGAATCCGGCTTAAGCGCAACGGACGCCCTCAGCGCTTCGCTCGCGCCCTCCAGATCTTTCAGCTTGTGCAGCGCGTGCCCCAGGTTGTTGTGCGCCTCGGCAAGCCGGGGATTCAACCGCAGCGCGGCCCGGCAATGCTCCGCCGCTTCCTGCCATCGTTCCTCCGCGTCCAGCGCGTGCGCCAGATTGAAGTGTGCCTCCGCCGAGTCCGGACGCAGCGCCAGAGCCTTTTGGCAGGCCGCCAGAGCTTCTCCGCTCCGTTGCGCCTTCAGCAGCGCAACTCCCAGCCGCATCTGCGCCTCAAACCAGTTGCCCTCTGCCGCCACGGCACAGCGGAAGCTGTGCACCGCTCCTTCCAGGTCGCCCAGTTCCTCCAGCACGCGTCCGCAATTCACTAGCGCCGCGCCATACTGCGGCTGCAACTCCACGGCGTGCGCAAAACTCTTGAGCGCCTCCTGCATTCTTCCCGCGCGATGCAGAGCGCCTCCCAGGCTGTTGTGGCATTCGGCGTTCGCCGCGTCGGTCTCGGCCGCCGCCTGCAGTAAGGCAATCGCCTGCGGAGTCTGCTCCAACTGCAACGCCAGGGTGCCCAGCAGGTGGAGTGCCCGTCCATTGCGAGGCTGGCGGCGCAGCACGCGTTCGTACAGCGCCGCCGCCTCGGAGAGGTTTCCCGCGCCGTGTTGCTGCATCGCCGCCGTCAACTCGGCGTCCACCGTATCTATTGTTTTTCTGGAGTACGTCAATCCGCGCCTCCGCCTTCGTGCCTGTCAATAAGCACCTGGCGCGCCATGCAGATTAAAACTCTCTTATCGCTGCGATTTTCCTGCTCTTGATTTTGCTCTTGCGGTTGTTTTTAGCGTGTCTTCCTGAGGTCTTTGTTTTTGATGTGTCATCCTGAGGCGCAGCCGAAGGACCCCAGCGCGGATGGCAGTAAGGATGCACTATAAGGTCACCAGCATGTGCCCCAGGTTCGGCCCGCGCAGCGGGACTAACCTGGGTTCCGGTGCCCCATGCAAGCCCCGTCGTTGGGTATGAGCGGGAATCTCGGTGCCCCATGCAAGTCCCATCGTTGGCAGAGGTGGGAGGCAACCTTGCAACTTTGAAACTTTGAAACCTGTCTCTCTACCACCCCACCTGCCGCATTCTCCGCAGCACAATTGCGCTGTAGTTATTCATCCGCTCCGGCTTGCGCTTCAAGGGAGAAGGCAGCACCGACACCAGTCTTGCCGCGCGGTCGCGGTCCAGGCTGTGCGCCGAGGTCTTGTAGTGGTAGTGGCACGCGGCGTC
Source organism: Acidobacteriota bacterium (assembly GCA_031296105.1). GTDB lineage: Bacteria > Acidobacteriota > Terriglobia > Terriglobales > Acidobacteriaceae > TOLSYN. Next base: position 45,504 of record JARLGJ010000002.1, on the reverse strand, counting down.
CACGCCAAACACCCCCGGACCCCACTCCACCACGTTCAGGTAAAGCTCCAGAATGCGCTGCTTGCCCAGGATCAACTCCGCCATCGGCACCAGGGAGGCTTCGGCCCCTTTGCGCACAAACGAGCGGCTGGTGCCAAAGAAAAGGTTTTTCACCAGTTGCTGCGTCAGCGTGGAGCCGCCGCGCATGCGTCCGCCCTCCATGTCTTCCTGCGCCGCCAGTTGAATGGCCTTCCAGTCAAAGCCATGATGCTGGTAAAAGCGCGCGTCTTCCGAGGAGACGACGGCGTGCTGCAAATTCGGCGAAATCTGCTTCAGCGGCACAAAGTTGTAGCGCTTCTCGTAGTCTTTGCCTTGCAGCATCGCCTGTACCCGGCGCTCGGTCTGCACCGCGGTCGTTGGCGGGTCGATCCACTTCAGTGCCACCAGCAGCAGCACGCAGAACAGCCAGCCCGCGGCCAGCACCGCGAATATCCACTTCACTACCGTGCCGAAGGTGATCTTCCGGCGCGAACTCTTCACATTGCGATTGGCAGGGGAACTCACTCTACCAGCATAAAACGTCTGGCGCCTGTGCGTCGCCCCGCGCCCCTCATGGGTACACAAAGGCCTCCCGCGTTTGCCGCCGCCGCGCGCGTCTCCGGATTGTTACAGAACTAAGACACTCCGCCCTGCTTGGCGATTGATAACTTAATTGCAGTGTCAGGAACTACACCTTATCCACACGTTATGGATCGGAGTCACGCTTTGCGCCGTCTCATCTGCTTTCTGTTCTTTTTGATCTCCACCGTTTCCGCCTTCTGCCAGCAGGATTACGTCGGCCGCTATGCGCTCTATGCCGGCTACTCGCACCTCGTCACCCCGGACATGCGCCTCTACCAGAAGGGATTCAACCTGGACGCCGGCGTCAACGTCCGCCGCTGGATCTCGTTGGGCGTCGATTACAGCCGCTTTGACGGCTCCAGTTCGCTCGGCCTCAAGGATCTGGCCGCCGCGCAGCAGGCCAAGCTCATCCCTTACCTGAACCAGATGCCCGGCTACACCCTCGACGTGCCCTTTGATGCGCGCACCTACACCATCACCGCCGGCCCGCAGATCAACATCCGCCACTTCAAAAAGGCCACGCTCTTCGTTCGCCCCGCCTGCGGCATGTTGCATGAGGTCGTCACCGGCAAGCCCCGCGCGGGAGACACCTTCGCCTACGAGGCCACGGCCAACATGGTCGGACCCAGCCTTGCCCAGGCCGACTTCATCCGCTTCTACGGTGTCGGCGGCGGCGCCAACTGGAGTGTCTCTAAGCATTTCGGCGTGCGTATCTCCGCCGATTACGTGCACAGCTTCCTCTTCCGCGACGTGCTGGCGCACCCGCGCAACACCCTGCGCCTCTCGCTCGGACCCAGCTTCAACTTCGGTCCCAACGTGAAGAAATAGCTTTGCGCGCTCGCCCCTTCGGGCGCGCAAAGCAAAAGCCCGTGCCTCTTCGCGGAGGCACGGGCTTTTGCTTCGTTCAATCGGCTAAAGCGGTTCCCGAGTTGCTGTATCCCGAAGCCACCGGCCATTGGCCGTTGCGACCATCAGGGAGCAACGGCAGTGCACTGTTTACACCGGATATGGTTACTCGGGAACCGCTCTAATTGAACTGGAACCAGTTCAGGTTGCCCACCGCGCTCGTTCCTGCCCCGGAGTTCTTCATCACCAGGTAAAGGTCGTGGGTGCCGCTGGCGCTGCTGGAGATCGTTCCCGCCACCGTCTGCCACGTCTGCCATCCGCCCGTCGCCGTCATCGGCACCGTGGCCAGCAGCGTGCCCGTCGCGGAATCCAGGTGAAACTCCACCGTTCCGCCGCAGTTGCCCGACGAGCTGTCGCAAGCCTCGCGCAGCTTCACCCCGTTCACTCCGCTGCCAAAGTCCATATTTTTGTACACAGCCACCGCGCCGTTCGCCGAGTAGCCCAGGTCATAGCCGTTGCCCGTGTCCGTCGTCGTCTCCGTCTGGAAGACCGTGGCCGTGCTGTAGCCGGAGGCCATGGTCACCGCCTTTGCGTTCAACAGTGGCGAGGCGCTCTGTGCCCCGTTCCAGGAGTAGGTCGCGCCCGTCAGGCCCGCCAGTTGCGTGGCCATCAACTGTCCGCCCCACTGCACCTGGAAGCGTATGGCCGCCGCCGTATCGTTAAACACCACCAGCGCCCGCGAGCCGTCCGGGTTCACAAACGCCGCGCTCACCAGTCCCAGCGCGTTGCTGGAGTACACTCGCGTCGCCCCCGGCAGCACGTATTTGCTGAACTGCCCCAGCGTGTAGAACTCCGCGTTGTAGGTCACCGCGCCCGAGGTGCTGTTCACCGTAATCGGCGCCGAGCACGTCGAGCAGCCGCCGTCGTACGGTCCGCGAGCCTCGTTCAGCGCCAGGCTCCACTTCACATACGCCTTGCCCCAGTTGCGCATCGCCTGCGTCATTTCCTCAAAGTCCTGACGCACCTGGTTGCTCACCCAGGTTCCGCCCGAGTGCTCTGTCACGTACTGTCCCATGCTGCTGAACTGGTTGTGCAGCGTATTCATCGCTCCCGGCGTGCCCTCGTAGCCGTGCCACGCCACGCCCGCAATCTGCCCGCTGGCCGCCAGCGTCGCGTCGGCCAGCACCGTCTCCGGATAGCTCGCGGTGTCCCAGTTGTGGTCGTAGAGTAGCACCCGCGTCGTCAGTCCCGCGGCGCTCAGTGCCGGCAGCAGGTCGTCGCGCAGCAGCGTTGTCTGGGCCGTGGCCGCCATCATCATCCCCGGATAGTCGCTCGGCGCGTACAGCGGCTCGTTTTGCGCCGACAGGTAATCCACGGGGATGCCCGCCGCCTGGTAGCCTTCGATCGTCTTCACAAAGTACTGCGCCCACGCCGATTCCATTCCCGACGCCAGAGCGCCTGCCGTCCCGCCGCTCACCTGGCCAATCATCGTGCTATTCGTTTTCATCCATCCCGGCGGACTCCACGGCGTCACCATCACCTTCAAGCTTGGATTCAGCGTGCGCGCCGCCAGCGTCAGCGGCAGGATGTCCGCCTCGTCGTGCGCCATCGAGAAGTTTGCCAGCGCCGTATCCGCCGCTCCGCCGTTATCGTCGTAGGAGTAGATGGCCCGCGCAATGTCGCTGGCCCCCATCGGGTTCCGCAGGAAGCTCAGCCCGATGCCGTTGCTGCCTCGCCCAAACAGGTTGCTCATCGCCGCGTCGCGCGTCGTGGTCGGCGCCACCTCGTTCAGCAGGTACGCCGCCGAGTCCGTCATCGACGCGCCGAATCCCTCCACCGTCTGGTAGCTCTGCGCCTCGTCCAGCGTAATCGTGGGCCACGCCGCCGAAGCCGTTCCCGTGGCAAAGCCCAGCGCCGCGCCCGAGGCCATCAGGCTGCTCAGGTCGGCGCTTGTCGTCACCTGCGCCGCCGTCACGTTGTTCTGCACGGTATATGCCGCGCTGGTCACGTCGCTGTTGGTGTAGCCCGTCGCCACGGCCAGGGCCTTCACCGTGGTATTCTGCGTCACCGGGATGGCCGCCGCGTACACCGCCGAGGCCGTCGTCGGCGTCGTCCCGTCCAGCGTGTAATAGAGGCTTGCTCCCGCGGTGCTCGTCGTCAGTGTCACCATCTGTGCCGTGGTGTAGCTGCCGCCCGCGGGACTGATGGTGGGCGCCGCCGTCTGGCTCTCGGTCACCGTCGAGCTGGAACCTCCGCCTCCGCCGCCGCACGCGGTGGCCGTCAATAGTGCTGTCAGGAAGAGAGAGAACAGGAAAGCGCGCATCAGGCCCGAAGCGTTTCGGGGAAAGTACCGTGTCGGCATGGCAACATCTCCGCCGGAAGTTGTATCAGAAGCGCGTCGCGCCGCGACGATAAATCCCACGCCCTCGGAGAAAAATCAGGGTTCCCTCAGCTTTTTCTCCACGTAAGTGACTGGTGTTGAATGGAATGCTTCGGGGATCGTCTTTGTGCCCCAGGTTCGGCGCGCGGTGTTTAGCGCGGCTAACCTGGGTTCATCACAGTGTACGGTGCCCCATTCAAGCCCCGCCGTTGGGCTTGAGTGGGAAGTACGGTGCCCCATTCAAGCCCCGCCGTTGGGCTTGAGTGGGAAGCAACCAACACAACGGGTTTCTGTGAATTGGTGCCCCATGTCTGGCCTGTGTTGGGCCAGACGTGGGGTCTTTGTTTTTGTTGTTGATGTGTCTTCCTGAGGCGCAGCCGAAGGCCCCCAGCGCGGAAGGCCGCAAGGAGAACGCGTCAGGTCACCAACCGCCAATCTTCGTCAATCGTCCTTCATCCCAGGAAGGTCTTTGCCCTACGGCACCACCACCGTATCCCGAGCCCGCAGCTCCAGCGACGGAGTTTCTTTTCCTTCCAGCACCGCTTTGCGGTAGTCGAAGTGAATCCGCTGAGTGCTGCCGTCGGCCGTCGTGCGCAGCACAAATATCTTTCCCGCCTTGGCAAATGGACGGAAGCCTCCCGCCAGCGCCAGAGCGTCCAGCACCGTCATCGGCTTCTGCAGCGGATACATCCCCGGATGCGTGACCGCGCCCAGCACGTTAATCCGCTGGCTGCGCGCCTCCTGCACTTGGACGGAAACCTCCGGCTCGCGCAGTTGACGGCTCAGCAACTCGGTCAGCTTCTGCTGCAACTGTCCACAGGTCAGTCCCTCGGCCCGCACCTGTCCCACCAGCGGAAACGTGATGTTGCCGTCCGTCAGCACCTGCACCGAGCGTCCCAGGTCGTTCTCCCGCCACACGCTGATGGCCAGCACGTCGTCAATGCCAATCCGGTAGCCGGCATCGGCGCGCGCCGCAGGGGCCGCTGCCACGCGCGCCTCGGCGGCACGCGCATCGCCCGCGGACGCGGCCCGCGCCACGGTTTCCTGTGCTGTATGTCCCAGCAGCGCGTTGGCGCCGTTCGCCAGCAGCATCAGCGCGGCGGCAATTGTCGGCAGTCCCAGCATCATAGGAGCGGATGCGGCAGCGGCGGCTTCGCCGGCACCTCCGGCGGCGCTGGCGCCGGGATCTCGTGCGAGTTGATGCCCGACTCCTTCAGCTTGTACAGCAGCGCCCGGTAGCTCAGGCACAGCTTGCGCGCCGTCTTCTTCCGGCTCCAGTGGTTGGTGCTCAGCACCTGCAGCAGAATGTCCCGCTCAAAGCGCCGCGTCGCCTCGCGCGTCAAACTCTTCAGCGATACCGGCTCCTCGCCCGGAGGCACCAGAATCTGCCCCTCGTTGCGCGGACGCAAGGACGCCGCTACCGCCTCCTCGGAGCCAAACACCACGTAGCGCTTCACTAGGTTTTCCAGCTCGCGTATGTTGCCCGGCCAGTGATAGTTCATCAGTTGCCGCAGCAGACGCGGCGAGAGCGGATGCACCCGCGCCCGGTATGCCCGGCAAAACGATTCCAGAAAGTATTCAATCAGCTCCGGAATGTCGCCCCGCCGTTCCATCAGCGGCGGCAAATGCACCGACAGCACGTTGATGCGGTAATACAGATCCTCCCGGAAGTGTCCCGCTGCCACTTCTTCCGGCAGGTTGCGGTTGGTGGCGCACACCACCCGCACCTCCACCCTTTTGTCCTGGCTGGCGCCGATGCGGCAAAAGCTGTGGTCCTGCAATAGCTGCAACAGCTTGGATTGCAGCAGCAAATCCAGCTCGCCGATCTCGTCCAGAAACAGAGTGCCGCGCTCGGCCAGCTCCACCCGCCCGCGCTTCTGCGCCACCGCCCCGGTAAATGCGCCGCGCTCGTAGCCAAACAGCTCGCTCTCCAGCAGCGGACCCGGAATCGCCGGGCAGTTAATTTTGACGAATGGACCCTCGCGCCAGGGCGACCATGCGTGCAGCAGCCGTGATATGACCTCTTTCCCCGTGCCGCTGGGGCCGGTGATCAGCACCGGTATGTCTGTTTGCGCCAGCCTCTCCAGCCGCGCCCGTACCTCTTGCATCTGCGGCGACTGGCCGAAGACCACCGCTTCCGGCGGCAGCTCGTAACCCGCAACCTCGCGCAGTACCGAAGCCGATGCGTGCATCGCGTCACTCCTGAGCGGGCTAAGTGTGTGCATTTCGTGTTCCGTAAAAGTAACAATCCTCATCTGTCATGGCTGACACGGTTAAGTCCTGTGAAATCGTTGACATACCACCTAAGTGGCAGGTGCAAGTTGTTGCATACTCCCAAAATGGGACCATCAGGTGCGCAAATTTACTTCACTTTTAGCGAACTGCACTTGCGCATTCAGCCTCCGTTCCAGTCCATGCGTGCCGCCACCGCTCCCGCTCCGGGCTGCAAACGCCGCGGCAAATGCAGCGTCAGGTCTTCCAGGTCGCGCAGCATGGCGCTTTCGTCGCGCACCATCAGCAACCGCTTCAAAAAACTGCATAATTCGCGCACATTGCCCGGCCAGGGAAAACGGCAGCAACCCTCCACCAGCGCCTGGCTGATCGGCGGCGCCGTGCAGTTGTAGAGCCGCGCGTACTCCGCCAGGTAGTGGCGCAGCAGCAGAGGAATGTCCTCCGGCCGTTCGCGCAGCGGCGGCACCTGCAACACGCAGGCGTTCAGACGGTAATACAGATCCTCGCGGAACGTTCCGTTGGCCAGCGCCCGCGGCATGTCCACGTTGGTGGCCGCAATCAGGCGCACGTCCACCTTGATCGTCTTGCGTCCGCCCAGCCGCTCGAAGGTGCCATCCTGCAGCACCTGCAGCAGCTTGGCCTGCAATACGGATGGCAGCTCGCCGATCTCGTCCAGCAGCATGGTGCCGTGGTCCACAAACTCGAACTTGCCGCGCTTGTTGTGGTTCGCGCCGGTGAACGCCCCCTGCTCGTAGCCGAACAGTTCGCTCTCCACCAGCTCGGCCGGCAGCGCCGCGCAATTCAACTTGAGAAAACTGCGTTCGGCCCGCTGCGAATGTTTGTGGATGAGCCGCGCAATCGCCTCCTTGCCCGTGCCGCTCTCGCCCAGGATCAGCACCGGAAGGTCGGTCCGCGCAATGCGCAGAGCCTGCTCGTGCAGCTCGCGCAGGGCGCGGCTGGCGGCCAGGAACACGCCTTCGTCCAACTCCTCGGTAATCTCCAGTGGTGCGGGCCCGGCCGCCGCGGGAGCACGCCGCAGGCACCCGGCCACCAGTTCCAGCAACTCGGATGGATGGCAGGGCTTGGCCAGGTAATCGTAGGCGCCCAGCTTCACGGCCTCCACCACTTGCCGCGTGCCGGTCACCCCCGAGAGCATCACCACCTTGAGTCCTGGGTAGCTGTGTTGCAGGTTGCGCAAGGTGGTCGGGCCGTCCTGCTCCGGCATCAGCGAATCCAGCAGCACCAGGTCCGGGTAATAACCGCGCAGAATGATCTCCTCCGCGCGCAGGCCGCTGGCGGCGGTGCGGACCTCGTATCCTTCCTCGGTCAGCATCAGGTTGAGCAGATCGCGGATGGCCGTATCGTCATCCACCACCAGGATGCGCGGCTTTGCCAGCGGGTCGATCCCGCACAGGCGGCTCACGCTTGCGTCTCCGGACGCGCCTGCCCGCCGCGCGGCGAGGCAAACGGCAGTACGAAGCAGAAGCTGGTGGGCGCTCCATCCACGCTCTCCACCCAGATGCGTCCGCCGTGCGCTTCCACTACGCGGCGCGCAATGGCCAGCCCCAGCCCCATGCCCGAGCCGCTGGAATCGTGGCGCACAAACTCCTTGAAGATCTCCTGTTGCAGTTCGCTGGGAACCCCGGGGCCTTTGTCCGAGACGACGACGCGCACGGCGTTCGAGGCGCGGTCCTCCTGGTTGCGACGCTCCCGCCTCCTGCGCTCCTGCTCTCGCCACTCCTGTTCCCGACGCTCTTGTTTGCGGCGCTCGCTCTCGGCCGCCGCGCGGTGGCGCCGCTCCCAGAAGATCGGCTCCTGCGCCACCTCGACCGTGCTGCCTTTGGGACTGAAGCGCAATGCGTTGTCCAATAGGTTGGAAATGGCGCGTTGCACCCGCAAGGAATCGAACGGAAACGTGCGAAAAGGGCGTTTTAGGCGGGTATTCAGCATCACTCCGTTTTCTTCGTAACGCTCCTGCCAGAAGCTGCAAATCTCTTCCAGACAAGAGGTTAGGTCGCCATCCTGCAAATGCATCGACGGCGCGTCGTCGCTTGCGCCGCAGGCGAGCAGGTCTTGCACCACTTTTTTCAGCCGCGTGATGCCACGTTGTAAGTTGTTTAGAATCAATTGTTGACGGGTATTCAGCGCGCCTTCCGTTTCGCGCGCCAAAACATCCGCGTAGCCGGCCACAATGGCCAGCGGCGTGTTCAGCTCATGGGCTGTACGTGTAAGAATCTCAACGACTTGCCGCTCAGCGGCAGCCGCATTGCGCAGCGCTTCCGCAGAAACTTCGCCGCAAGAACCCCCGCTAAAGCGTTGATTCGGATACATTTGCGCACACATGCTGGCACCTGATCGCGTAGTGAATTTCAACCGCCGATCCCATACCGCACAAGCAGAACAAGACAAATAACTTACACCGTATTCTGCATCATGTCATGTACTAGGAAACTAGCCCAGGTTCGCCTATAGGGGGGAGTTGGCCGGAGCATAGTCAAAGAAATGTGAAAAAGCAACCTGCGTCACCAAAGTGGTTATTGTGGATTCCCTTTTCGGGCGGCGGCGATGTTCCGAATGCCAAATTTCTGCGCATTCGACGCAATTTTCCGATCTTGGGACTTGTGGACGAAAAGGTACCAAGTCTGTAAGTGACTTGGAATGAACCTCGCAGCAATTTGCACACTTTGGCACTGGAATTGCCAATTCTCATGGTGCGAGAGCACGAAAGTGCTTGGCCTCTAGTGCTTCCCGCCGCGGGGTTGTGCGTCCGCGGGGAAGAGCAAAGCCGACTAAGGATGGCGAAGCTCTGCCGTAAATCCGCATTTTGCGTCTGCCGCAGGACAGTTCCCATGACAGTTCCTAGTGATAGCTCCGAAAACAAAACCAATGAAAGCTCCGAAGACAGCACCGAAGATTCCTCCGCAGGCTGAAAAATCCGAGTGGTTTGCCGTGTACACCGCGGCGCGGCATGAGAAGCACGTGGCGCAACTGTTGCAGGAGCGCGGCGTGGAGACGTTTCTGCCGCTCTATGAAGCGACACATCGCTGGCACAAGCGGCGGCCGGTGGAGTTGCAACTGCCGCTGTTTCCCACCTATGTGTTTGTGCGCATCGAGCGCCGCGCGCGCGGCGTGGTGCTGGCGGTGCCGGGAGTGCTGGCGATTGTGGGCGCGCCGGGTGGTCCGTGGCCTTTGCCGGAGTTCGAGATTGAGGCGATGCGCAGCGGGCTGCATCTGCGGCGGGCCGAGCCGCACGAATACCTGGCGGTGGGGACGCGGGTGCGCATCAAGAGTGGAGCGCTGGCGGGCATGGAAGGCGTGCTGGAGCGCACGGGCAACGGCCTGCGCGTGGTGCTGAGCCTGGACGGCATTCTGCGCAGCGTGGCGGTAGAGGTTTCGCGGGAGGAACTGGAAGCGCTGCCGCGCGATGGCAGCGGCGTGCCGGTCCCCCGCATCGGGCCGAACGGCACGGGAGGCGCGCGCATCGCGGCCGGCGCGTAAAACGTTTTTCAACCATTCCGCACAGCAGTGAGCCTCGGGGGCTAAACCGGCTGCGGAAAAACAACACACAGGGCGGGATGAGTGCCATGTTGAGCGTGGTCGAAACACCCCTACACCAGGCAAAGTGTGCCCCAGGTTCGGACCGCGCAGCGGGCCTAACCTGGGGCAGTGATAACAAGGAGTAGCGGCCCTTCGACTCGCGGCAAATACGGCCGCTCCATCAGGGTGACACACCTGGGGATTTTTTCCGCAGTCTGTGAAGCCTTGCCCTTTCAAGACCTCGTTGATGCAAGCGCGGCCTGGACGCGGCTAAACAAACATCATGGCGCACGCGATTCGCAGCATTCAGGACGTAGTGGACTGGCGGCTGTGCATGGGCTGCGGAGCCTGCCAGTATGCCTGTCCCCATCACTTAGTGCGGCTGGAGGACATTGTGCGGGAGGGGCTGCGTCCGCGGGTGCAAGGCGAATGCGGAGAGTGCCGCGTCTGCCTGGATGTTTGCCCAGGCCTTGGCGTGCAGAGTGCATGGACGCAGGCGGAGAGTTCGCCGCGCGAAGCGGCGCGTGAACTTGGACGTCCGCTTGAGATTTGGGAAGGCTACGCGGCGGACGCGGAGATACGCTTTCGCGCTTCGTCGGGAGGCGCGTTGACGGCCTTGTGCCTGTATTGCCTGGAGCAGGAAGCAATGAGCCAGGTGCTGCACACGGCGGCCGATGAGAAAGATCCGTGGCGCAACCGGACCGTGCAGAGCACGACGCGCGAAGAGCTGCTGGCGCGCAGCGGGTCGCGTTATGCGCCGTCCTCTCCTTGCGAGGGACTGGCGGCGCTGGAAGAGGCGGCGCGTCCCGGGGTGTTTGTGGGCAAGCCCTGCGACGCGGCGGCCGTCGCGGCCTTGCGAAAGACGCGTCCCGCGCTGGACCGCAATCTTGGATTGGTGCTGACCTTCTTCTGCGCCGGCGTGCCCAGCACCGAAGGCACGCTTGATCTGATTCATGAACTGGGACAACTGAAGGCCGAGGTGAGCCAGGTGCGCTATCGCGGCAGGGGATGGCCGGGTGGCTTCGAACTGCGACGGGCAGATGGCGTGGTGAGCGCGCGCCTGAGCTACCGGGCAAGCTGGGCGAAGCTGACGTCCTATCGCGCGTTGCGCTGCAAGCTGTGTCCGGACGGCATGGGAGAACTGGCCGATGTGGCCTGCGGCGACGCCTGGCGTCATCAGGACGGAACGGGCGCGAATCCTGGAATGTCTTTGCTGCTGGTGCGCACGGAACGAGGGCGGGAGATGGTGCGCCGGGCGGTGGCCGCGGGCTACCTGGTGCTGCGTCCGGTGACGGACGAGGACGCGGCAGCATCGCAGCCCAGCCTGCTGCAGAAGCGCCGCGAACTGTACGGACGGCTGGCGGGGTTGCGCGCGCTGTGCATTCCGGTGCCGCGTTTGGAGGGCTTTGCGTTACGCGAGAGCTGGCGCGAACTGGCATGGACGCGGCGCTGGCGCACGCTGGCGGGAACCTTGCAGCGGGCGATGCGCAACGGATGGTGGCGGCGCGGCGGAGAAAGAGCATGAGTGCATTGGTCCATTACGCGAGCGAAAGGTTGCCGATGGTTTCGGTGGTGATTGTGAACTGGAACGGGTGCGGCTGCCTGGAGCACTGTCTGCGGCGGGTGCTGCTGCTGGACTGGCCGCGGGTGGAAGTGATCGTGGTGGACAACGGATCGACGGATGGCTCGGTGGAGTTCATCGAGGAAAAATTTGCCGGGCGGGTGCGCCTGCTGCGGCGGACGGTGAACTCGGTGACCGGGGCGCGGAACCAGGGTTTTGCGGCCGCGGCGGGCGAGATTGTGCTGTCGCTGGACAACGACATTGTGCTGCCGGATCCGGAGATTGTGCGGCGGGCGGTGCGGCTGTTCGAATGCCTGCCGCGGGTGGGCGCGCTGGCCTTGAAGATCGGCAGCGCCGACAATCCGTCGGAGCCTCTAAGAGAGCACTGGTGGCATCCGCTAGGGCGGCGGCGGGCGGGCGAGCGCTTTTTTTTCACCGATTACTTCGGCGAGGGCGGCGTGTTCTTCCGGCGCGCGGCGCTGCGGGCAACGGGCGGCTACGACGCGTTGTACCGGCAGGGCGACGAGGGTCCGGACCTGGTTTTGCGCCTGCTGGCCGAGGGTTATGAAACGCTCTACTGCCCCTCGCTGGTGGGCGGAGAACTGCGGCTGCGCGGCGGGCGCGGCGGCGTTGACATTCAAGCGCGCAGCCTGCGCAACCGGCTTTGGACGGTATGGAAAAACTATCCGGCGTGGCGCGGGATGCTGCACGCGACGCCGCGCCTTGCGATGTCGGCCATGCGCGCGGCGAGCCACGGCTGGCTGCGGGAGTGGTGGCGCGGCGCCGGCGAAGGCGTGTTTGCCCCCGAGGCTATCCGGCGGCGGCGCAAGCCTTTGCCCACGGCAGCGTGGCGCAGGCTGCGGCAGATACGCCGCGGAGATTACCTGACGCCGGACAGCGCGGAAGAGCACGGCGCGGCGGCGATGCATTCCTCCTTTGCCAAGCAAATAGAAAGCCTATGAACTGCATACGAGAAGAAGCGTTACGCGAAGTATCCTGCGGCGGCGCGTTTGCGCGCATCTGCCTGCTGGGCGCCAGCCGGCGCACGGGCAACCTGGGAGTGAACGCGCTGGCGGCGGGCGCGGTGACGGCCTTGCTGGCCAACGGCATGCCCTGCGAATTGGGCTGGCTGGACTATGGACGCGAGCTGGCGCCGCTGGAGGTGAGGACCGGCGGCGGACGCGTGAAGGTGAACGGCATTGCCATACGGTTTTCAAAACGTCTCTGGCAGCCCAACCATATTGTGCGTCTGCTGGCGACGGCGTGGCTGGCGCGCGCGCTGCCGGAGAAGCAGAGGGAGCGGCTCATTGGCGGCAACCGCTGGCTGCGCGAGCTGGCGCGCTTCGATGTGGCGGCGGCCTTGAGCGGCGGCGACAGCTTCAGCGATCTGTACGGGATGCGGCGCTTTTTGTACATTGCGCTGCCCATGCTGCTGATGCTGGCGCTGCGGGTGCGCCTGGTGCTGCTGCCGCAGACGATCGGGCCGTTCCGCGGACGGGTGGCGCGGTGGCTGGCGCGGGCGATTGTGCGGCGCGCGGAACGGATTTGCGGGCGCGATCCGCAGTCGGCGGCGTGGGCGCAGCAGCAACTGGATGCGCCGCCGGAGGGGCAGGTGAAGTTCTGCCCGGATGTGGCCTTTGTGTTGGAGACGCGGCGTCCCAAGAGCTGCGAGGAGTTGCTGGAGGAACTGGCGGAGAGTCCGCGTCCGGTGGTGGGACTGAACGTGAGCGGACTGCTGTGCCGGGGAAACAACTTTGGCCTGGCGGTGGACTATCCGCGAGTGATGCGCGAGGTGGCGGAGTACTTTGTGCGCCGGGAGGACGCGCTGCTGGTGCTGGTGCCGCATGTGCGCGCCGCGGGCGAGGACGACCTGGCGGCCGCCTGCGAACTGGCCTCGGTACTGGGCTGGCGCTGGCGCGGGCAGGTGAGGGTGCTGAACCAGCCGCTGGACGAGAGCGAAGTGAAGTACGCGATTGGGCGCATGGACTTCTTTGTGGGATCGCGCATGCACGCCTGCATTGCGGCGCTGTCGCAGGCGGTGCCGGCCGTGGGGCTGGCCTACAGCGGAAAATTTGCCGGAGTGTTTTCCGCCGCCGGCGCCGGGGAACTTGCGCTGGACCTGCGCTGCTCGACCATGGGGCAGGTGCTGGCAGGCGTGCAAAGAGCGTATGCGGCGCGGGTGGATTGGCACAAGCGATTGGCGAAGAACATTCCGCAATTAAGAGAAGAAGTGTTTGCGTTGTTTGCCGACTTGAACAGCGTGCCGCGAAAGTGGCCGCAGACGGTGCCGCCGGAGCCGCGCCGTCTGCCGAAACACGCCGTGGGAGCGTGGCTGCAATGAGCGGGCGGCGTCTGCTGCAGGGAGGCGTGCGTCTGGGCCTGGGGCAGGGAGTGGCGCAGGGCTGCGCGCTGGGACGGAACGTGATTCTGGCGCGGCTGATCAGTCCGGAAAACTTTGGCATTGCCGCGGCCTTTGCCATGACCTATGCGCTGCTGGACATGATGAGTCAACTGGCGGCCGACGTGCAGATGGTGCAGGCCGACGACGGCGAGCGCGAAGGGTTCCAGGCGACGGCGCAGGCGGTGCAGGCGCTGCGTGGGCTGGGGATTGCCATGGCGCTGGTGTTGCTGGCGCGTCCGGTGGCTGGGCTGTTTGGCGCGCCGCAGGCGGTGTGGGCGTTTGCGGCGCTGGCCGGGCTGCCGCTGCTGCGGGGAGTGACGCATCTGGATCTGTATCGCGCGCAGAGGCATTTGGATTTTGCTCCGGCGGTGCGGACGGAGATTGCGGCGAACGCGGCGTCTCTGCTGGCGGCGCTGCCGCTGGCGCTGTGGCGGAGAGATTACTCGGCAATGCTGGGGCTGTTGCTGTTGCAGGCGGCGGTGTACACGGCGGCAAGCCACTGGCGGGCGCAAAGGCGCTATCGCTGGGCGTGGGAGAAAGAAGTGGTGCGGCGGATTGCGGCGTTCGGCTGGCCGCTGGTGATCAACGGACTGCTGATGTACGGCATCTTCCAAAGCGACCGGCTGGTGATTGGCGCGGCGCCGCGGATGTTGGCCGGGAACCGCTACACTCTGGCGGGGTTGGGCACGTACTCGGCTGCTTTCGCGCTGGCCATGGCGCTGTTTGTGCTGCTCAGCAACGGCGCCGGGCAGTTGTTTTTGCCATGGCTGGCGCGGGCGGCTGCGCAAAGAGAAGAGTTTCTGCGGCGCTACGGAACGGTTTGCCACGCGGCAACCGTGGTGGCGGTGGTGGCGGCGCTGCCGCTGATCGCGCTGGGGCCGTGGGTGGTGCGCGCGGTGTATGGGGCGCGCTACGCGGCGGCGGGAGCGGTGCTGGCAGGGCTGGCGGCCATGTTCGGGCTGCGGCTGATGCGCGTGCCGCCGACGCTGGCGGCCATGGCAATGGGCGACACGAAGAACGCGATGTGGTCCAACCTGGCGCGCAGCGCGGCCTTGCTGGCGGTGCTGGGGGCGGCCGCCAGGAACGCGCCGCTGGCGTACCTTCCGCTGTGCGGCGTGGCCGGGGAGGCGCTGGCGCTGTGGGTGAGCATCCGCAGGTTGCGCCGGCGGCAGGGGATTGGCAGCGAGTCCTTGGTGCGCGCGCTGCCGGTGACAGTGGCGGGCGCGCTGCTGGCGGCTTGGCCGATGGCGGCGGGACATGCCATGGAGTTTTCGCAGAGCCTGGCGGCGGCCGTGGGCAGCACGGCGCTGACGGTGGCGGCGCTGACGTGGCTGCTGCCGCAGATGAAATACGAAATGAGCGAAGTGGCCGAGGTGCTCTTGCGCCGCGGGGAAACTCCGCGGAGAACGGCGGAGCAGGCTTCCGCCGCAATCAGTGCGGCGCCGCTCTCCACGGTGGGGGAAGGATGAAAGACGAACTGAGACGTTGCGCGGCGAGCGCGCTGCTGCGCAAGGCCTACGAGGTTCCCGCCTTGCGCCGGGCCGCGGTGGCCATGGCGCTGCGCGCCGAGGGAGGCGAGTTCTACTCGGCCACGGTGCGGGAGATCTTGGCGTGTCATCACCGGGTGCAGGTGGGCGCCTACAGCTATGGGCCGTGCATGGCGCCGGGCGAGATGCCGCCGGGCGTAAGCGTGGGGCGCTACGTCTCAATGTCGGCGGGAGTGAGGGTTTTTCGCCGCAATCATCCTTTGGGACGGCTCTCGCTGCATCCTTTCTTCTACAACCACGAGCTGGGCTTTGTGGCGCGGGACACGGTGGAGGGCGAGCCGCTGACGATTGGGCACGACGCGTGGATCGGCTACGGGGCTATTCTGCTGCCGGGCTGCCGCAGGGTGGGCAACGGAGCGGCGATTGGCGCGGGCGCGGTGGTGACGCACGACGTGCCGGACTTCGCGGTGGCCGTGGGCAATCCCGCGCGGGTGCTGCGCTACCGCTTTTCGCCCGAGATGCGCGAGTGCATTGCGGGCAGCCGCTGGTGGGAGTGCACGGCGATGGAATGCGCCGGGTGCCTGAAGGATTTCCTCATTTCGTTTGACGAGGCCGTGCAGTGGCGTCAGCCGGAGACGCCATCAAGGCAGGCGGCCGCGCAGAGCGTGGCTTTGTAGCGTAAGCGGGCGCAGACGCAAGAGCAAAATCATGATTCTTACTGCCATCGTGATTGTGGGCGCGGTGCTGGTGCTGGCCGCGGCGGTGCATCGCCTGGGGCTGGAGGGCGCACTGGGCTGCTTCGCTTTCCTGATGGGGTTACTGCCGGTGCGGGTGGCGCTGCCTTTCTTGATCGATGTGACGCCGCAAAGAGCGCTGGTGTGGACGCTCGCCGCGTTCTACCTGATGCAAGGCGGCCGCCAGGCGCGGAAGCTGCCGCGACGCTACGCGCTGCAGGGGCTGATCGCATTGCAACTCGTGTGGTACGCGGTTTCAACGTGGAATTCGGTGACGCCCCTGGTGAGCCTGAAATCGGCGTTTGGACAAGTGGTGGAGTACTTTCCCATTTATTTTGTGCTGGCCGGCAGCATTACTTCCGCGGCCACGGTCGATCGTATTTTGCGCGGCATTGCCTACGCGGTGCTGGTGTGCTGTTGTTTCGGCGCGGTGGAGGCATACACGGGATGGAACGTGGTGGATGCCTGCTTTCCGCACGTTGCCGGAAATTTCGATCTGAATCCTTACCAGGACGTGCAGCGCGGACTGCGCATCGCGGTCACGTATCCGCATCCGATTCTGTACGGCACGGCGCTGGCCGGAGCGATTCCCATTGCGCTCTATCTGCTGTCCGTGGCGCGCACCCGGAAGGAGCGGGTGGTGCTGTGGGTGGGACTGGCGCTGATGGCGTTGAACCTGTTCAAGACCTCCAGCCGCGGGCCGTGGGCGGTGGGCGCGCTGGCGGTGCTGAGCTTTGGACTGCTGTGCCAGGCGGCGCGGGTGAAGCGCGCGGTGGCGGTGATGGCCGTGCTGGCGCTGCTGGTGTGCGTGGCGCGTCCGGGAGTGTGGAAGACGATCTCCGATTTGCTGGCGACGACCTACGACCACAACTCTCCGGTGGCGATGAGTTACGAATACCGCTCGCACCTGTGGCACGAGAGCACGGCGCAACTGGCGGCGCATCCGGAGCGCGCGCTGTGGGGCTTCGGCAAGGCGTCGTTTTTCTCGCTGAACCTGACGTCGCAGTGGGAAGACGGCAAGGTGCGTCCGCTGCTGAGCTGCGACTCGGCGTGGATCGAGATCCTGATGGACACGGGATGGATTGGCCTGGCAATCACCGGGGCGTTGCTGCTGAAGCCTCTGCGGCTGTTGGCGGCCTTGTGGCGGCGCGCGGAGCGCACGCAGCGTGACCGCTTGCTGCTGCTGGCGGTGCTGCTGGCCACGTATTTCCTGGAGATGCTGAGCGTGGCCATCTACAGCAGTTGGTGCCAGAACGTGTACACGTTATGGATTCTTATGGCGGCGGCGGTGAGCACGGTGAGCTTGCTGCAACAGAAATCCAAGGCTCCGGCGCGGCCGGCAGTTGGGGCCAGGATCATCCGGGTGACGATGACGCAGACGGCGGCAGGAACAATGGAGACGGTGCAATGAAACAACGCATTTCACGCGCGCTGGCCTTTCTGCTGCTTCTGCTGTTTGCCTCGGCTGCGGCCAGAGCAGGCTGCCACGCGGTGACCTTGACGGGCAGCGGCGCGCGCAGCGGGCGCGACTGGAACAACGCCTGTGCGGGTTTTGCGGGAGCGTGTGCTCCGCAGAACATGGAACGCGGCGGGCGCTACTACGTGGCGGCGGGAAAAGACTATCCGCCGGTGACGTTCAACACCGCGGAGCGCGGCACGGAGCGCATCACTGTGCTGCGCGCGACGGCACAAGAACACTGCGCGGACGCGGGCTGGCGCGGGGCTTATGACGGCGAGGTGCGCTGGACGGCGCCGGTGACGTTTGCCACCGGTTACTGGACGTTCGACGGCATTACGGGCGAGGGCGCGGGCACGGTGGCGTATGGCTTCCGCTTTGTGTCGGACCAGGCGCGCGCGCCGTTTCTCCGCGTGGAACGCCAGGTGGCGCGTCAGCCGCGTGCAATCACCGTGCGGCACGTGGAAGTGGACGGGGTGAACTGCTGCGGCATTGCAGACACGGCGATGGGCGTGGCCGCCTTCTACTATCCCGGAGACTGCCGCGCGGGAATTGCCACGGGAGAGATCGCGCTGGAGTACGACTACTTCCACGACACCAAGCGCGACCCGGTGCTGGTGTACGGCGTAGCGGGATTGCTGCTGGATCACGTGTACCTGGCGCGCAACCGCAGCACGCGGGAGAACCACGGGCAGGGCATTGCGCTGACCGGCGCGCGCGATGTGACCATCCGCAACTCGGTCTTCGAGGACATTACGGGCACGGCGGAGATTACGTTCATCGGCTACTGCACGTCGGAAAAGATTCGCGTGTACGGCAATCGCTTTTTTTATTCGCAAAGGTGGCCGCAGGCAAAGGGGCACACGGGCGTGTCGTATATGTTCGAGGCAATCGGGCCGGGAGGCTCGGTGACGGACCTGGAGTTCTTCCAGAACACGATTGCGCACTTCGACCGTCCGCATGTGCTGAACGCGGGCTTCTATCCCGATGTGGGCGCACACGGCTACAAGGTCTTCAACAATCTGTGGGTGGAGAACTCGGCGCTGACAAGCGCGGTGGAGATCAACGGCAGCACACACGACTACAACTCTCTGCTGGCCACGCCACTGGCCTTTAACTGGAAGCGCGCGGGGCACGAAGAGGTGCGGACAAACGATCACGATGGGCTGCTGTTTGCTGATCCGCAATTCCACCTGGCGCGGCACACTGCGCCGGGAAAGACACTGACCGAACCCTATGGCCTCGACGCCGAGGGCTGGCCGCGCGGGTTTGCCGGCCGGGAGAAGCTGCGGCCCGCCAACTGGGACCAGGGAGCCTTTCAATTCAGCCCATCCACGGGTACAAACGGCGAACGCTAAGAAACAAATCCAGAACATGACCTTACCAATGACTCAAGAATGGCGCGCGGCGCCGGACGCGGAGCGGCGCGTTCGCATCGCGGTGTGGCCCGAGCGAGAGGCTGTCGAACACGCGGAACTCTGGCGCGCGCTGGAGACGCTGTTTCCCGTGGAGTTCGACGGCGCGGCCCCAGCGGCGGGAGCGGCGCGCGTGTGTTTTGGCGGCGAGGCCGCGGCGCACGGCACACGGCAGCCGGTGTTCCATGCGTCGGCAGGGCCGGGCGTGCTGCTAGCGGCGGGCGAGATGCGTTTTGCCACCAGCGCGGCGGTTCCGGAGGCGTTCCGCGGGCTGCGTTTGCGCGACCCCGGCTGCCGCTGCGTGGGCGTGTTGCCGGTGGCGCGGAGGCACGCGGTGCTGGCCACCTGCGATGGGCATCCGGTGTGGACGGCGCGGCACGATGCGCCGCTGGTAGTGGCCTCGGCACTGCCTCTGCCGCGTTTGGCACCGGGCGAGCCGCTGCGTTTGCACTTCCGTCCCGCGGCGTGGGCGGCGCTGCTGCCGCTGCTGCACTGGCTGCGGCAGGTCAGCGAGCCGGAGTGGCAAGGACCTCCGCCGCGCGCGTCGTTTGTCATCGACGATCCGAACCTGCGGCGCACGCGTTACGGCGCGCTGGACTTCCACGAGCTGGCCACGGCCGCACGGCGCGAGAACTTCCACGCCGCGGTGGCCACCATTCCGCTGGACCTGGCGCAGGCCAGCGACGCGGCGGTGCGGGTGTTTCGCGACAACCGCGAGCATTTGTCCTTGCTGGCGCACGGCAACAACCATACGGGCAACGAGCTGGCGGAACAGGACGCGGCGGCGTGTGCTGGGCTGGCGCGGCAGGCGCTGCGGCGGATGGAACGCTTTGCAGAGCGCACCGGTCTGGTGGTGGAGCGGGTGATGGCCGCGCCGCACGGAGCGTGCTCGGCGACGATGGCCTCGGCTCTGGCGGTGGCGGGCTTTGCAGCGGCGCTGATCTCGGCGGGATCGTTGGCGCGTTGGAATCCCGAGCTTGCGGCGGAGGCCGCGCTGGGCATGAGTCCGGGCTGGACGCTGGGCGGGCTGCCGGTGCTGCATCGTCAGGGACTGCGCTACGTGCGCACGCAGGCGGCTCTGGCGCACTTTCTGGGGCAGCCGGTTATTTTCACCGCGCATCACGGCGACTGCGACGGCGGACTGGAGCGTCTGCGCGAGGCGGCGCGGGAGTGCAACGCGGCGGCCTCGGTGCGCTGGATGAGTCCGTCGGCGATGTCGCAATCGAATTATTTGCTGCGCGCCGAACGGGAAGAAGTTGAGGTGCGCATGTACAGCGGACAGGCGCGGGTGCCGCTGTCGCGCGAGGTGCGCGCGGCCTCGGTGACGGTGCACGGACTGGGTCGCGTGCGGATCGACGCGGACCGGAGCGGGGTGGTGCCGCTGTGCGAAGGATGGCTGCTGATGGTGAGCCGCACGGCGGCCTCTCTGGAGTTGGAAGTGCTGCCTGCGGCGCAGCCCTTGGCGGCACGGGCGCGGGTTTCACCGTGGGCCAGGGCGCGGCGCGCAATGTGCGAGGCGCGCGACCGGATGTATCCGCTGTTTGCCGCGGAACGGCCACAGGTTTTGGATTGATTGCTTTTGGAACGCCGGACCACTTGGAGGTTGCGATGCCAATTCTTGCCGAAGTCGAGAACGCGGCCCATGCCGCGGACACAAGAGAAGAGCAAACGCCGGAAGTCCGGAGCACGGCGGCAGAGATGCCACCGGCTCCGCCGCGCGGGGCCGCGGCGGGGCCGTTGCGCGTGGCGATGCTGGTGGAGAACATGTCGTTTCCGCGCGACCGGAGGGTGCGTCAGGAGGCGGAGGCCTTGAGCGCCGCAGGCTACCGCGTGAGCGTGGTGTGTCCGCGCGGCGAGCGCGAGGACCGCGCGCTGCATGAAACGGTGGGGCAAGTGCGGGTGTATCGCTATCCGCAGCCGTGGAGCGGGCACGGGGCGCTGACCTACGCGCTGGAATATGGCTGGGCGCTGCTGGCCACGGCCATTGTGCTGGCGTGGATCGGCGTGCGCCACGGGCTGGACGTGATTCACTCGGCAAATCCTCCGGACATGTTTTTTGTGCTGGCGGCTCCGCTGCGTTTGCTGGGCGTGCGCTACGTCTTCGATCAGCACGATCTGAGTCCGGAGATGTACGAGTCAAAGTTTGGCGGGCGGGGCCGGGCGTACCAGGCGCTGCAATGGCTGGAGCGGGCAACGTACCGCGCGGCGGACCGGGTGATTGTCACCAATCGCTCCTTTGCGCAGATTGCGCGCACGCGCGGCGGGCTGCGCGCGGAGGCCGTGCAGGTGGTGCGCAACGGACCGGACCTGGACCACTTCCACCTGGGCGCGCCGCGGCCGGAGCTGAAGCGCGGGGCGCGTTACCTGGCGCTGTACATCGGAGTGATGGGCAAACAGGACGGACTGGACCGCGTGCTGGAGGCGGCGCAGCACATGGCTCGCCAGCGGGGACGCCACGACGTGCACTTCGCGCTGCTGGGCAACGGAGATGAATGGGAGCCTCTGCAGCGGCGGGCGCGCGAGCTGGGCGCGAGCGAGGCGTTCTCGTTTCCAGGGTGGATGAACGACGAGCAACTGATGGCGTATCTCTCCACGGCCGATGTGTGCCTGGCGCCGGACCCGCCGGTGCGCATGAACCAGTTGTCCACCATGATCAAGATCATGGAGTACATGAGTTGCGGGCGGGCGATTGTGTCGTTTGACCTGCTGGAGACGCGGCGCTCGGCGGGCAAGGCGGCGTTGTATGTGCCGCAGGACGACCCGGCGCAGTTCGCCGACGCGATTCTGCAACTGCTGGACGATCCGGCGCGGCGGGCGCGCATGGGCGCCGCGGGGCTGGAGCGGGTGCGCAGCGAGTTGCACTGGGGTCGCTCGCGCGAGGTGCTGCTAGGGGTGTACGCGCAACTGGTGTCGGAGGGGGCGGCGCGCAAGCTGGCGGCGCACGAGGCAGCGTGGCTGCGGGCAGGCACGCGTCCACGTCCGCTGCCGCAAACGGACGGATCGCGTTGAACGTGCATGGAGGAGAACGCGTGATGCAAGAAGAAGAGCCGCTGGCGCTGGACTGGCGGGACTACCGGGCGCTGGCCGTGCGGCGTCGCTGGGCCATTCTGGCTCCGGTGTTTCTGTGCTGGTTCGTGGGTTGGAGCGCGGGCTGGCTGCTGCCTGCACGTTACCGCTCGGAGGCCTTGATCCTGGTGGAACCGCAGCAGGTTCCCCTGGACAATGCGCCCGTCAGCGCGGCGGCCAGCGACCTGGCGCAGCAGTTGCCCATCCTGACGCAGAGGGTGCTGAGCCGGGCGAGTTTGCAGAGCCTGGTGAACAGGCTTCCGGCGGAAGGCAACGTGCCGGCGCAGGTGCGGATGGAGCGGCTGCGGAGCGGTATTGAGGTGCGCCAGGAAGAGGGGCAAAGCCACAAGCCGTTGCCTGCGTTCCACATTACGTATAGCGCGGGCAGTCCGCAAACGGCGCGGCAGGTGGTGGAGCAGGTGACGGCGCTGTTCATCGCGGAGAACCGCGCGGCGCAAGTGGAGCGCTCGGAGGGTGCGGCGCAATTTCTGGCGGAAGAGGTGGAAGCGGCGCAGCAGGCGATGGCCGCGCAGGAGGCGCGCCTGGAGGAGTTCAAGACGCGGCACCTGGGAGAGTTGCCCGCGCAGGTGCAGGGCAACGTGCAGATGACGGGCAGTTTGCAGGCAAGGGCGGAGCGGCTGAGCGAGGCGCTGAACCGCGCGCGCGAGCAGCGTTTGTACCTGGAGGCAATGGCCAGCCAGTATCGCGAGGCAGAGGCGGCGCAACCGGCGGCGGAGGAAGCCCCGGAGCTGACGCGTCTGCGCGCGCAACTGGCGGAGGCGCGCACGCGCTACACCGACGCGAATTCCTACGTGCGCGGCTTGCAGGCGCAGATTGCAGCCGCGGAGCGGGCACATGCGGGCGGCGTGGCGCAGACCGCCGCGGGAGGCAAGAGCATTCTGCGGGCGGCAGGAGCGCAGACGGCGGCAGGGCTTATGCAGGTGCAGGGGCAGATCAAGGCCAACGAGCAGGAAATACGCGATGAGGAGCGGCAGCTCAGGGAGACCGAGGAACAGTTGCGGCAGGTACAGGCGCGGCTGGCGGCGGAGCCGCAGTACGAACCGCAACTGGCGGAGCTGACGCGCGACTACGAGCAACTGAAGGACAACTACGAGTCGCTGCACAAAAAGCAGATGCAAACGCAGTTGGCGGCGAATCTGGAAAGCCGCCAGGCGGGCGTGCGCTTTGTGGTGCTGGACCCGCCGAGCCTGGCGACGAGCGCGTGGTGGCCCAGCCGCTGGCGCTTCAGCCTGGGCGGGCTGGGCGCGGGACTGCTGCTGGGAATCGGACTGGCACTGCTGCTGGAGCGGCTCGGCAACCGCATCCAGAACGAGCACGAGGCGATGCAACTGATGGCGCACAACGTGCCGGGCACGGTGGAATTGATTGCTCCGCTGGTGATGGTGGGAATTCCGCGGATGCCTCTGCCGGAAGAAGCGGCGCGGCAGCGGAGACGGCAGCGCATGGAATTGGGACTGGTATCGGCCTTGTGCCTGGCGATGGCCGCGGCCAACATTTTTTCACTTTTGCGAGGGTAACGATGGCAAGCAGAACGCTAAGCGAGCAGAACACGAACGCATTTCCATTGGCGGGCGGCGCGGGCTGGATGGCCGCGGAGCCCGGGCGCGAGCAGGCGGAGATTGCCTGCGACGTTTTTTCCGGCGGGGCGGCGGGGCGTCTCTTTGCTCTGCGCGACGAACATGCGCCCTCGTCGGACAGGTTTCGCCTCCTGGCCAACCGCCTGGCGGGGCTGCGGCGCAGCATCCCGCTGAAGATTCTGCACGTCACCAGCGCCACCGTGGGCGAGGGAAAGTCGGTCATCGCGGCGAACCTGGCAATCACCCTGGCGTGGCGTCCGCAGGCGCGTGTTTTGCTGATTGAGGGCGACCTGCGGCGGCCCTCGCTGGCGGAGCTGTTCGGCGGCAATCTGCCGGAGGGCATCGGCGACTGGTGGCAGCGCGGCGCAGAAGCGCCGGCGCCGAATCTCTACCGCGTAAAAGGCACGTCGCTGGCGGTGATGTTTGCGGGAAGCACGGGAGTTTCGCCGGAGATTCTGAACTCGCCGCGCGTGCCGGCGATGCTGGAGTACATTGCCGCGCGCTTTGACTGGGTGGTGGTCGATTCGCCGCCGGTGCTGGATGCGGCGGACGCGGCGCGCTGGGCGGGTTTAGCCGACGGCACGCTGCTGGTGATGCGCGCGGGCTGCGCGTCGCGCGACGAAGTGGAATTGGCGCTGGCCGGTCTGGACGGAGCGCGCCTGGTGGGCACGGTCTTCAATGAATCGCCCTTCAGTGGCGGCCGCCATGGCTGGCACCACGGGGAGGGCCACATCGCATGACGAGTTAAGCGTTGAACCATGTTTCCTCCGAACCTTTGCCCAGGGACACGCGACGCGTGTTTCTGGGCTTTTTTGTGTTCCCAAAGGTACTCTGACGTTTCGCGGCTGCTCCAAAGCGGCACGGGAGAGACGGCATTTTGCGCGGGCGAGTGAAGATGCGGAGAAGAACCTCCGATATTGGCTTTGACCTCTATATATTTTCATGAGCAAAATGTCGATGATCTCAATCAAGAAGTACCTGGAGCAGGCGGACCCGGTTGCTCCGTTGGCGGCGCCGAGCGCCGCGGAGGATATCTATTGCGGCAGGAAGGAAGCCTATCTATCCCTGCTGGCGGACGTGTCGTCGGCGGCGGAGAAGATATTTCCCACCAACAGCAACGGACTGTGCGCGATCCTGGGAAAATTACGGGAAGACGTGCGGGCGGCCACCGGCGGGCCGCAGCAGGAACATGCAGGCCGGGCCACTTCCGCGTTACAGGCGTGGTCGGGGACGATGTCCGGGCAGTTGACGAAGATGTCGGAAGAGGTTCGCGAGCTGGTGCTGTTGCTGGCGCGGACGGGAGAAGAGGTGTTCGAGCGCGACCAGCGCTACAGCGCGCAGTTTGATTCCATCACACGGGCGCTGACGGAGGTCACGAAGCTCGACGACATCCACCAGGTGCGGGCCGTGGTGCGCAGCAGCGCCGAAGCGTTGCGGAGTTCTTCCGCGCGGATGGCGGCCGACGGCGAGCGGTCGATCAAAGAGATGCGGCGGCAGGTGGACAGTTACCGGAACCGTCTTGAAGAAGCACAGCGCGAGGCGGCGGTGGACCGGCTGACCGGACTGCGCACGCGGCAGAATCTTGAAGAGCTGATTGCGCGCCGGCTGCAGGAGAGCGAAGTCTTTTGCCTGGTGATGCTGGACCTGGACGGCTTCAAGCAGGTCAACGATACATACGGCCATGCCGCGGGCGATGAACTGCTGCGGCAGTTTGCCGGAGAGTTGCAGACGGTTTCGCGCTCGCAGGACGCGGCCGGACGCTGGGGCGGCGATGAGTTTGTGCTGTTGGTGGAAGGCGGCGAAGAACAGGCGGCGCAGTGCGTGCAGCGAGTCCGCGACTGGACCGTGGGGGAATATACGCTGCCGCTGGCGAGTGGAGAGATTAAGGTGCAACTGGATTTTTCCAGCGGCCTTGCCGAGCGCCGCGCGGGCGACGACGCGGCGGCGCTGCTGCACCGTGCCGATGAAGCCATGTACCGCGAAAAGAAAGGCGCGCGCCCCAAGCCCTCGCGTTAAGGAAGCTCTGAATAAGTTCCATAGGGGTGTCACCATGAGAGAGCGGCCGTAGTTGCCGCGAGTCGAAGGGCCGCTACTCCTTGTTATCACTGTCCCAGGTTAGGCCCGCTGTGCGGTCCGAACCTGGGGCACACCCTGCCCGGTATAGGGGGGCGACTACGCGCGCCAAATACCGGCGTGCCTCGCTCAACATGACAATCATCCTACCCCGTGGATTGTTTTTCCGCAGCCTGTAAAGCCGCGACATATGTTGCCGGCTTAGCGGCACGGATCAATCCATGCCCTGACAGATTCCGGCTTGATCGGAGTCTCCTTAGCCAGTCTTTTCCAGATCATTCAATTTCAGTTGATGCTCGTCGAACTGGCGGGAAGATCCTGCAGAGACTGTTTCATGCGGGAGAGCTGTTCGGCGCGAGCCTCGTCGGCCAATGCGTCCTGCGCCGCGGCGGCAAAGTACACGCGGAAGCAGGTGCCGGTTTCGGGTGTGCTGCGGACGCAGACGATGCCGCCGTTCTCCTGCGCCAGCTCGTGAATCAAGGTCAGGGTCAGGCCCATGCCGCGCTCCAGCGGCGTGGTGCGGAAGGCGGGTTCCATGAGGCGGCTGCGTATGCCGGGATAAGCGCCGTTGCCGGTGTCGGAGACGCTGAGCATGGCATAGCGCCCGGGCGGGACGCAGCCCTCGGGAAGTTCGGGATCGCCGGGCAGGGTACAGTTGGCAATGGCGATGGTGAGCTGTCCGCCTGCGGGCATGGCGTCCACGGCGCTGGAGGCAATCAGCTTGATGAGCTGCTCCACGGCGGGTGCGCTGATGCGGACGTTCCAGGGACTTTCGCAGCACTGGCTGGCAAAATGCACGCCGTTGCGCATCATGCGCTCCACTTCGGGCGTCACCTTGTTGAGCAGCGCGTGCAGCGTGGTCTCCGCCGGAGGGAGTTGCTCGTGCTGGCTGAAGGTGGAGAGGTGGCGGGTCAGGTCGGCGGCGCGGCGCACGGAGTTGCGGACCTTCTGGGCGCGGTCCAACTGCTTGCCGTTGAGGTCCATGCTGAGCAGCTCGGTTTGCCCGGAGATGATGGTCAAAAGATTATTGAACTCATGGGCGATGGCGCGGGAGAGTTGTCCCACGGCTTCCGTTTTATTATTGCGGCTCTGCTGATCGTCCAACTGCTGGCGTGCGACGAGATTGGCCTCGGCCAACTGGCGGGTGCGCATGGCCTGCACGCCAAGGGAGACGTCCTCGGCCAGTTCGGAAAGCAGATTGATCTCCTGCTGGGCGAAGCCCATCTCCTGCTTGCGGTACACGGTGAGCACGGCGTGGGAAGCGCTGTCAAAAACCAGGGGGAGGCAGGCGATGGCGCGCAGGTCATAAAGCCGGGCCATCTCGCGCCAGGGCATGCAGGAGGGATCGCCGAGAAAGTCCGAGGAGACGCAGATGCCTTCGCCGCGCAGACAGCGCCCCACGGGGCCGAAGCCCAGCGGATTTCTGCCCCAGGACAAGGGCAGGCTGGCGAGGTAGTCGCGCTCCTGTCCGGCCGCGGCCACAATGCGTACCGAGTGTTGCGGATTGTCTTCCGCCACGCCGATCCAGACCAAGCCGTAATCGCCGGCATCGTTGAGAATGCCCACAATGCTTTGCAGCAATTCCTGCTCGCTGGACGAGTGTAGGAGCGCGCGGCTGACCTTGCTGTACGCCCGCAGCGCAACACTGATCCGTTCCAGACGAGATTGCTTGGTCCGCTTGTGACTCATGCTTTCCTGCACCCAGTGCACACGGTCCTGACTCGCCTCCGCGGGGAGCCGGAATTCGATGGCCCGTCACACATGCCGTGCAACTACTTTATCGGCAGACGAGGGCTGTTTGTTAAGCAAAGAAAATTAGAAAAGTTGCGATTTTCACGAGGCTCAACAGGCATCGCCGGGGGATTAGAGCGGTTTCAGAAATGCTCTATCCTTTCCGAATTGTTCTCTGCCGCCGTTTCCGGCTGGTCACGACGGGCCTTGGCCTATGGCTTCGGGGTGCACCCTCTCTGGAACCGCTCTACACGCAGTGCTCCAGGAAGAGCAGCAGCAGGATGGCCACGGCCAGGGCCACGGCCGTCCACGTGGCCAGTTGCAGGTTCGCGGGCGGGGCGGGAGGCGTCGGCAGCCCCACGGGGAGCAGCGCTTCATCCTCGGCGTTGGGGTGATCGGTGCTAAGACGCACTTCGTCGGCGTCCGGGGTGCGGATGCCGACGGATTGCAGACGCCGCGCCAGGCGCAGGTAGTTCTCACTCCAGGCCTCGGCGTCGGCTGGGCGCGCTGGGAACTGGCGTCCGGCGGCAAGCAGCGCGGGATTCTGGTGAACGGTGCGTCCGGTGGCAAGCAGAGTTTCATGCATGACCTGCGCGATCTGTGCGGGATGCTGGAAATCGCCGCGCATCAGCTCGCCGCGCAGACCGGGCATCACCTGCATAGCCAGCGAGATTTCTCCTACGCCAAAGCCTGCCTGGCTGAGCTGCTGCAGACGAGCAGCGGGAATGCCGCTGCCGCGCAGTTCGAGCACGTGCTCGACGAGCCATCCGGATATGACGCTGGCGGCGCGCTGGACATTGCCCTCCTGCACGGCCAGGCGCAAGGGCGCGCTGGCGTGCAAGGCGTCCACCAGGTCGCGCAGTGGAACGCCGGCGGCGGAGAGCTGGCGTAAGGGTGCCCAGGCGGGGGAGGAATGGCCGGAGGAAAAGCCCGCGGCAATGTCCGGGGAAAGCAGGCGAATGGCGTGGCGAAGCTGCTGCAAGCCTGCGGCGGCTTCATGCGCCGCGGCGTGGGGAGCCGCGCCGTGGGCCCCGTCCAGCGGTTTCTCCATGCGAGCCTCCTGTGGCTTCGGGACACACCCTCTCTGGAGCCGCTCTAAACGCGGTTCCAGAGAAGCCATACCCTTTCCAATTTGTTCACTGCCGTCGCTCCCTGTTGGTCACGACGGCCCTTGGCCGGTGGCTTCGGGACACACCCTCTCTGGAACCGCTTTAAACGCGGACGCGGCGGCTGAGCAGCTTGAGCTCGGCCTGGGCCAGGGCGCGCCCTAAAAGGTTCCGCTCGCGCAGGTCGAGGCCGGAGAATTGCAAGCTGCAACAGCCGGGCTTGCCGTCCGTGCGCAGTTCGGCGCGGCAGACGGTGGCGGGAAGCTGGAAGTGGCGCTCGCTGAGGGTGAGTTCGATGACGACACGGTGGCCCACCGCGAGCGGCTCACCCTGGATTTGCAGCGCGGCGCCGCCCTGCGAGAGATCGTTGACCACGGCGTGGTGCCACTCTTCGGGCTGGCCGGGGCGGGCCAGGGAGAGATTGCGGAAGCGTGCGGGCATGGCCATGCCGATGCGCCAGGAATCGCGGCGCTGCGTGCTGCGCGCGGGACCGTCGAGGTCGAGGGTGAGCGAGACCGGATCGTCATGAGTCAGGGAGACGCCGCTGGCATCCAGCTCCACCAAGCCCTGCACGGTGTTCTTGCGGACGACCAGGCGCGCGGGAAGCTGCTCCAGGCGCTCGCCGGGTTTTAATCGCAGGCGGCAGCGGGTACGCAGCACCACGGACTCGACCTGGGCCTCGATGAGGCGCTCGGGCGCGGTCGCATCGCTTGCGGCGAGGCTGAGCAGAACGAAGTCATCCGGAAGCAGAAAAGCAGACATGAGCGTATTCCATCCGCGGCCCACTGTCTGGCGCCAGGCGCGGACATGGGGCCCGCGCTCACCGAGCGCACTTCCATGATACAGGGACGGGGAAGCCGCCGGAAAGTGCACGATGCCGGAAGCAGAATGCGGCGGCCCCGCGGCCTATTCGTCCACTTCGGAGGCGGAGAGCGCGTGGTGCATGGACTCGGCGGCCTTCACCACGGAGTCTAGGTTGCGCACGGCCTCCGGTGGCAGGCCGGGAGTCTTGAGAGCCAGGGGGGCGCAGATGAGAATGGCGGTAAGCGCGTCATTCACCTGGGCGTAAACCTGCCGCTGCATGGCCCGCAGGAGCGCCTGTTTTTCCTTTTCCATGCGCTGCAACCCGAGCTCGACCTGGGTGGCGCAGCGCTCGGCGGTGCTGATGGCGGGCTTGATGAAGACGGGAAATTCCTCGGTACAGCGCGCCAGAAAATAACTGGTCTCCTCGGGAGCCAGATCGCAGAGAGCTTCATCGAGGACGACGGCGCGGTGCTGCGAGCCGGCGAGGGCTTCGGCGGCCTGGGCAAAGGATTCCGCCAGCACAATGGGTACGTGCAGGCGCTCGTGCAGCATGGAGCGCAGCTCGTCGCGGCGCGTCGAGGCCGTCACCAGCAGCACGGACTCAATGGGCAATGTCATATTCATGCAGCTTCCGGTAGAGGGTGGTGCGGCTGACGCCGAGCAGCCGCGCCGCTTTCTGCTTATCGCCGCGGGTTTCCCGCAGCGCGTTGACTACGCCTTCGCGCTCCAGGTCGGCCAGAGACATGCCGTGGCGTTCCTCGGCGGGCGCGGGCGTCTGCGTGCTGCTCGCGACCTCTGGCGGGAGTTGCGCGACGCCAATGGTGTTGCCCGGCGCCAGCAGATAGGCGCGCTGCAGCACGGAGCGCATCTCCCACAGATTGCCGGGCCAGTGGTACTGAGACAGGGCGGCGAGCGCGTCGGACGCCAGCGCCTTGAAGGCCTGATGTTCCTTCTGAAATTTGTTCAGAAAATGCTCGGCAATCAGCGGAATATCCGCGGCGCGCTGGCGCAGGGGAGGAAGACGCAAGGCCAGGACCGAGAGCAGGAAATACAAGTCCTGCCGGAAGACGCCCTTGGCGACAAGCTGTGCCAGGTCGCGCTGGCTGGTGGCCATGATGCGCGCCTTGAGAGGCACGGACTCGGTGGCTCCGTAGGGGCGGACGGTTCTGGTCTGTATGGTGCGCGCCAGCTTGGCCTGGGTGTCGATGGGAAGATCGCCGATGCTGTTGAGCAGCACGGTTCCTTCTCCGGCGGCCACCAGCAGCCCGTCTTTGTCGGTCACGGCGGCGGGGAACGATCCCTTGGCGTGGCCGAAAAGCTCTCCCTCCAGGAGCTCGGGCGAGAGCGAGCAGCAATCGACGGGAATGAACGGCACGGAGGCCCCGCGTATGGCGAGGTGAATGGCGCGCGCCAGATCTTCCTTGCCGGTGCCCGCCTCACCGAGAATCAAGATGGGCGTGGCGGCGCCGGCGGCGTGTTTGATGGCGCGGTAGAGCTGGCGCATCTCCGGCGAGCGCCCGGTGAGCAGCGTCTCACAGTTGAAGGTCTCTTTTTCCTGGTGCAGAGAGGCCTCGCCGTGGCGGGAGGCAATGTCACCGGCGATGCGATGCAGGGTCTGGCGCAGTTCGTCCAAGCGGAAGGGCTTGCTGATGAAGGCGGTGGCGCCTTTGCGCATGGACTCCACGGCCGTCTCGATGGAGCCGTAGCCAGACATGATGATGACGAAGACGTCGGGCTGGAGACGGCGGATGGCCTCCAGAAATTGAATGCCGTCCATGCCCGGCATGCGTAGATCGGTGAGCACCACGTCTACCGAGGCCTGCTCGATGCGCGCGAGCCCCTCATGCGCCGAAGCGGCGGACAAGGCCTTCATGCCGAGCGATTCGGCAATGGCCTGGCACGCTTCGCGCACCGAGCGGTCGTCATCGACAACCAGCAGCGTGAGTGGCGGAAGTCCGGGAACGGGGCCGGACGGTTTGGCCTGCATGCTCTGACTCCGCAGTGAAGTTGCCCCGGTAGCGAAGCGGGAAAAATGAGTACGCGAAAGAGATTCCGGCAATCGTTTCTGTCCCAAAACAGAACAGGGGCACGAGTCGGAAGAATATCACTTAAGTCGAAATATTTGCACGGCTTAGGATGATTCTTGGAAAATTTTCCCGAAAGGGAGCTTGGCAATGCAGCAAAAGAATGACGCGCCGGGGTGAAGAAAATGCGCAGCGCACCGATAATTCTTCTATATGAGGAGCGGTGACTTCGCAATGATGGATTCGATCCTGCTGGTGGATGACGAAGAGGATGTGCTGGAGGCTTTCCAGGCGTTGCTGGGCCGTCAGGGGTACGCCGTAGAGTGCGCCGGCAGCCTGGCGGCGGTTGAGGCGGCCTGCGCGGCGCAGCACTTCGATCTGGCCGTGGTGGACCTGACGCTTCCGGGCGGCGTGAAGGAAGGCCTGGCCGCGATCCGCCGTCTGGCCGCGCAGGAATTCCGCCCCGCCATTGTGGCGTGGTCCGGAATGGCCGACGACGATGTGAGGCGGGAGGTTGACGCGGCCGGCGCGGATCGCTTCCTGCTCAAGCCGCTTCAATTTCCTTTGCTGCTGGAAAACATTGTCGAGGCGCTAAGCCAAAGGGCGCTGCCGGGCGCGGCCGGGCATCACGAAGCCGTGCCAACGGCTGCGCCCGAGGACGCTCAACCCCGCCCGTAGCGCGAAAAAAGCAGAACCCGGCGCGGACTACTCGTCGGTGAGCGTGTAGCCGATGCCGCGCAGGGTTAGGATCAGCTTCTGCTCGCCGGGGCCGTCTACCTTGTCACGCACATACTTCACATAGACATCCACCAGGTTGGTGGAGGCGTCGAAGGCATGGTGCCAGACGTTCTCCATCAACTCCGCGCGCGTTACTGGATGGCGCGCGTTGCGAACCAGGTAGTCCAGCACGCCGAACTCACGCGAACTGAGGGAAATCCGCCGTCCGGCACGGTGCACGCGGTGGTTGCGCCGGTCCACCATGAGGTC
Source organism: Acidobacteriota bacterium (assembly GCA_031296105.1). Taxonomy (GTDB): domain Bacteria; phylum Acidobacteriota; class Terriglobia; order Terriglobales; family Acidobacteriaceae; genus TOLSYN. Next base: position 13,466 of record JARLGJ010000002.1, on the reverse strand, counting down.
GGCAATGACGGTGGAATCCTCCACGGGGTGGAAGTTGCGGCGCAGCAAGGCGCGCACGCGGGCGGAAAGCTCCGACAGCGAGAAGGGCTTGTTCATGCAGTCATCGGCGCCGGAATCGAGCGAGTTCACCCGGTCCTCCGAACTGCAACGCCCGGTGAGCACCAGCACGGGCAGAGTTGGATTCTGCGGCCGCAGCTCCTGCAAAAGGGTGAGGCCATCGACGTGCGGCAGGGAGAGATCCAGAATCACCAGATCGTACTTCGGATTCTTCAGGGCACTGGAGGCATCCAGTCCGTCGTACAGGACATCAACCCCATACAACTCAGATTGAAGACGTTCCCCGATAAAGGAAGCCAGGGGCTGATCGTCTTCTACGACTAGAATCTGCGGTGGTTTGGCGACGGAGTATATGGCTGTGGTCATCGGCGGCTCCAAAAGACCAACCATGACACCGGGTCTGGCGCGGGGCCACGGCTGGGAACAACTAAATCAATCAATCCATCCTTATTGTGCGCGAGATTTAAGAAATCCTAATCAAAAGATAAGCAGGTTTGCCTGTGCGTTTCCAGCGCGGTGTGCGCATGGTGCACACGTTTCAATCTGTAACAGTTGGCTGTCCCGCCGGAAAATCCATTGACGCCACTCCGGATTTCCGCGGATAGGCAGGCGGAGCGCGTGAAAATATTGAAAATAGAGTGGTTGCTCGATGGCTTCCTGCGGTGCGAGGGCGTCCGCGGCGGGATTCCGGCGTGGCCTTGCCCGAAGCCGGCGGAGGGGGGCACGTTGGATGGACAAGTTGCGTGGTTAGAATCAGTAGCCTTAATCCTTTGCGTCTCATTTTGCCCGCCCATACCCGGCAGGCGCTCCGTGGGAGCCATGCGGGCGATCATTCTTGAAGCATCCCGCGCGCCGCGCCGATAAATCATACTGTTACCCGCCCGCGGAGGAGGAACGGCTCTGCGTTTTGACGGAGCGGGAACGCTGGAGCGCGCGATGAGAAGCATCCCGAGAAAGCTGGTGTACCGCCGTCCGCGATTTCGCGTCGATCTCCCCGTGGTGTTGCACGACGAACAGGGGCGCAGGCTGCACGGCCGCTGCTCCGAACTGAGCAGCGAGGGGGCGGGGCTGAATCTGCACGAGGCGCCTGCGGCGGGCAAGCCGGTGCGGGTGGAGATTGAAGTGGACGAACAGGTGGTCCGGGTGACAGGCTGCGTGGTGCGCCAGCACGGCGGAAATCGCTTTGGACTGCGCTTTCTGCCGGCCGGGGCCGAGGAGCGGCGCGCGATTGAGCGCATGGTAGCCTTGGTGCAACATAACCCGTTTTTCTGAGCACGCTCCAGGCTGAGGGATCGCTTCTCCGGCCTCGGGCGCGGGGTGGTGTGACGCCGATTGCACAGTTTTTCAGTTTGTTTTCCAACCTGTGAAACTTTGGTTTTTCAATTTCCACCGGCCGCCGCCGGATTGTATTTGGCCGCGCTGCAAATCGATGTAAGCTAAACCCAATTCTCATTTATACCCGGCGCGCCACGCCACTTCCGCCAGGTACCGCAGTTTCGGGATCGCAATGAACGTACTGGTAGCCGACGATTCGGGGCTGTATCGCGAGACACTCCGCAAAATGCTGGAGAAATGGGGGTATCAGGTTGTGCTGGCCTCCAACGGCTACGAAGCACAGCAGATCCTCAGCTCCGACGATCCGCCGCGCATGGCGATTCTGGACGTCTTCATGCCCGGTCTGGGCGGCTTCGACCTCTGCCACCTGATGCGCGAGCGCAGTCAGCCGTACGTCTATATCATTCTGCTGAGCATCGCCGATTCTCCCAGCGACGTGTTGGACGGCTTTGAGAACGGCGCGGACGACTACCTATGCAAGCCGGTGAGCGAGGCCGAACTGATTGCCCGCCTGCGGGTGGGAGAGCGCATCATACGCAGCCAGCACGAACTGCTGGAGGCGCACGAGGCGCTGCGCTTCGAGGCCTCGCACGACTCTCTGCTGCGCATCTGGAACCGCGCCGCGATCCTGGACCTTTTGAACACGGAGATCAGCCGCGCCGCCCGCCAGCAGGCGCCGCTCTGCCTGTTCTTCGTGGACCTGGACGGGTTCAAGCAGCTCAACGACACCTATGGACACCTGGCCGGAGACGCGGTGCTGCGCAACGCCGCCGAGAAGCTGTCGGCCGCCGTCCGCGAATACGACCACGTGGGCCGCTACGGCGGCGACGAGTTCCTGGTGGTGCTGCCGGATTGCAACGTGGAATCGGCGCGCATGGTGGCCGAGCGCGTGCGCCAGAACATTGGCTGCGACCCCATCATGCTGGGCAACCATCCGGTGGCCATCACCGTGAGCATTGGCATTGCGCAGTGGGTGTTTGGGCAGGATCTGAACGGCCTGCTGGCGCGGGCCGACTCGGCGCTGTACAAGGCCAAGGAAAACGGCCGCAACCGCATCGAGTTCGAAACCCTCACCTCTACCAACAATTAGCGGCCCGCTCCGGGGGCCGCGTCCGATAGCCAAACTCCCCGTCCATTCCGATCCGCTTTGCGCGGGAATGCTATGCCGGTGCATGACGCGCCGGGGACTTGTTCCGTTGGTCACTGTTCGCGCGCGGTGCAATGTGGCATTCTGAAAGGCGTTCGAGGAACCCTCATGAAACTCCAGCTACGGCCCGTTCTCTTAGGATTTCTTTTCCCCCTCCTTCTTCTTTTGACGTTGACTCCGGCGCAGGCACAGACCAATCCAGCGCCGAGCATCGCCGGGCAGATGGACGCGATTGTGGAGCACTACCGGCAGATCATTGTGCTGACCAGCGGGGAAGAACAGCTCGACGAGGCAACGCGCTTGCAGGTGAAGACCATTGCCTGGATGCTGTTCGAGCAGAATCACGGCGCGCTGGAGGATTTGACTGCGGCGCTGACCAGCGACGGCCGCGCGAACGCCCCGGCGTCTGCGGAGTTTCTGGACACGCTGGAGGGCACACGCTACCGCGATGCCGACAAGCTGGTGTTTCGCGACGCGCTGGAGCAACTCGGCGAGGCTCCGGCGAGGGACGTGAAGCTGACGCGGCGCGTGGAGGAAGACCACGCGGCGCTGAAGAAAATCCAGGCTCTGTACGAAAAAGAAGTGGCACAGCTCAACGGGAAGTTCAAGACGCGGGCCATGCCGGTGCATCGCGAGGCGTGGGAGCGCTACCTGGCGTTCCTGCAGCAAAAGTACACGCGCGAGGCGCTGCTGAAGCAGTACCAGGAGATGCTGCCCGCGGCGGAGACGCGCAGCGGACTGCCCAGGAAGCGCGACCAGATCATGGGCACCGAGCTGCCGCCGAAGACCATCCTGCTGACCTTTGACGATGGGCCGCACCCGCGCTACACGGCGCAGATCCTTAATTTTCTCAACCAGAACAAGCTGCAAGCCGTGTTCTTTGAAATTGGCAAGAACCTGGGCACGGTGAATAACGGCGAGGTGAAGCTGGGTCCGCTGGCGAAGATCAGCGGGCAGATTCTGGCTTCGGGCAACACGATCGGCAACCACAGCTACTCGCACCCGGTGCTGCCCAAGCTGACTCCGGAGGCGCAGGCGCGCGAGATCGACAGCACGAACCAGCTATTGCAGGCGGTGCTGAACGGCGCTCCCGTGCTCTTCCGCCCGCCCTACGGCGCGGAGAGCGATTCGGTGGAGGCGCGGGCCAAGAACGACAACCTGAAAACGATGATCTGGAACATCGACTCGATGGACTGGGCCGATCCGGTGCCGGCCAGCATTGAGAAGCGGGTGATGGACGAGGTGGACAAGCAGGGACGCGGCATCATCCTGTTCCACGACATTCACAACCGGGCCATTGAGGTGCTGCCCACTCTGGTGCCGGCCTTGCGCGCCAAGGGGTACACGTTTGCCTCCTGGAGCCAGACGGAGCAGGCGGTGAAGACCCGCGGCACGGACGACGCGCCGCCGCCGGTGGCCTTTACCACGCCGTACCGCGAGAGCTGGGCGGTGGTGATTGGCATCGACAAATATCAACTCTGGCCGCAGTTGAGCTACGCCGCCAACGACGCGCAGGGGGTGCGCGACCTGCTGGTGAACCGCTACCGCTTCAAGCCGGAGAACGTCTTTCTGCTGACCGACGGCCAGGCCACGCGGCAGAACATTCTGTCTCTGCTGGGAGACAAGCTGGGCAACGCCGACATGGTGAAGCACGACGACCGCGTGTTTGTGTTCTTTGCCGGACACGGCGCCACGCGCAAGCTGCCCAACGGCAAAGAGCTGGGCTACATCATTCCGGTGGACGCCAGCACGGCGAACCTGGAGGGCACGGCCATCTCGATGACCAGCTTTCAGGATGTGTCGGACGCGATCCCGGCGAAGCATCTGCTGTTCGTAATGGACTCCTGTTACAGCGGACTGGCCTTGACGCGCGGCACGGCCATGGGAGCGTCGTCCAACTACATGGCGGAGATCTCGCGGCGCGAGGCGCGGCAGATGTTTACCGCCGGGGGCGCGGATCAGCAGGTGGCCGACAACGGTCCCAACGGGCACAGCGTCTTCTCCTGGACGCTGCTGCAGGCCCTGGACGGGCGGGCCGATTTGAACGGCGACGGCATCATCACGGCCAGCGAGCTGGCGACCTATGTGTCTCCGGCGGTGAGCGCGCTCTCGCAGCAGACGCCGGCCTTCGGCAACCTGCCGGGCAGCGAGGGCGGAGACTTCATCTTCGACCTGACGCACGACACGGAATTTCTGGACGCGAACAGCTCGCAGCTCAGCGATCAGGGCATCCGCCTGAATGCCGAGTTGGATAACCTGCGGCAGCAGAACGAACAACTGCGGCAGGAACTGGCGGCGGCACGCGCCACCACGCAAACACCGGCCACGCCCGCACCGGTCGCGACGGCGAGCACGGCACCCGCAACGGGAACGCCGCCGGCGGCAAACACCGCGCCGCAGGTTGCTTCCGCAAAGCCGGTTCCTCCGTCGGTGACGCCGCGCCCGGTGGCCAGGAATGCGTACTCGCTGAACGACGAGGGCATGAGGGACTACAAAGAGAAGAACTACACGGCGGCGCTGGCGCTGTTTGTGCAGGCGGCGCAGATGGACCCCACGCGGGCTCTGTTTGCCAACAACGCCGGCTTTGCCTGCTACCGCCTGGCGCGCTACGGCGAGGCCGCGCAGTGGTATCGCAAGTCGATTGGCATCGATCCCGCGCGCGCCGTGGCCTACCTGAACCTGGCGGACACTCTGGTGGAGCTGAAGCAGGTAAAGGAAGCGCGGCAGGCGTATCAGAAATACCTGGACCTGGCGCCGAACACGAAATCGGCGGCCTACGCACAGCAGCGCCTGGAGGAATTAAAGGACTCGCCGCGCTAACTGTGCGGGCGTCGAATTCCCGCAATGGCCAGCAGATTACGGGCTGCCTCGCGCGCCAGAGTACTTTTGCTTGATCTCGCTTCGTCATCACGGCAGTACCCATGGGAATAGGCGGCTTGGCGCGATGCTATGGAGGCTGGTAATCCGCGGATAGATCGGCATAAGCAAATATGCTGCTATGAGATAGCAGCTTCTGTGGAGTCTTTTGCCGCGGCGGCACCTGGTATGGGCTAAGAGTAAAGTAACCACCCAAAGGTGAATGTACGGAAAAAGCTCTGACGCTGACCTTGTCAACATGAGAGCGAGCACTTACACTAAACCCATCTCCGGCCGCTATTAAGCAGTCTGGATCAGTCCTGGAAGTCTTGCAGTGCAGCATTTGCAGTGGATGTACAGAGCGATCCGGATTTGCTCTTCCGCTCAGCGGGTTTGAGCAGGAATCCTTTCCCCCACCCGGTTCGCTCGAAATTTTCTGTGTGTTTTCTCGCCTTGGTTGCTAACTGAGCATGGCGAAGCTATGGACCAAAAGCAAAAGGTTCAGTGAAGATAGGAAAAGACGGTTGAGGATGGTATGAGCCACTGCGAGGTATTTGCACCGCCTTTTGACGATGCCGCGCTCCAATGGTTTGCGGTTTATACCATGCCGCGTCATGAGAAGTGCGTGGCGCGGGCCTTTGAACAGTCCGGGATTGAGCATTTTCTTCCGCTCTACGAGAAATTGAGCGTTTGGCGGAACCGGCAGCGGAAGCAGATTTCTCTGCCTTTGTTTCCGCGCTACGTCTTTGTGCGGACCGCGCGCTGCGAGCGTTTGCCGGTATTGCAGACCGCGGGGGTGGTGAGCATTGTGGGCGCCGGAGCGGTGGCGGTGCCCGACGCCGAGATTGAGTTTCTGCGCGGCAAAGTTAGGAACGGGCAGGTTGAGCCTTATCCGGAGCTGGTGGCGGGCCGCCGCGTCTGTGTGAAGAGTGGCCCCCTGGCTGGACTGGAAGGTGTGCTGGTCCGGCGCTGCAATCGCACCCGCTTTGTTTTGACGTTGCAGTTGATTCAACAGAGTGCTTCGGTGGAGATCTCCGCCGAAGACCTGGAACTTCTGTCCCGCTGATGATTCCGCCGTGAATTGAATTTCGAACCGTTCATTAGAGAATCTCTGAATAAGTCCACAAGCAGATTTCCTCAGCGGCTAAAGCCCTTGAATTCTCGCGGCTTTTACGGCACGGCTGAAGCCGTGCCCTGACAGATTCCGGCTTGATCAGAGTCTCCTTAGCTTGCACCGCCAGACCAGATTCCCACCCCCGATTCCTTCCGCATCGAAGGGAGCGCATATGCCATCTACCCCCCGCCCGGTTTCGCTAGTTCGCGACAGGATTGTTGAGGCCGCGGTCAGGATGTTCGCGCAGCACGGCTATCATGGCACCAGTACGCGCGAGATTGCGCGGGCCGCCAAGGTGAACGAAAACACTTTGTTCCGGCATTTTCTGCGCAAAGAGGACTTGTTCTGGCTGGCGCTGCAATCGTGCCTGGAGAGCCTTGAGGTAGAGAAAGGTTTGCAGCGCGCGCTGGAGGCCGGAGGCGATCCGGAGGTTCTGGTGCGCGCGGTGATGGAGGTTCTGGTGGGCGCGGTGGACGGCCATCCGGAGACGATCCGTCTGCTGTCGGTGGCCTGGCTGGAACTCAACGGCAAGTTTACCAGCGTGTTTCAGCAATCGCTGGCGCCGGTGCTCGTATTGCTGCGGGAGTGCCTGTCGCGCAGTGTACGCAACCCGCGGGTGAAGGCCGCCGATCCGTCGCTTCTGACGTCGGCCCTGATGGCCAGCGTGCTGGTGCACGGCAGCCTGTCGCGTCTGATGTCCGGGGGCGAGCGTCCGGTGGCGGCGCGCGCGGGGGCCGAGCGGCAACGGGTGGTGGAAGCTTATAGCAATTTCTGGTTATCGATGCTGGACGGGCACGCGGGCAATCCACTGCCGCCGGCCATTTCCTGAGCATCATCCGGGCGAGTACAAGAAACTTTCAACGACTTCTGTTTGAGGCAATCACGTGAGCAAAGCACAATCCAATTTGCAATCTACCTGGGAAGAAGAGATCGAGGAGAGCCGCCCCGCCAAACCGCTGTCGGAACATGCGGCGGGCATTGTGCGGCAACTGGCGGTGCTGTGGCACGCCAAGGGCCTGGTGGCGGGAATCACGCTGGCCATGGCTCTGCTGGCTTTGGCACTGTCGTTTATCGTGCATACAACGTTCCAGGCCGACGCCGCGATGATGCCTCCGGACAGCTCGCCGGTGTCGGGGCTTTCCATGCTGATCAGCATGAAGACGGGTCTGGCCGGGGGCGGTTTGTCCAGCCAGTTCGGTGACATGCTGGGCATGAGGAGTCCGGGGGAGTTGTGCATCCGGCAAATGGGGAGCCTGCCGGTGCGGGAGAAGCTGGTGCAGCGCTTCGATCTGCTGCATGTGTATAAAGTGAAGACGCTGGACGCGGCGGTGCGGGTTCTGAAGGGCTCAACCAAGATGGAAGAGGACCGCAAGAGCGGCGTGATCACGGTCAGCGTGGTGGACCAGGATCCAAAGCGCGCCGCGGCCCTGGCCAACGCCTACACCGAGGAATACGGGAGCCTCATCGAGGATATGAACGCCGCAACCGGGCGCCGGGAGCGGCAGTATTTTGAACACGAGCTGGCCAACGCGCGCGTCTCGCTCGCCGAGTCCACCCGCAAGCTGGCGGAGTTTACCGCGCAGCACGGCATGGTCGATCCGGCCAGCCAGGGGCAGATGCTGATGGGATCGACGGCGAGTCTCCAGGCACAGATCAGCGCCACGGAGACGTTGATTCAGAGTCAGTCGCCGATACTGGGCGACCAGAACGTGCGCATGCAAGGCTTGCGCTCGCGGCTGGAGGAATTGAAGCGGCAACTGGCGAAGGTGCAAGGCAACATTCCGGCGCAGGGCTCGGTGGACAGCGGTGGCGGGAACACCGCGCAGGCAGGGCCGTCGAGCCTGGGGCGGATGGCCGGATTGACGATTCCCTACACGGAGCTGTTCCGCGACTTCAAAGTGGACGAGGCGATGGTGGAGACCTTGACGCAGCAGTATGAGATCACCCGCCTGGAAGAGACGCACCGCGTATCGAGCGTGCAGGTGCTGGAACCGGCAGAGGTTCCACTCAAGAAGTTCGGACCGCACCGCAGCCAGTATGTTCTGGGCGGATTGTTGCTGGGCTTCCTGGTGAGCTGCATTTATGCGTATGGACGGAATTGGTGGCGTCACACCGGCGACGACGATCCATGGAAGCGGCTGCTGAAATGCGGTCCGGAGAATGGGCCGGAAACACAGGCCTGATGTTTTGCATGGCGGGCTGTGCCGGCATTGTGCGCGGCGCGGCAGGCCGGCAAGGAGGGTTGCCGATGAGCCGCTACGGATTGCTGCAACGGCTGCGTTTTGCCGGCTCTGCGCTCCGCGGAAAAGTTGGAATGTTGGGTTGCGGAGCGGAGGGCGGGGAAGAGTTGTCGGTTTTCGGGGCGCCGATTATCGACCGCTATCCGGGCAGCCGCATCGTTCTCGGCAAGAGAGTGATGCTGATCTCGGACGCCTTTGCAACGGCGCTGGGCGTGAATCATCCGGTGGTGCTGCGCACGCTGGCCGCGGGCGCGGAGATCAGGATCGGCGACCGGGTGGGCATTTCCGGCGGCTCGATCTGCGCCGCGCTGAGGGTGGAGATTGGCGACGAGTCGCTGCTGGGAGCCAATGTGACGATTGCCGACACGGACTTCCACAGCCTTGCCCCCGGGCGGCGCAGCGGGGATGGTTGCGGCACGGCAGCCAGCGCCGGGGTGCGAATTGGCCGGCGCGTGTTTCTGGGCACCAACAGCATGGTTCTGAAAGGCGTCAGCATCGGAGACAACTCGGTGATCGGCGCCGGAAGTGTGGTTACGCGCGATATTCCCGCAAATTGCATTGCGGCGGGAAATCCGTGCCGCAAGCTGCGCGATCTCTCCGCCGGGGAGTTGCGCGGCCTCTGAGCCGTGGCATTGTGATGCTTCGCCGGATCTGACGCGTCTTGCTATCTAATTTCCTATGCTCAATCTTGGTTTTGCCGCTCCGGTCACGTTGTCGCTCCTGCAGGATCTGCTGCCGGGTAAACTGCCGTCGGGTTACAATTTTGCGCCGTCGGCGGCCTGGGTGCGCGAGCTGTTGTGCCGCGGACACCGGGTAACGCTGTATTCGCTGAGCCGCGAGATTTCCGAACCCTTGACGGTCAAAGGGGAATCGCTGACCGTGCGGCTGGCTCCGTGGCGCAAGCAGGGAACGGGGCGCGACCGCTTCCGCCTGGAGCGCGCCTGTCTGCGGCGTTTGATGGCGGAGGACGGTTGCGAGCTGATCCACGCCCACTGGACTTACGAATTTGCGCTGGCGGCGCTGGATACGGGACTTCCCACGCTGGTGACCATTCACGATCTTCCCTGGCGGGTGCTGGCTACGTTTCGCGATGCGCACCGCGCGGCGCGGCTGCTGATGGCCTACGAGGTGGCATGGCGGGGCAAGCACTTTACGGCCGTCTCCGAGGACGCGGCGCGGCACTTCCGCCGCTACCTGAAGCCGGGCGCAAAGATCGACGTGGTTCCGAATGGAATGCCGGATGCCACGTTTGACATTGCGAAAACCCACGCGCGGCGGGGCGCGGGGCCGGTGTTTGCCACGGTGCTGCAGGGATGGTCGCGGCGCAAGAATCCCATGGCTGCGCTACGCGCGTTCCAGCAGGTTCGCGCGATCAGGCCGGAGGCGCGGCTCCTCATGTTTGGGCAGGATTTTGAAGCCGGCGGCACGGCGCAACGCTGGGCGCGCGAGCAGGGAATGGAAGGCGGCGTCACCTTTGCCGGGGCGATGGACTACGAAGCTCTACTGCCCCGGATTTCGGAGGAGGTTGACGTTGTGGTGCATCCTTCGCTGGACGAGGCCTTGTCGATGACCGCCTTGGAATCGCTGGCCCTGCGCAAGCCTTTCCTCGCCGGCAAAGATACGCCCGGGATGCGGCAGATTCTGGATGACGGGCGGGCCGGAGTGCTGGTGGATGCGAGCGATCCGATGTCCATTGCGGCGGCCATGCTGCGGCTGGCCAGCGACGAGGATTTGCGGCGCAACATCGCGGCGGCGGGCTACCAGCGCGTGCAGCACGAATTCCGCCTGAAGGGCGTGATGGACCGTTACGAGAACCTCTATTGCGAGATGCTGCGCGCGCCGCGGGGAGCGCATTCGACTCCGCGATGAGCGCTTTGAATGCCTCGCAACTGCGGTGGAGCTACTTCTCCACGTTCTCCACGGCTGCCCTGCAGATGGTGGCGGCGATCACCATTACACGCTTTTTGCAGCCGCGGGACTACGGGTTGGCGGCGATGGCCATGCTCAGTTACAGCTTGGTGGGGTACTTTACGCAGCTCGGCGTGAGCCGGGTGATTGTGCAGAAGACGGATTTGACGGAAGGCAACATTCGCGCGGCCTTCGGGCTGTCGCTGGCCACGGGCCTGGGTGGATTCGTGATTCTGGCGCTGCTGTCGCCGCTGCTGGCCTGGTACTTTCATGAGTCGCGCCTGACGCCGGTGATCCTGGCCTTCGGGCTGAACCTGATTTTTCTGTCGCTGGGCATGGTGGCGTCGGGACTGCTGCGCCGCGAGTTCCGCATCCGCGCGCTGGCCATCTGCGACGTGCTGGGCTACCTGCTTTCCACCTTCGGACTGGGGCTGCCGCTGGCGATGCACGGCTTTGGCGTGTGGGCGCTGGTGGGCAGCAACGTGTCGCAGCCGCTGATTGCGACCATCGCCTATTTCATTGCGCGTCCGCACAGCGTTGTTCCTTCGCGGCATCGCGCCGACTACCGGCACGTCTTCGGCTATAGCGCCAAGGCGAGCGTGACCACCACGGTGGAGGCGCTGGGCGGATCGATGGACACGCTGGTGATGGGACGCATGTTGCAGCCGTCGGCCCTGGGAATGTACAACCGCAGCCTGACCCTGAGCACTCTGCCGAGCTTGAACCTGTCCATGGGACTGACACGCGTCTTCCAGCCGACGATTGCGCGGGCCGCGGATCGCGGACGGGAAGAGTGCCTGCACATTTACCTGGCGGCCGAGCGGCAACTGATGTCGCTGATCTTTCCGTTCTGCGCCGGAGCGGCGGTGGCGGCGCCGGTGATCATCCCCGTGCTCTTCGGACGGCAGTGGACGCCGGCGGTTCCGGTGTATGAAGTGCTCTGCCTGGTGGCGGCCTTGGATGCATCGTTCCATCTGCCGGCAATTCAACTGGAGATCCTCAGCCTGTTCCGGCATAAGTTCATGTTGCAGACGGCGTTTGCGGTGTGCTTCGGAGTGGGCATTGCGGTGGCGGCGCCGCACGGTGGAACGCTGGCGGTGGCGTGGGTGTACGCCGCGCTGCAGGCGGTGCGCACCCTGGGGCTGCATGTGTTAAGCGCGCGCTCAATGCGGACGGGGCTTGGTCACCTGCTGCGCAGTTGGGTTCCGGGACTGCTGTGTGCCGCCTTCGTGGCCGCGATTCTGGCCGGAGCGCAGCACTCGCGCCTGCATACGCTGCTGCCGTGGCCGGCGCTGCAACTGGCGCTGCTGGTGGCGCTTTCCGGCGCGGCGCTGGCGGGCTTCTACCGGGTCTTTTATCGCGCGACGGTCTATGAGTCGTGGCGGTCTCTGCTGCGGCGGCAGGAATAGGAATCGTTTTGCGGAAGAATACTACGGCGGGTTGCGAATCGATTACGCTGAGCTGCGGCGGCGGGCTGGGGAACCAGATGTTCGCCTACGCCGCGGGATGCTACTTTGCCCAGCGTTTGCAATGCGCACTGGAAGTGATTCGTCCGCTGCGGCGGCAGCAGAACTTCCGCGGATTCGGACGTCCGTTTCATCTGGACTGCTTCCGGATCGAGGCGCAGGTTCGCGAGGCCAGCGCGCTGGACCGTCTGTTCTTTTCCGCCAGTCCCAAGGCGGCGGCGCTCCAGAAATGGCTGGGCCCCTTGCTGAGGGCGCAGAGAGGCGACGAGCGCGCCGCGTATCACTTCGATCCGCCGCTGGAAAATTTTGTTCGCCGCCACTGCTATTTGAATGGCTATTGGCAAGCGGCAGGCTATGTGGAGCCGGTCCGCGAGCGGATTCTGCGCGAGTTTCAACCGCGCGCGCCGCTGACGGGGAAGGCCGCGCGGTGGGCGCAGCGGATCGAGCAGTTGCCGTGCCCGGTGGCGGTGCACATCCGACTGGGCGATTACGAGCTGATCCATCATGCGACGCAAAACGGGCGGGTGAGCCAGGTGCTGCCGCCGGACTATTACGAGCGGGCGCTGGCCTTGGTGCGCAGTGAACTGCCGGGAGCGGCGCTGGTGGTGTTTTCCGACGAGCCGGAGAAGGCCCGGCAGCGGCTGAGCGCCGCGGGCGAGTGCCTGTTCGTCGAAGCCGGAAACGCCGATTACGAGGATCTGCATCTGATGTCGCTATGCCATCACCAGGTGATTGCCAACAGCAGTTTTTCCTGGTGGGCGGCGTGGCTGAATCAGCGCCCGGGACGCAAGGTATTTGCGCCGCGGCACTGGGGCAACACTCCGGAGTCGTATTTTCCGGATCTGTTTCCGCCGGACTGGAGGGTGATTGAAAATCTCTAGCCGGGCGACGGAGAGCGCGGCGTGAAGCTGCTGGTGCTGTATCAGGGGCGCGACCCGGAGAAGGATCAGCCGGGGTACTACCAGGGCTTTCAGCGGCTGGTGGCCGAGGGCGTTCTGGAGTCGCACGCGGCGATTGGCTACCTTGGCGTGGCCGAAGCGCGCGGCTGGGACGCGTTGTGGAAGGAAGCCGCGCAGGCGGCGGCGGAGGCCGATGCCGTCTTCCTGCAATTCTTCCATGCGCCGATGCCTGACCCGGAAAATGGCATCCGCGTCCTGCGCGAGTTGAAGCATCATCCGCTGATCTTCTCCAGCCTGGGAGATCCGTTCGGGCGCTGGGAGCATCGCGTGCCGCGCTCGATGCGCGTGGCCAGCGCGCACTCGGAAGTGACATTTCTCACCGGCATGGGATACGTGGCGGAACAACTGGCCAGCGCGGGCGGCACGAATCTGGTGCTGATGCCG
>JARLGJ010000012.1 GCA_031296105.1 Acidobacteriota bacterium | reverse complement strand
TTAACGGAAACAACGTCTGCTGCCCCCGCGCCTCGCCACGAATGAACCCCATGAAAAATGCCCTCGCTTCCGCAAGAGCATTTTTACATCAACCTTGAACCAGTGTCACAGAGTTTCGTAACAGACTGCGCGGTGAGGCTTCGTATTCCAGAGAAAGAAAGTTAGTAGCGGTACGTGTCCGGCTTGTACGGGCCTTCCACCGGTACGCCAAGGTAGTCGGCCTGCTTCTTGCTCAGCGTGGTCAGTTTTACGCCGATCTTTTCCAGATGCAGGCGAGCCACTTCCTCGTCCAGCTTCTTGGGCAGCACGTACACGTCATTCTTATAAGTGTCGCGGTTCTTCCACAGGTCGAGTTGCGCCAGCGTCTGGTTGCTGAAGCTGTTCGACATCACAAAGCTCGGATGTCCCGTGGCGCAGCCCAGGTTCACCAGGCGGCCTTCCGCCAGCAGGAAGATCGAGTGGCCGTCAGGGAAGGTGTACATATCCACCTGCGGCTTGATGTTGGTGCGCTTCACGCCCGGCGCGTTGTTCAGGCGATCCACCTGTATCTCGTTATCGAAGTGGCCAATGTTGCAGACAATGGCCTGGTCCTTCATCTTCTGCATGTGCTCCAGGGTGATGATGTCCACGTTGCCGGTGGTCGTCACGTAGATGTCGCCCAGTCCCAAAGTGTCTTCGATGGTCGTCACCTGGTAGCCTTCCATGGCCGCCTGCAAGGCGTTGATGGGGTCGATTTCGGTGACGATAACGCGGGCGCCGATGCCGCGCAGAGACTGCGCCGAGCCTTTGCCCACATCGCCGTGTCCGCAGATGACGGCAACCTTGCCAGCCACCATCACGTCCGTGGCGCGCTTGATGCCGTCGGCCAGCGACTCGCGGCAGCCGTACAGGTTGTCGAACTTCGACTTGGTCACCGAATCGTTGACGTTGATGGCCGGCACCAGCAAGGTGCCTTTTTGCTGCATCTGGTACAGACGATGCACGCCCGTGGTGGTCTCTTCCGAAACGCCGCGCCACTCGGCCACGAGCTTATGCCAGTACTTCGCATCCTCGGCGTGCACCCGCTTCAGCAGGTTCTTGATGACCTCTTCCTCGTGTGCTTCGCTCGCCGAGTTCACCCAGTCGGAGCCGTTCTCCAGCTCGTAGCCCTTGTGGATGAGCAGCGTGACGTCGCCGCCGTCATCGACCACCAGTTGCGGACCCAGCCCGCCGGGATGGCTGACCGCCTTGAAGGTGCACTCCCAATACTCTTCCAGGGACTCGCCCTTCCAGGCGAAGACCGGCACGCCGGTGAGGGCAATGGCCGCCGCTGCGTGGTCCTGCGTGCTGAAGATGTTGCAGCTCGCCCAGCGCACGCTGGCGCCGAGATCGACCAAGGTCTCGATGAGCACCGCGGTCTGGATGGTCATGTGCAGCGAGCCGGTGATGCGCACGCCCTGCAAAGGTTTTTCCGCCGCGTACTTCTTGCGGATCGACATGAGGCCGGGCATTTCCGACTCGGCAATGGTGATTTCCTTGCGGCCCCAATCGGCCAGAGAGAGATCGGCAACCTTGTAGTCGGTAAGGGTGGGCGTGAGCTGAGCCAAGAGTGTTCCTCCGGGAAATGCGCGGCGCTGGAAAAAAGGCCGCGGCTGAATGTCCTTGATTATAACGGATGCCGCGGAAGTGCCCGATGCTAAGATGAAGGCCATTGGCTTCCGGAAAGCCGTCGCGGTCCGGATTCCGGCTGCCTGCCATTTCAGGAGCTTCTCCATTGCAAGGTCGCGTCATGCCTCTGCCACAGGAAAAGAATTGGCACGAAACTTTCTGGTCGGTCACTTTGGGCACGGCAATGGGCGGAGCCCTCCTGCTGCAAGCCTGTCAGGCGCTGCATTGGGGCCAGGACAGTTGGCCCATGACGGAATGGCTCATCAACTATTCGGGCGGCTTCGTGCGGCGCGGGCTTCCCGGAGAAATTCTGTTGCGCGCCGCACGCGCCACGCACCTCGGCATTCATCTCCTGGTGGTTGCCGTCAGCCTGCTGCTCTTTGCCGCGCTGGCAGCGCACTTCGTGCGCACCGCGCGCGGACGAATGCCCTTGCCGCTGCTCTTCTCCGGACTTCTGCTTGGCGCGCCTGCTTATGCGGGCAACGCCATCCGCAAGGATGCTTTGCTGGTGCTGGGACTCGTCCTGTGTCTGAAGCTGCTGCACGCGCGGAAGAACGCGCCTCTGCGCTGGCTCGCGCTCAATGCCGTAATCATCGTGCTGCTCTTGAGCCACGAGGCATTCTTCTTTCTTGCCGTGCCCGCTCTCTTCCTTTCCCTTGGCTGGCAGGCGCCAACGGAACCTTCGCGCGGAATCTCTTGGTGGGCGCTGGCGGTGCTCGCGCCGGCTCTGCTCGCCATGGCGTTCGTAATGCACTTCCACGGCAACGCCGCGGCGGCCCGCGCCATCGACGCCTCCCTGCTTCCCGCGTGGAGCACCGCCGATCCCGTCCACTGCTGTTCCACTCAGCCCCAGGCGGCCATCGATTCCCTGCAATGGAGTTCGCGGCAGGGCGTCGCGCTCAGTGCGGAATCCCTGCACCAGTTCTCGCACGGCATCTGGGCTCCACTGGCATGGGCCGCGCTGATTGGACTCGTATGGTTCCTGATGACGGCCTGGCTGCGGGATCGCACTGCGGATGAAACTACCGGCTCCGCGGAGCCGCGAGCACAGCTCGCGGCGATTCTGTTGCTGCAACTCGCGTGCATTGCCCCGCTGTTTGCCGTGGGGCGCGACTTCGGCCGCTGGATCTTCCTTTGGGCCGCTTCGTCTCTGGTGCTCTACTTCGGCGGATTCGCCCCGCAGTGCCGCCTCTTCCGGGCTTTGCAGCGCGCGGGTGCGGCACTCACGCCGCGGGCGCTGTATGCCCATCTGCGGCCGCGCTATTGGTATCTGCTCGTATTGGGATTGCCTACCTGCTGCTGGACGGTGCCCTTCGCCGTACACGCCTGCCCCGCCGGATACTACCTGCGCATCCTGCTGATCCTCGCCCACCGCATGAAGGGTCCGATCTAAGAAAGCTCTGAATAAGTCAGCCTTGCGAGCTATTCTACGGGATTCAAACCGGTCACCGATAGATTTTGAGGGGAAGATGTTTTGTCAGGGCACGGATTTATCCGTGCCGTAAAAGCCGCATAAACACAGGGGCTTCAGCCCCTGAGGGAAAGCTGTTTGATTCTTGACGAACCTTTCCTCAGTGGCTAAAGCCGCGACAAATTGGTGCCGGTTTAGCGGCATGGCTGAAGCCATGCCCTGACAGATTCCGGCTTGATCAGAGTCTCTCTAAGCGGCACGGCTCGTCAGCCTGCGCTCTCTCCATTCGGTTTCAGTACCACGCCCACGCCCCGCGCGCCGCTGATGGCCACCGTGAACGGCCTTTCGGTGCGGATGTGCCGCACCGGCCCCGTCTGCTCCAGAGCCGTCTGCGCCGCCAGCCATGGCCAGTCCACCAGCCCCTCGCCAAGATCGGGATTGATGGTGAAGTAGGCGATGCGGAAGGCCGTCAGGTTCTGGAAGAAGTGGCTGCCCTGCGACGGCGTCACGCGGAAGTCGCGGAAGCCTGCCTCCACAATCACCCGCGCGCCGCTCACCTGGTCCCACGTCACGGGAATGCCCAGCCACGGGTCTTTCGATCCCCAGCGGCCCACGCCGATGAGAATGTATGGCGTGTTCGCCGCCGCGAGCTGGGCGTTGAAGCGCCCCACAATTTCCGCCACCGCGACGCTGTTGGCGCGGTGAAAGCTCTCGTAATCCACCACAACGAGGTCGTGAATGTCTTCAATGCGTCCGTTGCCCAGCACGTTGGCGCTGCGGCAAAGAATGCTGGCGGCTTCGACGGACTCCACCGCCTGGTCTTCGGCCTCGCGCGAGCACACCAGCGGACGCATTTGCAGAAAGCCGAACTCCGCGGGCGCGCCGTTCTGACCCATGCGCACGGCGAACTCGATCTCCACCGGACGGCCCAGGGCGTCGGCGCCGAGCTTCTGCAAATACTCGAGAATCTCCGGCAGCGGAAAGATGTTGTATTTCAGGATGGGCGCGAAGGTGACAACGCGCGCTCCCGGGCGGCTGAGTCCGTCGTAGATGGCGTCGTTGTCGCGCGAATACGTGGAGGCCACGTAGTGCAAGGTGCCATCCGCTTCGGCGTCGCGCAGCGGAAAGCGATGCTCGCGCAGGTGCTCGCCGCGCTCCTCGCCGCCGGCCGCCGCGGCGGAGAGATCCAGCGCCAGAAACTCCGTCTGCGAATTGCGCAGAATGTCTTCCACCGTCGAGAACTGAATCATGTGGCGCGGATAACGCGGACAGAACGAGAGCGACTTGCCGCCATCCACCACCGTGCGTCCCAGCCCCAGGGCCACGGCCGCCACGCCATCGCCCGATTGCATCGGCTCGATGGGATAGAAGTTGCGCGAGCGCGCCACGCCGGAGAAGTCCGGATAAAAGCGCGTGCCGTGCGGGCTGCCCACCAGCTCCTGAATCATCACCGCCATCTTCTCCTCCTCCAGGCGGAAGGGCGTGGCGCGAATGTAGGCGCGGGCGTGGCGTGAATACGTGGAGGCATAAACGCGTTTGACGGCCTCGTTCAACTCCTCCACGCGCGTGTTCAGCTCGCGGGAGGAGTTGGCCAGCATGAACGTGTCATAGACGCCGGTGAAGGGCTGGTACTGCGAATCCTCCAGCAGGCTCGACGAGCGCACCGCCAGGGGCACGCGCACCGTGCGCAGAAAGTCGGCCAGCGCGGCGCGCAGAGGGCGCGGCAGCGGCGCCGCCAGGAAGCGCCGCAGCAGCTCTTCCTCATCCTGGCACTGGATGGCGAAGGCCTCCAGGTTGTTCTCCGTCAAAAACTGCTCGAAGAGGTCGGTGGCAATGACCAGCGTGTTCGGCACCGCAATGCGCACGCCGGGCCAGCGCGAGGCGGTGCGAACCTTGTGCAGCAGGTGGCGCACAAAGGCCAGGCCGCGCGCCTTGCCTCCCAGAGAGCCCACGCCGAAGCGCAGGAAAAATCCCGACGAGGAGCGGAAGCCTTCGGGCTGAAAGTCGCCGACCAGCACTTCCTTCTGCTGGCGGCGATAGTCGCGGATGGCCTCCAGGCAGTTTGCGCGCAGGGCCTCGGCGTCCTGAAAATCCACCACGCGCCGCGGGCGCAGCTTCTCGGCCAGAGCCAGTTCGGTGCGCGCAATCAGCCAGTGCGAGATGTCGTTGCGCTCGCCGTGGAAGATCAGCGACTCGGCTGGAATGTGGCGGAGCTGTGTCTCCATGTCATCCAGGTCGGCGGCCCTCCCAACCTCGGCTCCGTTCTTCAGGCGGAAGATGAAGTCGCCGAAGGCAAACTCCTGCGTGAGCAGCTTGCGCAGATCGGCCAGCAAGGTGTCCGAGCTTTTGCGCAGAAAGGCGAAGCCCTCGGCGTGTGCGCGCGCCTGGAAACCGGCATCGCTCGATTGCAGAACCACGGGAATATCGGGAATCGTGCGGCGGATGAGGTGCGCCAGTTCGAAGCCCGCGGCGGGATCAAGGTGCCGCGCGCGGGGAAACTCCACGTCCGAGACCACGCCGAAAAGCACTTCGCGATAGCGCTCGACGATCGCCACCGCCTGCTCATACTGCGTGGCCAGCAGAATCTTCGGACGGGCCCGCATGCGCACCAGCTTGTGCGCCAGGTTGTAGCCCTCGCTTAACACCCGCCGTGACTGGGTGATCAGCGCAATGTAAATCTCCGAGATCAGCGCCGAGTAGTAGCGCACCTCGTCTTCCACCAGCAGCACCACGGGCACGCCCATTTTGAGCGAGTCGTGCTCCACGTTGCGCTTGTCCTCTACGTACTTGACGATGGAGAGCAGCAGCCGCGGATTGCCCTGCCAGAGGAAGACCTGCTCAATGCCTTCCAGCGGACCGCGATCGGCCAGCGCCTGCGCCTCCTGCGCATCGAAGGCCAGCACTACCACCGGAATGTCCAGGCCGGACTCGCGCACCGAGGCCGCCAGTTCCTGGCAATCCATGTCATTGACGCGCGCGTTGGACACAATGAGGTTGTAGCGCGGCTGCGTGCGCGCCAGTTCCAGGGCCTCCGCGCCGCTGGAGACGTGGGTGATCTCCGGCGTGTGCTGCAAGTGGAGTTCGAGCGACTGCGAGATGAGTATCTCGTTGAGCCGTCCGTCCTCGCGCAGGATGAACGAGTCGTACAGGCTGCTGACCAGCAGAATGTCCTGCACCCGGAAGGGCATCAGGTTTTCGAAGCCCTCGAAAAGGCGTTCAGGATCGGCGAAGAGCGAGCGTTCCAAGGAGGACATGGCGAGTGCCGCGGGATTCCGCGAACATAGTACCTTCCGCCGCGGAGTTGCGCCACGAAAAGTGCGCGAAAAAGGGGGGCGGCCGTAGCCAGCCCCAAGGGTGAGACTCAGAAGATGATGTCACTTGCTCGCCCATTCCGGAGCCCGGGGATGGCACATGGAACAGTTGTTGAGCGGGAAGGCCACCTGGTTATGGCAGGCGCCACAATGACGGCCCTCCAGGTTGGAGAACATCGTGTAGTGTGCCGCCGACCGCTTGACGGTGGGGAAAATGTCGGGATGGCAGAGTTCGCAGCCGTTCCAGACCGTGTGCTTTTCATGCGAGAAGTACACGGGATGCACCCAATCCAGATTGGCCTTGATGGAAAAATCTTCGCGCGGCGCCAGCTTTTTCGGAGCCTGCGCCATTCCTTCCAGCGTGTCCACGGGTTTGATGATGCCGCGCTCCTCGGCCAACTGCCAGTTGATGCCGTAGGTAAGGCGCGGATAGCGGGACGTGTAGGACTCATAGTTGTACTTGCGCGCGCCGGGCTTGCCCACGGAATGGCAGCGGTCGCAGGTAGAGTTCGTCGGCCCGTCGTTGCAGGCGGCAAAAATGGGCTTGCCGTTGAAGAGACGCTGGCCGTTGTGGCAGGTGCCGCAGTGGAAGCCCTGGCGATTGCTCTCGGCGGTAATGCCCGTCTCTCCGGCCTGCATGGCAAAGCCGATGTCCACGTGGCACACGCGGCAGGTAAAGTGCGAGCGGTGCAGCCAATGGTCAAACACCACGTCGCCGGGCGAATGCGCGGCCTGCGCGTGCAGCACCACCTTGCCGTAGTCCCTGGCCGGCGGCGGTGGCGGAGGCAGCAGAATCTCCTGCGCCAGCACCGTGCCGGAGAGGGCGATAAGGATCACCAGCAGCGCGCCGATGGAACCTTTAGTTCTTCCCTTCCTGCTTCTCATTCTTCTTCGATTCCAGTACGTAGGCATACAGGCCTCGGCATTGGTGCAAGCGGACGGAATAGACCTTGCGTTGCGTCTCCTCCAGCCGGTCGATCCTGGGTTGTAGAGCATCGCAGCGCTCGACCAGCACGGTGAGCTGCTCGATCGAGAAGCTCATGGCCTGCTCGGTGCGCGAACAGACATCGTCGAACTCCTTGCGCCAGGCAGCGGCCGCCGCGGCGTGCGTGCCCGGAGTGGTTTGGGCATGGGCCGCGGGGGCGCATAGCCCGGCGCAGAAGAGTGCGAAGACGGCAAGTTGCCGCAAAAGGCGTGCGTTCATGGCGCCCTCCCGTCAGTTTTCTCCTACGGGCTTGCTGTGGCAACGCTGGCAGTCCGTGAGCGGGAAGGCCACGTTGACATGACAGGCTCCGCAGGACTTGCCCTCGGAGATGTCCACCATCGTGTAGTGGCTGTTGCCCTTCTTAACGCCCATGAAGATGTCGGGGTGGCAAAGTTCGCAGCCGTTCCAGACGGTGTGCTTTTTATGCGAGAAGATGATGTCCGGCATGCCCTCGACCTTGGGATTCAGGTCGAAATCCTTCTGCACCACCAACTGGTTCTTGGGAATGGTGAAGCCTTCAAGCACCTTGGCGGGCTTGATGAGTCCCATTTCCTCAGACTTCTCCCAATCGATGCCATTGCCGAAGCGTTCTTTCGGCAGCGGCGCGCTAAAGGTGAAAAAGTCGAAATCGCTCTGCACCTTGCGTCCCATGGAGTGGCAGCGCTCGCAGCGCTTCTGCTCGTCGAAGCTGGGCTTGGCGGTGCAGGCGGCGAAGACTTTCTTGCCGTTCACCTCGGTGTGTCCGTTGTGGCAGGCACCGCAGTAAAAGCCGCGCTGAACGTCAACCGCGCGGATGTTGGTAGAGTTGGCCTTCATGCCAAAACCAATGTCCACGTGGCAAACGCGGCAGGTGAACATGGAGCGGTGAATCCAATGCTGAAAGACGACCGGCGGCTGGCCGGAGCTTTCGCTGTAGTTGCTGATGACGACGCGGCCGTAATCGTACGGCAGAGGCCGCTTTTTCTTGGTTCCGGTTTGAGATGCTAGTGGAATACAGAAAAGAAGAATCAGAAAAACTACACTAATACGGTGGTTCATCGAGAACCTCCTTCCCGATGCACAACTGGTCTCCGACCCGCACTCGCGGCGTCCAAATACGCTTCCGCGTGAGGGAGCCCGGCAGACCGAAACCATCATCCTGAAAATAAATACTCTTCGGGGAATATCCCCGCAGTGACCGTGCTCACGTTCTCGGGTGACCATCTGACCACCTTCGTGCCTATTTTTGCGGTAGCGGCTGGCGCAACAAATCACTCCCAAACGGGTTCATGCGGATATCCGTTTGGCTCCGGCAGCGCGGCAGGCACTGTGTGGGCCAGATTGGCGATTGCGAACGGCAACTCATGCGCGGGCCGCCGCCGGGGATTCATCTCGCGGCCGGCCGCAATGGGAATTCGCACACGAAGAGTGCCTCGCACGCGTAATAATGGACAGCAAAGCAAGGGAGAGAAAGGAACACACTCATGGGTTTATTGGAGAGCACCATTCTGCGCAACACCAGCCGCATTGGGATTTGCGCTCTGCTCCTCCTGGGATTGAGCACGGCGGCGCTGGCCGACGAACATAAGCAGGAAAAGAAGTCTTCCCCCCACAAGATAATGGCGCCTGCCCGTGCGGCAAGCAACGGCCAGCACGCCGGTGGACCGGCTCAGGCGGGTCATCCCGGCGGCCCGGCCATGGGTGGCGGCGCGCAGGCGGGCCGTTCCAGTGGACCGGCCATGGGCGGCGGCGCGCAGGCGGGCCGCTTCAACAGCGGAGCCAGCCGCGGACAGGCCATGCCCAAAGGGGCTTCCGTGGGACGCACCCCGTCCGGCGCCAACGTAATGCGCCGCGCCGACGGCCATGTGGCCATGGTGCACAACGAGCGCACGGGAATTACGGTGCAACGCGGACTGAACGGCTCGCGCATGGTAGTGGCCGAGCGCCCCGACCACTCGCGGGTGGTGGTTACGCGGCCGGGCTTTGGCTACGTGCAGCGCCCCTACACCTACCGCGGACACGAGTTTGCCTCGCGCGTGTATGTGCGCGGCGGCGTCACCTATAACCGCGTGTACGGACGCTATGCCTGGCGCGGCGCGTACATCAACCCTTACTTCCCGGGCCGCTACTACCGTCCCGCGTTTTATAGCTGGGCCTACTACCCGTGGGCAGCTCCGGTCAGCTTCGGTTGGGGATGGGGCGGCGCGGGCTGGTACGCCTATTACGGACCGTACTTCCGGCCCTATCCGGTGTATGCCGCTCCTGCCTACTGGCTTACGGACTACCTGATTGCCGAATCCTTGCAGGCAGCCTATGCCGAGCAGCAGGCCGACAACAGCAAGGTGCTGAACATACCTCCGGAAGAAGCACAGCAGAACGCCACTGCGCTGACGCCGGAGACCAAGGAGCTGATTGCCGAAGAAGTGAAGCGGCAAGTTGCCCTGGAAAACGCCGAGTCCACGCAGGTGCAGCAGGGCTCGCCGGATGACGCTTCCAGCAGCATCCAGCGCATGTTGACCGACGGCGTGGCGCACGTCTTCGTCGCCGGACAGTACCTGGACCTGGTCGATTCCAACGGCACCGAATGCACGCTGAGCGATGGCGATGCCGTGCAGCTCGGGCAGAACGACGCCGGTGCAACCGACATCAACGTCGTCGTGCTGGCCAGCAAGGGCGGACGCGAATGCGGCAAGGGTGCGACCGTCTCGGTAACGCTTGAGGAACTGCAGGAGATGCAGAACCACATGCGCGAGATCATCGACCGCGGCATGGACGAGCTGCAAAAGAAGCAGGGTACGGCAGGATTGCCCGCGGCGCCGAAAGACGCGCAGGCCGCTCCCACCGACTCGCCTCTGGCAACGATCGCTCCGCCCGCGCCTCCGGCCGACGAAGTAAAGAACGAGCTGACGCAGGAGCAGAAGGCCGCCGACGCCGAGGAGCAGGCCGCGTCTCAGGCCTCAACCACTCCTCAGTAACTCAACTGTAGTACCACTGCATGACAATGGGCACGCCGCGCGGCGTGCCCTTTACTTTTTATGTTCCGGCGGAGAAGAGCCGGGCTGGTTCTCCCTGTTCTGCTCTTCCCTGCCGGCATCCCCTGGCGGCAGCGCCACCGGACAGGTTCGTCCGTACTGTCTGCCCAGGAGAATGAACCCTACACCAGTCCCTGATCCATCATGGCGTTGGCCACCTTCAGGAAGCCGGCAATGTTGCCGCCGCTCACCAGGTTGCCCGGCGCGCCGTACTTGGCTGCCGTCTCAAAACAGTTGCGATGCACTTCCACCATGATGTTGTGCAGCTTGTGGTCCACTTCTTCGCGAGTCCAGCTCATGCGCTGGCTGTTCTGCGCCATCTCCAGGCCGCTGGTGGCCACGCCGCCGCAGTTGGCTGCCTTGGCCGGACCGTACAGAATGCCGTTTTCCAGGAACAGGCGCGTGGCGGGCAGCGTGCTGGGCATGTTCGCCCCTTCGGAGACCACCTTGCATCCGTTCTTGATCAGGTTCTCGGCGTCCTTCAGGTTGATTTCGTTCTGCGTGGCGCTGGGGAAGGCGCAATCGCCCTTCATCGCCCACAGAGGGTTGTGGTCCATCTGCATGTCGGTGGGCACGAAGATGGCTTTCTTGAACTGCTGCGCGTACTCGGACATGCGGCCGCGGCGCACGTTCTTCAACTCCATCACCCAGGCCAGCTTCTCGCGGTCGATGCCGTCGGGATCGTAGATGACGCCATTCGAGTCGGAGAGCGTGACCGGCTTGGCACCCAGGTCAAGCAACTTCTCCACCGTGTACTGCGCCACGTTGCCCGAGCCGCTCACCAGGCACACCTTGCCCTCGAGCGAATCCTTGCGCGTCTTCAGCATCTCCTGCGCAAAGTACACGCAGCCGTAGCCGGTGGCCTCGGGACGAATCAGCGAGCCGCCCCAGTTCAATCCTTTGCCGGTCAGCACGCCGGTGAACTCGTTGCGGATGCGCTTGTACTGGCCGAAGAGGTAGCCGATTTCGCGGCCGCCCACGCCAATGTCGCCCGCCGGAACGTCCGTGTCGGGACCGATGTGGCGCGCCAGCTCGGTCATAAAGCTCTGGCAGAAGCGCATCACTTCGTGATCGCTCTTGCCCTTGGGATCGAAGTCCGATCCACCCTTGCCGCCGCCCATGGGCAGGGTGGTCAGCGAGTTCTTGAAGACCTGCTCGAAGGCCAGGAATTTCAGGATGCCGAGGTTCACCGACGGATGGAAGCGCAGGCCGCCCTTGTAGGGGCCAATGGCGCTGTTCATCTGAATACGGAAACCGCGGTTGATCTGCATGTTGCCGTGGTCGTCAAACCATGGCACGCGGAACATAAGGACGCGCTCGGGCTCCACCATGCGCTCCAGGATGCGGGCCGCGCGGAACTCGGGATGTCGATCAAGCACCGGACGCAGGGACTCCAGAACCTCCTGCACCGCCTGATGGAATTCCGGTTCGGCCGGATTCTTGGCCTTCACCTGGGCGAGGACTTCTTCGATGTAGCCGGCCGGAACCTTGGTTCCAGCGGGCGCGACGTTGATTTCGGTTGGCATGAATGCCTCCAGTTTTCGTTCCTTGTTGCTGGAAATAGAAGGGCTCCGGCGCGGGCCCTTTCGCACGAAGAGGAGGGGATGTGGCAGCACCGGGCACGGCGAACGTGGCCGCGCCCGGCCGCGAGCCATTACCGCCATACCGCTGGGGTAAAGGTGGCCCGGAGGCCTTCACTTCAGGGGAACAAGTCCCCTGAGTCCGGGGAAGGATTAAATCTCCACGCGGGCGGGCGCGCCATGACGCAAATCACCAGCCCCAGTGACGCGCACCCAGATCGGCACCAGACGGGAAGAATTCCGCCTGCCGGTGTCAGGTTTTGTATTTGAGATTTGTACCCAGGTTTGTGCCCCAGGTTCGACCCGCGAAGCGGGGCTAACCTGGGAATCAGAAAATGTGGGAAATGAAAAACCCAGGTTAACCGCTAAAAACCAGCGGTGAACCTGGGGCACAAACCTGGGGCACACTCTCGTTCTACTTCTCTACCAGACCCGGCAGGCCTTGGGACTGACCATGGGCTGGCCTGCCTTGCAGCCAAACGCCTTCTGGAACTCCGGCAGGTCGGCGACGATGCCGTTGATGCGATACTTGCCGGGCGAGTGCGGATTGGTCAGCGCCTGCAGCCGCGAGGCCTCGGGGCGCACGTTTTCGCAGGCCCACTGGGCAAAGCCGATGAAGAAGCGCTGGTCCGGCGTGTAGCCGTCGCGCGGCGCAAGATTCAGATCCTTCGTCGCCTCTTTCCATGCGATGTAGGCCAGCAAGGTGCCTCCCAGGTCGGCCACGTCCTCGCCGCTGGTCAGCTTGCTGTTGATCTTGATGTCGTCCACCACGGTGTAGGTGGCAAACTGGTCGCGCACGCAGTTGATCTTCTCCTCAAATTTTTTGGCGTCGGCGTCGCTCCACCAATCCTTCAAATTTCCGTTGGCGTCGAACTGGCGTCCTTCGTCGTCAAAGCCGTGGGTCAGCTCGTGGCCAATGGTCGAGCCGGTGTTGCCGTAGTTCGGCGCGTCGTCCATTTTGGGATCGTAGAGTGGCGGCTGCAGGACTCCGGCCGGGAAGTTGATGTCGTTCATCTGCGGATCGTAGTAGGCGTTCACCGTCGGCGCCGACATCATCCACTCGTTGCGATCCAGCGGCTTGCCGATCTTCTGGATCTGCCGGTTGGTCTCAAACCGCCGCAGGCGTACTACGTTGCCCGCAAAATCTTTTCCCGCGACGTTCACCGAAGAGTAGTCGCGCCACTTGTCGGGATAGCCCACCTTGTTGCGGATGCCGTGCAGCTTGATGAGCGCCTGTTCCTTGGTCTCCGGGCTCATCCAGTCCAGCCCTTTGATCTCCTGCTCCATGACACCTTCAATCCGTTGGGTCATGCGCACCGTGTCTTCCTTCGTCTTGCCCGTGAAGGTGCGGCGCACAAACTCCTGGCCCAACGCGTCGCCCAGATTGTGGTCGGCGTACTGCACGCAGCGCTTCCAGCGCGGAGCCAGCTCGCTGGTGCCGCGCAGATACTTGCGATAGAAGGCGAAGTCCTCATCGACGAAGGCGCGCGAAAGGTACGGCGAGCGCGCCCGCACCAGGTTCCAGCGCAGATACGCGCGCCAGATGGCAATGTCTTCCTTCTCAAGCAGAGAGTTCACCAGCTTGAAAAACTCAGGCTGATCCACGTTGACCGCCGTGAAGGCCGGGAAGTTGTCCTGCTTGAAGTAATCGTCCCAGTCGAAGGCCGGCACCAGGGCCTTCAACTCGGCGGGCGTCATCTTGTGATACAGGTTGTGCGGCTCGCGCTTCTCCACCAGCGTCAGCGTCTTGCCCGCCAGCCCGGTTTCCAGCTTAAGCACGGCGGCGGCGGCGGCCTTGGCCTGTTCGGGCTTCTCACCAATCAGCACCAGCATGTTGGCTACGTGCTCTGCGTACTTCGCGCGCGTCTCCACGCTTTTGGCATCGGTCTTGAAGTAGTAATCGCGGTCGGGCAAGCCCAGTCCGCCGGCCTCCAGGCTGGCAATCACCGACGATGCGTCGCCGAAATCCTGCGCCGAGCCGACGGTGAATAAGGGACCGCCGTAGTAGTAGCTCTCTCGATTGCGCGCCGCCAGGTAGGGCAGCAGCTCCTTGGCGCTCCGGATGCGGGCAATGGCCTTCAACTCCGGTTCCAGAGGCTTGGCCCCCAGGGCCTCGATGCGCGGCTCGTCCATGCAGGAGCCGAAGAAATCTCCAAGCTGCTTTTGCACCGGCGTGCGTTTGCCCGTGCTCTTGCTCAGGTCGTCGAGAATGCCCCACAGGAACTGGTAATTATCATTGGCCAGCTTGCCATAGACGCTCCAGTTGGCCTGGTCGCCGGGGATGGGATTGTGCTTCATCCAGCCGCCGCAGGTGAACTGGTAAAAGTCCGCGCAGGGATCGGCCGTGGTGTCCATCGAGTTAAGGTCGAGGCTCGGTGTGTAGGGCAAGGCCGTCAGAGGCTTTTCCGCCGCCGCCGCGGGCTTGGCCGGAGCGGTGGTCTGGGCAAGGCCCGCAAGCGATGCGATCAACACGAGAGGAACTAGAAAGCGGCGGCAGGATTTCATTGGCAAGCCCCGAAGTTGAGATAATCCGAACCCGTCAGTGTACACCGGCAAAAGAAGGGATCGCGCGCGGCAGCCCTTTGCGCCGCGGCCGTCCCGGCCTGTGGCACATTGGAATCTTCTTCTATCGCGGCTTGGGGGATGGGTTATCCAGCGGGGTTCCGTCAGGGAAAAGCCGCCACGGTCTGTCTATAATGAAAGACTGAATCGGTGTAGCGCCGGAGAATGGATTGCGGCGCGCGCCGCGGAAAAAGGATGCTCACCATCAATTTACTTGCAGTTGCCATCGGCGGCGAGGTCGTGGACATGGTGTCCAATACCGGCCTGGTCGCCAAGACCGTCCTGCTCATTCTGCTCGTCCTCAGTCTCGTCTCCTGGGCGATCATCCTCCAGAAATATGGCCTGTTCAAGCGCGCCTCGCAGCAGAGTTCGCGCTTCATCAAGGTCTTCCGCCGGGCCAGCCGCCTGCAGGAATTGACGGCCATCGCCGAGCAGTTCCGCCCGTCGCCGCTGGTGGCCGTGCTGGAGGGCGCCATCGAGGAGTTGAAGCGCTGCGGCAACACGCCGCGCACCACCAACGTGCAGCGCGCCACCCAGATTGCCTCCAGCGAGGAGCTGTCGCGGCTGGAGAATCGCCTGACCTGGCTGGCCACCACCGGCTCCATCGCGCCCTTCGTCGGCCTCTTCGGCACCGTGTGGGGCATCATCGACGCCTTTCACGGCCTCGGCGACGCCGGCGCTGCCACTCTGCGCGCCGTGGCTCCCGGCATCAGCGAAGCCTTGATCACCACTGCCGCCGGCCTGTTTGCCGCCGTGCCCGCCGTCGTGGCCTACAACTACTTCCTGCAGCGCATCCGTGAGTTTGCGTCGCGCATGGATGACTTCAGCCTCGAGCTGCTCAACATCATCGACCGCATCGGCAACGAGCCGCGCTAGGAGGCTTCGGTGGCGTTTACAAACAATAAGGGACGCACCCAGAGTTCCCTGTCGGAGATCAACATCACTCCCTTCGTGGACGTGGTGCTGGTGCTGCTGGTGATGTTCATGGTGACCGCGCCGGTGCTGCAATCGGGCATCGAGGTGACGGTGCCGAAAACAAAAACCGTCAAGGAGATCACCGAAGAGCGTCTGGTGATCACCATCGACAAGGACCAGAAGGTTTTCCTGGGCAACGAACCGGTCAACATCAACGAAATTGGCGGCCGTTTGCAACAGAAGATCCGCGATCCGCAGGGACAGAGCGTGTTCATCCGCTCCGACGAAAACGTGCCCTTCGGCGCCTTTGCCACGGTCATGGACGCCGTGAAGCAGACCGGCATCACCAACGTAAGCATTGTGACGCAGCCGCTTGAATCGAAGACGAATGCCTCTCGACGTTGACATTTACGAGCAGAAAGAGGCCCTGGGACCGGGGCTGATCACCTCCACGGCGCTGCACGCGGCGCTCGTGGCATTGCTGATCTTCGGCCCGGTGATCTTCAACCATCATGGTGAAGACTGGGGCAACAACGGCAACGGTGGCAATCCCGGTGAGGCCATGAGCGCCAACCTGGTGAGCGGCATTCCGCTGCCGCCGAATCCTCATGCCAATCCCAACCAGGTGCTGGCCGATGAGAGCAAGGGTTTGTCGGTATCGCAGCCCGCGCCCAAGGAAAAGCCGGTCGAGGATGAGAAGGCCATTGCCATTCCCGACCGCAACGCCAAGCCGCCCAAGCAGCAGCAGAAGCAGCCGCCAACGGCGGCGCAGCCGCAGCCCAACGTTAAGCCGCAGCCGGCGCAGCGCACGCTATCGGCATCCAATGTAAAGCCGCATGATATTCCGAAGCAGGACAACACGGTTCCCTTCGGCGCCGGTGGCCCCGTCTCCGGCCCGTTCACCATGTTCCAGAGCGGCAACACAACCGGCGGTATGAAGTTTGGCGAGGGCGGCACCGGAGGCTTTGGCAGCCGCTTCGGCTGGTACACCGACGTGGTGGCCCGCAAGGTTCACGAGGCCTGGCTGAGTGAGGTCAACCCCGGCGTCAGCACCGCGCGCCGCGTGTATCTGACCTTTGACATCACGCACGACGGCCATCCGAAGAACGTGCGCGTCGAGCAGTCGTCGGGCGTGCCGTCTCTGGATTACAGCGCCGTGCGCGCCGTGCAGCGCATTGATACCTTCGGTCCGCTGCCGCAGGGTTACAACGGCAGCTACGTTTCCGTGGAGTTCTGGTTCGATTACCGCCGCTGATCCGGGCGCATTGCCCGCCCGGCGGTAAAGCGGTAAATAAAATGGAACGGCGCCGCGGCGCCAGGTTATTCGAATAGGGGAGAGCGAATGAAACGCTTGGCAGTTTTGTTGCCGGTGCTGTTGTTGCTGGCGGCGTCCATGGTGGGGCAGGATCAGATACGCACGGGCATCGGCGTCGGCGGCGAACGCATCCGCATTGCGGTTCCCGACTTCGCTACCGCCACGCAGGACGCGTCGGTAGCGCCGCTGAACAAAACCTTCAACGAAGTTCTGTTCAACGATCTTTCCGCCGCCGGCATCTTCGACGTGGCTTCGCGCAGCTTCTATCCCATGGGCAACTTCGCCGCCCCGCAGGACATCAAACTCGACGCCTGGTCGGCCACTCCGGTCAAGGCCTCCATGGTGGCCTTCGGCAACCTCGGCGTAAGCAACGGCACCATGCAGGTGCAGGGCTGGTTGTTCGATACCAAGAGCCCGCAGAATCCGCAGGTGCTGGCCAAGCAGTATCGCGAGCAGGCCATCGACGGCAACGCCCGCCTCATCGCCCACAAATTCGCCGATGAGATCATCTTCCGCCTCGGCGGCGGCATCAACGGCATCGCCGAATCCAAGATCTTCTTCATCAGCACCCGCAGCGGCCACAAGGAAGTCTGGGCCATGGATTATGACGGTGCCGCGCAGCACCCCATCACCCATCTTGGCTCCATCTCTCTGTCGCCGCGCGTCTCGCCCGACAACTCCCGCGTCGCTTTCAGCTCGTTTTACAAGGGCGGACCGAACATCTCGGTGTATTCGCTGGAACTGGGCCGCATGTTGAACTTCCCTGCCTTCGGCGGCACCAACCTGTCGCCCGCCTGGAGCTCCGACGGCGCACACCTGGCGTTCTCCTCTTCGCGCTCCGGCGACCCCGAGATTTACGTCTGTGACGCCAACGGCGGCAACCTCAAGCGCCTGACGCAGGTGCACGGTCCGGATGTATCCCCAGTTTGGAATCCGCGTACCAATTCGCAAATTGCCTGGGTCAGCGGACGCAGCGGACTGCCCCGGATTTATATGATGGATTCCGACGGCGGCAACGTGCAAAAGCTAGTGGATAACGGCTACGCCGTGTCGCCTGCGTGGTCGCCCAACGGCCAGTATCTGGCCTTCGCCTGGATTCGCCACTACGGCCCGGGAGCCCCCGGAAATTCAGATATTTACATCATGGACGTGGTCAGCAAACATTGGATTCAGCTCACCCATGACGGAGGCCACAACGACTCCCCGTCCTGGTCGCCCGACGGACGCCACATCGTCTATCAATCCACGCGCGGCGGAGGCGAGCAGATATGGACGATGCTGGCCGACGGTTCGCAGCAAACGCAGCTCACTTTTGGCAGCTCCAACACCCAGCCGAACTGGAGTTGGAAATAGCCGCAGTACTTTTTTGCAATTCCGCAGTATCCTGTAGTGTTGGTATCAATCCCGTCCGGCGGTAGGCTTGCCACGGACAAACTGCGAGCCAGCTCGCATTGGAGGACAAATTGAAACAGCATAAGATTCGGTGGACATTAATGGTTCTCACCCTCGCGGCTGTGGCCGTGGTGGGTGGATGCAAAAAGAAGGTGGCGCCCCCGGTTCCGCCAACCGCTCCGCCGCCGCCGCAGCCCAAGGCGACCTTGACCGTGAGCCCGTCCAGCTTGACCCGCGGCGGTTCTGCCTCGCTCGCCTGGACCACCTCCGACGCCACCAGCGTGAAGATCGATGAGATCGGCACCGTGTCCGCCAGCGGATCGCAGTCGGTTTCGCCCGCCGATTCCACCACCTATCACCTGACCGCCACCGGCCCGGGCGGCTCGGCCGAAGCCACTGCCCGCCTCACCGTGGTTGAACCTCCTCCGCCGCCGGCTCCTCCGGTTGCGACCGAGTCCGATGCCGAGCTCTTCGCGCGCAGCGTGAAGGACATCTACTTCGACTACGACCGCTATGACCTGCGCACCGGCGACGCCACCGCGGTGAACGAAAACGCTGCCTTCTTCAAGGAGCATCCGTCGATTAAGTTCACCATCGAAGGCCACTGCGACGAGCGCGGTTCCACGGAATACAACCTGGCCCTGGGCGACAACCGCGCCAACGCCGCCCGCACTGCCCTGATCAACGCCGGCGTTCCTGCCAGCCAGGTCAAGGTCGTCAGCTTCGGCAAGGAAAAGCCGTTCTGCACCGAGAGCAACGAGGATTGCTGGCAGCAGAACCGCCGCGACCACTTCGTTTACGGCCAGCAGTAGGCCCGTAAAATAGTCAATCGAGCGGGGCGTCGCGTGGCGCCCCGCTATTTTTCACAGTCACTTGCAATACATTCTAAGTCGGTTGTATTAATATTGTGTTGCCCGGAATTATCCGAGGTGGTCGCTGCCCGGAGAGGAACATGATTTTGAAGAGAACCACCGCCCTTGTCGTTTTGGCCGTGTTGGTGGGCGCGCCGCTCACTCCAGCCTTCGCCGTATCCAAGGAAATCGTTCAGTTGCAAACCCAGGTGCAGGATTTAAGCGACCGCATGGATCACATGCAGCAGTCGTTCGATGAGCGCATGGGCATTATGCGCAGCCTGGTGGAAAAGAGTTCGGACAACGTGAACAAAATGTCTGACTCGGTGCAGACCTTGCAACGCACTCTGCAGCAGCAGAGTGGTGACACCCAAGCGAAGATCGATCAGGTCTCCGGTCAGATTCAGACGCTCAACGATTCCATTGACGAGTTGAAGGCGCGCCTGGCCAAGGCCAGTAAGCAGCTTGAAGATATGCAGACGCAGCAGCAGAACATTGTGCAGCCCGCGCCGGGTGGCTCTGCTCCCGCCACGGCACAGCCGCCCGCGGGCGCCGCCGCCGTGCAGGCTCCTCCCGCCGACATGCTGTACAACAATGCGCTGCGCGATTACAACGCCGCGCGCTATGACTTGGCGCAGGCGCAGTTTCAGGATTATCTGAAGTACTATCCCAACACCGACCTGGCCGGTAATTCGCAGTACTACATCGCCGACATGGAATATCGCGCCGGCAACTTCGACGCCGCCGTAAAGGATTACGACCGCGTGCTCGAGCAGTTCCCCGGCGGCAACAAGACGGCTGCCGCGCAACTCAAGAAGGGCTATTCGCTGCTGGAGCTGGGCCGCAAGGACGCCGGCATCCACGAACTCAACGCGCTCATTCAGCGCTATCCCCGTTCCATCGAGGCCACTCAGGCCCGTGAACGCCTGCGCAAGCTGGGCGCGTCCACCACGCGCCCGGCCGCGGGGCGTACCCGCTAAACCTTCCGCCTGTAAGGATTGCGCGGCGCAGCCTTGTCACGCGTAACTCTTCCCTTCCGCATTGCCCCGCCGCTTTGCAAAATCGCTTCGGAAATATTCTTACTCAAACAGAGTGATGATCTCGGGCTTTAACTCGCCCTTCACGATCCGAATGCGCCCCACCGTCACCGGCAGATCGAAGCGCCGCGGCCCGGCCGATCCGGGATTGAAGCGCAGCACGCCGTTGTGCCACTCAATCGACGGCCTATGCGAGTGTCCATAGAGCACGGCCGCCATATCCGCTGCTTCGGGCTTCAGGTCCAGCTCGGACAGCTTGTGCAGAATGTAAAAGGAGAGCCCGGAGAACTCGGCGACCTCGACTGGCTTGAGCCACCGCGCCCAGTCGGCGGTGTCCACGTTGCCGCGCACGGCCACCACCGGCGCCACGCGGCGCAGGTCACGCAGCACCTCCCAGGAGCCAACGTCTCCGGCATGAAGAATGAGCTTGCTCCCCTTGAGAGCCTCTACCGCTTCGGGACGCAGCAAGCCATGCGTGTCGCTGATGACGCCGATGTGCAT
This sequence comes from Acidobacteriota bacterium, assembly GCA_031296105.1. Taxonomy (GTDB): domain Bacteria; phylum Acidobacteriota; class Terriglobia; order Terriglobales; family Acidobacteriaceae; genus TOLSYN. The sequence goes on along the minus strand of JARLGJ010000012.1, from coordinate 103,122 downwards.
GGAGAGATTTTAAACTGCGCGTTTCAGAGAACAAGCGCTTCGATTGCTGCCTGCCCGCTGGGAATGGCCTGGGGGGCGAGCGCCGGGATGTTCATTCCCTGCGCCCTCACCGTTTGCACATCGGTGATTCCAATGAACCCGAGAATCTGGCGGAGATAAGGTTCCACGCTATCCCACTGCTTCCACGGTCCCTCCGTGAAGATGCCGCCGGAGGAAAGCACCAGAATCGCCTTCTTCCCCCGCGCCAGCCCCTCCACTCCCGCGCCCGCGTATTGAAATGTCCTCCCTGCCCGGACAACATGATCGATCCAGGCTTTCAGCGAAGAAGGCATTCCGAAATTCCACATGGGAGAAGCGATCACCAGCAAGTCGGATGCCAGCAACTCATCCGTCAGATGGTCCGAGAGAGACAGCACTTCCTTCAAGGAAGCAGCCTCCCCGGGATCTTTCGTGGAAATCGCTTTCACCATCCGCGCATCCAGATGCGGCAACGCCGCGGCGGCCAGATCGCGCTCCACAAACTTCGCATCGGGAAACTTGGCCTGGAGACGATCTCTCAAATTCGCCGTCAGTTGGCGGCTGGCCGATTCACTCCCACGCGGACTCGATTCCACAACCAGAATCTGTTTCATTGCAAACCTCTCTTTCCCTGGGCTGGGTCAACTTGGGGTGATCGCAAGGCTTTTCGGATTCCATCCCCCCGGAACGCGAAAAAACTACCCTGCGTCACCCGCTATCACAAGGAATACGGGATTGCTCTCTCTTGGTATTGCAGATTCCGGGCACGCTTGGAAGATTTGAATCAACGGCCGCAGGCTGTCTGCCTGCCGGTCTGGTTGCGCGGCGGATGCAGCGGTCTATATGATCCAGGCAACGCCCCTTTGCGGAGGTGAGCCGCCTTGAGCGTTCCCAACAGCAGTCCCACTTCATTTGATGTTCCCGGCTTTGTGAGTGAGCAGCGCCCCGAGATACAACAACTCCGCGCCGTCGAGCGCGGCGCGAAGCGGCCGGTCTTTTTTGCCCGCTCGCGGCATGACGCGCCCAACCTCGGTCTTCTGGAACCAACGCCGCTGGCCGATCAGGTAATGGTGTCCGTGGAGTTGCGCCCATTCCAGCCGATTCACGTCTTTTGCGACGGCCGCCATATGCGCAAACCCGCATCCCGGCCCGGCGTCCTGGCCTTATACGACCTTCGGAAATCATGGATCGCGGATATCCGCGATCCCTTCGACACCCTGCACGTCTTCCTGCCGCTGCGCTCTTTGCAGGATTATGCCGCGGAGCGGGGCGGCAGCTTTTGCAGCCTGCGCTACGACGTGCGCGAGGTGTGCTACGACGACGTCATGCTGCATCTGATGCAGGCCATGCTTCCGGCCCTCGAAAGGCCGCGGGAGATTGATACTCTCTATCTCGAATCCCTGTTTCTAGCCGTGCGCGACCATATTGGTGCGACCTACGGCAACTTCCGCAAAGAACCATTGCGGAAACAATATGGACTTACCGCTCGTCAGCTACGGCACGCATTGGAGTTTATGGAAGCCAACCTGGGCAGCGATTTCGGCCTCACCCAGATTGCGTCTGCCTGCGCTGCCTCCGTCAGCTCGCTCACCCGCGGATTCCGTGCCTCGCTCGGCACATCGCCGCATCGCTGGGTGTTGACGAGGCGGATCGCACGCGCCCAGCGCCTGATTTACGAAGGCGCAATGCCGCTGAGTGAGGTTGCTGCCTGCTGCGGCTTCGCGGACCAGAGCCATCTTACGCGCCAGTTTCAGCGCCAGGTTGGCTCCTCGCCCGCTGCCTGGCGAAGACAGACGCGGGCTTGACCCTTCGCGCGGGGAGACTGCGGAATTCCTCCCTACTGATTCCGGTGGACGACTTCAAATGAGTATCCGTCCGGATCGATCACCTCGGCCGCGTAGTAATCCGCTGAATATTCCCGTCGAATCCTGGGTGCGATGCTCTCTTTCGCGCCGGCAGAGAGTGCCGCCTGGAAAAACTCGCGAACCTTGTCGCGGCTCTCCGCGCGCAGCCCCCAGTGAATGGAGCCGGGAGCTGGGTTCCCCTGCCGGAGCCAGAAGAAGGCTCGCTGGCCATCGCCGAAGCCGTAAAGGTCAGGCTCGCCGCCCACGCCCTTATAGGGAAGGAAATAACGAATCCCCAGCGGCTGCAAAGCAGCATCGTAAAACGCAAGCGAACGCCCGACATCGGCAACGGTCAGAATAATGTGGGTCAACATGGACATGCTCCTCGGCGCCGCGGCGCGGCAAACATCCTGCCTCCATGTGTACAGGCGCCCGGAGTCGCCGTCTTGTTGAATCCGGGCAGAGATGGAAGATCCGGGGCGCCACCCTCGCGCAGCGCATCATGCGGCCCCAGTGATGCGGACCCGGCGCGGAGCTTTTCCATGGACGATCAGAAATTGAGCGGCTGGTCAGAGGGTAGTCAGGGCAATTGTGATCGTACAATTCTGGTGATATAGTTACACATACTAGCGGGAGTAGCTCAATGGTAGAGTAGTGGCTTCCCAAGCCATTGGTTGCGGGTTCGATCCCCGTCTCCCGCTCCAGTAAGATTTCTTGCTTCGCAGTCCTTCCTTTCTTCTTTTGCTGAAGTATAACCTCCACGGCAATATCTCATCGGCAACAGAAAAAACGCGGATCGCCACGAACATTGCGTAAACGGCCACGCAATGCCAGGCGATGCCGCGCCTGCCTGCGGCACTGACTCGCTACTGCTTCGCTAAGACGGCATGGAGCTTTCGCTCCATATTTCATCTGCTGTTTAGTTACTTTCCGTTTCGAAGCGGGTAAACGCCTCGGCCAACTGGCAGTCTTAACGGACTCGCGCGGCGGCTATTCCGGCGGAGCGCTGCCGGGCTTGCCTACCGCTAGGTTCAGCTTGATGTGAATACGGGTCTCGACAGGCTGAATGCCGCAGACCGCGGGGCGGAAGGTCCAGTGGCGGACCGCCTTGAGAACCGCCTCGTCCGCTTCCTTGCCGCCGGAGACGGCAATGACCGGATCCTTGACGTTGCCGCGATTATCCACGGTGAGATCGACCCAGACGACGGCGCTCTGCGGTGCGCGCCAGGTGGCGGGCGGCACGGGCGGACGGTTGGTGGGCTGGTTGACCGGGTAGATCATGTTGGAGCACGGCTCCGCCGGCGTCTGCGCGTGGGGCGGAGCCAACTGGGCGCTGGCGGCGCTGGCGAACAATAAAAGACCAACTGCGAGAATACGCATCATAAACTTCCTTGAAGGATTACACGCCGGTACAACCGGCGCGGCTTGCCGACACTTTGCATTATGGCACTTTGAAATCGAACTTGTGGCACTGCACGCAATAATTCCCGGAGCGCTCGTGCGGCGGCGCTGACGGCAGGGCGAGGGGAAAAGAGCATCCTGTCCTGAGACGGAGAGGTTCTCAATCTGACACAGGCTTCTCAAAACAAGACGACAGCGGACGGGAAGAGACGGAGCGGAAAAAACTCCGCCTCTTCAGCCACGGCGAGGAGGAACGCCGGAGGGCTGAAGAGGACGGTGGAGCCGGCGCCAGGTGGGACGCCGAAGTTGCCTGCCGTCAGGAGCGCAGCAGGGAGAAGGTGTAGAGCATTTCGCGAGCGATTTGACGGACACAGTCGTCGTAGGTGGCGTTCTGCCGCGAAGTGCCGTCGGAGGCTTTGGGATCGTCGTAGTGGGCGGCGATGCGCAGGCTGGCACCGTGAACATTGGGGCAACTGCGGTCGGCGTTGGCACAGGTCATGACGACGGCGAAGTTGTCCTGCGGGTTGACTGGGTCGGAGTACTTCTTGGAAAAGGCTTTGTAGCCGTCGCCGTCCACGGTGTAGTGGACGTCATACAAAGGATTGCTGCCTTCGCTGGTTTTGCGAATGTCAAAGCCAGCGCGTTCGAGGGCGGCCACGGCATTGACGTTGAAATTGGTCGCCTCGGTGCCGCCGGACCAGGTGCGGACGTTGGCAACGCCATAGTAGGCGGACGCGGCCTGCGCCCAGAGCTGCGAGATGTGGCTGCGGCGCGAGTTATGAGTGCAGACGAACAACAGGTCGGCGGGCTTGCCGGCGGCACGCTGGGCGCGGACGTAGTCCGCGAGCTTGCGCAGTTCGGCGCGGCGCTCGGCGGGAATCTGGTTGAACTCGGCTACGCGGGCCTTGGCATAGGTTTGCAACCGCGGATTGAGCCTGGGGCGGGCGGCAAAGCCGGGCACGGGAGCAACGGCCATCAAAACGGTGAGAAGTAGAACAAAGAACAATGTCTTTTTCACGGGACACCCCCTTTTCACTGCGCCACACGGGACGGCGAAAAAGCGAAGACCGCCCGGCTCGGGCACTGGGCCGGAGCCGGGCGGAGATTAATCGTTGGCGGGCTGGGAAACGGCACTTCCCTGCTGCACCCAGCGGCAGAAGGCACCCGCGCTGAGAGCGCCAACCATCTGCGCGGCGATGAACATGGGCACATCCGTCGGGCGAATGCCCGAAAACGTATCGCTGAAGCAGCGGGCGATGGTGACCGCCGGGTTGGCGAAGGACGTGGACGAGGTGCACCAGTAGGCGGCGGCGATGTAGAGTCCCACGGAGACGGCCACGACCTGCACCTTTTTGGTGGAGTTCATCTCGATGATGCAGACCAGGCCGAAGGTGGCGACGATCTCGCTGACGAACTGCGCCGGGCCGCTGCGCGCGTGCTGCGACCAGGAGATGACGGGCAGGGAGAACATGATGTGGGCGACGAAGGCTCCCAGGATGCCGCCGGCGACCTGGGCCAGCACGTAGGGGATGACCTCACCCCAGGGGAAGGCGCCGCGGACGGCGACGGCGACGCTGACGGCCGGGTTGAAGTGCGCGCCGGAAAGCTCTCCGAAGGCGATGATGAGGGTGATGAGAATGGCGGCGGTGGCCAGGGTATTGGCCAAAAGAGCGATGGCCGTGTTGCCGCCGGAGAGACGCTCGGCCATGATGCCCGAGCCTACGACGGTGCCAACCAGCAGTGCGGTGCCAAAACATTCCATGGCGAGACGGCGAAGCAATGAGTGCGTCATATCGAAATCCTCTTTTCTGGCAGCGTGGTTAGCAGCAGCCGCTGGTGCATCCTTTTGCTTCATCGGCGGCGGGAGCAGGCGCGCCGCAGGGGAAGGGACCGTGATGCACCGAGGTGTCTCCCGCGATCTTGAAGTAACGGCCAAAGCGCGTCTGGCTGACCATGGCGGCGGTATTGCCGCAGACGAGCATCGGCTTGCCCTGGAAGAAAAGATGGTGATCGTCGAGGGCGAAGCGGAAGGGGCTCTCCGGGATGCCGCCGAGATAGTAGGCGACCTGTCCGTAGTCTTCGCAGATGTCTTCGAGATCGAGTTTGAAGGCGCGAATGGTGCGGGAATAGAACTCGATGTTGCCGGTCTTGGCCTCGATCTCAGGATTGTTGATGGCCGAGCGCCGCGAAGAGAAGACGCGGAAATCAAGCACGCCGAGGTCGCGCAGCAGGCGGCGGAAGTCCTCGGTGTACATGGCTCCGCCGAGGCATTCGCCACGCAGGATGGGATCGCCACTGAGCGACTGGGGCACGCGGCGTCCGGCGAAGACGTCGGAGAAGTAAAGCTCGCCGCCGGGCTTGAGGACGCGGAAGATCTCGGAGAAGACGCGGCGCTTGTCGGGCGAGAGATTGAGGACGCAGTTGGAGATGACGACGTCCACCGAATTATCGGCGATGCCGAGCGCGGCCAGGTCTTCGATGTAGCCGGTGCGGAAGTCCACGTTGGACCTGGAGAAGCCAAAGCGAAGGGCCTGCGACGTCTGATGGCGGCGAGCCACTTCGAGCTGCGCCTCGGTCATATCCACGCCGATGACCTTGCCGGACTCGCCGACGAGTTTGCTGACCATGTACACGTCGCGGCCGGTGCCGCAGCCGAGGTCGAGCACGGTGCAGCCTTCGAGAGCGGGCGGAATGGGCGAGCCGCAGCCGTAGAACTTGTCGAGAATCTCGTCGTCGATGTCGGCGACGATTGACTGCAAGTGCGCGGGTAGGGACTCGGAAGAGCAGCAGGCACCGCTCTTGAGATCCTTGGTGCCCTGCAGCACCGAGCCATAGTAATTCCGTACGGATTCCAGTGTTTCTGTTGCCGTTGTGACCATGATTACTTCTCCCTATCAGTGCTCATCGTGGACCCGCTGCGGAGTCCACGGAAAAAATCGATCGGCTACGAGGACTAAACGCTTGCCTCAGCGGCTAAAGCCGCATGAATATTCGCTTCCGGGTGGCACGACTCAAGTCGTGCCCTGACAAAACCGCTTTCTGTTCGCATCTTTCGCCAACCTGCTAGGACTGCAAGGCTCCCTGACAGGAGCTGCCAGCTCCGGCGGTGCAGGAAAAGCAGTGATCGCCGATGACGACCTGGCGCTGCCGCAGGCGTTTGGCGGTTTCCCACACCGGCAGGGCGCCCAGCTTCAAGGGCGTATCGCCGCCGATGGGCCGGCCAAGCGCCTGGTTGAAATCGCAGTCGTAGAGGGTGCCATCCCAGGCGACGTTGAGCATCTCGCGGCACATGACGTTAGCCAGGGTTGCGGGATTGAAGGAGAGGTCCAGCAACTTGCGGTAGGAGTCGAGCTTGTTCATGTGCTGCAAGTCCTCGGCAAAGCGGCCAATGGGCGTGTTGGTGATGGTCAACAGGCGGTCGAAGACGATTCCGTAGTTTTGCAGGAGCTGCGCTTTGTAATCGGCCTCCAGCGCGGCCTGCGGGCCAGGCAGAGACGGACCACCGGGGTTGTAAACCAGCGTGAGCGAGAGGCCGGAACCCTGGCGGCCATAGCTGTTGGCGTTCAGGCGGCGGAGGGCTTCAATAGAGCGCTTGAAGACGCCGTTGCCGCGCTGGGCATCGACATTGCCTTCGGTGTAGCACGGCAGGGAGCTGATGACCTCGACGCCGTGATTGGCGAAGAAGGCAGGTAGATCCTCGAAGCCGGGCTCAAGCAGGACGGTGAGGTTGGTGCGCACGAGGATACGGCGTCCGGCGGCCTTGATCTGCGCGACGAGCCAGCGGAAGTGAGGATTCATCTCCGGCGCGCCGCCGGTGAGATCGACGGTGGTGACGCTTTCGAGGCGGACAACTTCAAGGGCATGGCGCATGACGTTCATGTCCATGACCTCGGTGCGGGTGGGGCCGGCCTGCATGTGGCAGTGGCGGCACACCTGGTTGCAGAGACGTCCCAGATTCAACTGCACGGTGCGAATTTCGCCGCGGAGCAACGACGCGCCCTCGCTTTGCAGGCGATTGGCGAAACAAGATTCCTGACAACAAGTGAGTGTTTCCGGCATCGGATGGTTCTTCTCCCAAAGGCACAGGGCCATGCCGCACGCAAAATGAAAGGCGCGCGGAACTATCACGTCATAACGCGCCGCGGTGAAACACGGCACGGATTGTTTGCGTAGCAGTTTGCTGAAAAAATCTCTCGACCTGGTGGTTCGGCCCTCAGGGGCTAAAGCCCCGGCGCATGCTCCGGGACCTTGCGGCACGGCTAAAGTCGTGCCCTGACAAAAGAGCCTTCGATTTGAGTTTTCAGCAGCCTGTTAAGGAATCAGGCGATGGAAAAAGCGGGTGGAGGGAGTTGCCAGGAAAGGGTGAGATGACGGCCCAGGGCCGAGCGGCAACGGGATGCGGCGAAGCAGCCACGCTCGGCAAGAGTGGCCAGCAGGGCGGCGGCCAGTTGCCATCCGGGCTGCAAAGAGCTAGCCAGGAGGCGCAGGTCCTCGAGCGTATCGAGATCGATCTTCTCCGCGAGACAGGCGGCAGACTGCCGGCCGAAGCGCGCGAGCAACTGGTGGAAGTCGCTGTTCTGATGCCAGCGGATGGTGCGGAAATCCGGCGCGGAGGCGGCGTGAACGCCGATGAGGTAACAGCCACCGCGATGATCGGGCCCTAATACGACCTGCTTTTGGTCGAGGAGCGCGAAGGCCTGGTTGACATCCGCGGCGCCGAGGCTGGGGCAGTCGGAGCCGACGATGACAAGCTGCTCATAGCCCTGGGCGAGGACGGCATCGACCGCCCGCTGCAAGCGCGCGCCGAAGGATTGCCCGGAGGCATCCTGAATGTGGACCTGGCAGCCGAGGATCTCCGAAGCCGGCGGCGCGAAGGGGGTGACGACATGAACGTCAACACGGTCCGAGGCGAGCGCGGCAAAGCGATCCACTTTGAATAACTGGCGGAAAGAGCGCGGCCAGCGACGGCGGTCACAGTCGATCTCAGCGGGATTGGCGAAGACGAGCAGAGCGCGGCGGGCTGACACCTCATCCCGAAGAGAGGTGATGTGTGGCACGGCGTTCGTCAAATCACAGCGCGAGATCATGGAACCACTCACAGAGCGCCCGGCCGGTTCGGCGACGGACGCAATTGCAAAAACAATCCTGTGTGATGATTGCACGTTAATAACCATTCAGACGATGCGGCGAGGAATGCGCCAAAACGGAGCACAAAGGAGTCGGTGCAATAAATGGGGGGAAGCCGGAGTGTTCAGAGTGTCCTGGATTGAGACACAAGTGACTCATGCATGCGCCCGGTGGCGGACAAACTGACACCTGACGGCACGGGCGAGCTGTGCAAGGAAGATTGGAGATTCCCACTCAAGCCAAAGGATGGCTTGAATGGGACACCGGGCAATTGGAGAACTGCTCTATTTTGAAGATGCCATCAGACGGCCAGCCAAAAACGCGCCGATTACATCGAGTGCCTGGGTAGAGGCTGCCAGCTTTCCTATGCCAGACAGGAACCCGTGTGCCATGCCTTCCCACACGTCGAGGCGTGCATCCACGCCGGCAGCGACGGCCCGCTCGACATAGCCGAGTGAGTCGTCCAGTAGCACCTCATCGTCACCCACAAGTACGCGGATCGGCGGCAGCCCCGCGAGTTCACCGTGTAGAGGGGACGCCAGGGGATCAGCCGGGTCATGGTTGCCCAGATAGGAGCGTACGAGCTCGGCTGCCTGCGATCGTATGAAGTAGGGATCGGCAGCGGCGCGTGTCTCCCAGCTCGCTCCGGTAAGCGTCAGATCGGTGACCGGCGAAAGCACAGCCGCTGCTACCGGGAGCACACCACCCAATGCCTTCCGTGCCGTAGCAAAAGACAGAAGCCCAAGTGCAAGATTGCCGCCGGCCGAGTCACCTGTAATCGCTATCCTTGTGAAACCTTGTTCGCTGAGTCCCCGATAGCAGGCACGCACATCCTCTGTCGCGGCAGGAAAGGGATGTTCTGGAGCCAGCCGATAGTCCGGTACGAACGCTCCCACGCCGGTGCGAGCGGCGATATGCCCAACCATGTTTCTGAAGGCCTGCGCCGAACCCCAGTTGAACCATCCTCCATGCAGATGCAGGATGGCCTCGCCGGATCGGGCATTCTCAGGTCTGCACCACCAACCCGGGACACCGCCCACAGTATCTGGCTCGTAGGCAACGCCGGCAGGCACGACTACCCGTTCCATGATGGCGTCGAAGGGGACGCGCGCTGCCGTCCCTTGCAGGCATCCTTTGTTGGGTTCAACGATAGCCCGCAAGGCGGCCATCGCAGCGTTGTCTTCCGCGCTGATCGAATGGAATGTTGACCAGGGGCGGTTCTCTTGAATCGTCGTCTTCATGTGTACTCCTCCTGCGCGACCCGTTTCATACGAATCTACGCCTTTATATTTACTAGACGTAACGAAAATTATTTCGATTCAGATTTATTTTTCATTCCGTTCAGGTAAGATATTGGCGTGCCAGACCCTGTCCACAAATCCGCGCAGCCCGGCAGGCCGCGCAGCAACGCGGCCGTGTCCCACGCGGCAATCATGGATGCCGTATATGAGTTGCTGCAGGAGAGGCCAGCCCGCGACCTGACGATGGAAGCTGTCGCCAAACGAGCAAATGTCGGCAAGCCGACCTTATATAAATGGTGGCCCTCCAAGGCCGCGCTCATTCTGGCCATGTTCAATGAGAGACTCGCCGGAAAGTTGGAGGCTCCTGTCGCGGCAACGGCGGAAGAGGCGATTCGCGCAAAGGTGCGAAGGCTGATTAAGGAGTTTCGTGGGCTCTTCGGAAAAGTGATGGCCGACCTGATCGCAGAAGGCCAGAGCGATCCGGCTATCTTGCAGGAACTCTATGAGAGCCACATCCGTGTTCGGAGGGCGTCTACCGTCGAGGACATTGAACGAGGCAAGGCGACGGGTGAGTTTTCCGCCGGCACGAATGCCGAACTCCTGGTCGATGCGATTTTCGCCCCCGTCTACTACCGGCACCTGCTTCGCTTCGCCCCCCTAACGGAGAAGGACGGCAGCGACCTGATTGATCAAGTCCTGCTCGGAGTGCGTAAAGAACCGAACCTCTCAACCCGCAAAAGTCATCGTCGGTTGCGTGCGAAAGCACACTGGAGAAGCTCTGAATAAGTCAGTTTCGCAAGCTATTCTACGGGAGTTAAACCGGTCACCGATAGATTTTGATGGGAAGGTGTTTTGTCAGGGCACGGATTTATCCGTGCCGTAAAAGCCGCATAAACACAGGGGCTTCAGCCCCGGTGGAAAAGCGGTTTTATTCTTGCAGGCCCCTCCCCCAGCGGCTAAAGCCGCGAGATATTGTTGCCGGTCTAGCGGCACGGATAAATCCGTGCCCTTACAGATTCCGGCTTGATCAGAGTCTCCCTAGGGCGGTTCGCGCGCCGAACCTGGGGCACAAGCAAGTGCTTCCCACTCAAGCCCAACGGCGGGGCTTGAATGGGGCACCGCAGCTCTGTACACTCCGCAACTCTATACACACCGCAACTTCAAACACTTCTCGACCCCATACACTCCACAACTTCCGACATACCGCGCTGGCCGCGGCTAGAGCTGCGGCGGCAGGTAGATCTTGGAGCGGGAGTCGGAGATGGCCTTGCGATTCAGGGCGACAAGGCCGGTGGCGATAAGCGGCATCTGGCTGTAAGGGATGCCCATGAACATGAGGTCGTCGCCGACATCGGACGAGGCTCGGCAGCCATAGCAGCCGAGCGAGATGTTGACCTGCTGCTTCTGGTGCGGCAGCAGAGTGGTCTCGACACACTGCGCGTTGTAGCCGTTCAACTTGAAGTCGAACTTTTTGCCGGTGTAGAAGGACGCGGCCATGCAGAGCCACATCATCTGCTCGGGCTGGGCGATGACGGCGATGACGTCGGGACGGACGACGGCTTTATCCAGGGGCGTGACCAGGGTGGCCTGGGTGGAGCGCGGCGGCATTTGCGGACGCTCGGCGACCATCTGGCGCGCGGCTTCGATGCTGGCGAGTTTGCCGAAGCGGATGTAGAGTTCGCCGCTGGCGAGTTTCGGTGGAATTTCAGTGAGGCCGAGGATGGAAGTGCCGTCGGGACAGGCATGGCAATCGGCGGTCATCAGAATGCTCTTGCCGCGGCGCGCGGCCATCAACGACTGGCAATAACGCAGCTTGGTGCGCGGCTTGGGAACATCGGGCAAAGGCACTCCCTGGGGGATGAGGCTGATGGCCACGGGCTTCCAGCGCAGACGCAATACGCTCTCCAGCAGCGCGCACCACTCGCGGCACTGGCGCTGCTCCTCGGGATCGGGCTGGCTGTGCGTGACGTTGTTGTCGGCGCGGGCGGCGGCTTCGTCGAAGGGCTGCACGACGCGCAGCGCGCCGGTGGGACATTGTCCGACACAGGTATCGCAGCCCCAGCAGAGCTCCTGGCGCGTAGCCACGGGGCGCGACTGTTTGCCCGTGCCTTGCATGTCAAAGACCGAGACCGGACAAAAATCGGCGCAGGTGGCGCAACCGTTACAACGCGATGCATCAATTTCAATCTGCAACATCAACTTTCTCCCTAAGATCGCCGTCATGTTCGAGACTTCCGTCTTTTGCGGCAAGGCCCTCGCGAGTTTGCTCTGACGGCAGCGAATTCCGTGCCGCGAGCGTAACACGGCACGGCAAGCCGTTGTAAGTCCACTGGCGAAGCAGCGGCTCACAGTTTTCAAAGTTTGCGTTGGTCAGGCAATTGGCGTTGGAGTTCCAGATGCTTTCCAGCACATCGGACTCTCTGCCCTGCTCGGGAAACCACCAGCCGTATTCGACGCTGACGACGCCGGGGCGGATTTTGGCGATGTGCGCGAGAAAGGTTCCACGGCCGGAAGCGGTCTCGACCAGCACGGCGTCGCCTTCGCGGGCGCCAATTTGCGCGGCGGTTTCAACACTCATCTCCGCCCAGGGATGCGGATGCGTTTTGCGCAGCGACTCGATTTGCCGGAACGACGAAGCATAAAAGGGCTGGAAGCGCGCGCCGGTGATCAGCTCCAACGGGAACTGCGAAGGGTTGGCCGCGTGCGGCGGACGATAGCTTGGCAGCGCTTCATAGCCTAGCTCGGCCAGCACCTGCGAGCGCAACTCGATCTTGCCGGAGGGCGTGGAAAAACCCGTGGGCAGGCCGGTGGCGGGATTCGGCGCGCGATACTTTTCGTATTGATAATCGGGGGCATAAAGGCCCATCGCGCAGAACTCGTCCCAGGTGAGGCCGATGCTGTGGAAGACGTCGTTGAGGGCGGCGTCGAAGGTCTCCCAGGGCCAGTCGGCGGCTTGTCCGAGGCGCATGCCAAGGCCGCGCCAGACGGCGAAATCGGTGTGACGGTCGAAGCGCGGAGGAATGGCCGCGGGACCGCCGTAGGCGATGTTGGCCACGCCGGCGTTGGTTTGCAGCAGCGAGCGCTCGAGTCCTCCGGCGCTGGGCAGAATGTAGTCGGCCAGCATGGCGGTGGGAGTTTTGAAGTACTCGAGGACGACCAGCAGATCGAGGCTGCAGAGTGCTTCGTAAATCAAATGCGTGTCGGCCTGGGTGAGCAACGGATTGCAACCCATCACGAAGAGCGAGCGGATGGGATAAGGCTTGCCGGTGATCATGGCGCGCCAGACGAGATTGGGATGAGCCGAGGTGAGATAGCGATGCGGCAGGCGTTTGCCGCTCTTCTGCGTATTGCCCGCCACGTGACGGTACCCGGCGTAGGTTTGCAAAAGAATTTCGGAGCGGCCCAACTGTTTCTTCTTCTGCTCTTCGGAGAGGCGCTCGCTTAACTCAAGATCGGTCTCGGGAGTGAAGTCGGGCATTTCGCCGAGATGGTTGGCGCCGGCGATGTCCACGTTGCCGGTGATGGCCTTGAGGATGGCAAGGCAACGATGGGTGGCAATGCTGTTGACGCCGATCTGATCGATGCCGCGGCCGCTGATTACGGTGGAGGGACGCGCCGCGGCAAAGGCGCGGGCGGCCTCGACAATTTGCGAAGGCTCAAGGCCGGTGATCTCGGCGCAGCGCTGCGGCGTGTACTCACGCAGATGCTCGCGCAGCTCGGCGAAGCCGGTGCACCACTCGCCGACGAACGCGGCATCGTAAAGCTGCTCGAAGACGATGACGTGCAACAGTCCGAGGGCCAGGGCGCTATCGGTGGCGGGCTTGATGGCGAGCCAGTGTTTGGCCATGGATGCGGTGCGGGTGCGGCGCGGATCGACCACGATGAGCGTGCCGCCGCCATGCGCGAACTTGACCAGCGAGCGCCAGAAGAGAGAGTTGTCGGACTCGGCGGGATTGGTGCCCCAGACGATGGCGCAGGAGGTGCGCCCGGGATCGAGATCGTTGTCGATGGGCCAGCCGAAGGTGAGGGTGTTCATCCAGATGGCCGGGTTCCAGCAGATCTGTCCGATGCCCACGTTGTTGGGACTGCCGAAGAGATTGAGGAAGCGATGCATGGGCCAGTAGGTAGCGTGCGGCCCGCCGATGCTGGTGGCCACGGTCTCCGCGCCGAAGCGCTGCTTGAGTTTGGCGAGGCGTTCGGCAATCTCATCCAGCGCCTGCTCCCAGGGAATTTCCTGCCAGCGGCCTTCGCCGCGCGCGCCAAGGCGCTTGAGAGGAACGTTCATGCGCTGCGGATGATTGAGAATCTCGACATTGGCGCGCCAGCGCCGGCAGCCCTTCATGATCGAGGCATCATACGGGTAACGGGTCGGGTCGGGCTCCACGGAGACAACTCTGCCGTCTTCCACCTGTGCGGTAAGCGCGCAAAGGTAGCCGCACAGACGGCAGTTGGTGCGGACGGCTTCACTCATCGCACGGCCTCGACCGGAACAACCGATTCCACGTGCGCGCTATGTATGCGCTCACCGGAGCAACTGGTGAGGTGATACGAGCAGAACGGAAGAATGCGGCCATCGGGCACGGCCACGACCATGCTGCACTCGCGCAGGCGTTCGATGTCCATGGTGGCGGCGTCCATGTAGTTCATGATGACGAGCGAGAGACCGCTAGGCACTTCGCCGGTGCGCTGCAGGAGAATGTCACCGAGCACGGAGCCCTGCGGACTTTCGGCATCGAAGGCGGCGCGATATTCGGCGGGAGTAATCTCGCGCGTGACGGGAACGAATCCCTCGGGCGAGGGCACCAGGTAAGTGCCGCAGGAGCAGATGGGATGCGAGCAGCCGAGAGGATAGAAATCGCGCGGGGCAATCAGATCCGGACACTGCTTGGCGAGCGTGAAGATGACATCGCCCATGTTGAGACGGCGGGGATCGCCCACTTCAAAGCGTCCGGAGGTGAAGGCCGGCTGCAGGGCGAGTCCGGCAACGACATCGACGTTGCGGAGAGCGAAGCGCAACACTTCCCCGACCTGATCGAGGTTGGTGCCGTCGATGACCGTCATGGCGAGCACGACCTGGATGCCGACGCGGCGGCAGTTTTCAATGGCCTTCATTTTGACGCCGAGCAGATTGGCGCCGCGCACGCGCGTATAAACGCCCGGGGTGAGGCCGTCGAACTGGAGATAGATGCCGGTGAGGCCAGCGTCCTTGAGGCGCGCGAGGAACTCGATGTCATGGGCGATAACGAGCCCGTTGGTGTTAACCTCGATGCCCTCGAAGCCCGCCTGGCGGCCGAGGGCGACGATCTCGGCGAGATCCTCGCGAACGGTGGGTTCGCCGCCGGTGATCTGGATGCCGGGCGTTACGCCGGCCTGGCGGCGAATGTTATGAAACATTTCGCCGATGACAGAGAGCGGCAGATCGTCCTCGGCCTTGCCGGCGGACATGAAGCAGACGGGGCAGCGCAGATTGCAGCGGCGCGTGATTTCAATTTCCACGAGGGTCGGCTTGCGCAAGTGTCCCGTGCAGGGTCCGCAATCCCGCGGACAGCCCTTCTGGCTGGCGGTGAAAGGCTTGGGACGCACGAAGGGAAACGAGAAAGTTTTCATCCACTCGTAGTGCTCGCGGTCAGGCCACACAAGCATCTCGGAGGCCCCGTGCTGGGGACACGACTTGGCCAGGTACACGGCCTCGTCAATGGATACGACTTCGGCGTCCACGACTTTCAGGCACTCCTGGCACACACTCTGGGTTTTATTCAGTAGCACTCGGGCTGGCACCACGTTCCTCCTCGGTAAATATTTTTGCCTGCTCCAGCCGGGCGCGGTTCAACTCGCCGCACTCCCCTTCCCACATGGACTGCTGATTGGCGGCAATCTGTTCATAGTCAACGGCAATGCCGAAGAGAAGTTCAAGGCAGTGACGCACCTGCCCGGTTTGCGCCTGCGACGACAAGCGCCGCGAGCAGGACATGCATTGCGTAACCATGCACTCGGCGCCGGTGCGCTCGAACTCCTCGATGCGCCGCTGCGCGCGCTGCGAGCATAGCTCGGGGGCGACCATGGGGACAATACCACCGGAGCCGCAACAGATCGTCTCCTGGCGCGAATGCTCCATCTCAACCAGGGGATGGCTGCCAAGCATGGCGCGCAACTCGCCGCCGAACTGGCCCTTTTCGCGGTCGGCGCAGGAGTCGTGAATGGTGAGCTTCTGGCTTCCGGAGAGTTCGACACCGGCGTCGCGCAGCAAACTGTACAGCGAAATGACCTCGATGCCCTCCAAGGCTCCGCTGAGGCTGGCGTGGCAGTTGGGGCAGGCGGTGACCAGGCGGGTGGCACCGGCGGCGCGCAGTTGCGCCAGCAGGTAGCGCTTGAGCTGCGCGGTGCGGGCTTCGAGCCCGATGCTCTCCAGAACTTTTCCGCAGCAGAGTTCGGTGACGCCGACGGCCATGCCTTGTGCGCGCAGCCAGTCATAGACGGCGTGAACGATCTGCGGCGCGTAGGTGGCAACCGAGCAGCCGGGAAAGAAAAGCGTGTCGTAACGCGCCGGCTTCAGGTCGTCGTAATGGATGTGGAAGGTCTCGCGATACAGGGAGAAGGTGTTCCAGTCCTGATCGACGAGGATGGGCTCATAGCCGTCGATATCGAGACTGCCACGCTCAAGCAGCAGCGCGCGGGCACTTTTGAAGAACGCTCCCGCGTTTTGTTCGGAAGGGCATTCGTGGGTGCAGAAGCCGCAGAGATCGCAGCGCTGAATGAGATCGCGCAACGCCGGCGAGTCTGCGCCGGCCAGAAGCTTTTGCGCAATCTCGCCCGGAGTGAGCGCCGTTTGCTGCAACAAATCACAGGCCGAGACGCACAGACCGCACTGGCTGCATTCGTCGCCACACTGGCGGACGGCCTGGGCGGAATCCTTGCTTCGACCCATTGCCCTGATACTCCACTTCGAGTGAAACATCCCCCTTGCGCTGGTTGGCACAAGGGGGATGAATAAACATGGTACCTATGCTACACCAACCGTCTGGGAAACCGGTTTGGTTGCCGCGACATGGTCGGCCTGCAGTTTCATGACGAAGATGATTGCTGCAATCAGCACCGCGACAAAGGCGTTCACCACGCAAATGCGGGTAACGCTCCAGCCGAGGGCCAGCATGAAGCCGCCCACCACCGGACCCAGCATGGATCCAACTTTACCCACGCCGTAAGCCCAGCCGATGCCCGAACCGCGCATCGAAGACGGATACGAGGTCGTGCAAAGAGCCAGCAGACCGGTGTTGCCGCCATTGACGAACAGACCGGTGATCGCAGCCATGGCCGCAATCACGAGGAACGTGCCGTTAGCTGCATAGCCGAAGCCGCAAACGCTGACAAACGCAATCAGGAAGGTGATGATAAGCACCTTGTGAACGTTGAAGCGATCCATGAGGCGTCCAATCACCAGCGCGGTGACCAGCGAACCCACGTGAAGCATGGAGAAAGCAATGCTGTACTGCTGCACCGAACATCCGGTCTTCTTCAGCAGCGTCGGCGTCCAGGCAATCAGAACCCACAACAGGTAGAAGCTGAAGAAGAAGAGAGCCCAAATACAGGCCGTGGTGAAGGCGCGTCCCTCTGCGAACAGGCTGGCGACGGAAACCTTGGGGGCCTTCTTCGACTGCACCCCGCCCTCGGTAATGATGAACTCAGTATTCTCGTCGGCCCCGAGCTTTGGAGCAATCCGGTTGATGAGTTTGGCAATGCGCTTTTTGTCCGTACCCTGGCGAACCAGGTATTCAATGGACTCGGGCAGGAAAGGAGCAACCAGCAAAGTAACCACAAGCGGGATAAAGCCGCCGAGGAAGAACAGCGACTGCCAGCCATGGGTCGGAAGCAGATAGGCGGCGACAAAGCCGGAGATGACCGAACCCAACGGCATGCCCGTCCACATAATCGTGGTAAACGTGGCGCGTTTCTTGGTGGGAGCGTATTCGCAACCAAAGGCCAGCGCGTTCGGCACCGCACCACCGAGTCCAACTCCAGAGAGGAAACGGTAAAGAGCGAGTTCCGGTACGTTGTGAATGGTGGCGATTGCGATCGTAAAGACGCCGAAGATCACTGCCGAGATCAGCAGCATTTTCTTGCGTCCGAATTTGTCCGCGAGGGTGCCCAGCACCATCGCTCCGACCAATGGTCCTAGCTGGCCGGCGCCAACCGCCAATCCCAGGCCGCTGGTGCCAACCTTAAGAAACTGAGCGATTTTGGGTAATGCAACGGAAATTACTACAAGATCGAAACCGTCAAAGAAAACAATACAAAGGCAAAGGAAATATACTTGGATCTGGAGCGGGGTGATTGGACCGCTGTCAAAGACTTCCGACAGGCTCAATCTCTTGGCCGTCATAAGCTCTACTCCTTCAAGGTAGTACTAGATAAAGCAGCGAGAAGCGTTATGGACGTTGCACGTTCGATACCAGAACAGTTTGTCTGCCTGACCATCTGCACCTTGCGCCGATAGAATCGGCACAGCCGCGGAGTAACGGCCGCTACATCCAGCATAAATGACCAGCCGCAACCCGTCGTGGATCAGCAGCCGCAGTCACCCCTGCCTGCTTCAATCTCGCTAAAGTACAGCAACTGCGAGAGATCGACCGGAAGAGAAAAGACTGTGAAATTACAAGAGCTGACGGGAAGCGCGCGGGAATCGCACCACCGGCAAGGCATTGCGCGGCAGAGGCGGCGCGCAACAATCCCGGAAAGCGCCAAGAGAGCCGGCAGAAAGACGCAAGACCAGAGGCGCGGAAATAGCTCTCGAAATTACGCCGGATCGGTCCAGAAGAGCGAATGCTGCACGTTCGGAGGAGCTCGCGGCGGACTGCGAGAGGATTGTTGGGGCCTGCCGGCTGGATTGGACGCAGGGCGGGGTGCGAACACGGCAAGACCGGCGCAGAACCTCTCCCAAATGTGTCAATCTGACATGAAAGTCTCACTCTAGGATTACGGCTGTATCACTTCTGAGACGGTCGGGGCGTGCTAGAGGAAGGATTGTTCCGGGGAGTGGCTCAAGCGAGCTTCCAGAAGGGGTTTGGCCCCACCGGTTACTCCCAGGAGCCGTCCCTGGAAAGTTGGCATGAATATTCCGGAATCCTTTGAAAAGAATCCGAAAGGTAAGCTGCAATCGCGCCGGAGCAAGAAATGCGGGCATAGCTGCCACGCATATCTGCCCCGAACGTCAGGATCTCATCCGCTGCAGAAGAGACCCGCAGCCTTGGCGATGCTACTTGGGCTATTCCGGCTTTGGTGCTTCCGGACTGGCCTCGGCAGCCTTCTTCGCGGCAGCTTCAGCTTCGGCTTCCTTCTTAGCGGCCTCGATCAGGGCAGTAAAGTCCGTCTTACAAAAAGGACACTTTTTCTGATAAACCCCGCCAATCGGCACGAGCTTTTTTCCGCAATTCGGGCAAACCTGTGCTTTTGCAACACCACCTGGTCTAAAACACATCAGCGGCTCCTTTATTGACGTACAAGAAATGCGCCCCCCCAGCGGCCAAAGGCTCACTTTGGAAATTCCGAGGGCGGGCAATTGATATGTGCACGTTCGGTACCATGTTACGCGGCAAGATGGTTTTGCGGGTGGAAACATGACATTTTTACGAGAATGGCGGAACCGGTAATGGCAGGTTGCGTGCTGGTATGTATTCGATGGGCCTTTGCATTGGGAGCCCCGGGAGCAGCAGATGTGCTGGTCGTGCAATCCGTATTGCGGAGGGTGCAAACCTCCTAAGCCAAAGCCCGTGCGATGCACCTCCTGTAAGACCCTGAACCTGGGCGACCGCACACACTGCTTGCGGTGCGGAACCGAGTTGCCTCCCCGTCCTAAACCCATTCCGGTGATGTGCCTGAACATCGGCGAGATGTGCGCCAATCCCTGCCAGCGACACAAGATAGAACCGGTAGCGGGAGAAGAACCCTACTGCCGCTGGCACACGCGGGTGGAAGAGTGACGATGCGCGCCGCAGTGAACCCGGGACGAGGCAGCATGGCTGCCGCCGAGGGAGGACTGACCGCCCGGCGGCGAGAGGCACAATGGACCATTCTGGAACAGAGGTTCACCGAAGACAGTTATCATTCCCGTTTAGATTTCAGTAAATCCGTGCGCTGGCTTGTCCTTAGCTCAGCGGCAGGAATGTTGTTGCATCTGTAGAGGATTCGTATGAACATAGACGCGGTTGGGCCACGTTGAGACAATGGCGCCGTTTTATTAAAGAGAAGTATTGAGGTGTCTGTGGAGTGTATTAATGGTACATCATAGCGGCATCGTGCAGGAAGGTTCCTCCGGTGGAACAGGGTTGTCCACCGAAGAATTGAGCGTCGAGCGATGGCGGGAAATTCTTCGCTACAAGGAAGAATTTTTGCAGAAGGGCTCGGACCTTCCGGGAAATTTACATCTTGACCGGGAAGTACGAGAGTCATGGCTACGCTCCAAGCAGATGGGAGTCGATCCGAATAACGTCCGCACTACCCCCGATGGAGATAGACTCGCCGAACTACGCATCAAGAACCAGACCCTGATCCAAGCTGTATCGTCACTTATAACTCCTATTAAATCCGTAATGACGGCTCAGGGATATCTGTTTTACTTGGTGGACAAGTCCGGCTTAATTCTTCTTCACGACGGTATCTGGACGCAAAGCGAATCGCTTGCCCTGCAAAACTCGCGCACCGGCATTCTGGCCAACGAAGAGTCGGAAGGAACAACGGCGCACTCCCTGTGTTTCCGGTTGAAGCGCCCGGTTCTTTTGATGGGTCCGGAGCACTACTGCACGGCGTTCCAGAGCCGGGTAGCCTCGGCAGCGCCCATTCGCACCAACGATGACGACGTTGCGGCCAGCCTGGTGATCTTCAGCCCGCCATTGCTTGACGTGTGCAAGATCGAAGACCAGAACCTGAAGACCCTCTACCTGAGTTCGGTGGGCATGGTTGCGGCTCTGGCGATTGCCGCGGAGACGCAGATCAAGCAGGTGCAGAACACGGTATGGGCGCAACAGCAGATCGAGCATCTGCAGTACAACCTGATCACGGCCCAGAACGAATCGGCGCGCGCACACATCATGCTATCGGCCTCAATGGGATTCAGCGACGAAGGAATGGTGGTCGTGGATTCCCTCGGCAAGATCCTGCAGATCAACCAAACGGCAACGAAGATCCTGCAAGTGGGACCGGACGAGCTGGAAGGCATTAACATCTGCGACTTTTTGCGCGATGGCCCCCGGCTGATGAAGATGAGCCAGGATAAAGGCGACGGCTGGGTCAGCGAGGAACTGGTGAAGCCGCGCTATGGCCGCGCCCGTCAGCATCGCATCCACGCGCTGCCGGTGATGAACAAGTGCACCGGCACACTGGATTACATGATGCTGAAGTTCGCGGCGCAGGACAAGGTTGCCGATCCGGCACGGAACGCACGCTGCAGCGCGGGCTACACCTTCACCTGCATCCTGGGCGAGAGCCAGAGCATCAAGACGGTGATTGGTCAGGCGAAGCGGTACGCCAATTCGGCGGAGAGCGTCCTGATCCTGGGCGAGAGCGGAACGGGTAAGGAACTGTTCGCGCAATCGCTCCACAACGCCTACCGGCCGAAGGGTCCGTTCATGGCGGTCAACTGCGCGGCACTGCCGAACGAGTTGATCGGCACCGAACTGTTCGGCTACGAGGGCGGCAGCTTCACGGGCGCCGAGCGCCAGGGCCGGGCCGGCAAAATCGAGCTGGCTCACGGCGGCACGCTGTTCCTTGACGAAATCGGCGACATGTCACTGGAACATCAGGCCGTGCTGCTGCGCACGCTGGAAGACAAGAAAGTGATGCGCGTGGGCGGCAGTTCCTACCGGGAAGTCGATTTCAGGCTGATCGCCGCGACTAACGTGGACCTGGCGCAGAAGGTCAGGGACCACACGTTCCGCGAGGATCTTTTCTACCGCATCTCGGTGCTCACGCTCTCTCTGCCGCCGCTGCGGGAGCGCGCGGGAGACATCCCGCTGCTGAGTAAGATCTTCCTGGAGAACTACTGCTGCAAGCAGGGCTGCAGCACCCCCAGCCTGAGCGCGGAAGTGCTGAAGCTGCTGGAAGAGTACTCGTGGCCGGGCAATGTGCGGCAACTGCAGAACGCGATCCACCATACGGTGAATACCACGGAGGGGGATACGATTCTGCCGGAGGACTTGCCGCGTTACATCATCACCGAGATCGGCCTGACGGCGGCGCATCCGAAGCCGGTGCTCTGCGGCGGGACGCCCAACGGAACACTCTCGCTGAAAGAGATCGAAAAGGCGACGATCGAAGCGGCGCTGCGGTTGCGTTCGAACTCGATTGACGCCGCGGCAGAGAGCGTCGGACTGAGCCGCTCGACGTTTTATCGCAAGATCAAGGAATATAACATTATCCGCGAGCCGGGAGTAGCACAGAGCAGCCGGGCTGACGCCGCGCACATGAGCAAGTAGCAGAAGAGCTAGCGAAATTATTCAGGGTAATAATATTTACAGCGGAGCCGCATTGCGGCTCCGTTTTTTTGCCGCCGGGGGATGACTGGAATTGTGTTCGAAATAAAAATGACCCACCGGTTCTCAGTTTTGGACTGAGCGCCGATGGGTCAGGTGCGGTGATGAGTAGAAGAGTTACTTTTCGTTCTTCTTCTCGGCTTCTGCTTTTTCATCGGCAGCCTTCTCGGCTTCCGTCTTAAACGTGATCTGACCGCCTTCGTATTCCTTGGTAGGAACGTACTTGGTCGATCCGTAGTTCTGTCCCGGCTTTGCGGCCAAGGGGTTTAGCGGTTTCTGGATAACTTTCTTTACAGGCTTTTCATCAGACATGTCCTTACTCCCTATCCTTGGAATAATTACGATTGAGAGGTAAAGATTACGACTTTACGGCCTTTTTGTGAAGCACTCTTAGCAAGTTCTTCCAAGGGGCCGTACTCCATGCATTTCGACAGGCAGTGATGGACACAGGTCGGCTGCTTGCCGGCCTTAACCCTGTCTTCACACATGTTGCAGAGCGCCGTTGGAGTTGGGATGTAATCCCACTCGATCTTACCCGGCGCTATTTCCCTGGGACCATTCTGCAGAAGAGTAATCCCGTTCTTTCCGACAGGCAGCTTCAGCTCGTTCTTGCAGGCAACAACGCAGCTGCTGCACCCTGAGCAGTATTCGTAGTGAATGAGTAAACCGTTCGCGGACATTGCTGTCGCCTCCACTCGTTCAGAGCCAGAGGATCTGAATTCGTTTCACGTTCATCTGTTTTGTGATGGCCCGCTCCCACTCTTATGGGAGCGGACCATCAAACCTATTGCCTTGGTCACAACAAGATCGAGCTAATCTCCCGCGACTTCCGCCGGGATATTCTCTTTCTCAACCGTGACAGAAACCTTGAGTTTCTCAACTCCGATATCTGCCGCGGCGACCTTTTCGGAACTCTCGGTGCAGTAGAGCGCTTCCGGCGAAGAACCCGGTGACGCGATCTTCGCTGCCTTCCACTCTGCTTCGAGCACTTCCGGCTTGACGTCAGGCTTATAGGACTCTGGCACGGTCACGGTCACTTCGTCGAAGCTATTCAACTTAGTGGCCTTGCATATCATCTGTTTGGCGGGGCAACCGAAGCCCAGCTTTCCGATATGCTTATGGGGGACCAGGCTGTTGGTGTTGGATTCCCACACGCCAAAGAGATTGGGCTCTTCACCGTTGGATTCCGGATACCACCAACCGTGCGCGGCATGAATGACCTTGGGATGAACAATTGGCGTCAGCTTGGCCTTGAACTTGGCCTTACCGAACATGTTCTCCAATAGAACCCAGTCGCCTTCCTTGATACCCAGCTTTGCTGCGGTATCAGGGTGGATCTCGACGTCCGCGTAAGGATCAATCTCGCGCAGGACGCTGAGTTGACGGTGTTCCGAGTGGAACGACGTCGGCTTGCGGGCACCCGTGGTCAGGATGAGAGGATACTCCTCAGCCAGTTCAGGGGTGCTGACCGGGCTATACGGAGGCTCCTTGAAGTACGGAAGCGGATCGTCGCCCCAGGCCTCGAAGAGGGTGGAGGACAACTCGACCATGCCGGTGACGGTGTTGAAACCAGGTTCACCATCGGCGCGCAGCAGGCCTTTTTCGTACTTCTTGTAGGTGTACTTAGGCTGGTACACACCCATCTCGGCCAAACCGTTCCAGTCCACGCCCAGCTCCGGCTTAAGTTGCTGGGTAAAGAAGTCCTGAACGTTTTCGTAGGGCCACATGTCCGGGTGCAGCTTTTTGCCGAGTTCGATACAAACTTCGATATCGGACCTGGTGTCGCCGCAGCGCAGAGCTTCATTGATCGCACCCAGCGTAACGCAGTTACGGCCAAAGTGCGTGACCACCACGCCGTCGTGTTCCGCAAAGGTCGGCAACGGCAGGAAGACATCGCACAGCGCCATCGCCGTGGGCGTCATGAAGGTATCCTGAACGACGTTGAGTTCGAGGTTCTTCAACGCCTTGTACCAACGCATCGGCTGGGCCGAACAGGTTGGGGTCAGGAAGTTGCTGCTGTTGAACCATCCCATGCGCAGCTTGTACGGCTTGCCCGATTCCAAGGTATCCAGGGTCTCGTCGGGGTGGGTGGTAGCCAAAGCGGTGCTCAGCGCCGGCCATTCCTTGGCGCCAATACGCTTATCCCACAGCTCGTCGGACAGGTTGCGGCGTGTTTCCACGCGCCACTTGCCAAGCAGAGCCGCCGGCGGACCGAGGGTGATGCCACCCGGAACGTCCAGGTTGCCGGTGAGGGCAGCCAGAGACAGGATCGCGTGACCCATCTGAACGCCGTTGGGGTTTTCGTCGGTAGCCAAGCCCCACTGGAACGTGCACGGATGATTCATCGAGATCTTGCGGGCCACATCGATGATGGTTTCCTTGGGAACCCAAGTGATCTTCTCGACCGTCTCAGGATCGTACTGCTGAGCGCGTTCCTTCAGATCATCGAAACCATAGGTCCAGTTCTCGACGAAGTCCTTGTCGTACAGTTCTTCGTTGATGATGACATTGATAAAGCCGAGGGCCAAGGCCGAGTCGGTACCGGGGCGAAGCTGGCAAACGGTGTCAGAACGAGTGCCCAGCCACGTCATACGGGGATCGACGCAGATAACCTTGGTGCCGCGCTTCATCATGTCAATAATTGCGTGACCGAAGAAGCCATCCGGGTTGGAATAGAGCGCCATCTTGCCCCATTCCACATAGTACTTGGGCAGGACGTAATTCGGATCGTCGAAACGGTCCTTGAAGTATCCGGCATAGTCCACTTCCGGATAACCGGCGCCCAGGATGTAGTCCGTGATGGCGCAACGCGGGCCATAGCAGGCCCAGCCGCTCCACGGATAACAAACGTTCGGCGTTCCGATGGAAGCAAAGCCGAGCGGATAGTAGTACAAGCAGGCTTCACGGCCGGTACCGCCAAAGACAACGATGGACTCGGCACCGTGATCCTTCTTGAGCTGCTTGATCTTGGGAACGATAATGTCCCAAGCTTCATCCCAAGTGATCTTGGTCCACTTGTCCTTGCCACGATCCTTCGGATCGCGCTTCATCGGGTAGATGATGCGATCCGGATGGTGGACGTATTCCGGCAGATCCAGGCAACGCGGGCAAAGACGGCCCTGGGTGATCGGATGTTCTTCATCCCCCTCCACCCCGATCAACTTTCCGTCCTTAACCGTCAACCTCATGCCGCAACCCACGGGGTGATCTCCCGGCGGCGACCAACCGCAGGTCCGGACGGTTACTGAACCGTCGGGATTCGCTGTCTTCCACTCTTTTTTCATGAGTTCCCTTCTCCTTCCTGCTCAAAGGTGTTGAGAGCACGCCAACCCTTCCGAGTGCCGCCCTTCACTTTTGATCACCATCGCCGAGCCGGAGTTAGACCGCATAAGAGCAGGTATTACAATTTCCGGCGCGGTGCTGCGCAATCGATATTGCAATCGGTGTGCCAATGAAAGAACCCATCAAGTGCATAGCTCTCAGGAGATTGAATCGGAGTGCAATTCCTTCCATGAATGGGCAAAGTGAAGATGTTTTGCCGTCCCATACGCGCCAGGAGAGAGGCTTGATCATTGCTTGAAGCCGCGAATCTCACATGGCGGGGCGGAAGGCATTGCCGAAAGCAGCTAGAAAGGCCAGTTTTGCGGCAAGCTGTGTCAACGCCACACAATGTCCGTCCCACAGTGAGACGATGTATGAGACTGCGACAGAGACAGGCCACACAAAAGCGCCGGGAGAATATGTCTTGTCTGGGCGAGAATCGCGACCGCGACAAAACACTGCCACGCGGCGGTGAGGCGCAGCGGCGAGGAAGAAACGTCTTATTTTGAGAAGCGTGTCCGGATGGGTCTCAAATTGGAACGGTGAGTGAGACACGTGTGAGGCGCTAAAATGGCAGGCAAGCCTTTGCCGAAGAAGCTGCCCGCAAAATTCAGGGCAAGGCCCGCGGCCGGGCGGAAGCGCATCCGGCGAGTTGGTTTGGCAATATCCTTGCACTTGTTTCCTGGATGCTGTGAACGTTCTCGACGGCACGCCAGCGGCAAGGCAACAGGAACGGAGAGTTGGTCCCATGAACATTCATAAACACGCCCTCGTATTTTTCAGCAAGGTTCCGGAGGCCGGAACAACCAAGACGCGATTGACGGTGGAACGCGACGGGGTGATGTCGCCGCAAGAAGCGGCCGAACTGTATCACACCGTACTGCTGGACACGGCGGACGTGGGAATGCACGCCCTGGTAGAGCTGAACGAAGCCGGTCGCGGCGGCAACGCGGCAGACAGAGTGGACACCTACGACTTCGTGGTCTGCTCGGCGCCGGAAAAGAACATTCCACAGATGAAGGAGCTGTTCGACGCGGCCGGTCCCTGGCCACTGCCGATTCAGTACATCTGCGACGAAGGCACCAACTTTAACGAGCACTTTGACAGCGCTTACAAGAAGTTGTGGCAGATGGGATACGAGACGGCGGTGGCGATCGGCGGCGACCTGCCGCAGATGCCGGTGAAGAACCTGGTGCTGGCTTTCCAGATTCTGCGGCGCTTCGAGAAGGATTACAACGGGCTGGGGCTGGTGCACTGCCCGTGCCAGGCCTGCGGCGTCTCCCTAGTGGGCCTTACCAAGGCCACGCCGATGGATTTTGAGGGCATCTTCTACAACACAAATGGCGTTTCGGCGTTAGATGGGATCATCAACACGGCAAAACTGAAGGGCTTTCCGGTGGCGGCACTGGAGACGGTGGCCGATATTGACACGGTGGAAGATCTGGCACACGCACTGAGCATGGCGCGCTCGCAGGAATACACCAGCCAGTTCCAGCCGGAAGTGTTGTTTCCAAAGCGCTTTCTGGCCTGGGCGGAACGCGAAGGCTACGTAGTTTGCACGCCACCGAATGAAAATCACGATCCCCGGACATTGATCGACGTGTAAACAAATTGAGACGTCTCACGTCTGGGACGGTCGCAAAATAAGACGTGTCCCCGAGAATGTGGCGCGGGAGTTGTGGAAGGCGAACAGTTCCCGCGCCAAGCTCAGATTGCAGTATTCCGCTGATTCCACACGCCCTACCTTGATTTGCCCCGCCATTCTTCCGCCACGATAACGATTGCACTCCAGCTTTTCTCCCTCTGCAAATTGGCATGTCGCGTGCATATATAATTCCGACACTCGCAGTTGGTAGGGTGCCGAGCACCTGAAACTGAATGTCTTCGATCGAGAACGCCTAAAGACGCACGGTGCGTCCATGGTGCCTCGACGGTGACCGGGGTTCTGTAAGGATTCCGGTACGAGGGTTGCGGCGGAAACGGCGCCACCTCCCCAGTTTGGAAAGGAGACAAGGGATCCATGCAATACGTACAGTTATCTCATCGTACGGCAGACTCTCTTGAACAAAGTCCCCGGCCGTACATTATGCCGCGATTGCGTCTTCTGCGGCTTTCTGTAACGGACCTATGTAATTTCCGATGCCGCTACTGCATGCCGGCCGCCGGCGTGCCCAAACTGCCGCACTCCGGGTTGTTGCCTCTGGAAAGCCTGGAACGGATGGTGAAGTGGCTGATACTGCACGCAGGCATTGAACGCGTGCGGCTGACGGGCGGCGAACCGCTGGTACGGCAAGGAATCGATCGGTTGATTGCCAGCCTGGCGTCATTTCCCGGCATTCGCGAAGTTTCACTGACGACGAATGCATCTCTGCTGGAACGCAAGGCCTTTGCGCTAAAGGCCGCGGGCCTGAAGCGAGTGAACATTTCGCTGGACTCGCTCGACAATGACGCGTTTGCGCAGATCACCCGCGGCGGAAACCTGGAGCGCACCCTGGCCGGCATTGATGCGGCCGTGGCGGCCGGACTGACGCCGATCAAGCTGAACGCGGTGCTGCAGCGCTCGACGTGGAAGCAGGAGGTGCCGCGTCTGCTGGACTACGCGGCCACCAAGGGCTTTGAGATTCGCTTCATCGAGCTGATGCAGATGGGCACCGAGCAGGCTTGGTGCGAGTCCGAATACATCCCGGTGGACGAGGTTTGCCGCCACCTGGGTGCGGAGGTGACGACGCTGAAGGAACAGAGTCCGGCGCCGGCGCGCTCCACGCTGGTGAACTGGCACGGCGCGCTGGTGAACGTGGGATGGATTACGCCGCGCTCGCATCCCTTCTGCTCGCGCTGCGAACGCCTGCGCATGGACGCGCGGGGAAGGCTGCGCCGCTGCCTGATGGATCCCGCGACCTTTGACTTACAGCAAGCACTGGAGACGCTGAAGGATTTGGACGCGGATTGGGCCTTCCAGCATTACATGGCCGGCAAGGTTGCTCCACTGTCGATGAATAGCTCGTTCGCGATGAGCCAGATCGGCGGGTAAATCCTTGGAGTGCAACAAAAGAACGGCGGATGGGACGCAACTCCCGTCCGCCGTTTTTTGTGTCCTGCGGAGAGGGTGGGCGTTTCCCACTCAAGCCCAACTGCGGGGCTTGAATACAAAGCACGAACTACGAAGTTGGGTGGTTGGTGACCTGGGGCTGCACCCTCGATGCCCACTGTGCTGGGGTTCTTCGGCCTCGCCTCAGGATGACACACGTTTTCCCAGGTTAGCTCGCTACGCTCACGAACCTGGGGCACACAAAAAAACGCACCAGCCGAAGCTGGCGCGTAGGTCTGTGACTGACGACGGATCAGGCCTGCGAGGTCTTGCGGCCCGCGGCGAAGGACAGGATGAGTCCGAAGGCCATGCTGACGTAGGCGGCCCAGAGGGTGCGCCAGATCGGCGGCAGCGAGAAGGTGACGATGTGCACGGGATTCCAGAAGAAGGTGATGGCGCACCAGACAATTTTGCACCAGCGGGCCGAGCCCGGGTTGCCGAAAACCGCCCAAGGCCACATGGGTCCGCGGGCAATCATGCTGTCCGCCCAGTAGTGGGTGAGCATCATAAAGAAGGCATAGCCGCCCAGATAATTCAGCCACAGCACAAGCGAGACCACCTTGAACTGCGCCGGCCATTCACCGACTTTGATCAGCTCATCGACACCGCCAACCATGAAGGGAAAGCAGAGCGAGATCCACATGCCAAAGACGCCCCAACTGCAGGCGCGCAGCAAGAGCCTCTTGGGAAACCAGCCACCGGTGTCGATGCGGGTCTTCAGGCACTCACCGAAGGTCGCCAGCAGGGCGAACTTGATGAAGCTCATGGGCAGTGGGTGGGCCTTGGTCAGCGCCATCACCGTTTGAACGTTGAGGAAAATGATGGCTGAAATGCCTGCCAGGTAGATCACTCCGCAGAGGTCGGTGAGCTTGAGCCCCTTGTTCGGGCCACCCTGCCCCTGCGAGGCGCTCGTCTTGCGATCGGCGACGGGTGCCATACTGTCAACTGTGGTCACATGTAACTCCTTGTTTATTAGATAAGAAGACCGGGAGCTCGGTCCGGTGAAGGACCGCGGCTCAACGTTTCCTCAACAATCGAGGCAACGCATAAAAATGGGTGCTGCCGACTTTACGACCTGCTGATTGGAGCTTCCTGCAATTCCTGTAATGCGATGGAGCTGGGTAAAGCATTGAGTACATCCGGCGACTTGCGCGCCTCGGCGCCGGCGGGAGATTCCCTCCCTTTCCAGCAACTGGCGGCAATCGTCAGGGAGAGCACCTGCACAAAAACAATCAACGCCACACAGGCCTTCCACTGGCCGTAGCGCCACAAAATACCGGGTAGAATTCCGCCGACGCTGCCGCCGGCGTAATAGAACATGACGTAGAGACCAGCGGCGGAGGCGCGTCCACCGGACTGCGCGACGCGCTGGATATAGCTGGTGGAGGCAGACTGGCAGACAAAGACTCCGGAGCAGCAGATGGCCAGGCCGAGAAGAACCACGGCAATATGCGGAACCAAGGTCATCAGGATTCCGGCGACGCCAGTGGAAATGGCCACGACCAGCGCGCGGCGCGAACCGACGCGGGAGATCCACATGCCTCCCAGAGGCGTGACGATGAGGCCAACCAGGTACACGCAGAAGGTGGCGCTGAGCATGGTGGCCGTGAGGCTGAAGGGCGGAGCCACCAGGTAAAAGGTGACGTAGCTGAAGGCCGCAACCAGGGTGAAGAGCACGTTGAATCCGACGGCGAAGACGGAGATCAACTGCGGATTGCGGAAGTGGCGCATGAGGTTGGAGCCGCGGTCCGCGTTGGCGGGCAAGGGAGAATCACGCGGCAACCAGCGCAAGAGGACGAAGCCGAAGAAGAGATCGAAGAGACCGATGGCGACAAAGCCGTTGCGCCAGTTTGGCTGCACGAAGGGGAGCAGGTGATGCACGGCGGCGATGCCAATTACGGCGCGGCCCAGCACACCGCCCAGCACGGTTCCGCTGACGTAAAAGGAGAGCACCTGAGGAGCGCGGGTGCGCGGCCACTCCTCGGTGACATAGGCGATGGTGACGGCGAAGATTCCGGGCACCACCAGGCCTTGCAGGAATCGCCAGAAGACGAGCTGCCCCAGGCTGCCAGAGGTAGCGGCGAGGATGGTGGGGATGGCCAGCAGGAAATTGGCGAGGATGATGACGCGGCGGCGGCCAACACGCTCGGCCAAGGCTCCCCAGAGGGGAGCGCTGACGGCGACGCCGAGGGCGGTGGAGCTGATGGTCCGGCCGACCTCGGCCTTGGTAGCGTGGAAGATCTGCTCGAAGAGCGGCAGAAGAGGTTGCGGGGCGTACACATGGAGGAACGCGCCAACTCCAGCCAGGGCAACAGCGACGATGGCCATGGTGTCGCCGGAGGAAGAAACGCCCGCTGTCCCATTGGGAGAAACCGTTAGCGGCCTATCTACCGTCCCCTGATTCGACATTTCCGCGCCTTTCGCCGGAGCTGGCTTGCGTCAACCCGATGCAATTCCCTTCCTAATTGTTTGCCGTTCTGTTATGAGCCGTTCTGTTGCCGGCCCTTGTTCAGTAATTACGTGGTACGCGCACACCGGCCAAGGAATCTCTGATTAAGTCCACAAGCAAGATTTCCTCGGGGGCTAAAGCTCTTGAATTCTCGCGGCCTTTACGGCACGGCTGAAGCCGTGCCCTGACAAAAGCATCTCCGATCAAGTTTTTCCGCAGCCGGCGAAACAGCATCCTGACAGCTTCCGACTTGATCAGAGTCTCCCTGGCGGCGGTTAGTGCGCGCTCTTGTGAAGGAACGCTTCGTCCCCGTTGGGAAGGCGCAGGTTGTAGCGCTTCTCGCCGGGGAGATAAGTGCGGTCATCGCCGCTCTTAATGACCAGCAGGCGCATGGTGACACCGCCGAAGAGCACCAGCGCGGCAGCCACGGCCTGGGCCGCCGGATTCGGCAGCAAGGCCAGCACCAGGGGCACGAGCGTTCCCAGGAACAGGAAAGCACCCTTGCCGGCCAGGGAACGGTCGCCGCTCGTCCAGCGCCTGGCGGCGGCGGCTTCGTTTTCCGTCGCGCCGCTCTGCTTGATCCAGAGGTAGCCAATCCACAGCACTAACTGGAACATGAGCAGCAAGGCGAACACGCCGGGCAAGGCATTCCACACGACCACGGACGGAGCTTCGGTGACGAAGCCGCAGAGGTAGTGCGCGGCGGTGCCGGTGACCAGCGAGGAGAGCAGGAACAGGGCCATGATTCCAGGCCCGGTCCAGAACGGACGCCCCTTGAGGCGGCCGAGCAGGACTCCGGGATAGGTGGCCACGACGAGGCCGGTGATGAGGTTGACGACCGCGAGCAGCTTTCCGGCCCAGACCCAGTCGCGCCAAACAATAGGATCAAATGGCAGCAGGTTGAGGGGGAAAGCCTTGGCGGGCAGCGCCATGGCGGCGTAAACAAAGGCCGTAGCGATGGCGACGGACATGGTCCAGGCGCCAACGGTGAGGATGGCCTTGGGATTCATGAACACGCGCCAGGCGCGGAAAGGCTTGCCGAGTTCAAAGATCAGGAAGATACATCCGATACACATGAACGCGGGCCCCAGCAGATTTCCCGCCAGAGACATGCGGCTGTTGCCGAAGAGTTCGACGAGAGCGGCGAGCACGAGCATTCCGCCTCCCGCACCGGCAAAGAAGAAATCCACTGCCAGCATCCAGCCCCAGGATTGATGTTTGTTGCTCATTGGCTTGGTGCCTCCACGACCCGAATCAATAGATATAGAAAACGCTAGGCTGAGTATCCAGCTCGCTGAGAAGACGGACAGTCCGGTTGCCATTGACCAGCTTGCTGACTTCGCTCTCCGGATCCTCGAGGTCGCCGAAGATTCTTGCCTTCTGGTGACAGGTGGCAACGCAGTGCGGCAGCTTGCCGATGGCCAGGCGATGCTTACAGAAATCGCACTTGGCAACGGTTCCGGTGGCATGGTTATGGTGGCGTGCTCCGTACGGGCAGGCCATGATGCAGGACAGGCAGCCGACGCACTTGGAGTCTTCCACGAAGACGACGCCATCCTCTCTCTGCTGCGAAGCCTGGGTCGGGCAGGCATCCACGCAGGGCGGATTGTCGCAGTGCATGCAGAGCAGCGGCAGGAAGCTCAGGCTCAGGTTGGGGAAGATCCCCACCGGCCCGACGGTAGTTACCGGGTTGTACACCATATCGTCCGGTAGTTCGTTGTGAATCTTGCACGCAGCCGTGCAGGAGTGGCAGCCGATACAACGTCTCGTGTCAATGACCATCGCGTAGCGGGGCACGTCAGCATACCTCCTTTTCGGCCGCTTGTTCGGCCTTATAGACCCGGCACATAAGACCGCGATTCGCCCAGGCTCCGCTGAAGGGATCACAATCAACATCCGCAGTGGTCGTTAAAACATTGGCGTTCGATTCCATACAGCCGCCGAGGACGGGGTCACGCATGTCGCGCTCGGGATACCACCAGCCGCGCTGGGTGAAGACCACGCGGGGATCGATGCCCGGAGTGAGGTTGGCCTTTTGGCGGATGCGTCCGCGGGCGGTTTCGATCCAGACCCAGTCGCCATCCTGGATGGAGAGCTTGGCGGCCGTCTCGGGATTGATGTCCATGTAGGGCGAGTGGTTCAGATAACGCAGCGGCGTGATCTGGAAGTGCTCCGAGTGATGGAAGGGCATGAATCCGCCGCCCGTGGTAAGCACCAGGGGAAACTTCTCGGCCAGCTCGGGATTGTCAATCTCGTTCTCGGTGGGGCCAACGTACTGCGGCAGCGGCGGATAGCCAAGCTCTTCCAGCACCGAGGAGTAAAGCTCCACCTTGCCGGAGGGCGTGGCAAAGCCGCGCTCCTTGTACTTGGAGTACTCGCGCTCCGGGAAGTGGAAGCGCTGATTCTCGACGAACTCGTCGTAGGTCTTGGCGTCGTAGCCGAGGCCCTTGATCTTGTCGAAGTAAGCGTCTTCGACGGTCTCCCAGGGCCAGTTGCCCTGCTGTCCGCAGGCTAGGCCGAGATCGCGCCAGAAGTTGTAATCGTTGCGGCGCCCATACATGGGCTGAATGGCGCGCTGCGAGGCCAGCAGGAAATCAGCGCAGCCGTAGGAGCTGGTGATCGTCGGGCGCTCGAGGGCTCCGGCCGAGGGGATCACGTAATCGGCCAGCGAAGCGGTCGGTGTCATCCAGTAGTCGTGGGCGATCATGAAGTCCACCTTGCGGAGAGCTTCCATCACCAGCTTGGTTTCGCCGTAGGACGAGATGGGATTGGTGGCGCTCACCAAAAGGGCCTTCACCGGATAAGGCTCGCCGGAGATGATGGCGCGGAAGACTGACGGCGGATGCGCCTCGCACATCCACTCGGCGGTGGGCGCCTTGCCCCAGAACTTCTTGGTCAGGTCGGCAATGCGCTGATAGCCGGGCCAGGTGACCATCTTGAACTTGTCGGAGCCGAGTTGCTTTGCCTTCTGCCCGGCGGTCAGCACATCGTTGGCCTCCATCTCCTCGTCGGTGATGAAGTCCTTGCTGGGGCCGGTGAGCAGGTCGCCGCCGGGCAAGTCCAGGTTGCCGGTGACGGCGCGCAGCAGCGCGCGGGCGTGCATGGTGGCTCCGGCGGGACGGCCGATCTGATCGACCGAAGTTCCCCACTGAATGTTGCCGGGCTTGTTGGTGGCGTACATCACGGCGCCGGCGCGGATCTGCTCGGGCGTCAGCCAGGTCAGAGGAGCGGCCCACTCGGGCGAGAAGTCCACGACGTGCGCGGCGAGTTCCTCGTAACCGGTGCACCAGTTGGTGAGGAAGTCATCGTCGGCCATGCCTTCGTAGATGATGACGTGCAGCCAGGACAAAGCCAGCGCGAGGTCCGAGCCGGGACGCAGGGGCAACCAGAGATCGGCCTTCGCCGCCGTCTCGGTAAAGCGGGGATCGATGACGATGACCTTGAGGCCCTTGTCCTGCAATTCCTTGATGTGATGCATCTCCGGCATACCGGAGGCGCCGGGGTTCTGGCCCCAGAGGACCAGGCAGCGGCTGTTGCCAATATCGAGATCGAAGGGACACCAGCCGTAGATGGCCGTCTCCACCATGAAGGTCGGAATCCAGCAGAGGTGCGCGTTATGGAAACCATTGGGGCTGCCAAAGTAATTCATGAAGCGGCGGCGCGCCCAATCATCCGTACGCTGCGTGCCACCGGCGGTGGCAACAGCTTCGGGGCCGAACTTCTGTTTAATGTCTTGTAAGCGCGCCGCGATCTCATCAATCGCCTGCTGCCAGGGAATTTTCTCCCACTTGCCCTCTCCCCGTTTGCCCACCCGCTTCAGCGGATAGTTCACGCGATCGGGATGATCGAGGTGCAGCAGAGCGGCATTGCCGCGGCAACACAACCCACCCTGGTTCGTCGGAAACTCGGGATCTCCTTCGATGGCGAGAACCTTGTTGTCCTTGACGTATGCCAGTACGCCACAGTTTTGATGGCAGAAATAACAGGCCGATTTCTTGACCTGTACGCCTTCCTGATTCAAGTCCACGTTCTTACTCATGATTCCCTCAATTCAAACGTTCGAGGCTCCCCCGGCTTCAATCACACGGTTGTGAAACCTAGACAATGCAACACGTGGGCCAAACCGGGGCGCAGCGGCGGAACAAGGGGAAAGTGATGGAAGAGCAGGAAATGGCGCTGTCCAGACGCTCTAACGGAATCCGCTGGCGGCGGAACAAGGCGTTGACTTGCGGGCTATCCGTCTTTTTTTGAGAAGCTTGTGTCAGATTGAGAAGCAACAGGTGTCAGAACAGGACGCATGAACCCATCGTTCGCGTAATTGCTTCATATGGACGTTCATTCCTATCTATAAAGTCAATCATCATCATCGACTTGCCTATTCATTTTTTCATTCTGGCATGTGGCTACCGGATTGCTTGGTACAGGTATCTCGGACGGCCTTAATTTATTGGAGGAACTCCTTGACTGCTCGGTCTGCTCTATTTTTACTTGTCTGTCTCGTCCTTGGGGCCAGCACTTTGGCCCTGGCGCAAATTCCGGCACAGCCCCAAATGGGCCCTTTGCAGGAATATTCCACTAGCCTCACCTTCTTCCCACTGCCGCCGGCGGCGACGGTTGGGCCGGTCACCGCGAAGGTACCGGTGTTTACCTACGGTCTGGACGAACGTGACCGCACGGAAGACTGGAACCCGCCATTCGACTTCAACAATGCCAGCGCCGGTCCGGGCGGCAAGAACCAGCACGAACAACTGCGCCTGCGCACCCGCATCTGGGGCACCCTGTCGGCGCCGCACTCGGATGTGCAATTGAACGTCAAGCTGACGAACGAGATGAATAAGTCCATCTACACGCACGTCAAGCTGAACGACAACGAAATCTTCTTCGACCAGTTGAACATCAAGTTCAACAAAACATTCATCAAGGGACTGACCTTCCAGGCCGGACGCATGGACTGGATCAAGGGCGACGGTTTCATGTTCATGGACGGTACGGGCGGCGACGGTTCCCGTGCCAGCTACTACAACATGGTGAACATTGCCTACACCCACAAGAAGTCCCAACTGGAAGTTGTCGGCATCCTGAACCCTCGCCTGGAGCACCTGTTCCCGCTCGTGCATAACCAGAAGACGGCTCTGGATGACTGGAACGATCAGGCGATCGGCCTGTATTACACCGACCGCAACCGGAGCAACACCGACATTGACGCGTACTACATGCTGAAGAAGGAAATCAAGGATCCTCGCGCGGCTACGAACTCCCTCTTCCAGCCGAACAAACACACCAACACGATTGGCGCCCGCATTCTGCATCGCATGCCGAACGGCCTTAGCATCAAGGGCGAAGGCGCGCTGCAGTTTGACGCGGTTCGTGCCAACCCGGCCCAGACGCTGAAGGCCACGAGTTGGACGGCCTTTGCCGGCTACGTGACCGTGACCAAGCAGTTCCTCAACACCCCTGGCAAGCCCTTCGTCGAGGGCGGCTACACCGTCCTGTCCGGCAGCGATCAGCAGAAGGACGGCGTGGGCTTTGACCCGCTGTTCTCGCGCTGGCCGCGTTACAGCGAGTTGTATGCGTACTCGCTGGTCAACGAGAAGGGCATCAGCTACCTCAGCAACGACGGCATCCTGACCCTCGAAGCCGGAGTGATTCCGGTGAAGAAGATCGTGTTGCGCGCGGCGCTGTACCAGCACAATGCCTTCAAGTCGATCAACGCCTTCAGCCCCACGGTGTTCGGCACCGGAACCAACCGCGGCGAGAACCTTCAACTGCGCAGCGACATCCTGTTGAGCAAGAACTGGATCGGCCACATTCTGTATGAAAAGTGGTGGGCCGGAAACTTCTATGCCCATCAGGACCCTGCCTACTTCTTCCGCGGCGAGGTGACCTACACTTTCCGTGGCAAGGTGGGAGCCGCCCGCTAAATAGTTCTTCGCTGGATTGCCATCTTCGCAGCTCATAGCGAAGATGGCAGCCGCTAGGTTTCATGGACGACCACATGACTGTTTTCGCCCACCACCGTCCAAGGCGATGACAAGATTATTCAGTAATATCCGGGGAAACGATCCAATCAATCGTTTCCCCGGTGTTTTTGTGCATCTATTTGGTGAAGTAGTTGCAGCAAGATCGAGAGTAGGGATTTGCCTGTTCGCTCTCGTGCAAGTTGACCCCATGAAGAAATAGGATAATCTTGACTGCATAGGCAAGATTTAGTGCCCCGTCGGGCAGAAAAGAAGATGAAGCAGATAACAGATCGCGATATTGCCGCCCTGCTGAATCCGCGCCCCGTGGCGCTGATCACCTGCTGCGACGAGCAAGGCAAGCCGAATGTATTGACGGTGACCTGGACGATGCCGGTCTCGCACCGCCCGCCGATGATTGCCATCAGCGTGGGAACGCGACGGTACTCGCACCAACTGATCCAGGCGACCGGCGAGTTTGTGGTGAACATCGTGGGGCAGAACTTTCAGAGCGCAATCGAGATCTGCGGCAACAGCTCGGGCGCGGTGTGCGACAAGTTTCTGCGCGCCGGACTGCACACGGTGAACTCGCGCACCATGCGGCCGCCGCGGATAGCGGGCGCGCTGGGCTACCTGGAGTGTTGCGTGGCCAGCAGCCAGGAGGTGGGCGACCACACGTTGTTTGTGGCCACCGTGGAAGTCGCTGAGGCCAGCGAAAAGGCATTTACCGGCGTGTGGGAGACCTATGCCGGTGACGTTCTGCTGTGCCGTCAGCGCGAACTGTTTGGCATGTGCCATCCCTCTGAAGAAAGCCTGGAGCAGAGACGGCGGGCACAGAATTTTGGGCAGCGCGTGGACTGAGCCGCCGTGGCGCGAGCCAGAGGGCGAGCATGCAGCAATATTGAAGACGCAAAGAGACAGATGTGAACATTCGGCCAGCACAACCCGCGGACAGGGACGAGATCCTCGCCATTCTGGATGCGAATGATATGCAGGGAGAACTGTCTCCAGAGCAGATTACCGGGGACACCTGCCTGGTTGCGGTTGACGAGGAGAGGATTCTTGGCTTTGTGCGCCTTGAGTTCGTGGGCGCGGCACCGTACATACGGCCGGTTGCGGTTTGGCCCGACGCGTGCAATATGGGAGTTGGAAGCAAACTCCTGCGAATTGTGCTGGACACCCATGCAACGGTACGCGCGGTCTCGCGCGGCCCGGCGGCGGAGTTCTACCGCCGGCTCGGCTTTGAACGGACCGAGTGGAATGAGGTTCATGCGCCATTCCGCGAAGAATGCGACCTGTGCCCGGGACGAACACGCTGCGCGCCCCAACCCATGAAGTTTGTTGCGCGCAAGCACCGGGAGGAACGATGAGCGAGCAGAAAAAACTCGACGCGGGCGGCTCCGGAGACTCCGGGATGGATGCACAGACCATGGATTGCACAGCTCAAACCGACGAATGCTCAGGCCAGGAGACGCTGGACGTGCCGGACACCGTCCGCTCCGCCGTCATCATCTTCGGCGATCCGGCGATTGTGGAGTGCCAGCGCCGCAACTGGCCGGTGGCCTTTCAGTCTCTGTTCTACTCCGCCGACTTGAAGAAGCTGGAGCCGGAAGGCATCGACATTCATATCTTCACGTCGGTGAACCCAACGCCCTCGATGCCGCGCTTCCCTTATCACCTGCAGCACGGCGGCAGCTTTGGAGAGCGTCTGGCGCAGGCGGTGGCACAGATCGGCAAGCTGGGCTACGAAAAAGTAGTCATCGTCGGCTCGGACTGCCCTCTGCTTACGCTGGATGACATTCGCCTCGCCTTCCTTTACCTGGACTCGCGACGGCTGGTGCTGGGGCCGGACCATCAGGGCGGATGCTACCTGATTGGGCTGCGCACATGGGACCTTGCGCTGATTGCAGACGTGCACTGGCAGCGGAACACAGACTTTGTCGAATTGTTTGAAAGAGCCGGAGAAACGCAGGCGGCACTGCTGGCGGTGCGGCAGGACCTGGACACGCTGGCCGACCTGCTGCTGCTGGCCACCTCGTCAGGCGATAGCAACTCGCTGGCCATCGACCTGCTATCTCTGCTGCGCTCGGCGTTCCAGACGGACGACCACGCGATACGGCACATGGAAGAAGATCTGCTACGCAACAGCAGCGCGTTTCCATTCCCGCCGAACATCACCCGCAGGCAATAGAGCGGCGTTCTTAGCGCTTAAAGAGCGATCTTCATTCCATCGTGAGCCAGACGTACATCCGGCTCATCCACGACAAGAGCGGCAAGCTCCGCATGGGTCACTGGATCGGAGAAGTGAACCGCGAAGTGCGTCGGCACGGTGTGCCGCGCGTGCACGGCCTTGCCCAGGGCGATTGTTTCGCTGAGCGTCATATGACTGGCGGGGAACCAGTTTTCGCCGGTAAAGGTGGCATCGCAGATCAGCCAGTCCACGCCTTCGACCCGGCGGAGCGTCGCTTCGGGAAGGCCCGCGGTGTCAGGAAAATAAGCGATGGAAACGCCGTCGCCGCGCACCAGAACTCCCGCGGTCTCAATGCCATGGTTGGCCTCGAGGCCGGTGATGGTGACATTGCCGCAAGCCATGGGCTCTCCCCAGGCCCATGGCACCAGCTCAAAGATTTCGCCGAGGTGCGGGTAGGCGTTGAGGAACGGCTGCATGGCGCCGGAGGGAAGATGCAGCCGCAGCGGCGCGCGGCGATGCAACTGAATGTAATATTCGAGTTCCCCGAGGCCGCCGCAATGGTCGTGATGCCAGTGGGTGAGGAAGACCTCCTGGATTTCACCGACCTCGAAGCGCACAAGTTGCTGCCGCAGATCGGGGCCTGGATCGATCAGGAGGTTGGCGCCGTCGAGGTGCACGCGCGCGCTGCAACGCGCCCGGCTGAGTTGCGGGTCACGCCGGGCCTCGGCGCAGCCCGCGCACTCGCAAAAGAAAGCCGGAACCCCGGGTCCAGCGGCAGTACCCATCAACTGAAAATAACGTTCGCCAGCCATACGTTACTCTTCCCTATGCAAATCCCTGGCCAAGTCAAGGCTTCCACCCGCGCCTGACCCAGCGGAAGCAATCCGCGCGACGGCAATGCACTCGCCACGCACGACTTCACAGTAACACGTTCCGCAGAGCGGGCAACGCGAAGTTAGAAGGGATTGAGGAGGCTTCGTCAGTTATTGAATTGCTGCGGGAGCGGACGCCGTTGAAGACGGCATCCCGCTCCCGCCTGATTCTAATTAGTTGCTATACACGCGGACGTAATCGACGAGCATCTCCGAGGGGAACGTAGTGGACGTATTGGGCGAGCCGGGCCAGGAGCCTCCGACCGCCATGTTGAGGATAATGAACGCTCCGCCCTTGGTGTCGAAGGGCCAGACGGCGCCGGACTCCGTCATGCTGCTGGGCGTGTAAGTGGCGTAAATGTTTGCCGGGTCATCCACGTAAAACTTGATGGACTGCGTGGTCCAGAGGATGCCGTAGGTGTGCCAGTCGGCGGCGGAAAAACTGCTGGGCGAGTACTGAGTAGAGAGATCCATGTTGGTGCCGTGCAGGGATCCGGCGATCCAATCGGGCGAGGGAGCGTTGATGTGCTCCATGATGTCCTGCTCGCCGCAGGCGGGCCAGCCGACGGTGGATTCGCTGTTGCCGAGCGTCCAGAAGGCAGGCCAGAGGCCCTGGCCTTCGGGCATTTTGATGCGCGCCTCGATGCGTCCGTAGCTGGTGCTGAAAAGGCCCTGGGTCTTCATGCGCGCAGAGGTGTACACGCTGGAGGACGGATTGCGCGCGAGGATGTGCAGATAACCGTCGGTGCCGACATAGACGTTGGGATTGCTGGCATCGCAGGGCGAAGTAGTGGAGCCGTAGGCGCAGTAGGTTTCAAGCTCGCTGTTGCCCCAGCCGCCGGCGCCGGTGTCGTAGGTCCAGGTGGTGGTGCTGGGCGCGGCGTTGGCGGTGGTGGAGTTGGCGAACTCATCGGACCAGACGAGCGTGCCGGAGGCGATGCCGAGCGTGAAGGCCTGCGAGGCGACGGAGCTGTTGGTGTCACCGGAGGCAACGGCCAGCGCCTTGACGGTGGCGTCAGACGAGAGCAGGAAGGGTGCGATGTAGCGCGGCGAACTGGTGGTGGGCGTGGCGCCATCCACGGTGTAGTAGATAGCGGCGCCGGATGTGGAGTCGGAGAGCGTGACGATCACGGCTCCGTTGAG
This sequence comes from Acidobacteriota bacterium, assembly GCA_031296105.1. GTDB lineage: Bacteria > Acidobacteriota > Terriglobia > Terriglobales > Acidobacteriaceae > TOLSYN. The sequence continues at coordinate 61,949 of JARLGJ010000012.1, read as the reverse complement.
CGCGGCCGCGGTGGCAATGACGGGCGTGGCGGCTTGCGAGGTGGTGCCACCGCCGCCGGAGGTGGACGACGAACCGCCTCCGCCGCAGGAACTCATGACGGGCACGGAGCAGAAGAGCACCGCGAGGGCGCATGACGAGACAACGCGGCGCACGAGGCTCCGCCGGAAATTGACGTTGATGGATAGTTCGCGCATGGCATTCCCCCAATAAGAGTTATGGCTAAGCAACCGGCGGCTCGCTCACGGAGTCTCCGTCGAGAGCGAGGAACACGTCGAGTTGCGAAATTCTTCCTTCACGCGCATGAATGCCGCGCGTGCATTCTTCATCGAGAACCAGACCGTCGAAACTTTTCTCCGCACCATCCTGAGTAACGCGAATCCGCGCCGGACCGCCTTGGTGCAGCACGATGGGGAGCTGGCAGTAGGTAAAGGCCATGCTGCCCGGCTCAAGTTGCAGAGTGCGCGGGCGGCCCGCGACGTCGAGGAAATGAAATGCAGTAGGCGCGGCGAGGAATTCGTTGCCGGTGATGAGCTGCGGCACAAAGCGCAGGCGGCCCTCGCTGACGATGACGCCCATCTCGCCGATGCGGGCGAGAAAATCCTCCTTGGCCTGGCCGGTCATGCCGGGTTGCTGTGCGCCGGTGAAGTCGGGCGTGTGCGAATAGGGATCGATGGGCACGGCGCCGTATTGGCGCGGCGGCTTGTGCGTGCCGAGGCCGGAGCGGATGTCACGATAATGCGCCTGCAACGCGGCGATGGTGGCGGGCGCATCTCCGGCGGCAATGGCCTGGGCGAGAACCTCCTGTGCGGCGACGAGCAGCTTGCTGACCATGTGCCAGTAGATGCAGCCGATGCCTTCGTATTTGTACATGGCCTCGGAGCGGCCGGAGAAGGCGCGATGCACAAAGCAATCCTCGTAAATGGCACAGATGAGTTCGCGCTCTTCCACGGCGAGCTTGCGTAGGCCGCGCTCGCGGATGCCGTTAAGCGTGGCGCGCAGATAACTGGCGTTCTGGAACGAACCGTGGAAGTGAATGCCGCCCTCGAAGTCGTGGCCGACGATGCGCGTGTCTCCCGCGGCCAGCATTTTCACGAGCAGCTTCGACTGCTGCACCTTTTCCATCGGCAGGTTGTTCTTGGCGAGGAACGAACGCACGGGCTTGGCGGGATAAAGGATGTAACTATTCTGATCGGCGCGATAGAGCGGACTGCGGCGCAAGGCATCGAGAAGTTGCAAGGCCTCGGACGCGGGCAAGACACCGGCACTGAGCGCGGCGACCTGGCCTTCCAACATGGCGGCCAGGCCATGCACGCGGACTTCGCCGCCGTGCAGTTCGATGCGGTTATAGGAATCGTAGAGACCGTCGGCGCGGCGGCTGGCGCGGATGGTGTGGACGACATGGCCGAGTGCCTCGTCTAAAAGTTGCAGCAGCGCGGCCTTCTCCACCGCGCGGCGCTGCCCTTGGAAGCCGCTGGCATAGAGCTGCTCGCGATAGTCGCTGCCGACGAGGCCGAGGAGATCGAGCAGGTGCTTGCGCGCGGCATCGGTAACGGGAACATCGGCCGCCGGACGATTGGCCGACAGAGCCGCGGAGGTGCTGTCGAGCCACGTGGCAATCTCCAGCGGAAGCGAGAAAGATTTTTGCGGGCTGCGGGCGAAAAGCGCGCGCACAAAGCGCAGATAACGATGCAGGTAGTACACGGTGACCATGGAGGCACCGTGGCCGACCAGCGCGTTGTTGGCGTCGTTCCACTCCGGGCGCTGCGTGTTGAGCCAGATGCCGGCGCCGGGCACAAAGTTGGAGAGCTTGGTGAGCAGCACGAGCAGGAGCTTTTCCGCCAGCGTGGCGCGAACCGGTTCGCCGCTGGCGGCGCAGAGCAGCTTGCCATCGGCACCGAGGCGCGCGGCGCGCGCGAGCAGCTTATTGTGCAGCGGACGATCGAAGACGATGGTGCTCTGCGGGTCGCGCAGAATCTCCGCGTAGGGCTTGATGCGATACGGGACGTTGACGTAGCTGAAGCAAGGGTGGTCGAGCAGGCGCTCGAGAGATTGCGGGTCGCAGCGCTCGGCCTGCTCCAACAGACGCAACAGGTAGATGACTTGATGATCTCCCCAGTAGCCGATGAAAGACCAGGAGTCGTGCGGCTCCAGCACCTCCCAGTCGCAGCCATCGCGAGTAACGCGATAGGGGTTGTAGCCATCGGCGGTGGAGCAGTCGAGAAACTTGAAGATCATGCTGGGCGCAAGGGCGGGATACGAGACGCTGAGCGCCTCCCAGTTTTGAAAGATGTCGCGCCAGTTGCCCTGATAGTTCAGGATGCGGCGGCGGCGCTCGTCGCGCAGGTGAATGTCGAAGATGTTCCAGGGACGGCTGGGGTCGCCGTGGCGGCGGCTGAAGGTGAGCGGAAGGTACTCGTGCGCGATGCGCTCAAGATCGGCGTCGCCGCTGAGGCTGGCGCGGCGCAGCAACTCCTGATGCGTGAGTTGCTGCGGCAGAATGGCGAGAAAACTCTTTTGCCGCCGGGCGACGTCGCGATTCATTTCGGCGACGAAGCGGGAGAAGTCCTCGCGCTCGACGTTGTAACCCTCGGCGGGCAGGCCGCCGCGCATGACGTTGAACATGGTGCTGGCGAAGTGATGCCAGACGTTGGCGGCATCGCCGGTCTGCTGCAAGCCGTCGGCGGCGGCAACAATGGCGCGCAGATTTTCCGTGCCCTGCGCCACGTCGGCGTCGATGGCGGAAACGATGTCCGCGGTGGTGCGGACGGTGTGAATGAGATCGCGGACGGCAGCGGTATCGAGATGGACGTCGGCGACAAGCTTCCAACTGCGCGACTCGCGCGAGCCCAGCGCGAAGGCCGCGTTGATGAAGTAAGCGCCCCGGCGGCCGTGCATCTCGGGCTCGGTGACGAGTTCTTCGCCGGCGCGGAAGGCATCGAGCTGCGTGCTGCTGATGAGGCGCGCGGCGGGCTGAATGCCCGCCGACCAGGCGACGTTGGCGCGCAGAGACTCGCTGGGTTCGGCGCGGTCGATGGGCACACATGTGAGTTGCAACATGGCGACGCCGCTGGCCAGGTCGAGTTCGGTGCGCTTGTAGCCATCGACGAGCGTGCTGTATTCCAACTGGAAGCGGCGCGAGATGCCGGCGGGAAGCAGGTTCTGCAGGCCGTCGAGCACTTCGATGGCGCGGGGAGACGGGCCGAGGTTTTCGAGGCGCGCGGTGCGGACAAAGCCGAAGCGCTGACTGGTGGCCCACTCGTAACGGAACGAGAGTTCCAGGCCGTGGTGCACTTCTTCAAAGACGACGCGATTGCCGCAGGTGCTCTTATACAGGGTGCGCGAGCACACGCCAGAGGCGAGTTCGGCGGCGCCGCGAATGCTGAACGGCTCCCAGGTGATGCTCTCCGGGCCGCGGCCGACGCGCAGCAGCGTTTTGCTGCCAGTGTGTTCGTAGCTCTCGTGAATGCGGTCGTCGGTGTAGTACGGAAAGAGAGCGTTGTCGGGACCGCGGCGGCCGGCGGTGAGGCCGCCGGTGCTGGAAATAAACAGGTAATGATCGGACGCGCTGACGATGCTCATAAAGAAGGCATCCATGCGGTCGTAATGCGCGATGCGATAAAAGAGCTGGCCATCGAGCTCGACGAAGCCGCCTTGTGCGTCCTGGCGCGCGTGGGGAGTGAACACCGGCGCGGCGGTCATTTCGTCACCGGCGCGGGCGCCACGTCGTAGGAAGGCGAGGTAGGATGATCGGGCTTCAACTCGGGATACCAGTCGAGCACAGAGGGCTTGGCCTTGCGATCCGCGGAGAACAAGCCCCAGTGGCCTTCGGTGCCCGTTCCCTTCCAGGGCTCGTCAAAGGCCTCGAAGACCATGACGGTGACGTGTTGGTCGCGCGCCCACTGACTGATCTCCTGAAAGTAACGTTTTTGCTTGGCCTCGCTGCCGGCGCGCGGTGCGTGCTTTTCGCCGATGGTATAAGTAGGCCAGCCGGCTTCACCGATGACGATGGTCTTTTCCGGATGCGCCGCATGCACCTGGCGGTAGAGCTTATCGGTAGTGGCCATGGCGGTGTCGATGTCTTCATTGCCCCAGACGGGATAGATGTGCAGGGCGATGTAGTCCACGTGGGCGACGAGCTTGGCGTCCGGCTTCATCCAATAGAGAAAGTCGTCATCGACAGTGATGGGAAGATGGACGGCGCGGCGGACACGCTCGACGGCCTCGATCATGGCGTCCTCGGTCATGGCGTGATCGCTCCAGGAGACGAGCGCCTCATTGCCAACGCTGACGGCGGCAACTTCTCGGCGATACTTTTTGGCGAGAGCGATGCCATCGTCGAGTTGTTGCTGGTTGGCGGCTTCACTTCCCTTTTTGCCAGTGAGCCAGATGCCGAGCTGCACCTTGAGCGGCAGGTGATGCCGTTGGATGACGCGCAGGGCGGTGGCCGTGTGCGGGTCCGCGCCATACATGCGGATGACGCGCCAGTGACGCGAGAGGATTTGCAAATCCTCCAGCACATCGCGCTCACTGGGATACTGTTGCAGGTCGGGATTCTGTCCGGCGCGGAAGCCGGAGTAACAAACGGCGTCGCCATTCCACTGCTGGCGCGCGAGGTCGATGACCTTGGGCGCGATGGAAGGGCCTTCGGCAAAGCTCTGAGCGGCTGCGATCAGGATAAACAAAACTGCAAACACGGCAAATTTGCGCATAAGTACAATCTCCATCAAGCCTGAGCGGGCAGCGCTTCCGGCTGCTCCTTGCGCTGTTTCAAGTCGCGTTCGATCTGCTCCATGAGCTTGTCGTCCAGCTTGTAGAGGAGCACCGAACCGGCGGACAGGAAGCCGAGTACCGCAGGGAAAAAGCTCATCATGGAACGAATGCCTTGCTGCACCGCGGCGGACTGTGCCACGTTGGCGTGGAAGCCGACGGCGCCGATGAGCCAGAGGAAGAGTGAACTGCCGATGGCCCATCCGATTTTCTGCGAGAAGGAGGCGGCGCTGAAGACAAGTCCCGTGGCGCGGCGGCCGTTGGTCCACTCGGAGTAATCGGCGGTATCGGCGTAGAAGGCCCACAGCAGCGGCGAGGTCGGCGCAAAGAGCGTCGAGATGGCGATGTGGGTGGCGAAGATAAGAGGAATGTTGCTGAGCGGCACAAAGTAAAAAGCCGCAGTGAGCACGCTGGCGGCCGACATGAGGATGATGTAGGCGCGGCGCTTGCCGCCGAAGAGCAGGCAGAGCGGCTTGGCCAGCGAGGCGCCAAGAATAACTCCGGCGGTGCCCGTGGCCATGAACCAAGAGGCCAGAGCTTCTCCGGAGAGATTGGCGCGCAGCGGGTAACCCAGCAGAGTGAGATTGATGTGCATCAGCTCGCCTGGCCTTACCACGCAGTACTTGAAGTAATACAGGATGGCTCCCATGCGGAGCGAAATGTAGAAGACAGCAAAGACACCGATGAAGCAGACCATGACCCATGGCATGTTATGCGAGAGGTCGCAGAGGTCCTTGGCGAGGCTGCTGGAGGCGTTGCGCGCGGGCTGCACCCGCTCGCGCGTGGTGGCGAAGGTGACCAGGAAGAGCGCGACGGCCAGCACGCCGAAGACCGCCATGGCCCACTGGAAACCCACCTGATCGTTGCCATGTCCGAAGTGCTTGACCATGGGAATGGTGAGGCCCTGAACCATGAATAGTCCGATGTAAGCCAGCACAAAGCGATAGCTGGAAACCGAAGTGCGCTCCAGGGAGTTGGGCGAGATAACACCCATCAACGCTCCGTAGGGAATGTTAATGAACGTGTAGCAAAGCATGATGAGGCTGTAAGTAACGTAGGCGTAGAGGAGCTTGCCATGCGGACTAAAACCGGGGGTGGTGAAGGTGAGGACGCCGATGACGGCCATGGGCAGGCATCCCCAGAGAAGATACGGACGGTAGTGTCCCCAGCGCGTCTGGGTGCGGTCGGCGATGACGCCCATGACGGGGTCGATAAGTGTATCCGGGATGCGGACCACGAGGAACATGGTGGCCGCGGCGGCGGCGGAGAGACCGAAGATATCCGTGTAAAAGAATGCCAGAAAGTTGAGGAACATCTGCCAGTAAAAGTTGGAGGCAGTGTCGCCGAGGCCGTAACCGACTTTTTCGAAAAAGGAAAGACGCCCGCTCGCCGTCGTCATTGTTGCATCCTCTCTACCCGTCCGCGTAAGCGCCTTGCGGAGCCAGAGCACACGATAACATCCGGGGACCTGGCCCGTGCTCCCGCGGCCGGCCAAGGGAAAAAACTCTGGGCAGCCCGGCAAGACTGCCCAGAGACTCAGGGAGGAACGAGTTAGAAGGTAAAGCGAGCACCAAACTGGCCGATGCGGCCACCCTGGCTACCGTAAGCAGTGACTTTGCCAAACAGCGGGTTACCGTTGGAGTCATAGTCGGAGAGCCCCGTATCGGGCGACCCCATCTGATGACGGTTGAAGACGTTGAAGAACTCCATGCGCAGGGCCAGCCTGTATTGCGCTTCGGGACCGAAGCTGAAGGCCTTGTGCACGCCGACATCTTCCGTGGCCAAACCCGGGTTGCGAGCACCAGAAAGATAGTTGCCCGCGGTGCCGAGCTGACCGGTGGTGGGATTCTCAAAGCAAGCGCTGTTCAGGTAGTAGCCGTTGAGCTTATAGCTGCCGCGATGCAGACTACAGTTCTTGGCCAGGTTGACGTACACCGAGGCGAAGCCCGGATAGCTGTTGGTGGAGTGAACCTGCAGCGGGCTGCCCGTGCTGTAGTGGAAGTTGCCGTTGAGGCTCCAGCCACTGATGACCGCGTTGGTGACCGGACCGGTGCCGGAACCAAAGCGCTTGCCGTGACCGAAGGGCAGATCGTACATCACATAACCCTTTACGATGTGGGTCACGTCGAAGTCGCTGATGCCCTTGCGCTCCGCGGCCTTGTCGTAAATGTTCTGGATGCTGCCCACGCCCCAGGGCTCGCCAAAGTCCTGATCGACGTCACCGTGGGTGCGCGACCAGTTATAGCTGCCCTGGAAGTTCAATCCATTGCTGGTGCGGCGGGTAAAGCTGACCTGGAAGCTCTTGTAGTCCGAGTTGCCAAGCGGAGAGTTGACGGAGAAGATGTTGCCCCAGCCAGCGCCAGCCTGCGGATAAGGCGTCATGCAGTTGCCACCCCAACCGCTGCCACTAAGAGCGAACGGACGGGCAGCCTCTGCCGCGCTGCAACCGCTGGCGAAGTAGGACTGCATGTTGGCCACCGTGGGCTGGTTGGTGCGCAGGGCACCGGTGTGCAGGTGGTAGCTGTTGCTCTGAATCCAGCTCACGTCCACCTTGGTGTTTTTGGCCAGCTCGCGCTGCACGCCAATATTCCACTGCTGCGTGTTACCCAGCATGCGGGAGTGCGGATCGACGCTGACGACGCCCCACTGGGTGTAGCTGGGCGACTGCGAGTGCGAGATGACGCCGTTGTAACCTTTGTCCCAGTTAAAACCGGACTCGGTGCTGGCATCGTAATAGCCGGGGTTGCCGGTCTGCTGGTAGGGCACGCCGCCCCACTGGTTCATGTTCAGCGGCACGAAGAAGACGCCATAGTTGCCGCGCGCCACCGTCTTGTCGTTGATCTTGTAGGCGGCGCCGATGTGCGGTGAGACATTGCCCCAGTACTGCTTCTTTTCAAACGTCTGGCTGCCCTTGCTGAGGTACTCGTACTGGCCAGGCTGGCCAGTGAGGGTGTTGGTGTCTTCCAGTACGAAGCTGGACCAGTGACCGTACTTCTCATGGAAGGCGCCGTTGACGTCCCAACGCAGGCTGACGTCCACGGTGAGGCGCTGGCTGACCTTGATGTCGTCGGTGGCGAAGGCGCTGAACGTCTTGCGGCGGCCGTATTCGGGATCGACGGCGGTCTTGGTGGCCAGGTACACATCGCCCAGCAGGAAGGAAGCGAAGGCGCTGCCGGTGTTGTTGTAAGAGTAGTAGCCCGAGGTGCTGGTGGGGTCGAAGGTGATGTTGTTGAAGGTCTGGTTGTCAGGATGCTCGTTCATCTGCTGGGCGCGGAACTCGGCGCCGAACTTCCAACTGTGGCGTCCGTGCGTGTAATCGAGTTCGTCGTTGTAGATGAAGGTATTGCCGGCATAGAAGTCGTTGAACTGGCTGCCGAGATTGGAGAAGCTCCAGCCGCGCTGATAGCTGCCACCGTTGGTGTACCAGCCGGTGCTGAAGGTGATGAGCGGGAAGTTGCCGGCGCCGTTGAAGAGGCCCAGTTCGCTGTCCCACTTGTCCTTTTGCGAAACCGCGATGCTGGGATTGCGGAAGCGGTTGAAGGCGGCATGCACAACGTTGAGCATGTGGCTGTTGATGGTCCAGGTTTCACCAATACGCAGGGAGGGCGCGGTGGTGTTGTGCCAGTAAGAGTTGGCCATGGGGCCGCCGTAAGCAGCGGTCACGCTCCACACGCCGCCCTGGTCGGCATTCACGCGCGGATAGTTGTCGTAGTAGAAGGAACCGTACAGACGGTGGCGGCTGTTGATGTTGTAGTCGATCTTGAAAGCAGTCTGCGTGTTGTGGAACCAGGGATCAGGCTGGTTGGCCGGACCCGGATCGTTGGTAGGCAGATTGTTCTGCGGCGTGTAGTACTTGTGATAGAGCTGCGCGATCTTCTGCGACACCGAGCTCATGCTGGTGGTCGGGATCTGGTTGTTGACGTACACGCAACCGGTCGAGGGATTGAAGACCGATCCCTGGTAGACGGTGTTGGAGCAGCTATCGGTGCCGAGCACGGCGCTGGTGGTCAGCAGGGCGCTGAGGTCGGCGTAGGCGACAGTGTTGCCGCTGGCATCGAGGCCGAGCATGGCGTCGGTGGGGACGGTGCGCGAAGGCGCGCCGGTGCTCCACATGGACTGCATGTAGCGCTCGAAGGAGACGTAGTAGAACAACTTGTCCTTGATGAGCGCGCCGCCGAAGCTGCCGCCCCAATCGGACATGGAATCGCTCTTCTTGAGATACGCCGCACGGTAATCCGGATACGCGGTGGTAGAGGCGAGCAGACGGCTCTCCGCGCTGAGGGCATCCAGTGCGGTGGAGTGCAGGAAGCCGAAGAGCGAACCGTGATATTTGTTGGTGCCGGACTTCATTTCATAACGGAAGACGCCGCCGCCGCTGTGGCCAGCATCGGCGCTGATGCCCGCCGTATCGACTTCGAATTCCTGAATGGCTTCCATCGGCGGCTGCGACTCGCTGATATAGCCGCCCAACTGGGAGACGGCGGAGACGCCGTCGATCATGACTTCCTTGGTCATGGCCATGGAGCCGTTAATGTGGGAACTGTAGTCACTGCCTTCGACGCCGGGGACGTAGTTGAACATGAAGTTCGACAGGTTACGGCTGCCCTGCACGTTCATCGGCAGCTCGGCCACGGCTTCGTTGGTAAGGTTGGTGGAGACCACGGCATCTTCGGTTTGCAGCACCGGAGTGGCGGCGGTGACTTCCACGACCTGGGCGGCGGAGCCGACCTGCAGGGTGGCATCGATTTCCGCAACCTGACTGGTCAACAGCCTGAGGCCCTTGCGCTCGAAGCTCTTGAAGCCGTCGCGGCTGAAGGTGACCATGTAATCGCCGATCGGCAGGTTGCCGGCGCGATAGTTACCTAGACTGTCTGTGGTGGTGATTTGGGTGTCATTGGTGCCCGTGTTTGTGATCCGGACCTGAACGCCAGGCAGCACCGCGGAAGTGGCGTCCTTAACCGTGCCCGTGATGGTAGCGCGGTCCGACTGTGCCAGCAATGTTCCGCAACACAGCAGCAGCACCAGCAAGCAAGCAAGCGCTTGGACTCGTTGCTTCATGTTTTCCTCCTGTCCTCGAAGCGAGAACCAATCAGTCATACAGTTTCAGCCGTTCCAAACTGCTCTGTTCCGCGCCAGCATCGTTGTGCCTTTTGGCGTCACCCCGGTCTGGCGGGGGGGGAATACGCATTTGTGAATCGAAAAACTGAAACGGTTTAGTGAAACGGTTGAGATTTAACCCTAGGTACATTATTCTTGTCAACATCTTTTCTGAATCGGTTCAGAAATTCTGTGCTAGGCTTGGACACATGGCCCCCAACTTCGGTGCTAAGAAAGTCACGCTGAAGTTCCTCTCCGAGCATTTGGGCCTGTCGCGCACGACGATTTCCGTGGTGCTCAACAACTCCCCCATTGCCAGCACCATTGCGCCCCACACCCGGGAGCGTATCTTTCAGGCCGCCAAGGAGTTCAACTACAAGCCGAACTTTTTTGCGCGCTATTTGAACCAGGGGCGAAGCTACCTGATCGGGGTGCTTTCACCGGACCTGGCTGAAGGCTACGATGCCACGCTGCTGGCCGGGATCGAGGAGTTCCTGGTGGGCAGCGAATATCACTTTTTCGTGGCCAGCCACCAGTGGTCGGAGGAGCGCATCAAGCGCACGGCGCAACTCTTCCAGGAGCGCGGCGCCGAAGGCGTGATCGTGGTGAACAGCGACTTCTTCCCCGAGATCAACCTGCCGCTGGTGCGCATTGGGCGCTCGGCCGGAGCGCGCAAGGGAACATCGCTGATCCTGGATAACCACGCGGGGATTCATCAGGCGCTGGAGTACCTGGTGTCCCTGGGACACCGCAAGATCGCGTTCATCAAGGGGCACGAGGGCAGCGCCGACACCGAAGACCGCTGGAAGGCCATGGTGACGGCGGCGCAGGAACTCTCCGTGGTGATTGAGCCAACGCGGGTGGTGCAACTGGAGCAGCTTGGACTGCGGCCGATGGGCCACCTGGAAGAAGGCGCGCGCTGCGCGCAACGGCTGTTGGCGCAGGGCGGAGATTTTACCGCGCTGATGGCCTTCAACGACATCTCGGCCATCGGCGCCATCAACTGCTTCCGCGAGGCGGACAAAAACGTGCCGGGCGACATCTCGGTGATTGGCTTTGACGACGTGGCCGAGGCGAGCATGATCTTTCCGCCGCTGACCACGGTGCAGCAGCCGCTGCGGCAGATGGGCGAGACGGCGGCGGAAGAAATTGTTGCGGCCATTACCAACGGCCCCAAGACGCAGCAAATCGTGTTTACGCCGCAGCTTGTAATCCGCAAGTCCACCGCGGCGCTGCGCAAGCGCACCCCGGTGCGCGCACGACGCCCGCAAGGCAACTAAGAAAAAATCAATTCAAAAAACTATTGCAGGCGCTCGGCGCCGGAGTAGATGACGAAGCGCTGGCCGCGGACAAAGCCCGCCAGGGTCATGCCGAACTCGCGCGCGAGTTTGACGGCGAGATCCGAGGGAGCGGAGACCGAGGCGAGGATGGGAATGCCGGCGACCACGGCCTTCTGCACAATCTCAAAGCCGCCGCGGCCGCTGACCATGAGTACGCAATCGGAGAGCGGAGTGAGGTTGTTGAGCAGTGCCCAGCCGATGACCTTGTCCACCGCGTTGTGGCGGCCCACGTCCTCGCGCAGAACGAGCAGTTCGCCGTTGGCGCGGAAGAGCGCCGCGCCGTGCAATGCGCCGGTGCGCTCGAAGACCGCCTGTCCCTGGCGCAGACGATCGGCAAAGTCAAAGAGCAGGGGCGATGCGAGCCGCTGTCCCTCGGCGACGCGCTTGATGCCGCGCACGTGCACCGCGTTGAGCGTGGCCTTGCCGCAGACGCCGCAGCTCGACGTGGTGTAGAAGTTGCGCTGCGTGGATTCTTCGTCCACCGTTTCGCCCTCGGACAGGGTGACGGTGACGCGATTGCCCTTGGCGACCTCCTCGATGGCGGCGATTTGCGCGCCGCAGGAGAGGATGCCTTCGGTGAAGAGGAAGCCGGCTGCAAGCTCGCGGTCGTGTCCGGGAGTGCGCATGGTGACCGAGATGGGACGCATGCCAATGCGAATCTCCAGCGGCTCCTCGCGCACCAGAAAGTCATCGACGGGACGCACCTGGCCATCCACCCATTCATGGACGCCGGTGGTCGAGATCATGCGAACGCTCATGGCGCGGCCCCCTTTACGGCCTTCTTTTGAGCATACAGCAAAGACGCGTCAGAGCGGCGAGGCACGTAGAGCCGCAAAAAGGGCGGAGCCCAGGATTGGGTTCCGCCCAGTGCTGGAGCAACATGAGGACGTTTGCGGATGCCTCCGCATCCGGCGCGTTTTATTCCAGCACGTGTATGTTGTGGCGGGCACCGATCTCTTTGAGTATCTGCGGCCAGACGCTGACCGTCACCTCGCCGAGGTGCGCCTTGCGCAGCAGCAGCATCATCGTCCGCGACTGCCCGATGCCGCCGCCGATGGATAGCGGAATCTCTCCGTTGACGATGGCCTTGTGGTAGGGGAATTCGAGGAAGTCGAGCTGGTGCGACATGGCGAGTTGCTGGCGGAGGGTATCGGCAGTGACGCGGATGCCCATGGAAGACAGCTCATGACGGCGGTGGGTGACGGGATTCCAGACAAGGATGTCTCCGTTGAGGCCGTGGCCTTCCTCGCCACTGGGCAGGCGCGTGGGCGTGACCCAGTCGTCGTAGTCGGCGGCGCGCATCTCGTGCGGGTAGCCGTCCTTGAGCGGCCAGCCGATGCCGGCGATAAAGACCGCGGGATACTTTTGCAGGATGGCCGTCTCGCGCTGCTTGCGCGGCAGGTCGGGATACATCTCTAAAAGTTCTTCGGCGTGGAGGAAGTGAATGTTTTCCGGCAGGTTTGGGTAGCGCGCGTCGCGCAAGGCGGGAAAGCGCTCCTGGGCAAAGCGTTCGGCGCCGACGATGACCTTCCAGATGCCGTGCACGATCATCTTGAGGAAGTCGAGGTTGCGCTCACGGGGACGGATGACGCGCTCCCAGTCCCACTGATCGACGTAGCAACTGTGGTCGTGGTCGAGGAAGTAGTCCTTGCGGACGGCGCGCATGTCAGTGCAGATGCCCTCGTCGGGATGGCAGTCGAACTGTTTGAGGGCCATCCTCTTCCACTTGGTGGCGGCCTGCACGATCTGGGCATCGATGGGGTGCTCGCCGCGGTCGTTGGCGATGTGGAACTGGATGGGCGTGCGCGAGCCGTCGCGGTCGAGGAAATCATTGACGCCGCTGGCGCAGTCCACGATGAGCGGGACGGCGGTCATGATGAGGTTGAGCTCGCGGCAGAGGTTCTCCTCGATGTAACGCTTGACGGCGAAGAGAGCCTTCTGGGTGTCGCGGGGATTGAGCAAAGGGTGGTAATCGTTGGGCAGGATGCGATCGATGTCGGTGTAATTGCCAATTCCGGGTCCGGCAAGATCCGCACGCTTGTCCGCAAGTGTTGTCGCCATAACGTTCTCCTTGTGGAATGCCGTCAGAGGCGCAAATCACGGTTGACGCGATATGTTTCGCGGCAGACACAAGAACACGGCGCCGGGAAAGCTGTCTGTATCGGCGGTCACGGGAGCGTGTGCCGGGTGGGCCAGGGATGCGGTTTCGCCCTCCCGCCCCCGGCCATGCGAAGATAGAGGAACCAAGCCGGGGCAATGGACCGGCCGGAGCGGATGCAAACCTTTCGCAAAGTTTTCAAAGCATTTGAATCTCGCGACTTCCGGCGCGTGTGGTTTGGCGCCTGCACGTCCAGCATCGGCACCTGGATGCAGATCGTCGCGCAGGGATGGCTGATCTACCGTCTGAGCCACTCGGCGACACTGCTGGCGCTCGATCAGTTCCTGGGCGGACTGCCCATCTTTCTGTTTACCCTGATCGGCGGCGTGGTGGCGGACCGCGCGCAGCGGCAGCGCGTTCTGCTGGTTTCGCAATACGTGCAAATGGCCGACGCCGTCCTGCTCACCATTCTGGTGGCCACCGGGCGGGTGCAGGTGTGGGAAATTCTGTGCCTTTCGTTCGTCTCCGGGCTGGCGCAGGCGTTTGGCGGACCGGCCTACCAGGCGCTGGTGCCCACTCTGGTGGACCGCGAGGACATTCCCAACGCCATCGCGCTGAACTCCATCCAGTTCAACCTGGCGGTGACCATTGGTCCGGCACTGGCCGGGCAGGCGCTGGCCCACCTTGGTGAGACCTGGTGCTTCGGGCTGAACGCCCTGTCGTTCCTCGGTCCCGTGGTGGCGCTCTCTGGAGTTTCCACCGTCTTCCTGCCCTCATCCGCGCCCACATCGATTCTGCATAGCCTGAAGGAAGGCTTGAGCTTTGTGCGTCGGCAATCGGCCATGGGCGCGTTGGTGGCGCTGGCCTTCGCCATGACGTTCCTCTCCATGCCGCTGCGCACTTACCTGCCGGTGTACGTGAAGGACATCTTCCATCGCGGACCGGAGACGTATGGCTTCCTGCTGGCGATGATGGGCGTGGGCTCAATCTGCGGCTCTTTGATTGTGGCGGCCCTGGGCAACATTCACCGCCGCGGACGCACCGCGCTGCTGATGCTGATCTTCCTGGGACTGGCGATAGCGGGCTTTGCCCTGGCGCGGCGGCCTCACCTGAGCGGATTCATGCTGCTGCTGGTGGGCACGTTCATGATGGCGGCCTTCGCCAACGTGACCTCGGTAGTGCAGATGACCACCACCGACGAGATGCGCGGCCGGGTGATGAGCATTTACAACTTCGCCTTCCGCGGCGGAGCGCCAATGGGCAACCTGGCCACGGGCTGGCTGGTGCCCATGCTCGGCGCACCTCTGGTGCTGGCCGGCAACGGCGCGGCGCTGGTGCTGGTGGCGGTGTACTTTTTGCTGGCACAACGCAAGGTAAGCGCACTGTAGGGGAGGCAGATGATTTCGGAGGTCTGGAGGTTTCGGACGTTTCGGAGGAAAGATCAAGAACACGAACCAAGTCCACTTCCCCACCCTGGCAAAAACGGCCAGAATGAAGCACCCAGCTTTCCCACTCAAGTCCAACAGAGGGACTTGAATGGGGCACCGAGCCTTTTCACCTCCACCATCCTTACAACAAATGCCCTGTGAGACTCACCTGTTGCTTCGTCAATCGTACTTCGTAATTCGCGCCTCTGGAGCCCCGCGGTTTACTCGTCGAGCAGGCGCAGCAGATACGTGCCGTAGCCGCTTTTGACAAGGGGCTGCGCGAGTTTCTCCAGTTGCTCGCGGCCGATAAATTTCATGCGGAAGGCCACTTCTTCCGGAGCCGCGATCTTGAGTCCCTGGCGCTTTTCCAAAGTTGCGATGAAGCTCGACGCCTCCAGCATGGAGTCGTGCGTGCCTGTGTCCAGCCAAGCGGTGCCGCGGCTGAAGGTGATCACGTTGAGCTGGCCCTTTTCGAGATAAAGGCGGTTGAGGTCGGTGATCTCGAGTTCGCCGCGCTTGGAAGGCTTGAGGGCGCGCGCCAGGGCGACGACCTGCGAATCGTAGTAGTAGAGTCCGGTGACGGCGAAGTTGGAGCGCGGCGCGGAGGGCTTCTCCTCGACGCTGATCGCCTTGCCGGCGGCATCGAATTCGACCACGCCGTAGTCGCTGGGGTTGGTGACGCGATAGGCGAAGACGGTGGCGCCCTTCTCCTGCTGGGCCGCGCTTTGCAACAGGCGCGACATGTCCTGGCCGTAGAAGATGTTGTCACCCAGCACCAGGGCGCAAGGCGCACCGGCGATGAACTTTTCCCCGATGAGGAAGGCCTGCGCCAGTCCTTCGGGCTTGGGCTGCGCGGCATAGCTCAGATGGATGCCCCACTGCGAGCCCGTGCCCAGCAGTTGCTCAAAGCGCGGCAGCTCGGTGGGAGTGGAGATGATGAGGATGTCGCGAATGCCGGACAACATCAGAGTGGTCAGCGGATAGTAGATCATCGGCTTGTCGTACACCGGGATCAACTGTTTGCTGATGGCCAGGGTGGCCGGATACAGACGGGTGCCGGAGCCTCCTGCGAGAATGATGCCTTTCATCGCTATCCCCTCGTCTCGTAATTGGTGCTGATCCATTTGCGGTACTCGCCGCTGGTGACCTCGGCGACCCAGGCGGGATTGCCAAGATACCACTCGACGGTGCGGCGGATGCCGCTGGCGAAGCTCTCGCGCGGCCGCCAGCCCAGTTCGCGCTTGATGCGCGCGGTATCCACGGCGTAGCGGCGGTCGTGGCCGGGGCGATCCTTCACGTAGGTGATGAGCTGCGTGTGCGGCGCGCCCGCGGGGTGCAGCTCGTCCATGATGGAGCAGATGGTGCGCACCACGTCGAGGTTGGCCATTTCGCTGTCGCCGCCGATGTTGTAGGTCTCGCCCACCACGCCCTTCTCCAGCACCAGGGCAATGGCGTCGCAGTGATCGCCCACGTAGAGCCAGTCGCGCACGTTCATGCCGTCGCCGTAGATGGGCAAGGGGCGGCCGTTGAGCGCGTTGAGGATGACCAGTGGAATCAGCTTCTCCGGAAACTGGTACGGCCCGTAGTTGTTAGAGCAATTCGTGGTCAGAGTGGGCATGCCGTAGGTGTGCTGATAAGCGCGGACCAGGTGATCGCTGGACGCCTTGCTGGCCGAGTAGGGACTATTCGGCTCGTAGGCCTTGCTCTCGGTGAAGGCCGCATCATCCGGACCCAGCGAGCCATAGACCTCGTCGGTGGATACGTGATGGATGCGGAAACGGGCCTGTGCCGCGGCGTCCAGTCCGCGATAGTAGGCCAGGGCCGCGTGCAGCAGGCGGAAGGTGCCCACCACGTTGGTCGTGATGAACTCCTCGGGGCTGACGATGGAGCGGTCCACGTGGCTTTCGGCGGCAAAGTTCACCACCGCATCCGGCTTGTGCTGGGCAAACAGGCGGGTGAGCAGCGCCTCATCCTCAATGCCGCCGTGGACGAAGACGTAGCCTGGGTTGTCCTTGAGCGCAGCGAGGTTCCCGGGATTGCCGGCATAGGTGAGTTTGTCCAGGTTAAGGATGCGGTCGCCGGCGGCGACGCGCTGCAGGACAAAGTTGGAGCCGATGAAACCAGCGCCGCCGGTCACCAGAATCGTTCGTGACAAGTTGTGGCCTCCTGAGCCGGAACTGCGCAACGCAGGCATAAGGTAGGAAACGATGGGGCCATTCTAGCAGGAGGCGGAAAGCGTTCCAATTTGAATCTGCGGGAGGCTCCTGCATCAGTCTGAGACACGCGCGGGCACGCCAGGCCAACATTCCCTTCCCCGCGCACGGATCCGGAGAGAAGATTGATCTGCTCGAAACTTCCTCCATCCCATGATCTCTCCGCGCGCCAGTTCCGAAGCCGCAGGCCAGTCCAATCCGGGCTACCGGGAGGCCCGGATCGTCCGTCTTCTCTTCGTGGGCGGATGCCACACGGTTGGCTATCCCTTCGGCCCTGAGCATGGCTTTCCGCGGCTCGCCTGCGAGGAGTTACAGCGACAACACGCGCGGACGGCGATCGAGTGCGAGGTTCTTCCCTACGTTTCTCTGCGCCGGGCCGATGTGATCCTGGAGAAGTGCCGCGCGGTGCGGCCGGACATTCTGGTGCTGCAACTGGGTCACTATGAAACCGAAGCCGTCCTGAAGTCCCGTCTGTGGGCCCTGATAAGCAGGCGCCGCCCGGCCAGAGAATCTGCATCGAGCAGCTCATCATTGAGCAGTTCTGCCGCGAGCAGCTCACCCTGGACACGACACGCCGCGTCATTTTCATCAGCAGCGCCGTCGTTTGCCGCAACGTCGAGCACCCGGGTGAGCACGGAGATCGACCATCCGGAGGGAGGACGCAGCCGCTGGCCCACTCCCCGCCGGATTGCCAAGTACTGGACGGATTTGCTGCTGTGCGCGGCCGGCCTGCCGGTGGTGAACCTCAACGAGGTGCGCCGTCAGGCGTAGGAGTTGTTTACACGGCTGCGCGGAGAACCCATCCCGCACATCGTCATCCTCAGCCCTTTTCTGACGTTGCAGGCGGTGACCAACCGCTACCGGCGCAACGTGGGCAGGGTTCTGCGCGAGGAAGCTGCGCGCGCGGGATTCCCCTACCTCGATCTCGATCCGGTGTTTGGAGGACCATGCTCCCGGCGGCGTCAAGCGCTGCACTGGAACATCGTGCACCTGAATGAATGCGGGGAGCGCCATGTGGGAGCGGCGCTGGCCGGGCACCTGGAGGCACTGCTGGCCGGGGAGAGCAAACCGTCCGCCGCGCCATCCCTACGCGAAGGGCAAGCGGCGGAGCTTGCGCGGTAAACGGCAAGAGGCCTACGCGGAGCGCGCGGAAGGCGAGACGGCGCAAAACAAAATGGCAGAAAGCACAAGGCCTTCTGCCATTCATCATCTTTCGCTTTACAGGACGCTCTACGGGCTGGCCGCGCACCTCACCCGGAGCGCTTCCACATAAAACTGCCCGCGGAACGCGGCCTGGGCCGCGGCGACAGCTTAGGCGGTCGGAGCGTTGTCCTTCTTCACCGGCTCAACGACCGGCGCGGGCGCAGGTGCCGGAGCAGGCGCCGCAGCAGCCTGCTGCTGGTTGCCCTTGTCGTTCACCGCGTCCTTGAAATTCTTGATCCCCTGCCCCAGACCCTTACCCAGGTCACTGAGCTTGCTCGGGCCAAACACGAGCAGTGCAATGAAGAGAATAACGAGCAGGTGCATCGGCTGCATAAGACCTTCGAACATGAAACCTCCAACGGCGCCGCGCACGACGCCCCTTCCGTTTGCGTAACGCTAATGAGGGTAACTGGAGCGCGTACCACTCACTTGTGACACTGTTCACAAGCCTACCCTATCTTTCGACAGGAAGACTCCACGAACCCTCGTAGCATTATACCCGTCTTCATGGTCCGCGGTGAAACGGAGGCGATTTCTATCGTGAAAACGCAAGATTTTTTAGGCCGCCGCGCCACTTTGCCCTGCCTGGGCAGCCTCAGCGCGGTTCCCGAGTTGCTGTGTCCCGAAGCCACCGGCCATTGGCCGTTGCGACCATCAGGGAGCAATGGCTGTGCACGATTTACACCGGATATAGTTACTCGGGAACCGCTCTAGCGCCGCAGAGTCTTTTCCTCTGGCTGGCGCACCTCGAAAGGAATGTACTCGGCGCGGGCGGCGCCGGGAGGAAGTTCGCGGCGGCGGCCCACCTGGTAGCCAGCATACTTGCAGACGGTGGAGAGCAGCGCCGCGGGAATCTGCCCCGGAGCGCTACGGGCGAGGAAGCGGAGCTGCGACAGCAGAAAGCGCATTCCCTCGCCGGAAGCGCCGCCAAAGCGGTCCAGCATCCAGGAGTGCAGCGTGTGCAAGGCGCCAATGTCGCGGTAGCGGCGATACTCGTCGCGCCAACTGTAATGGTGCGAATGGAAGACCGGGGCCTCGGCGACGTAAGCGATCTTGAGGCGGCTGAGGACGAGCAGGGCGGCTACCACGGTGTCCTCGCCAAAGTTGACGTCCGCGGGAAAGCCCCCGGCGGCGCGCAGCAGATTGACGCGATAGGCGGCAAACGAATTGGAAATGAAGATGGTCTTGAAGCCCCTCTGGGTGACGTCTTCGAGGGACGAGACATGGGACTCGTCCGGGTAGTTAAAGAGGCGCGCGTGAGCCTCGATGGCTCCGGCGCCGGCGCGCGGAAGCTGGCGTCCGTAGGCGGCGGCCACCGCCGGATCGTCGAAGGCGCGCAGCAGATGCTCGATGGAATGCGGCGAGGCCAGCACGGCATCCTGCGTGAGGAAGACCAACAGATCGCTGCGCGTCTGATCGACGGCGATCTGGCGGGTGGCGCCGTGGCGGAAGTCCGAACGCGCGATGCGCAGCACCTTGTAGCCATCGTCTTCGGCAAGTTCGGCGGTGCCATCGTCGGAAGAGGAATCGATGATGAGCACCATGTCGGGCTCGGCGGTCTGCTCGCGCAGAGCGGCGGAGAACGCCGGCCACTCGCGTGCGGCGTTCAAGGTTGGAACGCAGATGGAAAAACTAATACGGCTGCTACCCACCACACCTCCTGAAGTCACAAGGGTCGCAATCTAACCCCGGCGCGGCTGCCCGGCGGAGGATGGCTCCGCGGGCTGGCGATGCGCCTGGGCGTGACTGCACGCATAACGGAAAGCTTCCGGCCAGGAAGCTCCGTGACGGAGCAGGCTGGCAAAAACCCCGGCAAAATAAACGGCCGCGCGCAAGGGCGAGGGCCGCAAACGGCGGGCGCGCACGTTCAACAGCACCCGGCGGAATACGGCCTCCGCCTCCTCGTTATGCGAGTGCATCGCGGTGACCGCAGGCAGATAGTACAGCCGTCCGCCGAGATCGAGATGAGTTCGCGCCCAAAGAAAATCCTCGCTGGCGGCCACTTCGGGAAAGCGGCTTCTTTCCCAGGATGGGCGCGTCAGGGCCGAAGCAGCGTTGGAAAACGCCTGGGGAGCAAGTAGTTCCACCAGCGGTTCGGACGCGGGAGGAAAGCGGCGAGCCAGGTGCGCACGCTCGTAGGCGCTGGACCCGGTGAGGGTGTTCGGCACCTGCCGCAGATAGAGCGCGGCATACTCATCGCGCGCCAGTACATCTAGAACCTTCGCCAGGGCGTCCTCCTGCTCCAGAAGAACGTGCCCGGAAAAGTAGGCGAGATTGGGTGCCGTGGAGAGCGAGGCGATGAGGTTGCAACTGCTGCCGAATTGAAAATCGGCCGGCGGAATGCGATAGAGAGAGACAGGCAAGGCGCGGAGAAATTCAAGCGTGCCGTCCTGACTGCCGCTGTCGAGGAAGACAACCTCAAGCTGCGAAAAGGCGGTTTGGCGTTGCAGGCGACGCCAGAATTCGGGGAGCTGCGCCATCTCGTTCTTGACCCGCACCAGCACCGCCAGACGCGGCGGCGCGGCGCGATGAACCTGCACACATTCCACGCGGGCGCTCATGAGGACTTCCCTTCCGCGGCCCGGTGCGCGGGATAGAGGAGCAGACACAGCCACGGAACCTGGGCGATGACCGGCAGGTAGAAAAGGTGGTTGAAGAAGATGCTGAGCACGACGCACTGCGCCACGACGGCATAGACACAGAGTCCCAGCAGGCCGCGGCGTCCCCAGGCGTAGCGCGCGGCCGCCCCCAGTAAAAGGCTGAAGCAGACGATGCCGAAGCGCCCGAAGTCCTGAAAGGCTCCGGCGTAGGCGGTGCTGACGTTGAAGGCCTCGGAGACCAGGTTGCCGCCGAAAGCCTCGCTGGCCCCGGAGCGCCCGTAGATGACCTGGCGCAGCACGCTGGGAAAGAGCAGAGAGGTTGAGTTGGGGAACAGAGGATCGTTGAGCGGCACGACGTACACGGTGGTGTTGACCAGGTTGCCGATGGGCGTGGTGAGGTAGATGTACACCCACAGAACGCCCGAGGGCAGCCACGCGGGATACTCCGGCGCGGGCTGCGCCAACAGGCGGAAGGCCTCGGCGCCGGAGCGCATGTCTCCGATGTAGCCGAAGACGAGCACCAGCACCAGCAGGGCGGCCACGGATTTGAGCAGCGTCTTCCCGGAGACGCCGCGCAGCAGGCCCCACAAAACGGCGCTCTCGATCAGCATGACGGTCATCATGTTGCGCGTGACCACCATCACCGACCACAGCAGGATGAAGCCCGGCAGCAGCAGACGGCGGCGGCGGCCGTCGCAGGCGAAGAGCGCGATCTGCGCGAGGCCGATGGCCAGCAGCAGCGAATTGAGAAGCCCATGCAGCGAAGGGATGCCGAAGGCGAAGTAGGTCTTGGCGCTGCCCTGCAGCAGCCACAGCAGTGGAATGCCACCGCTGACGGCAATCTCCACAAGGGTCATCCCCACCCAGCCACGGATGGCCCAACGCAGCAGACGGTCGATGGCCTGGATGGATTCGGCGGAGAGAACGACCGTCTCCGGAGCCGCGCAATCGGGAGCGGCCAGCAGCAGGCTCGTGGCGCTCCAGAGCAGCATGACGATCGTGAACGGCACGCCCACCCACAGCGCCACGCGCCACACCATGGAGGTGTCAAAGATGAGCAACGCGCTGAGGTGCATGGCGTAAAGCAGCACCACCGCTCCCCACATGACGAGGAACAGCGCCAGAGGATGACAGAGCCAACTGCGGCGCGGCACCTGCACGGTGAGCGCGGACTGGACGGGGGCACTCATGCGCCGGCCCTCCGGATGCGGCTGGCATAAAGCGCGAGCCAGCTCTGGCAGCAGTGCTCCAGGGAGAAGCGCTCGACGACGCGCTGGCGCGACAGGAAGCCGAGATCGCGGCGCGCGGTGGGAGTCATGCGCTCGACATCGAGCATCCTCGCGGCCAGGGCGGCGGCATCGCCCACGGGAACCGGCGCGGCATCCGTGCCCAGCAGTTCGTCCGCGCCGCAGCAGGCGGTTGAGACCACGGGAAGCGCGGTGGACATCGCCTCCGCCAGTCCGTTGGGAAAACCCTCCCAGGCCGAGGAGAGCACATAGGCATCGGCGGCCTGCAAGAGACGCGGGACATCCTCGCAGCGGCCCAGGAAGC
This sequence comes from Acidobacteriota bacterium, assembly GCA_031296105.1. Lineage (GTDB taxonomy): Bacteria > Acidobacteriota > Terriglobia > Terriglobales > Acidobacteriaceae > TOLSYN. The sequence goes on along the minus strand of JARLGJ010000012.1, from coordinate 39,652 downwards.
GCACGCGAGGACCGAGGTCAAGGCTCACGGCATAGGCGCGCAACCCGGCTTCCAGTGGGCCATCGCCGGCAATGGCCAGCACACTGGACGGACTCTGCGAGGCAAGTTGCGCGAAGGCCCGCAGCAGTGTGGGATAGTCCTTGGCTTGGCAAAGACGCCCGACGGCGAGCCAGAGAAATTGATCGGCGCGCAGCGCAAGTTGCTGGCGCTCCGCTGCGCGCGGCGCGGGGTTGGGCGCGAACTTCGCGGTGTCGATGCCGTCATAGACGGTGACGATACGGCGGCGCGGCACGGCCCCGGCGCGCACAAAACTCTCCGCGGCCTCGCGGCAGACGTTGGTGCTGATGTCGCCGAGCGGATCGGTGAGGCGATAGGGGATGGTGTAGCGCGGGCCGCCGTCCAGCGTGTTGCGCGCGCCGGCCGAAGTGTGAAAGGTGGAGACGAGATACGGAATGGGCGCCACCAGGCGCAGCAGGCGCGCCAGCAGAATGGCGTGGAAAGAGTGTCCGTGCACGACATCGGGCGCGAAGGCGCGAATCTCCCGGCGCGCGCGGAAGACGGCGCGCAGAAGTTCCATGAGAGATTTTTGCCGCAGAAGCTCGATCACCGCGACGGATGGGTCATCCTCGGCGGACGCTTTGCAACGCAGGGCCAGCACGCGCACGGTGTGGCCCTGGGCGGCAAGGCGCTGCGAGACGGCGAGCACCTGCCCTCTTACGCCGCCGTCCCACACGCTGACCAGATGCAAGATCCTCATTCCACCCTGCTCTCCTTCCACCACGCAAAGAATACTTACGCCAAATCCCGCGGCAGTTCGTGTGCATGGAATGCGCCATCCACGACCTGCCCATAGAGGCCGAGGTATTGTTCCACCATGTGATGCAGGGTGAACTGCGCGCGGCAGCGGGCGCGATTCCCCTCTCCCATGCGCCGGGCTTTCTCTGCATCGGCGAGGACGCCGGCGAGGACCGAAGGGAGTTCCCGTTCGCCATCGAAGTAGCCTTCGTAGTCTTCGCCCAGGGCTTCGACGTTTCCGGGCAGCCGGGCGGTGACGATGGGCACGCCGGCAGACATCGCCTCCAGCAGCGACAGGTCGAAGACGACCACGCGCGGACAGGCCAGGTAGAGATCGCATTGGCGCAGTTCCTCCAGCACGCGGGCATGGCTTACCGCGCCAAGAAACTCGATGTTCTCCTGCAATCCCAGCCGGTCGCGCAGGGCATGGAGTTCGGGAGTCTTTACGGTTTCGGCTCCGGCAACGCGAAGATGCAGCGCCAATCCCTGCTGCTTGCAGGCGGCCAGGGCCTCGATCATGCGGTCGATGCCCTTCTCCGGCACATGCTGCGCAATGGCGAAGAGGCGATGCCCCGGGCGCGGCTCGCGGATGGGCGCGGCATCAGGCGCTTCCTGCGGGATGCCGGTGAGAATGACGGCTGCCTTCTGCCGCAGGACAGAGTGCATCTGCGGCATGGCCTCGGCGAAGAGGCGCAGCGCGCCAAAGCTGGGAAAGGTGATGGCCCGCGCCTGCCGGAAGAGAGTCTCATACTGCTCGCGCACCCATTCGACGGCGGGCTCGGGAGATTCCTGGCGCAGCATTTTGCTGTACTCGCTGAGCAGGCCTCCCTTGCCGTGTTCGGTATGGACGAGGAAGACGTTGGGCAAAGCCTGACAGGCGGGCACGGACTTGGCGCCGGTCTCCACGTCATGCACGTGCACCAGCACGCGGGAGTGACGGGCGGCAATCGCCGCCAGCAGTTCCTGCAACCGGCGCTGTTGCGCGCGGCGCCGCCTCTGACGCAGGCGGGCAAAGCCGCTGCGCACGGCGGGCACGGGAGAATACGGCAGCTTGGCAAAAAGATATTGGGTGATGCGCGAGCGCAGACCGCGCCGAGCCTCGGCTCCTGTGCGGAGCAGTTCCTGCAGATCGCCGGGCGCGTCCAGGCGCAGCGCCTGGTTGGCGACGGTGGCCACAACGTAGATTTCCCAGGCGCGCGCGGGCTGCTCCAGCAGCGCGCGCAGCAGCAGGCTGGCAAACCCCAGGGGTCCGCCCGTCCCCTTGGACGGCCACTCCGGCAGCACAATCACCACGGCCCGATCCTGCATGGCTCCTCCTTGCAAATGCGTTACCCGCGGGATCAGCGCACGCCTTCCCAGCGCTCGGTCTGCGGGTTATAGCGCTTCACCACCACGGCCGGAGAACCGACGGCGATGCAGTAGGGCGGAATCTCTCCCTTGACCACCGAGTTGGCGCCGATGACCGAACCCTCGCCGATGGTGCTGCCGGCGGTCACGACAACGGCGTCGCAGAGCCAGGCATTGCGGCCGATGAAAACTTTTTTGCCGCTGTCCAGCGGGCGCAGAGAGGGCGCAATCTCCGGGCTGGTGTTCTGCTCCGGCAGCGCGCCGCCATAAAGTCCGTGGTTGTGATCGAGGATGACAACCTTGCTGCCAAGCAGAACGTCGTCGCCAATCTCCACCAGGGTAGTGGCGGCAATGTGTACGTGGTGGCTGATGCGCACGCGGTCGCCGATCTTGATGCGCGGCGTGAAGCGCTGCCCATAGTAGCGGGAGACGGCCTCCAGCCACAGCCCTTCGTTGCACTGGAAGTCCTCGCCCATCTCGATGCAGGCGAGTCCGCGCAGTTGGCAGCGCGGACCCAGGCTGAGCTTCTTCACCTTCAGCTTGCGGGCGATCATGGCGCTGCGCGCGCGGCCAGCGATGCGTTCAAGAACGTCGCACAGCAACAGGTACATCCCGTTGATCCGGAGAAACTCGCGATAGGCTCCCAAGCGTTCCCTCTCCTCTTGAATGCAAAGTCGAACCAGTGAACCAGGCGGCTGTTTCTCCGCCGCCCCGCGTTCAGCGTGCAACAAAAACGGGCCGCCGCGCTAGATGGCCGCGCCTTGCGCGGCACTCCCCGGCGCTTCTCCGGTAAACTGCGCGGCCATCTTCAAGGCGGCAGCCACCACCTGATCCATGTTGTAGTAGCGGTACTCCGCCAGGCGTCCAAGGAAGTGCACGTGCTCTTCGGCCTGGGCCAGCGCGGCATATCGACGGTAGAGCTGTTGATTCTCCTCGGTGGGCACCGGATAGTAGGGGTCGCCATGCGCCTGCGGATACTCGCGCACAATCGAGGTGCCGGAGTGCGTCTGTCCGGTGAGATGCTTGAACTCGGTGATGCGGGTGAAGTCGAAATCGTTCGGATAGTTCACGGTCCCCACCGGCTGATAGCGCTCCACGGCGGCAAGGTGCTCGTGCGCAAAGCGCAGCGAGCGGTACGGCAGGTGTCCGAAGCGGAAGTCATAAAACTCGTCGATGGGTCCGCTGTAGAAGATGTCAGTGGCTTGCAGAATCGTTGTATCGCGGCGGTAGGTTGTGCCCAACTCGACGCGGATGTTGGGATGGTCCAACATGCGCGCAAACATGGCGGTGTACCCCTCGGCGGGCATCTTCTGGAAGTTATCGGTGAAGTAGCGATCGTCGTCGTTGGTGCGCACCGGGATGCGTCCGGCGACGGCGGAGCTTAGCTGGGAGAGATCCAGGCCCCACTGTTTGCGCGTGTAGTTGCGGAAGAAGCGGTCGCAGAGGTCGCGTCCCACGCTGCCCAACACCAGATCCTCGCTGTTCTCAATGCGCTCCTTTGGCAGGCGCACTCGCTCCAGAAAGGCGGCCACGCCAGCTTCGTCAAGAGCGAGTCCGTACAGCAGATTGATGGTGGTGCGGTTGATGGGCATGGGGTAGAGACGCCCCTCCACCGAAGAGAGCACGCGGTGCTCGTAGGCGCGCCACTGGGTGAAGCGCGAAAGATACTCCGCCACATGGTTGGCGTTGGTGTGAAAGATGTGCGGCCCGTAGCGATGCACCAGCACGCCGTGAGCGTCGCGTTCGTCGAAGGCGTTGCCGCCAATATGTTCGCGGCGGTCGAGGACGAGCACCTGTCGTCCGGCAGCGGCGCAACGTTCGGCGATGGTGCAACCGGCAAAGCCGGCACCCACGATCAGGACATCAGTCTTCATTCTTCCGTGCTCCGCGGCAGCCATACATGCATTCCTTTTTGATGCAGGAAGATCATCATGCTGGCGGTGACTGCCGTCTCGGTCACCAGCACCGATGCGCCTGCTCCGCGCGCCCCGTACAACATCACCAGCGGCACGCCTAGCGCCAGGTTCAGCAGGCCGGAGGCAACCAGGATGCGGCTGAACTGGCGGTCATAGCGAAAGGTCAGCATGGTCTGGATGCCCAGCACGTTGCTGACGGCGATGAGAAACGGCAGAAAGGCGATCCAGCGCATGACCGGCACGCTACCGGCGGCGGCGCGTCCAAAGCAGAGGAACGCCACGCTACCCGCCAGCACAAACATGGCCGCCGAGGCGGCAAACGACAGGGCGGCCGTCCAGCGCAGGGCCCGCGAGATCAGGCGCACGGCCGCCTCGCGCGAGCGCGCGGCCACGGCGTTCACATGCGGGAAGAACGCCTGCATCAGCGGAGAGATCAGTCCCTGCATGGCGCGGATGATTTTTTCCGCGGCGCTGAAGTATCCCGCCTCGACGTTGCCTGCCAGCAAACCCACCAGCACCAGGTTGGTGTTGGTGTACAGGCTGACGGCCGCGGCGGAGACGAACAGATGCCATCCGTCGCGGGCCGTGGCCCACAACTCGCCGCGGCTGGGAATCACACCGCGCGAACCCAGGTGGCGCAGCGCCACAAACAGGCCGAGCACGCCGGCCAACAGAACTCCGCCGGACTGTATGGCCACCGCCAGCAGCCCATCGGAGGGGCGGCGCACCAAGGCAAACAGCAGTGCCGCCGCCAGCAGCTTGGCCGCCCCGGTGACCACCGAGATCGAGCGCATGCGCTCCATGCCCTGGAAGTACCACTGCGGCATGAGCACGCCTCCCGCCACCGCCGTGTAAGCCACCAGAAAGAAGAGCGCGTCGCGGCGGAAGCGCGGCACGCCCAGCAGAATGCCCGCCAGAATCAGCAGCCCGAAGAACATCAGCAACACCTTGAGGATCAGCACCTGCCAGAACATGCTCTCCACGCGCTCCAGGTCTTCGCGATGATGGGCGATGTAACGCGTCGCCGAAAGATTGAAGCCGTAGTCGGTAAGGATGTTGAAATACTGCGCGAAAGCCTGGCTGAAAGCCACCAGACCATAGACCTCCATGCCTAGCACGCGGACCAGAAACGGCAGCACCGCCATGGGGATCAGGTAATTGAGTCCCTGCAGCGAATAGAGCGCCGCCGCGTTCTCCAGCAGGCGCCCGCGCCCTTTGCCGTGCAACTGGGGCATCTTTTCTTCCGCCTCCGCGAGCCGCTTCAACGGGCGCCCGCGGAATGGGCGCGCAGCAGTTTCTCGAACGCGTGCTGCAACACGCACCAGGCGGCCGAGGCAAGCAGCGCAAGCACGGCCGCCGCCAGGGTGACGGCCGCGCGGTGCGGCGACGATTTGCGGTCGGGAGGAACGGCCGCGTCCACCACCTGTACGGGCGCGCCCTGGCGTGCTTCGTCGAGCTTGGCCATTTCAAACTGGCGGGCCAAAAGCTCGTAGATTGCCTCGTGATACTTGACGTCGCGATAGCGCCGCGCGTATTCCAGGCCCGCCTCCGGCACCTTGCCCTTGGGCAGGACAAACGAATCGGCCTCGGCGTCGCTGCCGCCCAGGCGCGCCAACTGCGCGCGCAGGGCCGCGAGCTGCTCGCGGGCGGTGACCAGCTCGGGATTGTCCTCGGTGGCAAAGGACTTCATGCCCTGTATCTGAACCTCTTTGGCCACGACCTGCGCGCGCAGAGCGGAGGCGGCCTCAATGAGAGACTTCGCCTGGCTGTCGAGTTGCAGCACGCCGGTCTGCTGTTCGGTCTGCTTGAAGGCATCTTCGGCGGCGGCCAGTTTGTCGCGGGCATCGGCCAGTTGCTGCTCGAAGAAGAGGCGGCGCTGCGCGGCCTCGCCGATGGCCAGGCTGGCGTTGAGCTTGCGGAACTCCTCGACGTAGCCGTTGGCGATGGCGGCGGCCATCTGCGGATCGGTGTCGCGCACCTCGATGCGAAGCAGTCCGTCCTTCAGGCCCAGGGTGACGGCCGCGTGCTTTTCCAGGTCCAGGCGGGCGCCGCTCCGGTGCGTTTCGCGGTAGCGGTCCATCAGGTGGAAGCGGTCCACCACCGCGTCCTCCACGGTGCGCGAGCGGAAGAGCGCGGCCACCATCTCACCGGGATTTTTGACGCCGAGGCTGGCTCCGGCCATGGAGGCCAGGGCACCGCCGCCAAGCTGGGTCATCAAGGCTCCGGCCACGGGAGAGTTCTGCGCCGGCGGCAGCAGCACGGTCTCCGCCATGTACTGCGCGGGCAGCAGGAAGACGATGATGGCCGCCACAACGGTGATGGCCACGGTGACGCGCAGAATGAACCGGCGGCGGCGCGAGAGGACGCCGAGCAGTTCGAAGAGCGGCAGCTCGCGCGCCGGGGCGTCCGGCATTCCGGATGCGTCCGCCGCGTCATGCACAACAACAGGAGAGTCGTTCACGTTGCCGCTCCTTAGTGAAGCACGGAAATGGCCGCGCCGGTCAGGGCCAGTTGCGAAGAGATCTGCGTCCAATCGCGCAGACCGCGGATCCAGCTCCCCGTTTGCACCTTGCTGGGCACAATCACCTGATCGCCGGGATGCAGACGCAGCTTGTCAAAGCGGTCTCCGGCAAAGGTGCCGTTGACGCTGCGGCTGGCCACCACGGAGCCGTCGGCGCGCAACACGTAGGCGTGCTTCATGTCGGCGTTGGGGCGTCCGCGGCCGGCCAGCTTGAGATACCCTCCCACGTTGCGGCGCGTCTCAAAGACGAACGACCCCGGGTTATAAACCAGCCCCATGACGCTGACCGTGGAGGGCAGATGCGGCACCACGATGCGGTCGTTGTCTTCCAGGGCGATGGCGGGATAGGCGGCAAGGGTGTTGTCGGCCGCCGGCAACATGAGCACCACGCGTCCGGTGGCACGCGCGGCGCGGAGCTGGGTGATCAGGGCCTCCTGCGCGGTCTGCTGCGCCGCCGCGGTCTGCGCATCCTCGGTGGTGCCGCGCGCGGCGTTGGCCACGGCCGCCTGGCGAATCTCCACCTCCAGGTTGCGGGTCAGCTCGTCCAGGCTCTTCTGCTGCTGCTGGCGGGCGGAGTCGCGGGTGAGTTCGGTGCCATAGACGTAAGCCTGCGGCGTAAGTCCCCCGGCACGCAGCAGCACCGCGGGCAGTTGCTCGCCCTGCTCGATCTTATACACGCCGGGACGCAGAACCTCGCCTTCGACGCGCACAAAGCGGGTGCGCTCCTTCTCCGGCACGGCCACGTCCGCCTGCGAGAAGACGGTGACAATGTCGTCGGGCTGCAACTCGAGGTTGTCTTCGGGGCGGTTTTCCAGCAGCGCTCCGGCCAGGTCGAAGGCGATAAGGCGGGTGGAGAGATCGACGGGATTGACCCTTTGCACAATGGCGTAGTGCCAGTTGATTTCCGGCGCGGCGCGGTGCAGGTCGAGGGTGAGGGTCTCGGCGGTGGGGCCTTGATGGGTGACGGTGGCAGGCTGCGGGCTGTTGCCATCCTGCGGCTCCTCCGCGGGCGGCTCGATCTTGCGGTTGGTGTAATCCATCTCCGCGCCGCGGGCGATGAGCGTCTTCGGCTCCAAAGGCTTGCCGGTAATGGAATCCATCGTGGACTGCCCCGGCTGCGGCACCGGCTGTCCCTTGGCCAGAGGATACTCGGTGCGGCGCGCGTCGGTGAGGCTGGCGCGATCCATCCAGTAAGCACGCGGCAGCAGCGACTGCACGCCGGGGATGAGGTCGCGCACCCTCATGCCGGGATGCCAGGCATAGCGCCCGGGATTGGCGACGTTGCCGCGCAGGGTGACGGCGTTGCCGTAGCGCGGAACCTGCGAGAGCACGCGGACGATGTCGCCATCGGCCACGGGCAGGGCGCGCGACGCATCGTCGAGGGGAAACTCGTGGACGCTGTGTTCCTGGGCGCTGCCCAGGTGCTCCACCACGACGCGGTTGGCGTCGGCCAGGTTGCTGAGCCCCCCGGCGGCAGTGAGCAGATCGCCCAGGGTGGCGTCAGGACGCATCTCGTAAATGGCGGCGGTGTTCACCGATCCGGCAGCGGCCACCAAGGGGCCTACCGGCGGAAAGAAGAGGACGTCGCCGGATTGCAGGCGGACGTCGTGCGACTTGTCGCCCTTGACGAGCAGGTCGTAGAAGTCGAGGTGGGCGATGGTCGCGCCGGCGCGCTGCACCTGCACGTCGCGCAGGGAGCCGTGCGGGTTGGGGCCTCCGGCGGCGAAGATGGCGTTGACCAGGGTGCTGAGCGAGCTGATGGTGTAAGCGCCGGGGTGCTGCGCCTGTCCCACCACATAGACCTGTATGGAGCGCAGGCGGCCGAGGCTCGCGCTGAGCTGGAAGTTGCGGTAGTACTTCTGCACCTCGGATTGCAGATGAGCCTCGAGCTTACGATACGGCAGCCCGGCGACGCTGACCTCGCCAATCTTCGGCAGGTACACCTGTCCGCCGCGATCGACCGTGACGCGCAGGTCGGCGTTCAACTGTCCCCAGATGCGGATGAGGAGTTCGTCGTCCGGGCCGAGGACGTAATCGTCCGGCACGGCGACGCGGGCGAGCGGCGCGAAGCCGGCAGGCGTCTGGGCAAAGAGAGACTGCCCGAAGAGCGGCAGCGGACGGCCTACGGTGTCGGCCACAAGCTGCTCGAACTCGGTTCGTGGACGCAGCACCGGCTCGGCGTATGGCATGGTCCTTGCCGCGGAGACCGGACGCGGCGTGGCCGGCATGGGCTCTGCCTGGTCGGTGCGCGGACTGGTCAACTGCGGAGCAGACGGAGACGCAGCCTCGGCCGCCGCGGAGCCGGAGCGGCTGCCCGGGGCAGAAGAGTCCGTGGCGGCGCAGCCTGGCGGAAGGTTGGCATAGGCGTCGAGGTCGCAGCCGGAATACGCTGCGGAATTAGAATTCTGCGCCTGCGCGGCGGCGGACTGGACCAGCAGAAGCGATGCGGACAGAAGGATAAACAAACCCAGGAACGGCAGCATGCTTCCGCGACGGTTGGCCCCGTACAAAAGAGGATTCATCGTCTCACCCGGAACATTCAATTTTTGCTGTGCCCGAAAAACCTGGCCCTGTTACCGCGGTGCGATCCTCTCCCGCGGCGTAACGATTCATTTCTCCCGGCCCATGCTGCGCCGACCACCTTGTTTATCTCGGTCCCGGCCTGCCCGGCCCGAAACTCTTATCCCGAATCCGGCTGCGAAAATACTCCCCGGAGTGCGAGCACCTTACGGCGTTCGCCTCCGGGAAGTCTATCTGCCGCCCCGGGATTTGCGGGGGCCGGCGACGCATGACTTGCGGCGCTCGCCGCGCGCTTAAAACACGCCCGCCGCGGCCGCCGCAATGGAAGTGGTCGCCAGCACCTGTCCCAGAGAGATCAGGTTGCGCCACACCACATTGCCGCCGAGGATCTTCTCCGGCACCAGGACCGTATCGCCGGGGCGCAGGCGCACGCTGAGAACGCCTCCCTGGAAGAGTCCGGTACCGTGTCCGGCCACTGAACCGTCGGCGCGAACCACATAGATCGCCTTCTTGTTGGCCGACTGCGTGGCTCCGCCGGCGCGGCTGAGGTACCAGCCCGCGGTCTTGCCGGGAACGTAGGTAATGGCCGCCGAGTTGTAAACCTGGCCGCCAACCATGACGAAGTTCGGGCGCTTGGGGATGGTCAACTGGTCCCCGGCGCGCAGTTCAATGTCAGCCGCCGTGTTTTCCCACTCCTGTATGTTGGCCGTAATGTGGATGACCTGGCGTCCGTCCACCGGGTGAGCGCGCAGTGCGGCCAGCACCTGCTCCCGCTGTGCCTGCATGGCTTGCATCGTGCTGGAGGCCTGTTCCTGGGTGCCGCTGGCGGTGGTGTCGATGGTAGGCACGGCCTCCTGCATGCGGCGAATCATGTCATCGCGGTTGCGCGACTCCAGTTCGCGCACCTGCACCCGGGTGAGGATGGCGCCCTCGGGAAAGGCGCGCTCGCGGAAGTCTCCGGCGCGCTTCAGGACCGAGCTGAGACGCTCACCGGCCGTGATGCCGTAGGTTCCGGCGTGGCCCACTTCGCCGCTGATCGTCACCGAGGAACCAATGTCATGCCACCCGGTAATCTCCCGGACGCCGAGCACGTCGCCCGGCTGCAGGAGGATATCGCTGGCGCGGTCACCGCGCAGAGCCTTCTCCAGATCGACCACGACATTGCGGGTGATGACCGTGCGGCCCTCGACGACGGTGTAGCTGGTAAGGTCGGCCTGGGGGCGATAAGCACTGCGCGTGAGGCCGCCGGCCATCTCCACCAGGGCGGAAACGGTCATGCCCTTGGACATGGGATAGTCATTGGGACGCAGAACATCGCCGCGGATGGCGACCGTGGGAGTATCGACCTCGTAGCGGCCAAAGACGCGTACCTGGTCCATGGGCTCCAGGTTGACCTGTATGTTGCCGGCCAGAACGTCGGCCAGGTTCACCTCGAGGGTGCGCGGGCGGTAGTCGGGCGGCAGAAGACGCACAATCTCCGCGTGGTCGTTGGGTTCGGGCATCAGCACCTGGTAGGAGGGGATGAGGTCCGCCAGGGTTATGCCTTCGTGCCAGGCAAAGGTTCCGGGATGATAGACGTGGCCGCTGAGGCTGACCGCCTGGGAGTTGTAGGGCTGGATCTGTGAAACCTTCACCGAGTCGCCGTCGCGCACGGTGTAGCCGTCGAGCCGGGAGGGCTTGGCGGGGTCGTACTCGACGGAGGCCATGGTGCGGCTCTGGTGCGGCTCCACGCGCTCAATCTCGATGCGCTTGAGCTCGGCGGTGGTTTCCACTCCGCCTGCCATTTCGAGCACATCCTTGAGGCTGCTCTCGCCCTTGATTTCGTAAATCGCCGGGCGGCGGACCATGCCGGAGACGGTGACCTGCGGGCCGACGGGAGGCACCACCAGGGTGTCGCCGGCCTGCATACGGTCCGAGGTGTCATGTACGCCCTTCAGCAAGAACTGGTAGAGATCCACGTCGCGGACCAGCTTGCCATCGCGCATCAGCCGCAGGATGCGCAGCGAACCGTGGCTGGTGGGACCGCCGGCGGAGAACAGAGCGTTCAGCGGCGTGGACAACGCGCTGACATCGTAAGCGCCGGGGCGTTGCACATCGCCAACCACATACACGCGGATGGTCCGCACCCGGGCCAGGGAGATCTCCACATGCGAGTTGCGGTACTGCCCGGACAGAGCCTTCTGCAGCGCTTCCTGCGCCTGGGCAATGGTCAGCCCGGTTACGCGGACCGCACCGGCTTCCGGCACGGTGACCTGTCCCTGTCGATCAACCAGGCGGGCCAGGCGAACGGTCAGCCCGCCCCACAGGTTCAGGGTGAGCATGTCACCCGACCCCAGCACGTAATCCGGACCAGCGGGGACATCCTCGGGCAACTCGTCGGGATTGCCCGATCCGTTGCTCAACACATCGCTGCCGAAGCGTCGCAAAGCCGTAGGGGTGGCCAACTGCGTGTACAAGTCCTGCATGGCCGGAAGGTTCGGATAGGGCAAATAATGGGGAATGGGCTGGACCTGCAAGTCGGGTTCTACCGGCGCCTGGGCGCCCGCGGCCGGCACGTTCGTCTTCCCGGCGTTGGAGTTGGCGAGCAGAGCGGCCCGGATGGCGCGGGTAGCCAAGGTGCGGGCGGCAACATCACTTTTGAGATGACTGAAGACATCGTCGTCACTCAATGTCACCGGCGACACCCCCAACTGCACCGCCAGGCTCTGCCGCACCGAGAGCATCAGCTCCGGATTTTTCTTCAAACGACGGATGATCTGCGTGGCCGACATGGCCGGAGCCGAGTCGGAGAGAGGCGCTAAATCGTCGGTGGAATTGGCGGCCTGCGGCGACCCGGGAAGACCTGGCGTGGGGAGGTCGGCCTGCGAATCGTCCTCGCCGGCCGTAGTCCCGGCGGCAGTCCCGGCAGCGACCGCGGCGCCTGTATTGGGCCCCGCAAGCGGAGTGGTCTGCGAGCCGCTCCCCGCCGGGGAAGACGACGAGTCTGAACCTGCCAAATTTTTAAGCGACTGGGCCTGCAGCAGCGTGGCGCCCGGCAACCCTAAAATGAATCCAAGAATCAGCGCCACTAAAACACTTGCGCGGCGATGGAAGATCATGCTCTTCCCGTCGTTTGTGCGATGCAAATTCAATCCCCCGTTCACGATTCTCTCCGCTCAATTTCGCGCATAACCTCGGCCAGCGCGTCCTGCCAGTCGTGCAAGCAAAAGCCAAAAGCAGATTCAAACTTCCTGTTGCTCAAAACCGAATTGTGCGGCCGCGCGGCCGGCGTGGGATATTCACGGGAAGAAATGCCCGCGATGTTGCGCACCTTCATCAGGCCGGAGTCGGGCAAAACCCGGCTGCCGCGGAAAGACTCCACGATGGCCCGGGCGAAGCCGCACCAGGAAACCCTTCCGGCGGCCGTGGTGTGATACAGCCCGGCGGGAAACTCCGACGGAGCCTTGCCCGCCTGCTCGCGCACCAGGCGGTCCGTGGCCTGCGCCAGTTGGATAGAGCTGGTCGGCCCGCCCACCTGGTCATCCACGATCTTCAACTCTTCGCGCTCGCGCGCCAGCCGCCGCATGGTCAGCAGAAAATTATTGCCGTTGGCGCCATAGACCCAGCTTGTGCGCAGAATCAGGTAGCGCCCACCGGCCGCGGCCACCGCCTGCTCGCCAGCCAGCTTGCTGGCTCCGTACACATTCAAGGGGTTGGGCTGATCTGCCTCCACGTACTCGCCCGTCTTGCGCCCGTCAAAGACGTAATCGGTGGAGTAGTGCACGAACATGGCACCGCGCTTACAGGCTTCTTCGGCCAGCACCCCGGCTGCCGTGGCGTTGATGGCGTGGGCCAGCGCGGGCTGCGCCTCGGCCTCATTCACCGCCGTGTAGGCCGCGGGATTGACGATGACATCCGGGGCGGACTCGGCCACCAGGCGGCGGATCGCCGCGGGCGACGACAGGTCGCACTCGGTGCGATCCACGGCCACGGTCTCGCCCTGCCGCTGCAAAAGCGGCAGCAGATCGCTTCCCAACTGCCCCAATGCTCCGGTTAGCAGAATCCTCAAAATTGCTCCTTGAAAATGCTCACGGCGACGGAAACGCCGTACAGTCTACGACGACAACTTACGGAAATACTTCGGCACTGCGCAACGGTACGCCCAAACGGTCCTTGGCCGAGAGCAACGGCTCGCCGCTATGCGGCCAGGCGATGGCCAGTTCGGGATCGTTCCAGGCGATGGTGCGCTCACACTCGGGCGCGTAGTAGTCCGTCGCCTTGTACAACACATCGGTGGCTTCGGAGAGCACCACGAAGCCATGGGCAAAGCCCTCGGGAATCCATAACATGCGCTTGTTCTCCGCCGAAAGCTCGGCGGCCACCCAGCGGCCAAAGGTCGGCGAACCGCGGCGCGCGTCCACCGCTACGTCCCAGATGGCCCCGCTGACGGCCCGCACCAGCTTGCCCTGCGGACGGCCCAACTGATAATGCAACCCGCGCAGCACGTTACGGCTCGAGCGCGAGTGGTTATCCTGCACAAAATGGACGGGCAACCCCAACTCGGCAAACGTCCTGCTATTGTAGCTCTCCAGAAAGAATCCGCGGTCGTCGCCGAAGACCTTCGGCTCCAGCAGTTTCACCGCGGGAATCTCTGTTTCAATCACCTTCATTGCATCTCCGCCCCCGCGGTTCGATCCTTTCCATTCAGAGCCTTGTCCGCCCGCTTCCGCCCCGGGAAAAAGCGTAATTCCACGGTAGTGGCCACGTTGGACTTGGCCAGCGGAGACAGCAGCGGATACTTCCACGTCTCATACTGTACCTTGCCGGAGAGTTCCAGAGACTTCGGCAGCATCCACGTCATCCTGGCGGAAACGTCGGTCATCTGGCCGCCCTTGTTGAGGCGCGTATCGGCCGTCATGCGGCGGAAACCAAGCGTCAGACGGTTGCGGCCGCTGAACCAGTAATTGCTCTCGGCGGCTCCGCCGCTGCCCATGCGCCCCACCCAACTGCCAAAGATCTGGCCCCAGTTGGTATAACCCTGGGCGTAGTGGTAGTTCGCATAGAAATAACCCACGCCGCTTTGTCCCGGCAAATTCGACTCCACGCCCTCCACTCGCACGTCGAGCCGGGGGAGGCCGGGGACGTGCGAAAGATACAAGCCCGGCGTGAAAGCATAGCGTCCAAAGGAGATGCGGTCCAGAGGACTGTCGAAGGCGAAGGCCTCGGTGTACAAGGTGAGCCACTGCCGCAGGCCCGGCAAGCGGTAGGACATATTCCACTCCAGCGTGCGCTTGCCCGGCTCCAGGGCCTGGTTCCCGCCGGTGGAGGAGAACGTGTGCAGGAAGGTCTTCAGGTTGAGCGGGCGGCCGTAGCCGGCAAAGATCGCCGTGTGCGCGATGCCGAGTTCGAGGTTCTCGGTCGGCTTCATGGAGAACGTGGCGCCCCAGACATAAGGCGGCGGATCCATCGGCTTGTCCGCCGTGCCGGTAAAAACGTAGTTCGGTCCCAGCCGCAGGTAATGAATGCCGCCCTGGCGGGCGAGGAAGAAGTCGCCGGAAAGCTTGCCCAGAAAATGCAGAATGCCCTGCGGCTCCAACGGCGTGGTGCGGGCGATGCGCAGCATCGGCATGGCCTCGGCGTTGTTGGACAAAATCATGGAACTGAGGCGGTCCGGCCCCTGCCACAGCGCCTGCTGGCCAAAGCTGAACTGCCAGCCGGGAATATTGAGCGCCGTATAGACCTCGATGGGGCGGAAGCGGCTGGTAGTGCCGCGGCGCAGGTTCCATCCGCTGGGCAGGCCGTCATCGGTGTAGAGGGCGGCGTTCACCGCGGAGCTATATTCCGGCATGGACGAGGCATACTGATATTCGCCGCGCAGGTAAAAGGCCAGCGAGTGATACTCGGCGCGCGCCGTGAGGCCGGTGTAGGCGTTGGCGCCCTCGCCATAAGGCCGTCCATCGTCGTTATAAATCGTCTGCCCGAAGTGATAGCCGTCGCGCAGGGCATCGCCGGCGATGCCGGTGAAGCGCGCGTACACGTCATCGACCCGAGCGCCGCGATTCTCTGCCCCGTTGAGCACGCGGTCTTCGCCGGTAAGCTCCTGGCGCAGGCTGGCCACCATCGGGGCCACCGCGGGATCGTCAGCCGCTCCCGTGGCGATGCCGGCCTCCAGCATCCGGGCGCACTCCAGGCGCGTCCATGGGCGCACCAGGCGTGGCGCGCCGGTGACATAGCCCATGCCCTGCAAACGCTCGAAGGCGTCGTAGATCCAGCTTCCGATGGGTACGTAGGTAGAGGCCGCGTCGGGCGCGGCGTGTTCCACCTCGTCCTCCGGGGTGCGCAGGAACAGCCCCCAGTTGCGCGGGTTGATCTCCGCATCTTCCGAGCGTGCGCGGTACACCTGCCGGCCCAGGTACCAGCCCATCAGGCCGCCGACGGCCACATCGCTCAGAAAGTGCTGATGGCCCTCGACGCGGGCCATGCTGATGGCCGAAGCGCTGCCATAAGCGAAGATCTGCGTCAGTGGGCCGGGATACTCGTGGGCGATGACCGAGGCCAAGGCAAAGCTGATGGCCGCGTGATCCGAGGGAAACGAGTTGCCGCCGTTGAAGAATCCGCCGCGGCCGTTGCCGGTGAAGGGACGGCTGCGGCCGGCGATGGCCTTGATCAGGGTGACATCGAGAAACGCATCGGCCGCCGCCTCGCCGCTGAGCAGACCGGTCTCGCGCATGTGTTCGTCCTTCACCGCGCGTCCCCACAGGTACATGCCGCCGCCCACGCCAAGCATGGAATAAAGTCCGGCGTCGGAAAGGGTCTTGAAATGGCTGGCGGTGGAGGAATTGCTGGTGACGTATTTGCGCTCGAAGGCCGTGTCGGTGGCGCCCAGGGCGATGCCGGCGGCGATGAGCGGAATGCTGAGACGGAACTGGCGCTCACTCATGCGGAAGGGCATGGTGAAGAACGCCCGCTGATCCTCGAAGATGTCGCGCGGCAGCCTGCCCACGCGGACGCCGCGCGCCTGCGGCGACAACTCCATTTCCTCGCGTGGCACGGGAGACGGGTTGCCGGCCTGAGCGGCCGCAGGCGGCTCCGCAGCGGGCGCAGCCGTCTGCGCCTGCGCCAGAGAGGCCGCCAGCAAACTGCAAAGAATCACGATGCAACGGATCGTTCGCACTGATCTCCCTTAAGGCCCGCCGCAAATCTCTGGCGTATCCAGAAGACAAAGATGGAACAGATGTTGTGAGTCCATTATGACGGACAACGCGCGATTTGCGAAATCGCCCAAACGGAAGAAAACACGGGCGGAAGCACGGCTCCGCGCTTCCACCCGCGGGAATCTGTCTTAGTAGGCGTTCTTGGCGAACATTCCGGCCACCAGGGTAAGCAGGATGATGCGCAGATCGAAGATGAAGCTCCAGTTCCGCATGTAATAGAGATCGGCTTCGACGCGCTTGGCGATGTCGGTATCGCCGCGCAAGCCGCAGACCTGCGCCCAGCCGGTGATGCCGGCCTTGAGATGATGGCGCGTGTTGTAGGCTTCGATCTCGCCGTTGAACTTCTCCACGAAGTGCGGACGCTCCGGCCGCGGACCAACCACGCTCATCTCCCCGCGCAGGACATTGAGGAACTGCGGCAGTTCGTCGAGGCTGCTCTTGCGCAGAAAAGCGCCAATGGGCGTCAGACGGGCCGCGTTGGGCGTGGTCCACTGCGTGTCGCTAACCGAAGGGGGAGCGACCTTCATGGTGCGAAACTTCAACATGCGGAAGACCTGTCCGTTAAGACCCACGCGTTCCTGGGCAAACAGCACCGGCCCCGGCGAGGTGAGCTTGACGGCCGCCGCAATCAGCAGCATGGGCAAGGCGGCAATGGCCAGGGCAAAGAGGGCGAAGACCACGTCAAAACCGCGCTTGAGGATCACGTAGCCGATGGTCTCGGTGGGCGCAATGCGCACGTCCAGCAGGCTGGTGCCACCGACGCGGAAGAGGCGGTCGCGCACCTCGAAGTCGCCGCCGAAGTCGAGGATCAGACGGATCGGCACGGCCAGAGACTTCAGCTCCCGGACCAGGGTGGAGAGCACCGGCAAGGTCTCCGGCGAGACGGCAATAACCACGTCGTCGGCGAAGTTATGCAGGTTGCGGTTGAGCAGCTCCTCAAGCTCGTACACCGGCACCCCAGGCACCTCTACCCGCGGCTGGCCGGGGACGCGGACAAAGGCCACCGGCTCACAGGGAGCGATCTTGCTGCTGGCCAGGCGCTGCGCCGTGCGCAGGGCAAAGGCGTCGGTGCCGACAATGGCCACGCGGGTGCGCTCGCGGCCGCGCGACATGTGCAGCAGCCGCTGGCGGAAGAGAGCGCGCAGCAGAAGATTGCCCGAGAGCATCAGGATGGCGCTGGTGGCAAACAACAGGCGCGAATAGCTGGCGCCACGGTAGAAAAACAGCGCGGTGAAGCCGGACATGTACGTCCACAGCAGGGCCTTGGTGCAGTTACGCACCCCGGCGGTGTCCTGCAATAGAACCGGGAGGTAAGTGACTTCAAAATGCTCGCAGGCGACGATCCAGACCAGGGTCAGGAGGACGGCGAGGAAGAAGTAGTCACGCTCCATTCCCTGCGTCATGATTTCGCCACGCAGCACGAAGGCCGCCGCGGCAAAAGACGCTAGAGGCAAAACGAAACAGCAGGACCGAAAGAAAAACTGGTACAACTGCAACCTTCTGATCATTTCCCACCCTTCACACAAAGTTCACGTCGAAGAAGTTGAAAAACGCAGAGCCGCATACTGCACGCAGACAAACCCAACCTTACTCACTGCACACTGACTTCCGGGACCCAGACTGCTACTAAAGGGGCTGCTGCGATCTACTGCCGCGCGTGCTCTGCCTCATTCCCGCATCGACGAAGGGACGAACTTGCGGGTACCGCATCCAGGGGTTAAAGAAGGCGGAGCCGGATTTACGGCTACCGCCTTGGGGGTATTTCCAGTCTAATTAGATTTTTTCCTGTCAAAGACAGGCATGGCCGAACTTCATCCCAACGTAATCCCGATCTGGAACTTGGCAGTGTTTTGTGTCGAAAGGGAAATGGTATGAACCCCTGGTAAATTCGACGGATACCATTGAGCAATAAGGATCAAAGGGGATTGAGATGGTCGATGAGCACTCATTCAGGGTATCGGTGTGGTACATATCGAGGTGCGTGGCCGGGAGCGACATCCCAGGCGGTCCAACGGGAATCCAACGAAGTGAGGTGGTATCTGTGACCAAAATGATTCGCGCCACGGTCTGTTTGACCCTGGCTTTGGCAATGCCCCTGACGACGGTGGCGCAAACGAGCGCGGCCCGCCCGCCGGAAAACGCCGCGATGCCGGCCGATGCCGCTCTTTACGGGCTTTTGGACCAGCTTCGCGACACGGCGCAGCGGCTGGACGGCGACGTCTCCCGCTTGCAGATCGACCGCTGGAAGACCAGCTCGGCGGACCGCGAGCAGTCTCTGAGCACCAGCGACTCGATACGCCGCAACCTGGCTTACGCGGTGCCGGAACTGATCCAGAAGGCGCGCTCGGCGCCCGGCTCGATGAATGCCAACTTTCGTCTTTACAGGAATTTAAATGCGCTGACGGACGCCTTTTCCCTGCTGGCGCCGGGGGCCGCGGCCTTTGCCGGACGCGAGTCTTACGGGGCTCTGGAGGCCGATCTGGGACAGCTCGACAGCGTGCGCCGCCAGTTGGCCGAGCGTATCGACCAGCTTTCATTCCATGGCGACCTGGAGCTGGCCAAGGTGCGGGCGCAGACCAATGCCGCCCCGTCCAAGGCTCCCAAGCGGATTGTGGTGGATGACAACCAGCCGTCGGGGAAAAAGGCTAAGAGTTCGGCGTCAAGCACCCATTGAGTCCGGGCGTAAGACGGCCAGACGTGGCCCCGGGGACGTGCTACCCAGGGCCGTACTTTTTTTCCGGGAACATTTTTTGCCTGCGCGGAGTCTATTAGGTATGTCGAAGGAGAAAAACTCCTCCGGAACATGCCGTGGTCTCTAGCGGCGATGGCTCTTTCAGGAAGAAGTAGCAAGCGGAAAATGTTGTCCGGGTTGTGCGGATCGATTTATCATGGAGGTTGCGGTGAGTGCCGTAGGAGTTGCAACCATGGGCGGGTTTACTGGCGCCTGGGAAATACGGCAGGACGATCTCGCGTTTGTCGCCGAATTAAAGGCGGGCAGCGAGGAAGCCTACTCACGCCTCATCTCCCTCCATCACGCGGCCATCTACAACCTGGTGTACCGGGTTCTGGACGACCCGGCGGATGCCCCCGACACAACCCAGGAAGTATTCATCAAGGTCTTCCGTGGCATGGCCAGCTTTAACGGCGAAAGCAGCCTGAAGACCTGGATGTACCGCATTGCCATTCACGAGGCGAGCAACCGGCGCCGCTGGTTCTTCCGCCATAAAGCGCAGGAGACTCCGATCGAGCACGAAGCGGAGGAGAACGGCGCGCGGGTCGTCCGCAACTCGCTGGTGGACCGGCGCGACACGCCGTTCGACCTGGTGGCGCGCGGCGAAGTCCGGGCGCGCCTGGAAGAGGCCTTGAAGGAAGTACCGGAGCCGTTTCGCACGGCCGTGGTCCTGCGGGACATGGAAGATTTGTCGTATGAAGAAATCGCAGAGATGACCGAAACTTCGCTGGGCACGGTGAAGTCCAGGCTGGTGCGCGGGCGCGAAGCCCTGCGCCGCCGTCTGGCTCGCTATGCCGGCGAATTTACCCCGGAGTTGGCTCCGGAAGGGGCTGGGAACGCGCGCAAGATGGCGTCCGGCAACCGGGAGATTGAGGTCACATCATGAGGTGTTCGGAAGCCAGGAAGTTGCTTTCCCCGCTGCTGGACGCGATGCTCGAGGAGAGCCGCGAACAGCAGGTGGGCCGTCATCTGGATGAATGCGAGGAATGTAGTGAGCGCTACGCCATCATGCGGCGGGCGCGCCGCATGATGGCCTATATCCCGCCGCAGCCGGTACCGGCGAACCTGGAGTTGCGCCTGCGGCTGGCGGCTTCGCAGCAACTGGCGGCGCGGCGCATGTCGCGCTGGGACAGCCTGCTGGTGCGCTGGGAGAACGCGCTGAACGCGTTCATGTTCCCGGCCACGGCCGGACTGGTTTCGGCGGTGCTGATCTTCGGGCTGCTGATCGGATTGCTGGTTCCGGCGCACGCGCGGACGAGCAACGACGTGGTTCCCACCGCGCTCTACACGCCGCCGGAGATGACTAGCGCTCCCTTTGGGCTGAGCAGCGGCAGCGGCGACGGCGTGATGGTGGAAGCAATCATCGATCCCCAGGGGCGGGTGCAGGATTACCGTCTGCTGAGCGGTCCGGGGACGGAGCTGACACCGCAGATGAAGAACGCGCTGATCTTTACCCAGTTCCGCCCGGCCACCAGCTTTGGCGTGCCGACGAGTGGAATGGTGGTGCTCTCGTTCTCCGACGTGAATGTCGGCGGTTAGATCGGCTTTTCGCGCGGCGGTCCCCAGGAACCGCCGCGGACGTATCCTGAATCGTTCCTTTTCCCCCGCCTGAACCCCCTTCCCGCAAAGGATTTGCGTCTCCGGCCCGTGCCCTCTTACACTGGCAGCAAAGCCGGAACGATGATGATGACTAGCTTCCAGGAGGCTTCCCTGAACACCCGAATTCCGATTTTTTTCTCGCTCCTGCTGGCGCTGGCGACGGCCGGCGCGGCACAGGCGCAAGGGCACATGAGCGTGGAAACCAGCGAAGGCCTCTTCAGCGTGATGGCCGGCATCAACGCCTGCGGCTATGACACGGGACTGAGTGAGAGCACGCCGCTGCGCGGGCAGATCCGCGCCGAAGTATTGCAGGCGGCGCAATCCGCGGCGGCGCAGAACGCGCTGCGCAACATGTGCGGCTACTACGAGGATCACCAGCAGGATACGGCCTCGCGCACGCTCTCCAATTACGTTTCCCTGGGACTGAACCTGGAGAACAACGCCCGGGTGCAGCTTAAAACAAGCGAGGCGAACCTGCCGCCGGATGCCATCTTCGTGCTGGGCTTTGTGCCCCTGCTGCAGAAGTTCAGCCAGGCGGCGAACCTGGACTCCATATGGCTGCGCCACCGCGCCGATTACGACCAACTGGTGCAGCAGGCCCACAAGCCCGTGGCCGATATGCTGCTCGGCACCGACCTGTACCTGAAGCGCAACCTGAGCAGCTACTTTCAGCACAACTTCCTTATTTACCTGGAGCCGCTGGCGGCGCCCAGCGAGGTCAACTCGCGCAATTACGGCGAGGACTACTTCATGGTGCTTTCGCCATCGTCGAACGAGCCGCTGCGGCTGGACCCGCTCCGGCACACCTATCTGCACTACCTTCTGGACCCCAGGCTGATGAGCCGCGGCACCACTCTGCAAAGGCTCTATCCGCTGCTGGAGACGGTGAAGTCCTCGGCGCTGGATGAGAGCTACCGCTTCGACATTGGCCTGCTGACCACGGAATCGCTGATCAAGGCGATTGAAGCGCGGCAGGTGGGCGGACGCAAGGGACCGGAGCAGGCCAAGGAAGCGGCCGCCTGGCTGGCCACGCGGCAGGGCTTCATTTTGACGATGTACTTCTATCACGAGCTACAAACGTTCGAGACGGATGAGATCGGGCTGGACCAGTCCTACGCCAACTGGCTGCACGACATTGACGTGGAGCAGCAGACGAAGTTTGCCGCCAAGGTGCCGTTCCTGCAAAGCTCCACCAACGAACTGGTGCGCCGCGCGCAGCGCAAGGACATTCTGCTGGACCTGGCGGAGCGGGCGCTGGCCAGCGGCAACTTTGACGGCGCGCGCAACTACGCCCGCCAGGCGATCGACAACAAGCAGGACCAGGGACGCGCCTTCTTCGTGCTGGCGCGCGTCGCGGTGGCGGACGGCAAGCTGGCAGAGGCGCAGGATTCGTTCGAGCGCGCGGCCAAGGCCTCCACGGACGCGAAGATCCGCGGCTGGTCGCACGTGTACCTGGGCCGTTTGCTGGACTTGCAGGAAAAGCGGCAGGAAGCAGTGGCGCAGTACCAGGCGGCGCTGTCCGACGATGCCACGCCCGAGGTGAAGGCGGCGGCGGAAAAAGGATTGCAGCAGGCCTATCATGCTCCGTCGCGGCATTCCAGCAGCGACAACACAAAGGAATAGGTTCCGGAAATGAAAAAGAAATTCACGATGACCGTTGCAGCCCTGCTGCTGAGCGCCGCCCTGCCGGCGGCACCGAACGCCCTGGCCCAGACCGCGTCCAAGGACGCCCCGGCGTCGCAAGCCCCGGCGGCCAGGAAGCAGCCGCAGCCCAAGACGCAGGCAGAGTACGACGCCTTCAAGACCGCGGCGGCCCTGCAGGATCCTGGCCAGTTGGAGGCAGCGGCCTCGGACTTTGCCCAGCGCTTCACCAGCAGCGAGCTGCGCGCCTACCTGTTCCAGATGGCGATGGGCGCGTATCAGAACGCTGGCAACACCGGCAAGGCGCTGGAGATGGCGCGGGCCGTGGTGCGCTACGATCCGGAGAACGCGGTAGCCCTGGCCACGGCGGGACAGATTCTGGCCGAGCGCACGCATGACGACGACCTGGACCGCGACGACCGCCTGCAAGAGGCCTCGGCGGACGCCAAGAGCGCTCTGCTGTATTCGGCATCCATTCCCATGCCGGCCAACATGACGCCGGAGCAGTTCGCGGCGGCGATGGCGCAGTTGCGCGGCACGGCGCACGAGGTGCAGGGCACGGTGTTCTTCAAGCGCGCCGACTACTTCAACGCCATCAAGGAATACAACGCCGCGGTGGCCGAAGAGAAGGAGCACACGGACGCGGTGGTGTATCTGCGTCTGGCCGTGGCCAACGACAAGACCAACGACCTGAGCGGCGCCCAGGCCAACGTGGACAAGGCCTTGGGGACGTCCGAGACCAACAGCGAAGTGCATCAGCTTGCGGCGCAAGAGAAGGATCGCCTGCGCAAACTGGCCACGGTGGCGCAAACCGCTCCGGCCACGGAGAAGAAATAGTTTGCGCCCGTGTGCGGCATTTGCGGGTAGTGCATCATGAAGCAAATATCACTCGACACCCTGGAAGAGGCGCTGGGATACCGTTTCCAGCGCCGCGAACTTTTGCAGAGGGCGCTGACCCACAGCTCCTATGCGCGCGAACATGCGTCCGCGGGCGGCGACAACGAGCAGCTTGAGTTCCTGGGCGATGCCGTGTTGCAAATGGTGGCCAGCCAGGAGCTGGTGCTGCGCTTTCCGGAGTCGCAGGAGGGCCACCTGAGCAAGCTGCGCGCCCATCTGGTGAACGCGCGCCATCTGGTGCAGTGCGCCACTAGTCTCTCACTGGGCAGCTACCTGCGCCTGGGGCACGGCGAGGAGAAGACCGGTGGACGGCGCAAGACGGCTCTGCTGGCCGACGCGGTGGAGGCCGTATTGGCGGCGCTGTACCTGGACGGCGGCTATGAGACGGCGCGGCGCGTGGTGGTGACCTACATCCTCGATCCCGAGTTGGAGCGGCTGGCGGGCGCGCATGACCAGGTTCTGGTGGACGATCACAAGTCGCGCCTGCAGCAGACGCTACGCGCGCAGGGACGCCCCGAGCCGTCGTACGAGTTGGAGAGCGAGCGCGGACCGGCGCACGACCGCACCTTCGTGATGAAGGTGATTGTGTGCGACGGCGAGGGCAACGAAGACTTCACCTGCACGGCCAGCGGCGCCACGAAAAAAGCGGCCAGCCAGACGGCGGCCGAAAAAGCGCTGGAGCGCCTCGAGGAACCAGCCCGTGGATGATCCGCGCATGATTTCCCCGGAGAGCGAGAACGCGGCGGTTACTGCTTCCGGCGCGGCCGCCGCCCCGATTGCCGCGCCTGCAAGGCCAGAGCAGGAGACGCCGGAGATTGCCAGCCCGGCAACGCACCTGCAATTCGCACTGCTGGTGCTGACCATCGCCATGTTCATCATCACCTTTGTGATGCAGGCATTCCGCATCCCTTCGGGTTCGATGGAAGACACGCTGCTGGTGGGCGACTACCTGCTGGTGGACAAGACGCGCTTCGCTCCGGAAGCAAAACTCCCGCTGCTTCCCTACCGTCCCCTGCGGCGAGGAGACATCGTGGTGTTCCGCTACCCGGTGGATCCGGAGCAACACTTTGTGAAGCGGGTGATCGGATTGCCGGGCGACCGCATACGGCTCTCGAACGGGCGCGCCATTGTGAATGGAAAGGCGCTGAACGAGCCTTATGCGGTGTTCAAAGACGCGGCCACCGATGAGTATCGCGATGAATTTCCGCACGGCAACCGCTACAACGAAAACGTGACCGCGGCCTGGACCAAACAGATGCGGACGGCGGTGCGCGAGGGTGAGTTGACGGTGCCGCCGGATTGTTATTTCATGCTGGGCGATAACCGCGATGAGAGCCTGGACAGCCGCTACTGGGGCTTTGTGCCGCGGGCCAACATTGTGGGGCGTCCCATGTTTCTGTACCTGAGCATCGCCTCCGCCGCGCCGGACGACGAAGATGCGGACGATGACACTGTGGCAAGCGGCGCGCACAATGATAGACTTTTCACGTTGCGTGCCCGCGTCTCGCAGCTCTTCGGCGCGATCCGCTGGCACCGCATTCTGCGCCTGGCCCCCTGAGGCCCGGCGCCTCAGGATTGGACCAAGTTGGCGAAAGAAATCAAAGAAGAGAAGAACGCAGCCGAGCAGCCCGAGCAACCCAAAGAGACCACACCGGAGTTCATCGCCTCCATTGCGTCGGTGCTGGTGATCGGCTTGTTCATCATCACCTTCTGCATGCAGGCGTTCGAGATTCCCACGCCCTCGATGGTTTCGACGCTGCTGATCGGCGATCACGTTTTTGTGGACCGCATCCGCCTGGCGCCGAAGTCGGGCTTCATCGACAAGCTGATTCCCTACCGCGATCCCCGGCGCGGCGACATCGTGGTGTTCGTCTCTCCGGCCGAGCCGGGCCTGTTCGTGGTCAAGCGCGTCATCGGCGTGCCGGGCGATCACATCCGCCTGTTGAATGGCGTGGTGTACCTGAATGGCGTAGCGCAGAAAGAGCCTTACGCGGTACACACCGATCCCACGCAACGCACCCAGTACAAGGATTACTTCCCCAGCATTCCTCCCACGCCCGACGACCAGCTCTACATGCCGTGGGAGAACACCATGCGCGCCTACATAGAGGGCGACGAGATCGTGGTGCCGCCCGGCGCGTACTTCGGCATGGGCGACAACCGCGACGTGAGCTACGACAGCCGCTACTGGGGCTTCATTCCGCGCGAAAACGTGGTGGGCCGGCCCATGTTCAACTACTGGTCCTTCATGACGCCCGACGATCAGTGGACAAAGACCAGCATCGGTGACCGCCTCGGCTTCCTGGCGCACATCGTCACTCACTTCTTCAATGAAACCCGCTGGTCGCGCATGTTGCACGTGGTGCGCTAATGCAAGCCAAACAAATGCGCCTGTGGGCACTGGGAATTGTGGCGGCGGCCGTGGCGGCCGCCGTACTGCCTCCATTCATCAATATCGGCCGCTATAAAGGACGCATCGCGGCCTCGATTGGCCAGGCAGTGGGCCGCCCGGTGACGGTGGATTCGGTGGAACTGCGCTTGCTCCCGCAGCCCGGCTTCTACATGGAAAACGTCTCCATTGGCGACGATCCCAGGTACAGCGCCGAGCCTATTCTGCACGCCGACGAAGTGACGGCCTACCTGCGGCTGAGTTCGCTGTGGCGCGGGCGTCTGGAGATTGCGCGCCTGGACCTGAACTATCCCAGCCTGAACCTGGTGGAGCGCGACGACGAGAGCTGGAACCTGGAGTCTCTGTTGTGGCGCGCCACGCAGACGACGGCCGCGCCCACGACGGCGCCCGTCACTTCAAGAGCGCTGCGCTTTCCTTACATTGCCGCCACCAACGGGCGCATCAACTTCAAGTACGGATTGGAAAAGAGCGTCTTCAGCCTGACCGACGCCGACTTCTCGCTGTTCAGTCCCGCGGAAAACCAGTGGCGCATGAGGATTGAGGCTCATCCGGTGCGCACCGACATGCCCGTGACCGACACCGGCACCTTGAAGGGCGAGGTCAACATTCAGCGGGCAGCCACCTTGCGCGACGCTCCGGTGAAGGCCAACTTCACCTGGGAGCGTCTGCAACTGGGCAACCTGACGCGCCTGATTTACGGCGAGGATCGCGGCTGGCGCGGCGAACTGGATACCAGCGCGCAACTGACCGGAACACCCGGTGCTTTGAAGATCGCCACCGCCTCGCGCCTGCGCGACTTCCGCCGCTACGACATACAGGCCGGCAACACGGCCAACCTGAACGCCACCTGCACCGGCGAAATCGACGCCAGCGCCAAGGATATCCACGGCGCGGAATGCCGCCTGCCGCTGGACGCCGGCGTACTGACCGTGCGCGGCGCGGTGCGCGGCGTGCGCCGTCCGCGCTACGACCTGACCCTCTCCGCCGAGAGCCTGCCGGCCAACGCCGTGCTGAACATTGTGCGCCACGCCAAGCAGGCCCTGCCGCCTGACCTGACGGCGCAGGGAACGATTGCGGCAACCTTCCACGGGCAGAAGACGAGCGAAGCGCCGTCGTCATGGATCGGCGAACTGTCGGTGAGCGACTTTGTGCTGCACTCCGGCGTGCTGGGCAAGGATCTGTCTCTGCCGCACATTACGGCCACGGCCGGCACGGTTGCGGCAACCACCACGGCGCACCATCGCGGACACAACCAGATGCCGGTCAACGCGCCGCGCGCACTGCTGGTGCGGGCCTTCGACCTGCCTCTGGGAGCAGCTTCTCCGGCGCAGATGGAAGGTTTGCTGGACGACGAACGCTTTGACTTCCACCTGAAGGGCGATGCGCACCTGGAGCGCTTGCAGCAGTTCGCGCAGGCGGCCGGCATTGCCGCGCCACGGCTGGCGCTGAGCGGTCCGGCGGCGCTGGACCTGCATATATCCGCCAACTGGAAGGACTTTGACAATCCATCGGTGACTGGCGCGGCATTTCTGAAGGGCGCGCGCGTCGAGGTTCCCGGATTGGCGGCGCCGGTGGAGATTGCCGCCGCGCACGTCGAGTTCGACGGCTTCCGCATGACGGTGCACAACGCCGCGGCCACGGTGGGCAAGCTGTCGCTGACCGGCGGCGCCAACTTTCCGCGGCACTGCGTGGTTGATGGCGGCTGTGAATCGACCTTCGACCTGGCCACCGACGAATTCAATCCCGAGCGCTGGAATGACCTGCTGAGTCCTGGGCAGAAGAAGAGAGCCTGGCTGGGACTGCTCTCGCGGGCCGGCGCGGTGAACAACGTGATGGACAACCTGCACGCCAAGGGGCACTTCACCGCGCGCCGCGTGGTGCTGGACGGCTCGACCGGCGCGGGCTTTGAAACGAACTTCGCCGTCGCCGACGGCGTGCTGCGCCTGACCGGCAGCAAAACGGAGGTCTTTGGCGGCACGGTGGACGGCGACTGGACGCTGGACTTCTCCGGCGCCGCGCCGAAGCTGAGCGGCGAGGGCACGGCTACGCGAGTGCAGACCGACAAGCTCTCCACGCTGTTGAAGGGCGCGCTGGGCAGCGGCACGGTGGACATGAAGTACAAGCTGGCAATGAGCGGCGCCGACGCCGCCACACTGCTGCACTCGGCCGAAGGCGAGGCGTCGTTCCACTGGAACGGCGGCACGCTGAAGGTTGCGCCGGACGGCAAGGCGCCCATGCGCGTGGCCAGCGGCGAGGGACAGGTGAAGCTGTCGGGCGACGGATGGAGCTTTACGGATACCACCTGGAAAACCACCGGCGGCGAGCTGAAGTTTTCCGGCACCATCTCGCGCGACTCGGCGCTGGCGCTGGTATTTACCGAAGCGGGAGGTGCGGCGTGGAAGATCGGCGGAACCTTGCAGAAACCCGTGCTGACGGCTCCGGAGACGGCCGCTCCCACCCGCCGCGTCCGATGAATCGTTTGCCGTACACGCACCGCCGCAGCCTCAGCCTGCTTCTCCTGCTGGCGGCGTTGCTGCCGTCTGCGCCCGGACAGGACACCAGCCGCTCTCCCGAACTGGAAAACGCCACGCGCACGATCGCCTACCTGCGCGAGAACGGTGCCAGCGAGCATCCCTCGACCACGCCTACCGTGCTGACAGCCGCGGAATGCAATGCCTATCTCAACGACGGCAGACGGCTCCCCTCGGGCATTTCTCACCTGCACTTCAGCTCGCGTCCGGGCGAGGTGCGCGGCGAGGCCGACGTGGACTTTGACCAACTCACCAACGGACGGACCCGCGGCAATCCTTTTTTGCAGTTCTTCACCGGACAGCATCATGTGGTGGGCATGGCCGTGGCCTCGGCCGACCATGGCATGGCTCACGTGCAGATTGAGTCGGTGACCTTCGACGGCATACAGATCCCGAAGATCGCCCTGGAGTACTTTGCGGCGCGCTTTCTGCGTCCGAAGTTCGGCAGCCGCATCGGCGTGGATTCGACCTTCCCCATGAAGAACCGCATCGTCTCGGCCCTGCCGGGCAACGAGCGGGTAACGATTGTGCAGCGGTAAGTGAATCCAGCGCAGGGGTTTGCACTCCCCCGCCCTTTCCTCACCCTAACGTGTTAGTATCGAAGTTTCGGGGCAGAATGCTGTGCGCCTCCGGCCCTTTGCCGGAGCTTGCCCCAGGCCCGGCGTGTGCCGGCCCACTTTCCTGCGAAGGATTTTCCCGAAAGCGAGACAGATGTCGGCAGAAGCACCCAAGGCTGTGAATCGCCGCGTACTTAGCGGCATGAGACCCACCGGCAAGCTCCACATTGGTCACTACGTGGGAGCGTTGCAGAACTGGGTCCGTTTGCAGAACGAATACGACTGTTTCTTCTTCGTCGCCGACTGGCACGCCCTGACTACGGATTACGCCGACACCTCGCGGGTGAAAGACAACCTGCTGGAGATGACCTTCGACTGGCTGGCCGCGGGACTCGATCCCGAGAAGGCCACCATCTTCATCCAGTCGCACGTGCCGCAGCACGCCGAACTGCACCTCTTGCTCAGCATGATGACCCCGCTCGGCTGGCTGGAGCGCGTGCCCACCTACAAAGAGCAGAAGGAAAATCTCAAGGAGAAAGACCTCAACACCTACGGCTTCCTCGGCTACCCGGTGCTGATGACCTCCGACATTCTGATGTACCAGGCCGCCTACGTTCCCGTGGGCGAAGACCAGGTGGCGCACGTCGAAATTACGCGCGAGATCGCGCGGCGGTTCAACGCGTTTTACAGGCTTCCGAAGCCACGCCTGATGGCGGTTGCCTGTGAAGGCTACGAGGGGTGGGCGCAGCCTAAATCTACCAATGTAGTGTTCCCCGAGCCGCAGCCTCTTCTGACTGAGGCCAAGAAACTGCCCGGCCTCGATGGCCGCAAGATGTCCAAGTCTTACGGCAACTCGATCCTCATCAGCGATCCCGAGGCCGAAGTACGCCGCAAGCTCAAGCCCATGGTCACCGATCCGGCGCGCGTGCGCCGCACCGATCCGGGCGACCCGGCGAAGTGCCCCGTTGGCGACCTGCACAAGATCTTCAGCTCGCCGGAAACTCAGGCGATGGTTCATCAAGGGTGCACCACCGCGGGAATTGGCTGTATTGACTGCAAGAGTTGGGTAGCGACAAATATTGTTCAAATCCTGAACCCGATCCAGGAGCGCCGCCACCAGTACGAGCAGAATCCCAAGCTGGCCTGGGACATTCTGGAAGCTGGCTCGGCGAAGGCCCGCAAAGCCGCCGATGACACGCTGGCCGAGGTGCGCGAGTCCATGCGCATGTCGCTGACCTACGAGGCGCCGAAGGCGGAGTAAAGATGAGCGACGCTCTCGACAACCGTCCCGTGCCGGTGGAGGCTGCCAACGAGTCACTGCCCGCGGAAGCCTCCGCCGCGCCCAAGGAAGCTGCTGCTGCCGCAACCGCACAGCCTGCCGCTCCGCCAGCGCACGACAAGGACGCCAAGAAGGATGCGAAGGACAAGAAGGCGGCCGCACTGGCCGACATCTTCCCTTTCTCGGTGAGCGTGGGCAGCGTCTATGACGGCCCGCTGGACCTGCTGCTGGATTTGATCCGCAAGCAGGACATTGATATTTACGACATTCCCATTGCGCAGATCACCGCGCAGTACCTGGCGTACGTCGAGCACATCAGCAACTTCGACATCGATCTGGCGGCCGAGTTCATCTACATGGCCTCGCTGCTGATTCAGATCAAGTCCAAAATGCTGTTGCCGCGCGATCCCGACGCGCCGCCAGAAGAACAGGACCCGCGCCTCGAGCTGGTGAACCGCCTGCTGGAGCACGAGCGTTACAAGCAGGCCGCGCAGATGCTGTTGCAGAAGCAGCAGCTCGAAGAAGCCGTGCTCAGCAATCCCGCGCTGCGCGAGTTCCGCAACGCCGAAGGCACGGAGCCGGAGCTGGCGGCCGACGTCATCGACCTGGTGAAGACCTTTCAGTCGATTCTCGAGCGCGCCAAGCAGCGTCCGCAGTTGGCCATCAACGAAGAGGCCGTGACCGTGGCGCAGATGATCGACTACGTGCGCCGCCGCCTGATGGTGGAGGACCGTCCGATCCGCCTGAAGCAACTGCTGCGCACGCTGCGCACGCGCTCGGCGCTGATCTGCTCGTTCCTGGCGCTGCTGGAGATGATCCGCCTGCAGGCGATTGTGTGCCGCCAGGACGCGGTCTTTGGCGAAGTGATGGTCAAGAAGTCCTCCGGCTTTGACAGCCTGGTGGAAGACGTGAACGCCGTGCGCGACGATTGGCAGTAAGACAGGTTGCACAGGTTGCGCAGGTTGAACGATTGAGGCCTGAAGGTTCCGGACGTTTCGGAGGTTTCGAAACCCATAGGCTTTAGGTTTCAGAGTTGCAAGGTTTCAAGGGACGTTCTAACCACTAAAGGGGTTGCCCCACCCTTACCGATCCGCTTTATGGAGCGGTAGGGTGGGATGGGAAACAAGGCACCGACTGCGGAAGGCCTAAGCGAGTCAAGATGAGTTTGAAAGCAAAAGTCGAGGCGATTATTTACGCGGCCGAAGAGCCGGTGACACTGGAGCAGATTGCTTCCCTCTTGCGGGCCGACGTGCTCGCCGATCTGGCCACGGCCAAGGCCGCCGCCGAAGCGGAAGCCGCTGAAACCGCAAGCGAACCCACGGCAAGTGCCGCGGGAGAGATCTCTCCGGAGCTGGCGGCGGACGAAGAACCCGCGCCGGAAGCTGGTCCGCTGCTTCAGTTCAACGGGGAAGCCACGGAATCCGCGCCGGAGACACAGGAGGAAGCTGCTCCTGAAGACGCCGCGGAAGTGGAGGCACTGGCCGCCCAGGCGGAAGCCGAGCCTGGGGAAGCAGCGTCCGGAGAAGCCACCACCGAGGCAACACCGGAAACGGCCGGCGATGCAGCGGCAAGCGATACCGCGGCGGAAGTTTCCTCTGAAGCGCCCGCTGAGTCCGCCTCGGTGCAGGCTCCGGAGACCACTTCGCGCAAGCGCGCTCCGAAGAAGACCGAAGCCGAGATTGCCGAGGACAAGGCCGTGCGCGCGCGTCTGCGCGAAGTGCTGGTCGAGTTGATCAAAGATTTTGCCGGCGAAGAGCGCGGCATTGAAGTGCGCCAGATTGCCGGCGGCTTCCGCATGGCCACTAAGCCCGAGCATCACGACGTGGTGCGCGCCTTTGCCAAGAGCCTGAAGCCGCCCATCCGTTTGTCTCTGGCCGCGCTGGAGACCTTGGCGGTAGTGGCCTACAAGCAGCCCATCACCGGCCCGGAGATCACCGACATTCGCGGCGTGGAATCGGCGGGCGTCATTGGCACTCTGCTGGACCGCAAGCTGATTACCACTGCGGGCCGCAAGCAGGTGATTGGCCGTCCCATGCAGTACAAGACCAGCAAGGAATTCCTGCTGCGCTTCGGCCTGAACGAAATCAACGAGCTGCCCAGCATGGAGGAGTTCTCGCAACTGGCCTCCGACATGGCAGCCATGGAGATTGCACCCTCCGAGCCTGCGGCGCCCGAGCTGTTTCCGGCGCAGGACGAAGGAAGCAACGACGGCGAGACCGGCGCGAACGCCGCCCCGGAATCCATGGAAAATGCGGCCGCGGAAGAAGATGCGGTCCAACAGGAAGCAACGCCAGCCACCGCTGCTCCTGAAAACGCGGCGGAGTCCGAGGCCGCCGCCCCCGAAGCCACGTCCGCGGACGTGGCCCAATCCGAAACTGAGCTCGCGCCCGAGCAGGAACCTGCCGGCCACGAATAGCTTCCCTTCTTTCTCCGGCCGGGCTACGATAGGCCCGGCCTTTTTCCGCACACGATCGCCGGATGGCGAACGGATGTACTGAAAGGTTTACACCCCTATGGAATCCTCCCCTCAGCGCCTGCAGAAAATTCTTGCCGCCGCCGGACTCGCCTCGCGGCGCAAAGCCGAAGAACTCATTGCCGCCGGACTGGTCAGCGTGAACGGCCACGTCATCACCGAAGCAGGCAGCAAAGCCGATCCGCGGCTGGACGAAATCCGCGTGGACGGCAAGCTGCTGCGCGGCCCCGAACGCCATGTCTATCTGGCGGTGTACAAGCCCAAGGGCTACGTCACCACGGTCAAAGACCCCGAAGGACGCCCGACGGTGATGGACCTGGTGAAGAGCGTGGATGAGCGCGTCTTCCCCGTGGGACGCCTGGACTACATGAGCGAAGGCCTTTTGCTGCTGACCAACGACGGCGACCTGATGGCCGAGCTGACCAAGGCCGGATCGCACGTGGCCAAGACCTACATGGTGAAGGTCGCAGGACATCCGACGGAAGAAGAGATCGACCGCCTGCGCGAAGGCATTATGCTGCCGCCTGAACCCGGCCTGGCCGGCGTGCGCGGTAAAAAGCAGCCCGGCGTGGAGCGCCGCTCGTTTGCCATTCGCACCCAGCCGGCGTTCATCCAGTTGGCCGTCGATCAAGAGAATCCCTGGTACGAGGTCACGCTGACCGAGGGACGCAATCGCCAGATCCGCCGCATGTTCGAACAGATCGACCACCACATTGAAAAGATCAAGCGCGTGCGCTACGGCTCTCTGTCGCTGGACCTGGAGCCGGGCGAGTTCCGCCCTCTGACGCCGCGCGAGGTGAACCAACTGCGCAAGTCGCTGGAGACGCCGTTCAAGCCGCGCGTGCTGAAACCCAAGACGGTGAAGAGCAAGTTCGAGGGCGCACCCGCGCGGCTGCCGCGCGTGGCCAGCGCCAAGTTTGTGAAGGGACGCCGCGGCAAACCCTCGGCCGAGCAGGAGGCCTCTAGGGCCGCCGCACCGCGCCGCGAGTTCAAGCCGCGCGAAGCGGGCGAGTTCAAGCCCCGCGAAGGACGCGACTTCAAGGCGAGAGGCGAGCGCGAATTGGAGCCCCGAGGCGAGCGTGCCCCGAAGCTGCACGAATTCAAGACCCGCGACGGCGCAGCCTTCAACCCGCGCAAGTTCCGCGATCAGGAGTCTGAGCGCCCGGAGCAGAACAATCCGCGCGCCGTCCGCGTCTTCCGCGCCGATGCCGATGGCAAGGCCGAGCCGCGCGAGGAGAGCACCTTCCGCCCGCGCGAAGAACGTGGCTTCAAGCCGCGAGGCGATCGCGATTTCAAACCGCGTGCCGAGCGGCCGTTCAAGCCGCGCCGCGAAGGGGAAGAGATTTCTCCGCGCGGCCCCGAGTTCAAACGTCCCGCGGGCGAGCGCCGTCCCTTCGGCGAGAAGAAGGCGTTCGGAGCCAAACCCGGATTTGGCGCGCGCAAGGACTCCGGCGAAAAGCGCAGCTTCGGCCCCAGAAAAGAGTTCGGAGCCAGGAAGCCTTTCGGCGAGAAAAAGGAATTCAGCAGCCCCCGGGAGTTCGGCGAGAAGCGTTTTGAAAAGAAGACGCGCTTCGACGAGCCTCGCTTTGAGAAGCCCAGCTTCGATGGCGGCGAACGCGAGTTCAAGCCGCGTGGCGAGCGTCCTGCCTTTGGCGAGCGCAAGCCTTTCGGCGCGGGTCCGGCAAAGTTTGGCAAGGCTGGGGACCGTCGCTTCTCCAGGGGTCCGGGCAAGCCGGCGCCGCGTGGCGAAGGCTCGTTCACCCCACGCACTGAAGGCGGCTTTAAACCTCGCAGCGAGGGCGGCTTTAAACCCCGTAGCGAAGGCGGATTCAAGCCGCGCAGCGAAGGCGGATTCAAGCCGCGCAGCGAAGGCGGATTCAAGCCGCGCAGCGAAGGCGGATTCAAGCCGCGCAGCGAAGGCGGATTCAAGCCGCGCAGCGAAGGCGGATTCAAGCCACGCAGTGGGGGAGGATTTAAACCCCGCACCGGTCCGGGCGGAGGCAAGCCGCGTGGCGGGCCCTCGAAGTTTGGCGCGCCTCGGCCTGCGGGCAAGGGCGGCAAGCGTCCCAGCAGCGGACCGCGCGGACGCCGCGACTAAAGCGAAACCAGGGAAGCCGTATTCCGAAGCGCGCGGTTGAGTTGACGCGACACTTAGAGTACGGCGGCCCTGGGCCAACTTAAACAGAGCACAGTATTCCGGGTTTTGCTCCAGGACCAGCCCTGCGGAGTAGACTGAAAAGTTTGCTGCTGAAACGGTTTTTCAAGGGAGTCTGCGATGGGAAAGTTTGCTGAGATTGTGCCCGAGCACGTGCGCGCATTGCCCGCGTACGTGCCCGGCAAGCCGATTCAACAGGCCGAAGCCGAGTACGGCGTGAAGATGACGAAGTTGGGTTCGAACGAGAATCCCTTCGGACCTTCGCCGCTGGCGGTCAAGGCCGTGGAGGCCGCGGCGCGCGGCGTCAATTTCTATCCCGACACGGAGATGACGGCGCTGCGCGAACGCCTGGCGCTGCATCACAAGGTGGCCGCCAACCAGATCATCGTCACCGCCGGTTCCACCACGCTGCTGGACCTGTTGGCGCGCACGCTGCTGGGTCCGGGATTGAACGCCGTCAGCAGCGAGCGCTCGTTCATCATATATCCGCTGGTGACACGCGCGGCCGGCGCCGAATACCGCCAGGTGCCGATGCGCAACGACGGCTTCGACCTGGATGCAATCAGCGACGCCATCGACGGCGACACCCGGCTGGTCTATATCGCCAACCCCAACAACCCCACCGGAACCATGATTCCGGCGGCGGAGATGGACCGCTTCCTGAATCGCCTGCCGGAAAACGTGGTGGTGGCCCTCGACGAGGCCTACTACGACTACGCCCAGTGGATGGCCCGCGAGCGCGGCGTGGATTACTCGCACGCCGAACAATACGTGCGCGAGGAGCGCAGCGTGGTGGTGCTGCGCACGTTCAGCAAGGCGCACGGACTGGCCGCACTGCGAGTGGGCTACGGCATGGGCCCGGCGGAGCTGATTGGCTACCTGGCACGCATCAAGCCGGCCTTCCTCGTCAGCGGCCCGGCCGAGGCCGGTGCCCTGGCCGCCATGGACGACCACACGCACTACGAAAAGTCGATGCGCAACAACACTCAGCAACTGGAGTGGATGAAGCGCGAACTGATTGAGATGGGCTACACGCCGGTGGAGAGCTGGGCGAACTTCCTGTACATCGAGACGGGAGAAGATTCCTCCACGCTGTCGCGGCGTCTGGAGATGAACGGCATGATTGTGCGTCCGCTCTCCGGAAGCTGGGGCGCGCGCACGGCCATCCGCGTCACCATCGGCGCGCCGGCGGAAAACCGCAAGTTCATCGATGCCCTGAAGAACGCCACGAAGGGCGCTGCGGTGAGGTAGAGTTCCAAGGTTGCAATGCAAAAGCCCCGTCCTTGCCGCAGTTGCAGGACGGGGCTTTTGCTTGTGCCAATATTTCTGCATTCGATTTTGTTTTGCTTTTGCCTCTGTTTTTGTCTCTGACGTGTCCTCCTGAGTGAAGCGAAGAACCCCAGCGCATTTTGCGGCGAAGGCACAGTGCGAGAGGTCACCGGCCAAGAACTTCAAGCGGAGTTTTCGGTAGAGGTGACCTTCAAGCCGTGCCGACTCCTCGCAATGAATAGGGGGCCTTCACGGCCGTGGCGTGCGAAATTCGCACGCCACGTTGTTCAGGATGACACCGGAAGAACAACACCAAGAGCAACCGCAGGAACCACTGTGTAACCTGTGCAACGTTTGTAACCTGCGCAACCTGTCTTTACGCCGTCAGCAACTGAGCGCCGTCTTTTGTCACCACGAGGGTGTGTTCGTAGTGCGCGGCGAAGGAGCGGTCGCGGGTGCGGATGGTCCATCCGTCCTTGCGGGTGAAGGTGCGCGAAGTGCCCATGGCGATGATCGGCTCAATGGTGAAGACCAAGCCCTCGGTCAGCAGATCGCTGCAGCGCGGATCGAAATCGTTGGGGATGAACGGGGCTTCGTGGATGGTGCGGCCGATGCCGTGTCCGCCGAGGTCGCGCACCACGTGGAAGCCTGCATGGCGCACCGTCTGCTGCACGGCCTTGCCGATCTCGTAAGCGCGGATGCCGGGACGCACCACGGCCAGTCCGGCGCGGAAGGCCTCCTGCGCGCAGTCGATCAGCTTCCGGCGCTCGGGCAGGACGTTGCCCACGGCGACCGTCTCACAGGCGTCGCCCATGAAGCCGCCGATCTCCACCGTAACGTCGAGCTTGACCAGGTCGCCATCGCCCAGTTTGCGGTTGCCGGGAACGCCGTGCACCACTTCGTCGTTGACGCTGATGCAACTGTAGCCGGGAAAGTCATAGACCTTCTTCGGTCCGGAGACGGCGCCGCAACGGCACATCACCTCGGCGCCAACCTCGTCGAGTTCGGCGGTGGAGATGCCGGCCACGGCCGCGGCCTTCATGGCTTCCAGCACGGCGCGCGTGACTTTGCCCGCCTGCCGCATTCCTTCCAAATCTTCGGGTGTCTCAATGGACATGATGTATCTCCCTATCTCTTAAGATTACAGCAACATGGAGCGAAACGTTAAACTCGCGCTCGTACCACTGTCGCCAGGCGGTGGCCATTTCCGGAAAAAGAAAACTCCCCCGGACGAGCCGGGGGAGTCTGCACAACAGGGTTAGTAGCTGATGTCGAACTTCTCCTGGTGGAGCTGCGGATCGCTCTTGACGATCACCGAATGGCCAACGATCTCTTCCATCTCGCTGAGCCAGCGGCCGTTGCCGCTCTTCAGTTCGCGGGCCACTTCCGGATTCACCCGCAGCATCACGTCCTTGTCTTCCACGTGGCGGCGGATCTTGCGCATCTCCACATACACCTCGTTGCAGATGGTGGTGACGCTCTTGACGAAGCCGGTGGCGTCGCAATACGGGCAGGGCGTGCCCAGCGTGCGCTCCAAAGACTGCTTAACGCGCTTACGGGTAATGGCCACCAGTCCGAAATCGTTGAACTGGAGGATCTTCGACGGCGCGCGGTCGGACTTCATGGCTTCTTCGAGGGCCTGCATCACCTTTTGGCGATTCTTGCGCTCGTCCATGTCGATGAAGTCCACCACGATGATGCCGCCGAGGTCGCGCAGGCGAACCTGGCGCACGATCTCCTTGACGGCGTCGATGTTGGTCTTGACGATGGTGTCTTCCAGCCGCGACGTTTTGCCGACGTACTTGCCGGTGTTGATGTCGATGGCCACCAGGGCCTCGGTCTGGTTGATGACGATGGAGCCTCCGCTCTTGAGCCACACTTTGCTCTTCAGGCTCTTGTTGATCTCGTCCTGAATGCCGAACTGCTCGAACAGCGGCGTGTCCTTGGTGTAGAGCTTGATGCGACGCACCAGGTTGGGCTGGAAGCGCGAGGCAAAGCGCACAACGCGCTCGTACTCGGCTTCGTTGTCCACCCAGATCTGCGAGAAGTCGCTGCTGACCTGGTCGCGCAGCACGCGCTCCACCAGGTTGAGGTCGTGGTAGATGAGCGCGGGACTCTTGCTGCCTTCGGCGCGGGTGCGGATCTCGGTCCACAGGTGCTTGAGGAAGCGGATGTCGGCGCGGAGTTCTTCTTCCTTGATGTTGGCAGCCGCGGTGCGGACGATGAAGCCGCCGTGACCGTTTTCACGCTCGCTGCTGACGATGCGCTTCAGGCGCTGGCGCTCTTCGTCGCTATTGATCTTGCGCGAGACGCCGATGTGGTTGACCGTCGGCATATAGACCAGGAAGCGTCCGGGCAGGGCGATGTGACTGGTGATGCGGGCGCCCTTCAGGTTGATGGGCTCCTTGGCAATCTGCACCAGAATCTCCTGGCCTTCCTTCAGCAGTTCGCTGATGAGAGGCAGGGCGCGGGTTTGCTGACGCTGGCGTCCGCGTCCACCACCGCGCTGCGGCGGTGCTCCGCGGCGGCTGTCACGGCCGTCACGGCGGCCACGGCGCTCAAAGCGGCGCGCACGCGCGGGCTGGGCTGCGCCGGCCGCGGGCTCTTCGCCCTCGGCTTCGCCGGCTTCCTCTTCGTCCTCGGCGGGCTCACCGGCCACCATCTCGGACTCTTCGAACTCCTCACCGCCGAAGTCGTACTCTTCGTCTTCGAGTTCGTTCTCTTCGCCGCTCTCGCGCACGGTGGCGCCGATCAGGGAGCCGTTGTGTTCGTCGGCTTCCTCCTCGTCGTCCTCGTAGCGGTCGCGGTGCGCGGCCAGGGCCGGCATGTCTTCTTCTTCCTCATCGAGTTCTTCGTGCTCGACGTTGCCGCCTTCCAGCACAAAGTTGCCGAGCTGGCTGGCGCTGGACTTGGCGGCCGCGGGAGCTTCCACAATTTCGTCGGCTTCCTCGGCTTCGTCCTCTTCCGTCTCTTCGGCTTCGGCGTGCTGGCCCGGAATGGACTCGGCATGGGTGCCAAAGATCTTGGAGACGCGATCACGCCAACTGCGGCGGCGCGCGGAGGGACGCTCCTCGTCCGGAGCGGCTTCCGTAACAGACTCCGAGGCTTTGGGCTCTTCAGCCTTCGGCTCTTCCACCACCGGCTCGGCGGCCTTGGGTTCTTCCACCACGGCAGCTTCCAACGGTTCGGCGGGAGCTTCAGCCTTCACCGTCTCTTCCGGCTTAGGCTCTTCCATCATAGGTTCTGCTGCCTTCGGCTCTTCGCTCGCGGGAGCCTCGGCCGCAGCCTCCTCGTGCTCGGGCGTGTAACGCAGCGACGGCAAACCGTCCACGCCGGAGTAGCTGGCGCTGGAGAGCGGCTCGTCGGGATTGTTCTTCTTGTGGCCGCGCTTCTTTGCGGCAGGCGCTACTTCGGGCGCGGCAACCTCTTCCTGCAGGTTGGTCTGCGCAATCGGCTCCGTTTCAACCTCGGGGGCTTCGGCGCCGACTTCGCGCAGATTCTCGACGGGCAGCGGCTCTACGCCACGGTACTTCGAGATGGACTCGCCGGGCAGAACGATGGGCGTGTAGTTGGTGGGCAGCGCTGACTCATCGCCACCACGAGGTTCGCGCGCGGCGCGGGGCTCACGCTCACCACGCTCGCGGCGGCCACGGCCATCACGGCGTCCGCGGCGCTCAAAGCGTCCACGGCCTCCGCGGCCTTCACGCGCGGGGCGCTCGGACGGTGCTTCTTCCTCGCTCGCCGCGGCCGGGACTTCGGCCGGAGCGCCGTCACGGTACTTGGAGATGGACTCGCCGGGCAGAATCGCCGACGATGCC
>JARLGJ010000011.1 GCA_031296105.1 Acidobacteriota bacterium | reverse complement strand
TCCGGCGCTGGAAACGGCGACCGCGAACTCCACTGGCGTCATCGCCGAGAACCAGATCCAGCACATGCCCAGCTTCGGGCGTGACGTCTTCCAACTGGCCCAGCTTGCTCCGGGCGCATTCGGTGACGGATCGCAGGGCTCGGGTGGCGGCGGCTTCAGCCTGCCTGGCACGCAGGGGCCTGGTGGCACCAGCGGTACCACCGGCATCTTCGCCACGGAAAACGGCCCGCAGGTTTTGGCCCGCGGCGGCCAGTATGAAAACAACGGCTACAGCATCGACGGCATCAGCACCACCAGCGCGGTCTGGGGCGGCACCACCGTTATCACCCCGAGCGAAGACTCGGTGCAGACCGTGAAAGTAACGCCGAACGCCTACGATGCTGAAATCGGACGTTTTGCCGGCGCCAGCGTGGAAGTGACCTCCAAGAGCGGCAGCAATAACTTCCATGGCAGCATGTTCTACACGGCTCACCGCGCCGGCCTGAACGCCTACCAGCGTTGGAACGGCCCCAGCGCAACCGCCGTGCAGCGCGATGAAAACCGCTGGAATCAGTTCGGCGGAAGCGTGGGCTTCCCCATCTGGAAGAACAAGGTCTTCGGCTTCTTCGCCTGGGAAACCGTGCGTCAGCCGTTGAGCCCTACGTCAACAACCGGTTGGTATGAGACCAGCGCGTTCGAAGGCCTGGCCAAGAGCGGCAGTATTGCATCTACCTACCTCGGCCTGACCGGCAACAAGGTCAGCTACAAGAGCATTAATTCGATTAGTTGCGCCAATATCGGCCTGACGGAAGGTAGCAACTGCCGCACGCTGAGCGGCGGACTGGATGTTGGCTCTCCGCTGACTACCGCACTGGGCACCCAGGACACCTCCTGGGTCAGCGCCGCGAGTCCTGGTCTTGGCGCCGGACTGGATGGCATTGCCGACATCGCCAACTACAACACCGTTAGCCCGACGACCGCGACCAAGAATCAGTACAACGGCCGTTTGGACGCAAACGTCACCAGCAAGGACCATCTGGGCTTCGCCATCTACTGGGTCCCCCAGTCGAACGACAGCCTAAACGGCACCGCCCGCGGTTACAACTACTTCCACCACTCGCAGATCAACGAGGCTTTCTCGCTGATTTGGAACCACACCTTCTCCCCGACGTTCCTGAACGAAGCGCGCTTTAATGCAGCCGGTTGGCACTGGGATGAAATTGCCAGCAATCCGCAGCAGCCCCAAGGTCTCCCGCAGGACAACATCGGTAACATTGGCAGCGCCTCGATCAACGCTTTCGGTGCCATTCGCGGCAGCATCCTGAAGCAGTGGACTTACAGCTACAAGGATGTGGCCACTAAGATCATCGGCAACCACACGGTTAAGTTCGGTGGCGAGGCGACGCGCCTTTACTACCTGAACGATGACGTTTGGGATTCGGTGCCGGGATATACCTTCTTCAACATGTGGGATTTCTTGAACGACGCCCCGAAGGAAGAATCGGCACACTTCAATCCCACCACCGGCAAACCCACCATGGCCCGCCAGGATGATCGCACCACCGTCTGGGGCTTCTTCCTGCACGACGACTGGAAGGTGAAAAAGAACCTGACGGTCAACATGGGCCTGCGCTGGAGCTACTTTGGACCGCTGACCTCGAAGCAGGGCAATATGTACGTAGCTACGATCGGTGCCGGTTCGGCCTACATGACCGGACTGACCGTGGCTCGTGGCGCCTCCTGGAATACGCAGAAGGGTAACTTTGGTCCGCAGATCGGCTTTGCCTGGAGCCCGGCAATCGGCAAGGACAAGCTGGTGGTGCGCGGCGGTTACGGCCTGAACTACAACCAGGAAGAAATTGCCATCTCGGCCAACATCAACTCCAACCCCGGTTTATCGGTTGCAGAAGACTGGACTTCGGCTGACGCGGCGCACATCAACTCGGCCATCTACTATGCCCTGTCCAGCAACCTCTATTCGCAGAACGGGTATCCGTCCAATTCGAACGCGATTCTCAGCTTTGGAAGCAACGGCCTGCCTACGTCGGGAGCGGTGAGCGTGGGACTCTTCCCGCACAACCTGCCGACGATGTTGACCCACCATTACTCGCTCGATGCGCAGTACGACCTCGGTCATAACTGGGTGGCCAGCCTGGGCTATATGGGCAGTGCTTCGCGCAACACCTACTTCCACTCCAACCCGAACGCCATTCCGGCCGCCTTGGGGTACACCCTGAACTCGGCCGTTAGCGGCGGCGACTTCTGGGGCGTGAACGGAAGCGGCAACTACAACGCCATGCTGGCCGAAGTGAAGCACAACTTCTCCCAGCACTTCCAGGCGGATGCGCAGTACACCTGGTCGAAGGCCATGGATACCAGTTCGGCTCCTTACTCGGAACAGAACTACGTGTGGAAGCCGAGCTACAACTACGGTCCGTCCGACTACAACGTAGCCCAGGCCTTCAAGCTCTTCGGCGTCTATCAGCCGGTGATCTTCCATGGACAGAATGGATGGCTGGAGAAGGTGGCCGGCGGCTGGAGCCTCAGCGGCATCTGGAACTGGCATACCGGCTTCCCGTGGAGTCCGACGTATGGACTGAGCAACAGCATGTATTGCGCGACCTGCGGATACTACAACATCAACCCATCCAGCTATCTGCATAAGCCGGGCAGCAGCACCAGTAACTCGGCCTTTGAAAAAGGCTCGAACTTCGCCAACAACAGCACCACCCCGTACTTCGGCGTGCCGAGCAACACCAGCGCGTTCACGTATTCGTCGGGATATGGTTCTGCACTGCCGCCGAAGCCGGGTGTGGGCCGCAACTCGCAGATTGGTCCTCACTACAAGGATGTTGACCTCACCATCTCCAAGGCATTTGGTCTGCCGAAGGAGCCGGTGCTGGGCGAGAACGCGAAATTCGAGTTCCGCGCCGACATCTACAACTTGTTCAATAACGTGAACATCAACCCGAGCAGCATTACCTCCAACATCTCGCTGGCGAACCTCGGCCAGGCAAGTTCCGCGCTGGCTGGACGTACGGTAACGTTGGGAATGCGCTTCGAGTTCTAGTTTGTCCTCCTGAAGCCTGCGGCTGAGCACCCGCCAGCCGCAGGTTTTACTAGTTCCTCCTATTGCGGGGAATAAGCGGCGCATCCGGTTATTCCCCCTTTTTATGTATTTTTTCGCAGAGTTCAGAGCTTACCCGGAGGCGTTGCCTGTCTTATGAATGCTTCCGGCTTGACTTGGTACAGACGAGAGTTTCCGCGCGAATCAGTACACTGAGAGTGAGAGACGATTGCCGGAATTTGCCGATGGAATTGCCATAAGGCCGATTCCGACGGAGACCGCAGGGCCTCCGGATGTGTGCCGGGTAGCTGTACAGGAGCGAACTGTGTTTTTCCTTCATGCTGGAAGACCGCAACGGCCGGTTGGTGTGTCGCGGGCAATCCTTAGTTTGGGCCTCATCCTTCTTATTGCCGCCGGCCTGGCCGCGGCGCAGAGCGTACCCCCCTCGAACCGGCAACTCGCCGATCCGGCGATTGAGCGCAAGGTAAACGCACTGCTCAAGCAGATGACGCTGGAAGAGAAGCTGGGCCAGCTTGTGCAGTACAACGACAGCGGCTATTCGGCTCCGGCGTCTCCGGACGATGTGGACGGCGCCAGGATGGCTGCCAATCCCACGGCCGCCGAGCACGTCGATTCCATGCAACTGGCCGCCTCCGGCCGCCTGGGCTCCATGCTCAACACCGTGGGCAAGGAGCGCACCAACGCCTTTCAGCGCGTGGCGGTGGAGAAGAGCCGCCTGCACATCCCCTTGCTGTTTGGCGCCGACATCATCCATGGCTTCCGCACCATTTATCCGCAGCCGCTGGGCCTGGCTGCCTCCTGGGATCCGACCCTGGTGGAGCATCTCTCGCGCATCTCCGCCGGTGAAGCGGTGACGGCCGGTGTGCGCTGGTTCTACTCGCCAATGGTGGACGTGTCGCGCGACTCGCGCTGGGGACGCATCACCGAGAGCGCGGGTGAAGATCCCTATCTCGGCTCCGCCATGGCTGCCGCCTACGTGCGCGGCTATCAGCAGAACGATCTTTCCAAGCCAGACAGCGTGGCCGCCTGCGTAAAGCATTATGCTGCCTAC
This sequence comes from Acidobacteriota bacterium, assembly GCA_031296105.1. Lineage (GTDB taxonomy): Bacteria > Acidobacteriota > Terriglobia > Terriglobales > Acidobacteriaceae > TOLSYN. The sequence goes on along the minus strand of JARLGJ010000011.1, from coordinate 21,565 downwards.
GGCGCGGCCGAAGCCGGGCGCGAGTACAACACCACCGACATGTCGGAGAGCCGCCTGCGCCAAGTGTATCTGCCGCCGTACAAGGCCGCGGTGGAAGCCGGCGCGGCCAGCATGATGAGTTCGTTCAACTCGCTGAATGGCCTGCCCGCGACGGCGAATCCCTATTTGATGAACACCATCCTGCGCCAGCAATGGGGCTTCGATGGATTGGTCATCAGTGACTACACGGCGATTATGGAGCTGCGTGCTCACGGCATCGCGCTGGACGCGGCCACGGCGGCGCGCAAGGCTCTGCTGGCGGGCGTGGACGTGGATATGATGTCTCACTACTACGACACGGAGTTGCCAGCGCTCATCAAGAGCGGCAAGGTGCCCATGGCCGTGGTGGACGAGGCCGTGCGCCGAGTGCTGCGGGTGAAGTTCGCACTCGGCTTGTTCGAGCATCCATATGCTGAGGGCCCGGAGGTCACGGCGGCCGTGGCCGCGCATCGTCCCTTGGTGCGGCAGGCGGCGGAAGAGTCCTTTGTGCTGTTGCAGAACAAGGATGCCAATGGCCATCCCGTGCTGCCACTGGCGAATGATACAAAGACCGTAGCGCTCATTGGTCCGCTGGCCGATGACGAAGGGCAGATGGTTGGTTCCTGGAGCGCCGGTGGCCGCGAGTCCGAAGTGGTCACCATGCGTAAGGCCCTGGAGGCGCGCGCGAAGCAGCAGGGAAGCACGTTGCTCTACGCACGTGGCACGGATATTGACGGCAGATCGGAAGCGGGCTTCGCCGAGGCTGTTAGTGCGGCGCAGAAGGCCGACTTGGTGCTGATGGCGCTGGGCGAATCCGGCGAGATGAGCAGCGAAGGCGGCTCGCGCAGCATTCTTGGATTACCCGGCAATCAGCAGAAGCTGCTGGCGGCCGTGGTGGCCACCGGCAAGCCGGTGGTGTTGCTGGCTTTTTCCGGACGCGCCCTGACCCTCCCTTGGGAGGCTGAGCATGTGGCGGCCATTATGGCCGTGTGGTTCCCCGGCACTGAAGCGGGCAATGCCCTGGCCAGCGTGCTTTACGGCGACGTTGCTCCCAGCGGCAAGCTGCCCATCAGCTTCCCGCGCAATGTGGGGCAGGAGCCTCTGTACTATGCGGAGCTGTTCACCGGGCGTCCGCCGACGGGCGTCGATCTCACGCACTTTCCGAAGGGTGAGGAGCGCTTCCGCTCGCGCTACGTAGACGTGCCGAACGACGCTCTGTTTCCCTTTGGCTTTGGCCTGAGCTACACAACGTTCGACTACCGGGACGTTGCCGTCTCGCGCGCGGAACTGCCAGTGCGCGAAGCGCGCGGTACCAAGCCGCTGGTGGTGGCCACGGCCACGGTGACGAACACCGGCAAGGTTGAAGCCACGGAGGTTGTCGAGTGCTACGTGCGCGACATGGGCGCAAGCCTGGCCCAGCCCGTGCGCAGCCTGAAGGGCTTCACCCGCGTCACGCTCAAGCCCGGCGAGTCGAAGAAGGTAAGCTTCAACCTGGGTTTCGACGAACTGTCATTTTTTACCAATGAGGGCAAAGCGGTCATCGAGCCCAGCGAATACACGGTATGGATCGGCGGCAGCTCCACGGCCACCGGCCACGCCAACTTTACGGTGACGCCGTAACGCAGCATCGTGGAAGTGCAAAGGCCGCCCGCGGGCGGCCTTTGTCAATGAAAGCACTCTTCATTCTGCAAGCAGGCTTAGAGCTTTCGGCTAGGCGCGCTTCTTCTCGTGGCTATCCAGTGCGGCGCTTGCTTTCTTCTGGCGAAGGCAGAATGGCTGAATAAGCACGCCAGCCGGAATCTGCAACTCTGTGTTGAGGTTGCGGATCATCGACAGGGACAGTGGGCGGTCCCGGCGCATCACCTCATACACGCGGGTGCGCTGTCCGATGATGCCGACCAGATCGCGATAGTCCTTGCCCATCTGATCCAGACGGAACTTGATCGCTTCGATGGGGTCGGGACAATCCATGGGGAAGTGTTCGCGCTCATAGGCCTCCACCAGCATCGCCAGCACGTCTAGCAGGTCGCCGTCTTCCGTGCCGCGCGCGGCGCCCCACAGATCCTCAATGCGCTGCAGAGCGGCACGGTAATCTTTCTTGTTACGAATTGGTTTTACCTGCATAGCTCACCTTTGCTGCGTCAATGTGGTCGTACTCCGCGTGGCTTCCTACCCATTTGATAAAGAGCAACTGCCGCGTGTAATCGACAGCCACACTCAACCGGTAGGAGTTGCCCTTGATGTTGAAAACAATGCGGTCCCCGGCGACGATGCTCGTGTTCGTATAAGCTGCCTTGACCGCAGCCGGACTCTTCCAACTGGCGGCCTCCGCTTCGTGGAACCAGGCGTCCAAGGCCGACTTCACGGGGCCATGGTTTCTTGTGCCCTTCAGCGTTTCCACGAATTCCCGTAATGTACTGCGGGCAATCACGCGCACGGCAAAAAGAATAGCACTGTACCCAAAATGGGTACAAGTGAATTATGCAAGGCTGGGCTAAAACCTGCGGTTCCACAAAACTCCAAAGATGGTTTATCGCGCGGGATTCGCCGTGGTGGTTGAGTTGCGCACCACAAGCTCCGGTTCCACGGTAACGCTGTTGGAGCCGTTGGCCGGCTCCTTGCCGCGGATGCTGCCCAGAATGTGCTCCACGGCCAGGGTGCCCATGGTTTGCAGCGGCTGGCGTATGGTAGTGAGTGCCGGATTCTGGAAGGCGGCGCTGGGGATGTCGTCGAAGCCGATGATGGAGACGTCTTCCGGCACGCGCAGGCCGGCCTCGCGTATGGCGCGTATGGAGCCGATGGCCGACACGTCGTTGAAGGCGAAGACGGCGGTGAACGGTTTACCGCGCTGCAAAAGATCCTTGGCGGCCACGTAGCCGGGCAGGCTGGTGGCGCTTTCGCCTTTCAACTGAACCACCAGGTCGGGGTCGATTTCCAGCTTCATGCGCTGCGCCACGCGTTGAATGGCCGACCAGCGCGTTTCGGTATCGGAGCTGAAGTCCTGCCCTTTGATGACCGCGATCCTGCGGTGGCCCAGTTTGACGAAGTGTTCCAGCGCCAGGGCCGCCGCGCGTTCGTGGTTCAACACAATGTTGGTGACGCCCGCGACCGAGCTGTGCCCCGAGATGAGCACCACCGGGATTCGCATCGGCTCGTTCCACGGCGTGTCCACGGCGATGATGCCCTCGACGGCGCGCGCCAGCAGCAGCCGCGGATACTCTTCGAGTAGCTGGTCGCGGTGCATGTGGCTGACCACGAAAAAGAAGTAGCCGTTGCGTACCAGCGCGTTCTCAATGCCGTTCAGAACGGTGGCGGAATAGCCTTCGCCCAGTTCCGGCACAATCACGCCCAAGGTATAGGTGCTCTGCTTGCGCAGAGATTTGGCCACCATGTTGGGGCGGTAGTTCAATTTTTCAGCGGCGCTGAAGATGCGGTCCTGCGTCTCGGCGGGAATGGAGCGCGCGCCGGGCGTGCGGTTCATCACGCGCGAAACCGTGGAAGGCGAGAGCTTGAGGTACCGCGCCAACTCCGAGAGATTGGCCTGAAGGGGAATGCCGTCGGGAAATTCCGGAGTAACTTCCGTCTTGTCCTTGGCATCGGGCATGATTGATGAGTATAGCGCGCGCAACCGATTACGTGCCGAATTAGGATGTGCGCGCTGCGCTATCCATTTTCTCCGTGCTCACAAAGCCCGCGTGCTGCATTGCCGCCTGCATCTCCACGTTGGTCATAAAGGTCTCCCACACGCGGCCGGTGCGCAGGTTCTCCGCCATCAGCATGGTAATGCCCTGGTCAATGCCCAGCACGTCGGGGTTATACCACTTCTTGAAAGGATTGAAGGCGTCGGTAAAGCCGTAGCGTCCCCAGGCCGCGGGATACGACTGGCGGATGTTGCGCAGCACGGCCAGGCACTCCGTGGGCGCAAAGGGCAGCGAGCCTCCGGCGGCGCAGGGCACAACCGAGCCATCCCAGGTGCCAATCTCCGGCGGCCCTCCCCAGGCCTGGTAGCCGTTCAGCGAGTCCGAGGCGGTAACGCCCCAAAGGTTCGGAGCGTAGTCCGGGTAGCGGTCCTTCAACGACAGGCAGAAGCGGCGGTGCGCCTCGGTGGCCTTTGCCGAGTTCTCAAAGTAATCGGCGTAGGCGTCGCGCTTGCTGCGGAAGTCGAAGTACGCCTGCGAGTACTGGTGGACAAAGAGCGGATCTTTCGACGAGATGTAGGTGATGCCGTCGTAGGTCATGGTGGGGCGCGTCCACGCCTGCCACGACGCGGCGGGCAAGGGGTGCGTGGGCGATCCCATGCCCAGCAGGTAGAGCATCATCAGCTCGCAGTAGTAGCTCCAGCGCGACTCGATAAAGCCTGTCCCGGGATGCCATCCCATGGAGAGAGTCGTGCCGCCATTCAGCATCCACGGCCAGTTCACGCGCTCGTACAGCGTGGTGGCGGCCCGCACAATGGCCGTGTCGTCGCGGAAGTGGGCGCGGGCGGTGAGCACGCCGCACATCAGCAGCGCCGTGTCGATCGACGACAGCTCGCAGCGGGCGTAGCGCTTGCCGGTCTGCCAGTCAAGGAAGTGGTAGAAGTAGCCTTCGTGCGCGGCGCCCTTGTTGAGCAGCGATTCCAGCGTCAGGCGGACGCGGGCGGCAATCTCCTGGTGCTGGCGGTAGTCGCGGGTGTCGCCCATGGCGAGCGCCGTCAATCCGAATCCGGTGGCGGCCACGCTGGCCATGCGGTACTTGTCCTTGCCGGTGACGGAGGCGCGGTCCTTCACAAATCCGGTGGCAGGATGCGCCTGCTCCCAGAAGAAGAGAAACGCTGCGCGCTCGATCTCCTCCAGCAGCGCGTCGTCGGCCACCTGAATGGCGCTGCGGGTGCGCGGAACCAGGCCGGCGAGGGCCAGCAGGGAGGCGGAATGCAGCGCGGGAGCGAGCGCCAGAAGACGGAATCCATCGAAGACAAAGCGGCGGCGATTCATGCGGCACATCCCCAAAACGTGGCGTTCCATCCAGCGCGGCCCAACAGTGGAACCCCACATGTTAACAAAGCACAGGAGGCGGCACAATTCCGCGTAAGGCGCGGGCTTGCGGCCTCCCTTGGGCTGTGCGAAACTCAGCTTTCGTTCCGGAAAGGGCGGCGTGCAGAACGGAGTCCAACCCGCATGAACCGAGTGCCTGAGCGATTCCAGAGATGCTGCCTCCCGAAGTGGAAGGCCAAGGGCCGTTGCGACCAGCAGCGAGCAATGGACGAGCAAAATTTGAATGAAAGTAGTTTCTCTGGAACCGCTCTTGCCGCATCTCTGGCGCTGTTTGTCCTGCTCGGCGCGGCCACTACCATGCTTGGCCCATTGTTGCCCACTCTGGAGGCGCAGTTTCACCTTACCGACCGCCAGGCGGGACTGCTCTTTGTGGCGCAATTCGGCGCGGGATTCCTGGGCGCGGCTGCCTCCGGGGCGCTCATCCGCCTTACCTCCATTCGCAGTTCGGTGCGCCTCGGCTACGTTCTTATCGCGCTGGGCGTTGCCCTGGTGCCGCATCCTTCCGCGTGGTCGCTGACGGCGGCCATCGCGCTCTACGGGCTGGGCATCGGCTTCGTCACGCCGTCGGTCTCGGTGGGCATTTGCCAGGTATGCGCCGCGGATCAGGCGCGGGCGCTGAACCTTTTGAACTTTGCCTGGGCCGTTGGGGCCATCGCCGCGCCGGGTGCCATCTTCCGCCTAGTGCAAGCGGGGCTGCTCGGACTGAGCAGCACCATGCTGGCGGCGTCGATTTTGCTGGCCGCGGCCGTGCTGCTGGTGCCCTCCTACGGAGAGGCCGCGCCGGAGCCTGCGCCCAGCGGTGAGTTTGCCGCGCGCGATCTGCGGCTGATCCTCTGCGCCGGAGTGGTGATCTTCGCCTACGTGGGCCTGGAGAACGGCGTGGCGGGTTGGCTGCCTTCGCTGGCCGGGCGGTTGGGTGCCATCTCTGCCGGAAGAGCTGCGCTGTTGCAGGCCGCGTTCTGGGCGGCGCTGCTGGTGGGCCGGCTGCTGGCCGGGCTGTGGCTGCGCCCCGGGCACGAGCATCACCTGCTGCTGGCGGACATGCTGCTGGCTGTTGCGGCCACCGTGGCCATCCTGGCGGGGCGCGGCGAGGCGGTACTGTTCGCAGCGGTCGCACTCTGCGGACTGGCCTTTGCCACCATCTTTCCCACCACGATTGCCGTGCTCTCCGCCGGGCTTTCTCCCGCGTCGCGACGGCGCCTGGGTTGGATGTACGCCGCCGGGGGACTGGGCGGAGCCGTGCTGCCGTACTGCATAGGAGCGCTCTCGGCGCGCACGCACAGCCTGTTGCGGGGCATGTCTTTGCTGCTGGCGGGCGAGGCCGTGATGCTGCTGGCATTTATCGCACTGCGCGGTGCCGCCCGCAGCGCCCGTGTATCGGACTCCGTGGAGGAAACGGTGGCCGCGCGCTGATCCGCGTCCGCGGGTTGCAGCCATCCCCCGGGTCTGTTAGGGTGCAAGCCAAATGAAGATTGAAGCCATCACCCTGCGCGAAATCCACATGCCGCTGGTCCGTTTTTTTGAGACCAGCTTTGGGCGCACTATCTCCCGCCGCATTCTTCTGGCCACCGTGCACTGCGAGGGCGTGCAGGGATGGGGCGAGTGCACCGCCGGAGAGCATCCGTTCTTCAGTGAGGAGTGCACCGACACCGCCTGGCATGTGCTGAAGGAGTATCTGGCGCCCGCGCTGGCCGGCGTGGATTTGGCCAACGGCGGGCGCGAGGCGGCGCAGCGCATGGCACAGGTGCGTGGCCATCGCATGGCCAAGGCCGCGCTGGAAAACGCCGTGTGGGATGCCGAAGCGCAGGCGAAGGCGATGCCGCTGTGGAAGCTGATCGGCGGCACGCGGCAGGAGATTGCCTGCGGCGTGTCCATTGGCATTCAAGACTCGCACGATGAATTGCTGGACCGCATTGCCATGGAGCTGGAGGCGGGCTATCAGCGCATCAAGATCAAGGTAAAGCCGGGCTGGGACCTCGATGTGCTGGGGAAGGTGCGGCAGCGCTTCCCAGGTGCGCTGCTCAGTTGCGACGCCAACAGCGCCTACACACTGGACGATCTCGAACACCTGAAGAAGTTCGACGACTTCCGCCTGCTGATGATCGAGCAGCCCTTGTGGCCCGACGAGATCTACATGCACGCCCTGTTGCAGCACGAACTTTCCACCAGCATCTGCCTGGATGAGTGCATCGTCACGGCGCGCCACGCGCTGGAGGCCATTCAGATGCGCGCCTGCCGCATCCTCAACATCAAGCTGGGCCGGGTGGGCGGATTCTCCGAGGCGATCCGCACCCATGACGTGGCGCTCAACGCGGAAATTCCGGTGTGGTGCGGCGGAATGCTGGAGAGCGGCCTCGGGCGCGCGCACAATATCGCGCTGTCCACGCTGTCGGGCTTCTCGCTGCCGGGAGACGTTTCGGCCTCGGCGCGCTACTGGAAGGATGACATCATCGAGCCGGAGGTCACGGTCAGTTCGCTGGGCACCATTCAAGTGCCGGACCAGCCGGGCCGCGGCTACGCGCTGCGCGAGGATCTGATCGAAAGCCTGACGGTGCGTAAGGAAACGATCCGTCCGCACGGTGTTTAGTCCTTTCGTTCACCGGTTGTGTAGGAAAGCCCGCGCGGCTGGCGTAAAATGCTTGGCTAAAGGAAAATGCAGTGTTGTCGCGGACCTGCTGCTTGGTTATATTCAATGCAGCCCCGCCGTGGGTGCTGTGTTCCCTTGAGTCAATTAAGCAGCAATGGGCCGCTTTGTTGGGCGGCCGCCACAACGCACTGAACGGAGAGTTCTCATGTGGAATAAGCGCAGGGACGATGAGAGACCCTCGACTCCTGTGACCCCGCAGTCCCCGGCGCCATCCGCGCCGGCATCGGCTGCGTACCCATCCCGTATCGTGGAGACCCCGAAAATGGAACAGTACAGGGCCGATGTGGCGCACATCGGCAAGTCCGTCATCATCAAAGGTGAACTTTCCGGCAGCGAAGACCTGTATCTCGACGGCGAAGTCGAGGGCAACATCGACCTGGTGAGCCACAGCCTCGTCATCGGCCCCAACGGGCGCGTGCGGGCCAACGTCAAAGCCAAGGACGTTCTGATCCACGGCAAAGTGGACGGCAACGTAGTGGGCCTGGAGAAAGTGGAGTTGAAGAAGTCGGCCGTGCTGAACGGAGACATCTTCACCCAGCGCATCGTCATCGAGGATGGCGCGTTCTTCAAAGGCTCCATCGACATTCGCAAGACCGAGCCGAAGCCGGCCCAGGCGCACGGTGCGCCAGCCGCACCAGCGTCGCCAGTGGCACCTTCCTTGCCTCTGGGGGGAGCTGCGGAAAAGAAGTAGAATGATGCTATCTCCCGGGGTGGGTAGCTGCTCCGGGAGCAAATTCTCCCATGGCAAGGTTTTAAGTGGGATTTTTCCGCAATATCTTCGGTCCGGGCAGCAAGCCAGACGCAGCGCCCGCCGAGTTGCCGCGCCTCACGCGACGCTCCACGGGCTTTCACCAGTTCGTGCGGGTCATTCTGCGTCCGGATGGGCAAACCGTGCTGGACCTGGGACCGACGTCGGCCGCCAACATTACCTATCTCACGGGCCTCGGACACCGCACCTATAACGAAGACATTCTAGCCGCGGCGAACTCCGGCCGTTTTGCCTTGCCCGGCGCTGAACCGGATGGTCCGCGCTTCGACGTGGAGCGCTTTCTCGCCGAGGACTTGCAGTACGCGCCGGAGACCTTCGACGCCGTGATCATGTGGGACGTTTGCGACTACCTGCCGGAGGAGATGGTGAAGCCCACGGTGGAGCGCATCTATCGCATTGCCAAGCCGGAGGCCGCGCTGCTGGCGTTCTTTCACTCGCGCGAGGCCGGCGCCGACGCACCGCACTATCGCTATCACATCAAGGACGAGAACACCCTCGAACTGCAAACCGGCGCGCCTTTCCCCCTGCAGCGCACCTTTCAGAACCGGCACATCGAGAAGCTCTTTCAGAATTTCACGGCTATCAAGTTTTTCCTGGGGAAAGAGAACATCAGCGAAGTGCTGCTGGTGCGCTAAAGCGATTCCCGAGTTGCCGTGTCCCGAAGCCACCGGCCAAGGGCCGTTGCGACCATCAGGGAGCAATGGCTGTGCACTATTTACACCGGATATAGTTACTCGGGAACCGCTCAGGCCGTCTCCAGTTCCTCTTCCAGCAGTTGCTTGTCGTGCAGGCCAGTGTAGTAGCCGTTCAGCGCCAGCAGTTCGTCGTGCGTGCCGTATTCCACCACGCGGCCGTCGTGCAGCACGGCAATGCGGTCGGCGTTGCGCACGGTGGAGACGCGGTGCGAGATGAAGATCGTAGTGCGTCCTTGCATGACTTCGCGCAAGCCGTTCAGGATGTGGTCTTCGGTCTGCGTATCCACGCTGGCCAAGGCGTCGTCCAGAATAAGGATGCGCGGCTCGCGAATCACGGCGCGGGCAATGGCCACGCGCTGCTTCTGTCCGCCGCTCAGAGTCAGGCCGCGCTCGCCCACCATCGTCTGATATTTCTCCGGGAAGCCTTCCACGTCCAGCGCAATGCGCGAGACTTCGGCGGCGCGCGCAATCTGCTCGTCCGTGGCGTTCTCCACGCCGAAGGCGATGTTTCCGCGCACGGTGGTGCTGAACAGGAACGTCTCCTGCGGCACAAAGCCGATCTGGCGGCGCAAGGTGTCGAGCGAATACTCGCGGATGGGGCGGCCGTCGATGAGCACCATGCCTGGCGCGGCATCGTGAATGCGGGGAATTAACGAGACCAGCGTGCTCTTGCCCGAACCGGTTGGACCCACAATTGCCAGGCTGCTGCCGGCTGGAACCTTGAGGGAAACCTCGCGCAGCACGGGCGCGCCGGGCTCAGCTTGCAAAGGCACCGCGCCCTCCGCCGGGCGCGAGCGCCGGTCGTAGGCAAAGGTCAGTCCGCGGAACTCGATTTCGCCGCGAATCTCAGCCTCGCCGGAGACCTGCACCAAGGCGGGATCGTCGGCGATGGCCGGTTGCTGCTGCAGGATTTCATCGATGCGGCCCATGGAGGCCGTGCCGCGTTGGAAGATATTGATCACCCATCCCAGCGCGATGACCGGCCAGGTGAGCAGCACCATGTAGGTGGTAAAGGCCACAAAGCCGCCGAGATCCAGCCGGTGTGCGATCACCTCGCGGCCGCCCTGCCACAGCACGATCACCATGGCCAGCCCGAGCATCACCTCCAGAGTGGGCCACAACATGCCCATCAAACGCGCCAGCGGCAGAGAGCGCTGGATGTAGTCGCGATTGTCGCGCTCGAAGCCGGCGATCTCCGCCTCCTCCTGCGCGTAGGCGCGGATGAGGCGCGCCCCGGAAAAGTTCTCCTGCGCGCGGGCGCTGATGTCGCTGAACTTGGCCTGGATGCGCTCGAAGCGCTCATGAATGCGGGTGCCGAAGTACTGCACCAGGATGCTGGCGATGGGCAGCGGCAGGAAGGCAAACAGCGTGAGCCGCGGGCTGATGCGCGTCATGAAGAACAACGCGCCCACGGTGAACGCGACGGTGTTGGCCGAATACATGATGGCCGGTCCCAGCAAGGTGCGCACGGCATTCAGGTCGTTGGTGGCGCGGGCCATGATGTCGCCGGTGCGGCTGCGCTGATAGAAGCCCGTATCGAGCTTTTCCAGGTGGCGGAAGAGATCGTTGCGCAGGTCGAATTCGATCTCGCGCGAGATGCCGATGAGCACCCAGCGCGTCAGGTACTGGAACACTCCCTTGGCCGTGGCCACCGCCACCAGCAGCAGGCACCAGTAGAGGACTTTTTCGTGGGTTACGCCCAGGTCGAGGTCCTGCACAATGCGCCGGATGACCAGCGGCCACACGATAGCAAAGCCGTTGTTGCAAAGCACGGACAGAGTACCGCTCAGGTACCCTTTCCAGTATTTCCGCATGTACGGCAGCAGCGGCCAAAATTTCGAGGAGGACAAAGCTATCACCTGCACTAAAGATAGATTATAGATGTAGCAACAGCCATGGAGGTCGCAGAGCGGGCCGCGGCGCGCGTGCTAAGATGCGTTTCATGAAGACCCTGTGCCGCCTGCTGGCGGTTTTCCTGCTTTGCGCCCCATCGTTGACTGCTGCGGCGAATCCGCAAAAGAGCGCTGCTCGCGAGCTTTACGGCTTTCTGCTGCGGCAGCCGCGCACGGCGGTGGAGGCCGCGCTGGGCAAGGAAACCTCCCGGGAGAGCCTCGGCAAGGGGAGTGCGGCCTACTACTACGATCTGCCGGGAATGGCGGATTCCGCTCTGGCCGCGATCTACGACAAGGAGAATCGCCTCATCGAGATTGAACTGAGCGGCGACGACTTCCACGGCGTCACCGGATTCTTCGGCCTCAAGCTGGGCGACACGCGCGAGAAAGTGACTTCGGTGCTGGGGCGGCCCTCCTCGGTGCAGCGCGAGGAGAGCGGCGGCGAGGAATTCGAGCGCTGGGAATATAACGACCGCAACTACAACCTCGAATTTTCCGCCGATCACCAACTCGATAGCATTCGCATCTGGGACGATGACAGCGAAGCGGAGCCTCCGTATCCCGGGGCCAAGACCGCGCTGGCTTTTGCCGAGGCCGTGCGCGCGCACGACGCAGGCAAACTGGTGGAGATGGCCTCCGGCGAATTGGAGTGCTTGCGGGCGGGGGCGACGTTGTCCGATCTCGGAGCGGTTCCGGCCCGCGCCGCGTTCTCCAATCCCGGCAGCGACCTCAACGCCTGTCTGCTGCGCGCCGCCGATGCCATAGAACTCCTGGCGCCGGAGATGAAGGGCGTGGAGGCGCAGATGCGCGTGTGGCAGGAGACGGGAGAAACGGGCGCGGTGGTGAAGTTTCCCGAACCGTCTTTGCTGAAGGAACTGGTCTTTGCTTATGAGTGCGGCGCCTGGCGCGTGTATGAAGTCGTTTTCCGCTAGAGCGTGCAGTTTATGTGGGTACCTTTAGCAGCAGGTATCCGCCCAGGAAGCCGAAGATCAGGTCCGGAGCCCAGGCGGCCAGCGCCGCGGGCAACTGGCTGGCATTGCCCATCGCCTCAAACAGTCCGGCGGCAACAAAATAAATGATGGCCACGCTTAGAGCCACGGCAATGCCGGTCAGCGCGCCCTTGCGTCCCGCGGAGAGCGAGTAAGGCACGGCCAGCACGGCCATGATGAGCGTGATCACCGGGTAGGCAAATTTCTTTTCCAGTTGCACCTTCAGGCGCACCACGTCAAAGCCGGACTGCTGCAAGTCGGCAATGTAGCGCCCCAGTTCGCGGTAGCTCATCTCCGAGCTTTGCCGCACTTCCTTTTTGAAGTACGGGGGCGGTTCCACGAGGTTGGCGAAGGTGCTTACCTCGAACTGCTGATAGCTCTGGATGGAAGAGCCGTGCAGGCTGCGCTCCCACCCCTGCTCGAAGACCCACTTGTTCAACTCGCCCGACCAGTGCGCGCGGGCGGCGTGCACGCGGCCCGTCAGTTCGAAGGTTACAGGATTGAACTCGAAGACCGTGATGTTGCCGAAGGTGTTCTGGTCGGCGTCAAAGAACTCGTAATAATAAATGTCGTTGTGCTCGCCGAAGATCCACTTGCGGTCGGGACGCAGGTAGGTCTGCGCCGGCTTTCCCTTGATCTGGTTGCGCAGGGTCTCCTGCCGCTGGTTGGCCGCCGGAATGTAGAGCTGGTCGAAGAAGAACAGCCCGGCGCTGATGGCGGTGGCGATGATCAGGATAGGAAAGACCACGCGATAGATGCTGGTTCCGGTGGCCTTCATGGCCGTGATCTCATTCGACTTCTGCAGCAGGCCGATGGTGGTCAGCACCGCCAGCAGCACGCTCAGCGGCGCGATGGTGTAGATCATCGAAGGCGTCACGTTGATGAGGTACGAGCCGACCACGATCAGCGGAATGCGGTTGCGCACAATGTCGCTGAGCAGCTCGAAGAAGGTGAACACCAGCGTGAGCAGAATGAACGACACCAGGATCATTCCCAGGTACATCACAAAGTCACGCAGGATCATGCGGTCCAGCAGCAGCGGATAGCCGCCCAGGCTGAAGCGTTGCTCCGCGGCGGCTTTTGCCTTGCGCTCGGCCTGGGCGCAGCGTTCCGCGCTGCGGAAGCGGTTGGCCAGCGCATCCCAGGCAGAGCGCAGCGAACCCAGCTCGATGCTGGCGTGCTCTACTCTGCGCAGCAGCCAGAGGCCGGCCAGCAGGAAGATCGCGTTGGCCGCCCAAACGCCCATCCACGGCGCAATGCGTCCGCCGCGGCCCAGCGAAATGCCGGTGAGCGAGATGAAATAGTAGAAGAAGACCAGCGCGATGGTGAGCACAAAGCCCATGCTCTTGCCGCCCTTCTTCGACGACAGTCCCAGCGGAATGCCGACCAGGGCCAGCACCAGGCAGGAGGCGGGCAAAGCAACTCGCCGGTGAAACTCAACCAGGTACCAGCGCGCGCGTACCACGGGTGTGTCCTGCTTGTTGCGCGGCTTGCCGGTGTTGGCCTCGGGATGGTGCCCGCGGTACCACAGCTCGGCGGTGCTCATCTCGCTGACGGGGACAAGATCCTGCTTGCCCTCATCGGGCACCGGCAGCGCAATCGGCAGATCGGTCTCTTGAAACGTGGTGATCTGGTATTGCTCGGGATTCTGCGGCTGCACTTCCTGCGAGCTGCCGTGGCTCAAGTGCATGTGGATGGTGTCGGGCGTGTCGGCGACGATGATGCCCTTCTGCGCCACGGTGATCTTGGGCGCCGTGGGATCGGTCACGTCCACCAGGAAGACGCCGCGCCACTGTGAGATATGGGCGCCCGAGCGTACGTCTTCGACGTACAGCACCATGTTCTTGAACTCTTCGTAAAAGACGCGAGGTTGAATCTCGAACGAGGCCTGCGTGCTCACCAGCCGCTCCTGCAGGCGGGCCAGCGCCGCCGACGAAGCAGGCGCAATCCAAATGCTGTTGACCGTGGCCAGGGCCCAGGTGGAGACGGCAAAAAGGGCGATGATGCGCACAAACTTCCAGGCGCCCACACCGCTGGCTCGCATGGCGGTAATCTCGCTGTCGGCCGCCAGGCGGCTCAAACCGAGCAAGATGCCCACCAAAAGTCCCAGGGGGATGGTGATGGTGCAGGCCACGGGCAGGGTGAGCAGGAAGAGCTTGAGAACGGCGGGCAAAGGGGCGCTGTCGCGGACTACAAGCTCCAGCAGCTTGCCCAGATCGCGCATGAAAATTACGAAAGTAAACAGCCCCGCGCCAATGGCGGCGTGCTCCATTACTTCCTTCAAAATGTAGCGCGACAAAATTTTCACGACGCGACCGGAACTGGCACCTTATGCAAGACTATTTTCCTTCCCGAGTCTAGCATGGGCGTAACCCCTTGCGGGCTGCTATCCTATTGCCTGATTTTCCTGCATCCATCGGAATCGGCAGGGAACAGGTCGTTACGGGAATGGCATCAGGTTCGATCAGGCTCGTTGTCCTTTGGCACATGCACCAGCCCTTCTATAAGGACCTGGTGAGTGGAGAGTATCGTCTCCCCTGGGTTCGCTTGCACGCGCTCAAGGACTACTACGGCATGGTGAAGCTGCTGGAGGAGTTCCCGGGTGTTCATCAGAACTTCAACCTGGTGCCCTCGCTGGTGGCGCAGATTGCGGACTACAACAGCGGAGCCTTTCGCGATCCCTTCTGGGACGTCGCCTTCCGTCCGGCGGCCGAACTGAGCGCCGACGATCGCAGCTTCGCTCTCACTTATTTTTTTCAGGCACACGCCGAGCGCATGATCGGCCGCTATCCGCGCTACCGGCAGCTATGGGAGCAGGTGCGCGCCGCCGGACCTGATCCGTCCAACGCCGCCATCACCTTTGCCGAGCGCGACTACCGCGACCTGCAGGTGCTCTCGCAGATTGCCTGGTTCGACGAGTATTTTCTGGCCGATCCGGCCATCGCCGCGCTGATCGCGAAGGGAAGTGGCTATAGCGAAGACGACAAGCGCCTGGTGATGGCCAAGCAGCGCGAGATTCTGAAGGCCGTGCTGCCCGCCTACCGCGCCGCCGCCGGCTCCGGTTCCGCCGAGCTTTCGGTGACTCCGTACTACCACCCGATTCTGCCTTTGCTGTGCGATACGAATGCCGGACGCGACTCCGTGCCCGGCCTGCCGCTGCCCAACGAGCGTTTTTCCCATCCCGAGGACGCCGAGGAGCAGATTCGCCGCGCCCTTGACGCCCACGAGCACACCTTCAGCAGCCGTCCCATCGGCATGTGGCCCAGTGAAGGCTCGGTCTCCGACGAGGTACTGGCCATCGCCGCGCAGCTCGGCATCCGCTGGATGGCCACCGATGAAGGCGTGCTTGGCCGCAGCCTGCCGCACTCCATGACGCGCGACGGCGACGGCTTTCTCGACCTGCCGGGCGCGGAAAAGCTCTACCGCCTGTATCGCTGGGAGAGCAACGGCCTCTCCATGAACATGGTCTTCCGCGACCATCGCATCAGCGACCTGCTGGGCTTCGTCTATTCCGGAATGCCGGCGGCCGATGCCGCGTCGCACCTTTTGCGCACCATCAAGCAGGCGGCACAGCCCATTACCTCCCAGGGGCGCGACGTGGTGCTGCCCATCATCCTGGACGGAGAAAACGCCTGGGAAGGCTACGAGGCCAACGGACGCGAGTTCCTGCGCCGCCTCTACGATGGCCTTCAGAAGGACTCGCAGATTGAGCCCATCACCATTGCCGAGGCCATCGAGCGGCAAAAGCCGGAGACCTTCGGCAAACTCCGCGGCCTCGTCCCCGGCTCCTGGATCAACGCCAACTTCAACGTCTGGATTGGCGCGCCGGAGGACAACCGCAGTTGGGACTACCTGGGGCAGGCGCGCGACTTCTACGACGAAAACGCCAGCCGCGTGGCGGCCTCGCAGCGCCAACTCGCCTACGAGGAACTGCTGATTGCCGAAGGCAGCGACTGGAACTGGTGGTACGGTCCCGAACATCATTCGGCCAACGACAGCGACTTCGACGAGCTATACCGCAAGCATCTCTCGAACGTTTATACGCTGCTGGGCGGCGTGCCGCCGGATCACCTGGCGCGGCCCATCTCGGGAGCTATCGTCAGCGCGCGCATCTCGCCGCAGACGGCCTACGTGCATCCGGTCATCGACGGACTGGTCAGCAGTTACTTCGACTGGATGGGTGCGGCGCAGTACTCCAGCGACCGCCGCGGCGGCAGTATGCACGGCAAATCGTTCCTGCTCGACGGACTATATGCCGGCATCGACGCGGAGAACCTCTTCGCCCGTCTCGATTTTGCCTCGCGCTTGCCCGAAGGCCCCTGTCTGGCGCAACTGCACCTGGCCCTGCGTGGCGGCGGCAAAGAGGAGCGCTTCCAACTGGAAATCGACCTGGCTCAGGACGAACTGCGCGGCTGGCAACTGCTGAATGGCGAGGGATGTGTGCTCGCCTCCGCCTACACGCCCAGCGGCGTAGAGATCGCCTTCGTCCGGATACTGGAACTCAAGCTGCCCATGGCGCTGGTCAACGCGCGGCAGGGGCAGGCATTCAACCTGCGCTTCGTTCTGTACCGCGACCGCATCCCGGTGGACGCCCTGCCGCTGGAGGGTTCGCTGGAGATTCAGATCGGGCCGGAAGATGTGCTCGTCGAGCGTGCTTATACGGCCAAGTAGAGTTACCCCCGGCTTCGTGTGGGATGGAAGAATGCTCCATAGGTTCGCTGCAAAGCCTTCTTACTATTTTTCAGGCACCTTTGTTTTAGATCGAAAGGATATGGTAATTTGATCTTAAAGATTGCCTGTGAGACTGCATAGGATGTTCTCTCCGGAGTATGCACTGAATTGCATCTGTCTTTCTGCCCAGATTGCGGTGCAATAACAGCGATGAAAATTATCATTGTCGCATCTTGTCTTATGTAAGACATAAGTTGACACAAG
This sequence comes from Acidobacteriota bacterium, assembly GCA_031296105.1. GTDB lineage: Bacteria > Acidobacteriota > Terriglobia > Terriglobales > Acidobacteriaceae > TOLSYN. The sequence continues at coordinate 4,587 of JARLGJ010000011.1, read as the reverse complement.
ACAACTATCGCCTGATTGATCTCTACTTATTTCGCATAACCTGGACTTTCTTGAAGGGAAACTCTGCTGGCGGGTGACGTCATCGTGCGGCGGCTGTATGTCTGCATGATTTCTCGCGATGTATTGCAATGTGGCACATGGGACACAGGCGTACGATCGGGAAAACTCAGGCAGCAGCGGTGCCGCTTTCCTTCCTGCGGCAAGCTGTTACGGACCCGTATCTCTGGGAAATTCCTGAATCTTGTGTCAATTGCACGGGGCGTCCGGCCATGCATAGGCAGGAGAGCCGCGAATCGCACCATCCCGCTCGTAGCATTTCTTCCTGTCGCTTCCAGGCCATGCAAATGAAGCCACAATTTTCTGAGTCACTCCACGGCGAACATACCAGCAAGTGAGGAGCCGAAGTGCAAAAGATTACCCAGAAGTGGACCGGTCTGGCGTCGCATCTCTTTGCGGGCAGTGTGTTGTTGACAGTTCTATTCGCGGCCTTTCCGGCACATGCGGAGGACAATCTGGGGCAGATTAACATCGCGCTCAAGCAGATGTGCCCACTCACCACAATCACCGCCGACCGGATGGGGGTAAATAACGTCCGTTGCATCGCCACCCTTCACAAGGACAAATTACAGACCAGCGATGCCAGTGCCAATGCCCCTATTACTACGACGTATAAAGACGGCTCGCTTTCCTGCGGCATGGGTGCCCACATCGCCTGGGGCATGGCCGAGGGGCTTGCCGGCCAGGAGACCAAGGGCATTGTGCAGAAGCAGTTCTCCAGCGGCGAAAAATTCTTTGTCTATCACGTCGAGGCCAAAAAGGATGGCATCCACCTGCTGCTGCTGAGCGATGTGTACGACGACGCCCGTTTTTACGGGGAACTCAAGGTGCAGTTTCCCAAGAACAGTCAGCCATCCTCCGAGGATGCGCTCCGCCTGCTGTCTGAGGTGGTGACGCTGGAGGACAGCGGCCATGACGCGGCGGCCGCGCCCGCTGATGTGCAGCCGGCGCCGGTTACTCCTCCGCAATTTGCCGACGTTCCACCGCCTCCGCCCCCGGTGGACACGCCCCCGCCCGAGCCCAAGACAATCGCGAAGGGACAAACCAAGCAGCAGGTGCAGGAAGTCCTTGGCGTTCCGCAAAAGGTCGTGCGGATGCCTCCCAAGGAGATCGACTACTACTCGGACATGAAGGTGATCTTCGTCCACGGAGTAGTAACGGACGTCCAGTAGAGCAGCAGTTCATGGAGCTAGAAAGAAGGATATGCAGATGACTCGAATGAATTCCCAGAGAGTTTTCGTCGCGCTGCTCGTGCTGCTGTTTTGCGCAGTGAGCAGCCTACATGCCGATGACAAGAAGAAGTCCAGCACTCCGGCGCCGGCCAAGGCCGCCCCGGCCAAGGCTGCCCCGGCCACGCACGCCAGCGGCGGCGGCGCGGCCCATCCGGGTGGTGCGTCGGCCAACGGCGGCGGAACGCAGCAGCACGGCGGCGCGGCCAACACGGGCCCGCGGTTGAATGGCGGGTCCGGTGCCGGTGGTAGTCATCCAGCCACTGGTCCAACCGCGAACCAGCCTGGTCAGGGTAAAGCCACTGGTCCAACCGCGAACCAGCCTGGTCAGGGTAAAGCTACTGGTCCAACCGCAAGCCAGCCCAACCACGGGATTGGCACGACTCCGTCACTCAATAACCACGGTGGTGGCATGGCTCCGAATAACGCAGGCAGAGGGCCGAATAGCGTGGGCAGAGGGCCTGCGACTCCGGTGAATCACGGTCCGGCGGGACTCAACAGGACGCCAATGGCGCGTGGCGCCGAAGTTCACCACCTTCAGGGCGGCAGCGCCATCCAGCGCCGTCCGGGAGGACGCATCAGCGACGTGCATGACGCACACCGCGGCATGGACATTCATCATGGATTGGATGGCTCGCGCCGGGTCAGCATGATGCGCCCCGATCATTCGCGCCTGGTGGCCGAGCGCGGACGCCGCGGCTTCATCGAGCGGCCGTACCAGTTCCGCGGGCACGACTTTGCCCGCCGCAATTACTACTACCACGGCCGCATGTACAGCGCCTACTACCGCGGCTACCGCTATCGCGGCATTGATATGCACGTGTACGCACCGCCTATGTATTACGCGCCGGGCTTTTACGGATGGGTGTACAACCCGTGGCCGGTGGCCGTGTCCTTTGGCTGGGGCTGGGGCGGGCAGCCGTGGGTTGGCTTCTACGGCGGCTATTTTGCTCCGTACCCGGTGTATCCCACGGCCTCTCTGTGGTTGACCGACTACATGATCTCGTCGGAGCTGGCCGCGGCCTACGAGGCCGGCAAAGCCTCGGGCAACCAGCCGCCGCCGCAGGAGGACGCACAGCAAACGGCACTGACGCCGGAGGTCAAGCAAATGATTGCCGACGAAGTGAAGGCGCAGGTGGCGCTGGAGAATGCCGAACTGGCGCAGACCAGGCAGGGGCAGGAGGTCGATCCCGGCTCCAGCGGCATTGCCCGCGCGCTCGCCGACGGACAGCCGCACACCTATGTTGTGGGAGCGCCGCTGGACGTGGTGGATTCGGCGTCCAACGAATGCGCCCTCACCGAAGGCGATGTGGTGCAGTTGAATGGACAGGCCGATGGCGACGTGGCCTCGGTAGTTGTGCTGGCCAGCAAAGGCGGCACCGAATGTGCCAAGGCCAGCGCCGTGACGGTGGCCCTGGCCGACCTGCAGGAGATGCAGAACCACATGCGCGAGACGATCGACCGCGGCATGGCCGAGCTGCGCGACAAGCAGGGAAAGAGCGGGTTGCCCAAGGCTCCGCCTTCGGCCAACGCGGCCCCCACGCAGTCCGAGTACGCGCAGATTGCGCCTCCGCCCGCACCGAGCGACGAGAAGGACCTGGCGACGCAGCAGAGCGCGGCTGATGCCTCGGAGCAGGAGGTGACGCGGCTTCCCAGCGCAGACTCCTCCACCGTGCAATAGCGCAACGCCGGTGCCGGGCACTCTTGCCCGCGTGCCGGCCTAATCATGGGCAGTGCCGGGAGCTGCGCTCCCGGCGCTTATTTCAGGAGTCCCGCTATGGCATTCATCGACCTCGTTTCGTGGGATGAGCCTGCGAATCAGCAGAATCCGGTCTTCGCCTGGAAGTTCCGCCCGTCAAACGGCGCGGGGAAGAACGCGGACAACGTTACCAACCTCACCACTCTCACCCAGCTCATCGTGCGGGAATCGCAGGAGGCTGTGCTCTTCAGCAAGGGTCAGGTCCTCGGCAAGTTTGGCCCCGGGCGGCACACGCTGAACACCGAGAACCTGCCGCTGCTCTCGAAGTTCTACGGCATTCCGTTTGGCGGCAAGAACCCATTCTTCGCCGAAGTCTGGTTCGTCAACAAGCTGGTTCCGCTGGTCATTGACTGGGAGACCACCAGCCGCATGCCCTATCAGGACCCCGACTACCAGGTGATGGTGCCGCTGCGTGCCGCCGGGCGTTACGGACTGAAGGTGCAGGATGCCGAGCGCTTCCTCATCAAGCTGGTCGGCACCTCCCTGGAGTTCACCGCGCAGGAGCTGACGAACCACTTCCAGGGCCCTTTGGAGACCAAGACCAAGTCCTGCATCACGGCTTACATGCAGTCGCAGCGCATCGGCATCAAGAGCATCTCGGCCTACCTGGAGAAGCTTTCGGCGGCGCTGCGTATGCCCATGCAGGCGTTCTGGGAGGAGTACGGCTTCAACCTGGAGGGTTTCTACGTCACATCGGTGGACGTGGACGGAACCACGCCCGAGGGGCAAAGGATTCTGGATGCCATCGCGCGGCAAAGCGCGCAGGCCATTGGCGGGTACTCGTGGCAGCAGTCGCAGGCCTTTGAGATTGCCAACCATGCGGCGCAGGGCGTGGGCAACAGCGGGTTGCTCGGCGCGCTGCTGGTGACCGGCATGATGGGCTCCGGCGCCGCGTCCGGAGGCTTGCTGCAGCCGGTGAACAATGCAGCGCAATCCACGGGTGCCTCAGGGCAGGTAGCGCCCGGAGCGCAGCCGCTGGTGCGCGATGTGTTCTGTTCGCGCTGCGCCAAGAAGTACTCGAACACCTCCAAGTTCTGCCCGCACTGCGGCGATCCCTACACGCCGTGTCCGAACTGCGGGGCCGACAATGACACCGGCGCGCGGCGCTGCGTAAGCTGCGGCGTGGTGCTGGCCGTCACGCAAACCTGCGCCCACTGCCATGCTCCCATGCCGGCCGAAGCCAAGGTGTGTCCGAACTGTGGCCGTGCCGCCGGCGGAATGCAGAACTGCCGGCGTTGCAATGCACCCATCAGCGCCTCCGATGCCTTCTGTGGCAACTGCGGGCAGAAAGTAGAGTGAGCCATGGCAAATGCCGGCGTCAGCCGCATTCTATTGCTTGTGCTTTACGTGCTGGGCCTGGTGCTGTTGCTGGCCGGGTTCCTGCTGCTGATTTCCCCCGCGCATCGCACTTCCGTGGCCTGGCTGGATCTGGCCGCGATCGCCGTTGCGTACAGCATTGTTTGCTGGGGAGTTCCTTCGGTGCTGGCAGCGGGCCGGGGATTTCACACGCGTGTTCCGGTGTTAGCCATACTCATGGCGGCC
>JARLGJ010000074.1 GCA_031296105.1 Acidobacteriota bacterium | reverse complement strand
CTGCCAGACGAAGCTTCACAGCCCGCCGCCGCCGTTCGTTCAAAGCTGATTCAGACAACTTCCGACCGTCGATCTTCTCCATACTTCATTAGACGGCCGATCATCCAAAATGTCTCAGTCGTTTAGGGCCGGATCAGTAGCTTCGCGACCCCCTCGCTCAGCTCAGGGCAGGCTCTGGGGCACAAGCAAAACTTGGGACACAGCGCGGGAGCTAGCGCTGCAAACTGGCGAGTTTGTTGGCCACTTCGCCGGGGATCCACTGGTTGCCGCTATAGAACTCGGAGACCTTGCCATCGGCGTCGATGAGCGTGGTGCTGAGCGTGTGCACGATCTGGCCGTCCTGCGGCGTGTAGCTGAGGCCGAAGAAGTCGGCGGCGCGCTTGATTTCCTCGGGCTTGCCGGTGGCAAAACGCCAGTGCTGGAGTTTGGGGTCGGCGGCGGCGGCGTAGTGCTGGCCGTATTTGAGCAGGGTGGCGGGCGTGTCGTGCTCGGGGTCAATGCTGATGGAGACCAGACGCAGCTTGGCAAAGGCCGCGGGATTGGTGTTCTTGAGCTGCGCGGCCACCTGTGCGAAGTTGTTGCTCATGCGGATGCAGAAGTCCGGCAGGGGGCAGCGCGTGTAGATGAAGGTAAGCAGCAGCGGCTGGCCACGGAACTGCGAAAGAAGCAACGCGTGGCCGTTCTGATCGGTAAAGGCGAAGTCGGGCACCTGGTCTCCCGCCGAGGGGCGATGCACGGCGGAGGTGCTGGACTGATCGGCCGCGGCCTGGCCCTCGGTGATATTCACATTTTCCAGCCAGTCGTCGTCGGTGCCCACTACCAGCGTGGCGTGGATGTAGTCTCCGGGCTTGACCACCTTGAAGACCCACTCATCCTTGACGGTGAAGGGCATGGTCATGGCCTTCATGTAGCCGACGACCTCGTGATGCTTGAGGGTGACGGTGTGCTCCTTGAGGCCCACGGCCATGACGACGCCTTCGATGGGATAGCGCTGGGCGTTCTGATCGTCCTTCTTCTTCGACTTGCATCCGTCAAAGGTGAGGATAAGCAAAACGGCGAGCAGAGCAGGGAGAAGAATACGCGGACGCAAGAGTAGGCCTCCGAAGCGAATCTGATATGACGAACTATTGTATGCGATGAGAAAAACTGCGCCAGGATGTAAAAGCTAGTGCTTCACACAGGCCGGTGCGCGCTCCAGGCCGGGCTGGCGGGCGGTGTAGCGCATGGCGGCGAAGTCGTATCCGTACTGATCGGGCCAAAGCACGATGCCGAGGCGGGGAAAGAACGTCAGCTCGAGCGGGCCGCGCGGCTCACGGTAGAGGGCATTTGCGGCACAGGCGGCAAACGAGTAGTGCGCAGTGACGGCGTCTTTGCCCAGCTCGCGATAGGCGGCCGTGCGCGACAGTGCCACCGGGAAAGCCTCGATGATTTCTTCGGCCACTCCGGCGCGCGAAAGTTTGACGGTGATGTCGCCGTGGTGCTCGCCGCGACCGCGATAGAGCAGCTCTTCGCCGTCCTTAAGATTGTTTGCCGACTGCGGTTCGCCAAGCGCGCGCAACACGTCGGCGCGGCGGGCGCGGCCGAGCAGGAGTCCGCGATAGTTGGCGGCGCTCCAGCGCACGGGCGCGGCCTTTGCCGGGGGCTTGGGCTTGGCTTGCGCCGGGCACAGGGACGCAGACAGAAACACCGCGGCCAATGCCGCGGCGATCTGCATACGCAAGCGGAACCCTACCATGCGGGGCAGCTCAGGCCGGACTCACGGGCGATTTGCGACTGCATGGCCCAGGCCATGCGCGGCGTGTTGTGAGCAATGCCAATGCGGCCGCGGCGGTCCAAAAGAATGATGCCGCCGTGTCCGTTGAGGCGGCGCTTGAGGTAGTGAATGGCGGCCGGCGCAACCTCGCGCGGACCCACGTCGGCGGTTACGCGATCGGCGGCCCACTTGGCCAGCACCAGCTTCATCATGGGCTCACCCCAGCCGGTGGTGCTGGCGGCGGCGGTTTCATTGTCGGCATAGCAGCCGCAGCCGATGAGCGAGGAATCTCCCACGCGGCCGGGAGCCTTGTTGAGCGTGCCTCCGGTGGAGGTGGCTCCGGCGATGTTGCCATGGCAGTCCAGGGCGACGGCGCCCACGGTGTCGTGCGAATTCATGGGCGGCTCGGGGTCGCCGGCGAATTCGGCGGGCAGGCTCAGGTAGCGCTGCTCGGCGGCGTTCTGCCAACGCTCCACTTCGCGGGGCAGCACAAGCTCTTCGTTTTCAATCAGAGACATGCCGTGTTCTTCGGCAAAGCGCTCGGCGCCTTCGGCGACAAAGTAGCAGTGCGGACTTTTTTCCAGCACCAGGCGCGCGGCGCGCACGGGATTGCGCAGGTGCTCGACGCAGCCAACGCCGCCAGCTTTCAGCGAATCGCCGCACATGATGAGCGAATCGAGCTGAACTTTGCCGTCGCGATTGAGGAACGAACCGCGTCCGGCGTCGAAGGTCTCATCGTCCTCGAGCACGGCGACGGCGTCTTCCACGGCGTCAAGCGCGGAAGCGCCCTTGGCCAACGCAGCCCAGCCCGCGGCGGCCGCGCGCTCCACACCCCGGCGATGATCGGTACATGCCTCATCGGGGATGGCCCAGGCGCCGCCATGCACCAAAATAACCGGATCGATCAAACGAGTACTCCTTGGTACTTACCAACCAAAGCATAGCATCCGCGCCAGGGAAATCCGTACGGCAGGGGGCTATGGGTGTATGGGAAGCAAAGAGAAGCAGGAATTTCGAAGAAGGCCGTCGTTAAACGGCCGCGGGAACATTCTCCGTCAGTTCCTTCTTCGGGGTGGCCTGCTGGTAGGTGAAGCGGATGCGGTGGATGACCGTAATGGTGGAGAGCACGGCCAGCACCCATATGACGGGTGCCATCTTATTAAAGACGGCACCGATGATGACCAGCACAATGCGCTCGGGGCGCTCCATGAATCCGACCTTGCAGCTTGGGATCAGGGATTCGGCGCGGGCGCGGGTGTAGCTGACCATGACCGAAGCGGTCATGACGAAGGCCACCATCACCACGTAGAAGAAGCGGTTGGCGCGCGCGTAATAGACCAGCAGTCCGAAGAAGATGGCCACGTCGGAGTAGCGGTCGATGACCGAATCGAAGAAGGCTCCGAAGACGGTGACCTGGTTGGTGGCGCGGGCCACGCGGCCGTCCACCATGTCAAAGATGCCGGCGCCAATGATGATGATGCCGGCGATGAGGAAGCGCCGCTGCTGATTGTTGTCCGTACTGGCAAAGCCAAAGACCATGGCCGCCGCCACGTTGATCAGCAGTCCGATAAAGGTCAGCATATTCGGAGAGATGCGGGTAAGCGCAAGACCGTCCACGATCTTGTACAGCAGCTTCCCGCAGTATTTTCCGACGGCGCTTGTCCAGGTCATGCGTCTGCTTTCGCGTCGCTGATGGCGTCGTGCATGGTGGTGAGCTTGAGAACCTCGAACTCGCGATTGCCGCCCGGGGTGACGACCGTGGTTACGTCGCCTTCCTTCTTGCCCATCAGGGCACGGCCAATCGGAGAGGTGGTGGAAACCATCCCCTGCGTCACGTCGCTCTCTTCGCTGGTCACCAGTTTGTAAACGATCTCCTCGTCCTTGGTGGAATCGAATACCACCAGGGTGGAGCCGAGGGCCGCGCGGTCGCGCGGGATGTTGGCCAAGTTCATCAGCGAGAGTTCGGCCATGCGCTTTTTCATCATGCCAAGGCGGGCGCGGACAAACTCCTGCCGCTGCTTGGCCATGTGGTATTCGGCGTTCTCGCTCAGGTCACCCAGGGCCGCGGCTTTTTTCAATTCGGCCGGAAGCTCATGGTTCAATTCGTGTTCCAGGACGTCGATCTCTTCCTGGAGCTTTTTCTTTACGTGTTCAGGCATCCTAAAAAACCTTTGTGCGCGGAAAACTCCCGCGCACGGTTGAGGGTTACTCTCCGCTCATTATAGCGCGCAGGCCGGGCGGCGGATACCCGCTCGCTTTACGCGTTGACCGCCTTTGAGGCGAACCCTATAATTGGCCATGCAAAAGCACCCGGCTCTCCGGGCCTCGTCATGAGCACAATCCAGTTCAACGTCGGTGAAAAGGTTGTGTACCCAAACCACGGCGTAGGGGTCATTGAACAGATTTCCAGCCGCACAATTGGCACCGAGGTCCAACGCTTTTACCTTCTCAGAATCCGATCCAGCAGCTTGAAGGTCATGGTCCCGTTCCATAACGCGGAGGCCGTGGGTATGCGCCGCGTGGTGAAGAACACCGAAGCCGTGCGGATCGTGGAGTATCTGGCCGACGGCAAGTGCGAGTCCTGCGCCGACTGGAAGAACCGCTTCAAGGAAAACTCCGACAAGATGCGCACTGGCGCCTTGCAGGATGTGGCCATGGTATTGAAGGGGTTGCTCGTCCAGGGTGCGCACAAGCCGCTGAGCTTCCGCGAGAAGAAGATGCTGGAACGCGCCCGCTTCCTGCTGATCAGCGAGCTGGCCACGGCGCGCAATCGCGAGGAAGAAGAGATCGAAGACGACCTGCGCGAGGCCCTTTTGAAGAGCAACCTGCGCTGGCCGGAAGCGGCAAGCATCGAAGTGTAGCCCACGCCGGGCGAACGGCGATTTCAAACATCGAAAATTAGAGGCCTTCCGCCGGAACTGTGCGCCCGTGGCGTACCCGTGCCAGGTTGCGCTATCATCGGCGGCCATGAACATACGCCGCGTTGTGTTGACCGTTGCCGCCCTGCTCGCCATGCTGCTGCCTGCGTTTGCCCAGCAGCAGCGCCTGAGCCCGCACGAAACCATCTCCACCGTTATCGATGGCAACCGCGTCACCATCGTGTACGGACGTCCCTACGCAAAACATCCCAAGACCGGAGAGGAGCGCAAGATCTGGGGCAGTCTCGTCCCTTACGGAAAAATCTGGCGCACGGGAGCCGATGAAGCCACGCTGCTGATCACGCAGAAGACCATCACCTTGGGGGCGCTGACCGTTCCCGCCGGAGCCTACACGCTGTGGACGCTGCCCACGGCCGACGGCGCCACGCTGATTGTGAACAAGCAGATTGGGCAATGGGGCCTGGGGCGCGAGCAAAAACAGTACTATGACGAAGCCAACGACCTGGGACGCCTGGAGCTGAAAAAGGAAGCGCTGGCCACGCCGGTGGCGCAGTTCACGATCGCCGTGACGTCGAACAGTCCGGCGGGCGGAGGCCTTTTCAAGATGAGCTGGGAAGGCCTGGCGTTCTCGGCCCCGATTGCGGTGAAGTAGTGATTTGGGGGATTGACGATTGCGTGGTTCCCAGAGTTGGTGAGGAACCAACTCTGGGCCACCCGTGGCGGCTAGCCCCCAGGTTAGCTACGCTGCGCTCCGCGAACCTGGGGCACAACTCCTTGAAATTCTCGAAACCTTCAGACCTTGAAACTCTGAAACCTGTTCTTACGCTCCCATCCAGTCGCCAAAGGCCTTAAGGCTTTCCACGTGGTCGCAGATGATTTTGATGGCGGCCGTGAGAGGCACGGCGAGGATGAGGCCCATGGCTCCCCAAAGCCATCCCCAAAAGAGCAGCGCCAAGGTGACGGCCAAAGGGTTCAACTGCAACCGGCTGCCAATGATCTTTGGGTAGAGCACGTTGAGGGCGATGAGGTGGCTGACGGCCACCACGGACACCATGGCAATGAAGCGCGGCATGGTCAAGGTGCTTACACTGACCACAACCGGAGGCAGGACGGCCAGCACAATTCCCAGGTAGGGCAGCAGGCTGACCACGCCGCTGATGATGCCAATCACATAAAAATAAGGCACGCCGAGAATCCAGAAGGCAATGGTGCTGACCACGCCGAGGATCAGGCCGATAAAGACGTTGCCCACAATAAAGCTGCGGATCATCTGCGCGATGAGGCCGATGGTGGTGTAGGCCGTGTGCCGGTTCTCCACGGAAAACAGCATCACGGTGGAGGCTCGCACATGCTCCTGCCAGCTCAGCATGAAGAAGACCAGGAAGGGAACAAAGGCGACCATGGCCATCACTTCGGTGACGTTGCGCGCGTCGTTGCTCAAGTCCTCCACCCAGTTGGGGGATTGCTTCACGGTAAGGGCGTGGCGGTCGCTGGTGTCATCGGGCAGCACGTTGCGCGTGGTTTGGCGGACGCGCTCGGCGCGCAGGCGGAGCTGGTTCAGGTTGGCCCGTATGCGGCCGGAATATTTGGGAAGGTCGTCCAGAACCTCGTTGGCCTGGGCAAAGGAGACATGAAAGACGCCGTAAACCGCCAGGCAGAGCAAGAGCACCGCGAGAAACGAGCCTACGGGACGCGGGATGCGCATCCGGTGGCAGAACTCGACCACGGGAGCGAGCATGAAAGCCAGCAGCACGGAGACCATGGTGAGCACAAGCACCGTGCGGGCCACGTACATCAGGGTCAGCACGCCGCCCAGGGCAATGATCACCAGCGCCGCGGTTTGGGCACGGAGGTAAAGCCGGCGCTCCGTGTCGGTCAGCGGCTCGCGCGCGCTCGAACGCTCCGGGCCGGGGAGTGCCGGGGTCTCTTGTCGCGTTTCCACGGTTGTTTCGTTCACGCTCACATCCTTGGCAACAAATACGCAGGCCAGCCGCAGGAGTTCCCTTCGACTATACTTCGATTGTGGAGCATAGCGAAACGCAAAACCCGTCCGGAAGAACCATGGCGCTTGACGTTGGTTCCCGTACCATTGGCCTTGCCGTAACGGACCCGTTGGGGTACACGGCGCAGGGTCTGGCGACGATCCGGCGGCGTAACAAGCGCACCGACCTGGCCGCCCTGGAAGCCGTGATCCGCGAGTACAACGTGGTGGAACTGGTGGTGGGGCTGCCGCTGCGCATGAGCGGCGCGGAGGGCCGTCAGTCGGAACGTATGCGCGAATTTGTGGAGATGATCGAGCACCACTTTGGTCTTCCGGTCCATCTTTGGGATGAACGTTTGACCTCGGTGGAGGCGAACCGGGTGCTGCGCGAGACAGACATGTCGATCCGCAAGCGAGCGGCCGTGGTGGATCAACTGGCCGCCGTGCTCATCCTGCAAAATTGGATGGAAGCCCGGCAGTACCACTCCGAGCCATAACAAGGCATAGAAGCAAGTTGCAATATGACGGATGAGTGGCGCGGCTGCCGGAGGGGATGCCACGTGAGGTTCCCCGGGGGCGCGAGCCTGGGCCGCCAATGATATTCTGACGTTGCTCACCCGCAATGGAAAACGAAGTGGACAATCGGTTGGAGCCGGAACTTCGTCCCGACCGCACGCGCGTCGTGCGCCGGGTCATTTTTGGACTGGCGTTGGTGGCCGCGGCGCTGGTTGGCGCGCTGGCCGGGCTGCTGGTGGTGTATTCCACCGACCTGCCGCAGGTCACGGACCTGGAGCGCTACCGTCCCAGCTCGATTACCGAGCTTTACGACCAGAACGGCGCGGTGATCGGCAGCTTTGCCTTGCAGCGCCGGGTGATTGCGCGCTACGAGGACTATCCCAAGGTTCTGCGCGACGCCATCATCTCCACGGAAGACAAGGATTTCGAGAAGCACCTGGGAATTGACCCGTGGCGCATTCTGGGCGCGGCCTATCGCGACCTGGCCTCGGGATCGCGCGCGCAGGGCGCTTCCACCTTGACCATGCAGCTCTCGCGCAACCTGTTTCTGACGGCCGACCGCAAGTTCGGACGCAAGATACAGGAGATCATGCTGTCCATCCAGATTGAGCGGCGCTTTACCAAGGAGCAGATTTTCACCCTGTATGCCAACCAGATCTTTCTGGGGCACGGCGTGTATGGCTTCGAGGCGGGCTCGGAGTTCTACTTCAGCAAGCCGGCCAAGGATCTGACGATTGAAGAAGCGGCGCTGCTGGCCGGGCTGCCCAAGGCTCCCAGTTCCTATTCGCCCATCAATAACCCCGAGAAGGCTCTGCACCGCCGCAACCTGGTAATCAACAACATGATGGAAGATGGCCGGATCACCGCCGCGCAGGCGCAGGAGGCCAAGAGCAAGCCCATTGTGCTGCACTTGCAGCAGGATCCGAATAACGTGGCTCCTTACTTTGTGGAGGAAACGCGCCGCCTGTTGGAGAAGAAGTTCGGCACCGACGAGGTGCACGAGGGCGGCTTGCGCGTGTACACCACGCTGGATTCGGGATTGCAGAAGGTGGCCACGCGCGCCCTGCTGGATGGGCTGGCGGCCTACGAACGCCGCCACGGCTGGAAGGGTCACGTGCCCAACGTGATTGCCGCTGGCGAAGACTTTACCACCTACGAGCACGGCGACTGGCTGCACAAGCCCGAAGTTGGCAGCTACTTCCACGCGCTGGTGACCAAGGCGGGCAAGAACGAAGCTGAGATCAAGATCGGCAAGTACACGGCGACGATCCATCCGGCCGACATGATCTGGACGCAGTACAAGACGCCGGGCGAGATTCTGGCGACGGGCGACATTGTGTACGTGCGGGTGACGGCCGTGGACGGAGAGCATCACCTGCAGGTGGCGCTGGAGCAGGATTCCGGCGCGCAGGGCGCCCTGGTGGCCATCGACAACAACACGGGCGAGATACGCGCCATGGTGGGCGGACGCGACTTCGACGAATCGAAGTTCAATCGCGCCACGCAGGCGCTGCGCCAGACCGGCTCGTCGTTCAAGCCCTACGTCTATTCGGCGGCAGTGGAAGCCGGCGCCATGCCCGACGACACCATCGTGGATGCGCCCATCAGCTTTCCCGGAGCGAATGGCGTGTGGGCTCCGCACAACTACGACAACAAGTACGAAGGCACCATCAGCCTGCGGCACGCGCTGGCCGACTCGCGCAACATTCCGGCCATCAAGCTGGCGCAGCGCGTGGGCATTAAGACGGTGATCGAGTACGTGCACAAGTTTGGCATCACCAGCGAAATCCAGCCGTACCTGCCGGTGGCACTGGGCTCGGCCGAGGTGACGCTGCTGGAACATACCGCCGCCTACTCGACCTTCCCCAACGACGGCGTGCGGCTGAGTCCGCACTACATACGCAAGGTGACCGACTACGACGGCCACGCCATGGAGCAGAACATTGCCGACGTGCGCGACGTCATCAGCGAGCACTCGGCGCGGGTGATGGTGGAGCTGCTGCGCGGCGTGGTGCTGCACGGCACGGGATACGCGGCCAGCAAGCTGAATCATCCCCTGGGCGGCAAGACGGGCACCACCAACGACTTCACCGATGCGTGGTTCATGGGCTTTTCGCCGTCGATAACCTGCGGCGTTTGGGTGGGCTACGACGAAAAGAAGACGCTCGGCGCGAAAGAAACCGGAGCCCAGGCGGCGCTGCCCATCTGGATTGAGTTCATGAAGGCGGCCATTGCCGCCAAACCCGACGAACAATTTCCCGAGCCTCCGCCGGATGCGGCTGGCAAGGGCAAGGGTGAGAAGACGGCTGCGTCCGGCGATGGCGAGTCGCACTAAAGCCGCCGCTGGATGGCCCGGTATTCCCGCATAAGTGCTTGTTTTACATTGTGAAACGCGAAGCGGCGATATGTGTCTGCATAACCTGCGGGCTACGCGAAAATCGCCATCAGCCTATATACTGAGAAGAATTCGTATCTTACCGGAGAGTAGCTTCAGTAGGCATGTTTCGCATTCGATTCACAATCGCTTTGGCCCTGTTGTGCTCGCTGGCCAGCACCGGATGCCTGTTCCGTTCGCACCGCGTAACGGCCAGGCGCTCGACCGAACCCCTGCAGAGCGCCACGCAGCAGGAACTGGTGGCCCGCATCGACGCCATGGCCGCGGCCGTGCGCACCATGAACGCAACGGTGGACATTGACACCACGGTGGGCGGCGAGAAAAAGGGCAAGGTCGTCGAGTACCAGCAGATTCGCGGCTACATTCTGCTGGAAAAGCCGCGCCTGCTGCGCATGATCGGACTGATGCCCATCGTGCGCAATCGCGCCTTTGACATGGTGAGCGACGGCGACCGCTTCAAGCTCTGGATTCCCCCGAAGAACCGCTTCATCACCGGCAACAGCGAAGTGCGCGAGCCGAGCAAGAACACGCTGGAAAACCTGCGCCCGCAGGTGATCTACGAGTCGCTCACGATTCCGGCGGTTGATACGTCCAATGAAGTGGCGGTGCTGGAAGAGGGCACACAGCAGGTGTTCGACGAGCGCGCGCACAAGTACGCCGAGCAGCCGAATTACCACCTGATCGTGATCCGGCGTGACGCTACGGGCGCGTGGCACTTGTACCGCCGGATTTATTTCAACCGGGCCACGCTGGAGCCTTACCGGCAGACGATCTTCGACGGAAAGGGTTCCGTGGCCACGGACGTGAATTATTCGGCTTACCAGGATTTTGGCGGCGTGCGTCTGGCGTCGCTGATTGAGATTGCGCGCCCGCAGGAGGAGTACAGCATCGCCATCAAAATGGTGAAGCTGACGGTGAACGATCCCATCGAGGCCGATAAATTCCAGTTGGAAACGCCGCCGGGAGCCACCCTCACCGAATTGAAGTAACCCACTTGGTTCGCGGGTAGGCGAAAGGTCGTCTGCCCGGTCCGGCATTCAGTACACTTGGCTCGTCATCCATGTCCACATATCCTGAGCAGCCTGGCTTTGCCGCAAATCCCGTTCCTTCCGCCGATCCCGCCGCGACGCGCCGCTACAACCGTCTGCTGCGCCGCATTGGCGTGGTGGATGCCGCGCTGGGCCTGTTGCTGATGGCCCTTCTGCTGGCGACTGGATGGACGGCCGGGGTGCGCAACTTCGCCTTCCGCCTGGCCCCGGTCAGCCACTGGCTGGCCCTGTTCATCTATACCGCGGCGCTGATGCTGATGGCCAAGGCGGTGGGGCTGGGACTGGAGTATTACAGCTTCCGCATTGAGCACCGCTACCACCTGAGCACGCAGCGGCCGGGAAGCTGGGTTTGGGATCAGATCAAGAGCTTCCTGGTTTCCATGGTCTTTGCGCAGCTTCTGGTGCAGGTGATGTACTACCTGATCCGCTGGCAGCCGCACTGGTGGTGGGTCACGTGCTGGGCTTTGTTCCTGATGTTGAGCGTGCTTCTGGTGCAGCTTGCGCCGCTGGTGCTGTTTCCGTTGTTCTTCCGCTTCCGCCGTCTGGAGAACGAGGAACTGGCTGCACGCCTGGCCAAAATGAGCGAGCGCTCCGGGGCCCGGGTGCGCGGCGTGTATGAATGGATACTCTCGGAAAAGACGCGCAAGGCCAACGCCGCGCTGATGGGACTGGGTGGAACGCGCCGCATCGTCATCAGCGACACGATGCTGGCGAGCTGCGACGCCGAGGAGATTGAAGCCGTGGTGGCGCACGAACTGGGCCACCACGTATATCGCCACATGTTGACGGGAATCCTGTTCCAGGCGGTGATCACTTTCTTCGGCTTCTGGTGCCTGAAGCTGGTAGTGCGCTGGGCGGAGTTTGCAGGGCTTTACGCACAGATCGATTTTGCCAACCTGCCACTGATCGTGCTGGTGGCCACCGTGATTTCCCTGGCGCTGCTGCCGGTGATGAATGCCTTTTCGCGCTTCAACGAGCGCCAGGCCGACCTCTACGCATGGAAGACGCTGGGGCGCATCGAGCCTTTCTGCTCAGCCATGGAGAAGCTGGCGGTGCAGAATCTCAGCGAGCGCGATCCCTCGCGCTGGGTGGAAGCGCTCTTCCACTCCCATCCTTGCGTGGGCCGCCGCATTCGCGCGGCGCAGGAGTGGGCCGCGCGCAGGGTACAATCGCAGGCGTGAGCGCTAAGGCCGCCAACGGAGCCAGCCCCGCGCGCTTCCGCTGGAAGCAGCGACTGGAACTTGCCCTGATCTCCACGCTGGGGCATTGGCTGATCTCGCTGATCGGGCGCACGCTGCGTTACGAGGTCTCCAGTGAAGAGGGCGGAGTGCCGGCCGGCGAGTATCCTCCGGATTTCGTGATCGGTCCCTTCTGGCACCGCTGCGTCATTCCCGCCACCTGGTACTTCCGCAAACGAGGGATTGCGGTGATGACCAGCCAGAGCTACGACGGCGAATACATCGCACGCATCATTGAGCGTTTTGGATTTATCGCCGTGCGCGGCTCGAGCTCGCGCGGCGGCTCGGCGGCCCTGCGCGGCATGAACCGCGCGCTGGAAGAGGGACACATTGCGGCCTTCACCATCGACGGCCCGCGCGGCCCGCGTTACGTGGCGAAGTTCGGTCCCGTGGCGCTGGCGAAAAGCTCGATGGCGCCTATTCTGTGCTTCTACCTGGCGGTGGAGCGCCCATGGATTCTGCGCTCGTGGGACCGGATGATGATTCCGCGGCCATTCTCAAAGGTGCATCTGCGCTGGGCCCGGCAGATCAGATTGCCGCAAGATGCGGACGAGGCGGCGATGAAAGCTTGCTACGATGAAATGCAGGCAGCACTGGAGCGGGTGCGCCACGCCGCCGTGGCCGAGCTGGGCGAAGGCGCAAGCTAGAGCATCGGGCCGCCGCGTGCGGCATCCAACAAATGGAGCGGAACCATCCGCTCCTAATTCTTTTTCGGAACCCGAGGTGGAATGAATCTAAAGACTTTGGCTATCCTGCTATTGGCCGCGGTGATGGAAGTGGGCGGCGACGCACTGGTGCGCGGCGGATTGCAGCGCCGCGGCGGCTGGCTTCTGTTGGCCGGCGCCGTAACCCTGGCGGCCTACGGGTTGATGGTGAACCTGACGAAGCTGGACTTTAGCCGTCTGATGGGGCTGTATATTGTGGCCTTCTTCCTGGTGGCGCAGGCTACGGCCATTCTGGTGTTCGGGGAGACGCCCGGACGGGGCGTGACCGTGGGCGGCATCCTGGTGTGCCTGGGCGGTGTGGCGATGACCATCCTATAGTCTGGTTAAGGGCTTTGCTTTCTGTAAGGCGCGAGAGATATCTTGAATTGCTTTTTATCTCAAGAGTCATTCTCGGCGCGCAGAGCAGGGCGTTTCGGACGCGTTCTGGCGGAAGTGAAGAATACCGGGGTTGCGGTTCGGAGAGGGAATTGGACGGGGCCGTGGAGGCGGGTGAGAGGGAGGCTCTGGAAAGCCTCATAAATCCGCAGAATAACCGCCCGTTTTGGTTGACCGGCCCGGATTTGCCTTGGTATAGTTTAGAGGTTCTGCGAGTCTGTCAGGCTTGTCTGATGTAATTCTGGTCGAGCTGTTCGGTAACGTCAGCCCGTAAGGCGCTTCACGGCGTCTTGTTGTGCGGGCGCCCTCGCTGAAACGGATTTGCGCTGCCCGTGGCGCTTTGCTGCGGGGTATGCAGATCCAGGTTGCGATACGGAGTGCTCCTTGTGCGGAGCCAGGGCCGATAAGGTCTGGGCGATGGCCAGGGGATCAAGCGCCACCGTCGCTGCCTCTACCCAGGAAACGTTAAATTCCCCGCGAGCAGTGGTGCGGAGAGTATGGCTTGGACCGCGTGAGCGGCTGTGGCCAGCCCCGGATAAAAGGGGTCCAACGCGGCGGCGCCCGCGCAAAATGCGCGTGTGATCGCCAGGCGCCAATGTGTGCGCCGCAAAAGGAGCTGCAAGAGTGCCTACGTTTAATCAATTGGTGCGTAAGGGTCGCACGGCGCCGCGCTACAAGACGGCGAGTCCTGCATTGCAGGCCTGCCCGCAGAAGCGTGGTGTTTGCACCCGCGTGTACACCCAGACGCCTAAGAAGCCGAACTCGGCTTTGCGCAAGGTTGCGCGTGTGCGTTTGACCAACGGTATCGAAGTGACGACGTACATTCCTGGCGTCGGCCATAACCTGCAGGAGCACTCGATTGTGCTGATCCGCGGGGGCCGTGTGAAGGATCTTCCCGGTGTCCGTTACCACGTCATTCGCGGCACGCTGGATTCGGTGGGCGTGGCCAACCGGAAGCAGAGCCGCTCGAAGTACGGCGCCAAGCGTCCGAAGTCGTAACGCAACATTAACCGCCCGGCACTCTTTTTAGGGGAGCGGCCGGGAGTACCGCCGAGAGCGGGAAGAGGAGCAAGAGATGCCAAGAAAAGGGCATGTCGCCAAGCGCGAACCGATGCCGGACCCGATCTACGGTTCCACGCTGGCCAACAAGTTTGTGAACAACCTGATGTGGGACGGCAAGAAGAGCACCGCTCAGGGCATTTTCTACAAGGCCATGACGCAGCTCGAGCAGAAGGGCGGCGACGAAGCCATCAAGCTGTTCAAGAAGGCCGTCGAAAACTGCAAGCCCCTGCTGGAAGTGAAGACCCGCCGCGTGGGTGGCGCCAACTATCAGGTTCCGGTGGAAGTTAACGCCGATCGCCGCACCTCGCTGGCGATTCGCTGGTTGATTTCGTACTCGCGTCAGCGCCCCGAAAAAGGCATGGTGGACAAGCTCGCCAACGAGCTGCTGGACGCCGCCAATGGCAAGGGCGCCGCGATGAAGAAGAAGGAAGACGTACACCGCATGGCCGAGGCCAACAAGGCCTTTGCGCACTATCGCTGGTAAGAGAGTCCCGCGGGCTTTAAAGCCCGCGGGTTTCCCGCGAAGGCGTGGATGCGGCGGGGCGGCCGGAAGCCGCCAATAGACAAGCAACCCGCACGGCGTAGTTCCCAGGCCGTGCATTAGTCAAAGGAATAGGTAACGGTTTTGGCTAGGAAAGTTCCATTAGAGCGCTGCAGGAATATCGGCATCATGGCGCACATCGATGCCGGCAAGACGACGACGACCGAGCGCATCCTGTTTTATACCGGCCGCCTGCATCGCATTGGCGAAGTGCACGAAGGCACGGCGACGATGGACTGGATGGCGCAGGAGCAGGAGCGCGGCATCACCATCACGTCCGCGGCAACCACCTGTCAGTGGAAAGACGTCACCATCAACATCATCGATACCCCGGGCCACGTGGACTTCACTGCCGAAGTGGAGCGTTCGCTGCGCGTGCTGGATGGCGCCGTGGCGGTGTTCGACGCCGTGCATGGCGTGGAGCCGCAGTCGGAAACCGTGTGGCGCCAGGCCGATAAGTACGGCGTGCCCCGCATCTGCTTCATCAACAAGATGGACAAGATGGGCGCCGACTTCGATCACGCGGTGGACACCATCCGCAAGCGTTTGGCCGCCAAGCCGGTGCCGATTCAGATGCCGATCGGGCAAGCTGAAAAGTTCAAGGGCTGCATCGACCTGTTCTTGATGAAGGCCATCTACTGGCACGACGAGACCATGGGCGCCGACTACGAGGTGGAAGAGATTCCGGCCGAGTTGCAGAAGAAGGCGGCCTCGATGCGTCAGCACATGGTGGAAGCCATTGTTGAGGCCGACGGCTCGGATGAGCTGATGATGAAGTACGTCGAGGGTGAAGAGATTGCGGTTGAGCAGTTGAAGGCATCGCTGCGCAAGGCGGTCATCGCCATGAAGGTGTTCCCGGTTGTGCTGGGTACGGCTTTCAAGAACAAGGGCGTACAGCCGCTGCTGGATGCGGTGGTCGATTTCCTGCCCTCTCCGCTGGAAGTTCCCCCGATGACGGGCATCAACCCCGACACGGGAAAGGAAGAAGAGCGCCATCCCGACGACAAGGATCCGTTCTCGGCCTTGGCCTTCAAGATCATGACCGACCCGTTCGTCGGCCAGTTGACCTTTATCCGCGTGTACTCGGGCGTGCTGAAGACCGGCGACTCGGCCTATAACGCCAATCGCCAGAAGAGCGAGCGCATTGGCCGCCTGCTGCGTATGCACGCCAATAAGCGCGAGGAAATTACCGAGGTTCTGGCAGGCGACATCTGCGCCTGCGTGGGCCTGAAGAACATCACCACCGGCGACACGATCTGCGACGAAAACAAGCCGGTGCTTCTGGAAACAATCGAGTTCCCCGAGCCCGTGATTCACGTGGCGGTGGAGCCGAAGACGAAGACGGATCAGGAAAAAATGGGCGTGGCACTGCACAAGCTAGCCCAGGAAGATCCGACCTTCCGCGTGCACACCGACGAGGACAGCTCGCAGACGATTATCAGCGGCATGGGCGAACTGCACCTGGAAATCATCGTGGATCGCATGATGCGCGAGTTCAACGTGCAGGCCAACGTGGGCAAGCCGCAGGTGGCTTACCGCGAAACGCTGCGCAAGAACAGCGAGGCGGAAGGAAAGTACATCCGCCAGACCGGCGGCAACGGCCAGTACGGACACGTAAAGATCCGCCTGTATCCGAACGAGCCCGGCAAGGGCTTTGAGTTCAGTGATGACACCAAGGGTGGTTCGGTGCCCAAGGAGTACATCAAGCCGATTGAGATGGGCATTAAGGAAGCCATGGAGGGCGGCGTGTTGGCCGGCTATCCGATGGTGGACGTGAAAGCCTCGCTCTATGACGGCAGCTACCACGAAGTGGACTCGAACGAGCTGGCATTCAAGATCGCCGCTTCGATGGCCTTCAAGGAAGCTGCGCGCAAGGCCTCTCCGGTGCTGCTCGAGCCGGTAATGACGGTGGAAGTTGTGGTTCCGGAAGAGTACATGGGTACGGTCATCGGCGACCTGAACAGCCGCCGCGGCCGCATCGAGGGCATCGAACATCGCGCCGGATCGCAGGTGATCAAGGCGATGGTGCCGCTGGCCGAGATGTTCGGTTACGCGACGAACATGCGCTCCAACACGCAGGGCCGCGCGACCTTCTCGATGCACTTTGCACGCTACGAGGAAGCTCCGCGCTCGGTGGCCGAGGAAATTGTGGCCAAGGTGCAGGGCAAGACAGCCAGGTAAAGATCAACCGTCCGGTGCCGTTCGCGGCACCGGGTTAAGCGCCCGAACAGGGTGAAGCGGCCGGTGAGCGGCCGGTGAGCGAATTCAAGATACGGAGCACGAGCAATGGCGAAAGAGAAATTTGACCGCAGTAAGCCGCACGTGAACGTCGGCACCATCGGGCACATTGATCACGGCAAGACGACGCTGACGGCGGCGATCACGAAGACGCTGGCGAAGCATAACCCGAACATCAAGTTCCG
>JARLGJ010000010.1 GCA_031296105.1 Acidobacteriota bacterium | reverse complement strand
GTGTCTGGAGGCCGAAATATCGCCCTCCAGACACAAAATAAAGAGAGGAAACTGCGGCCAATTAGGCCGAAACGGCGAAAAATCCGTTTCGAGGATCGAACAAGCCAGAAATCAGGGGTTTTTCCGCAGCCTGTAAAGCCCCAACACGTTTTCAGCAGCTTAGCGGCACGGATAAATCCGTGCCCTGACAAAACCATCAACGATTGGAGTTTTTCCGCAGCCTGTAAAGCCGTGTCCTGACAATCATCGACTTCGTCAGACACTATTTAGTCCAGGTCGAAGTCGCGCACGAAGGGCTTCGTCATGTCGGGAGCCTCCTTGGCCTTCTTCACGGCCTCGGCAAACTTCTTCTCCAGCAGGTCGGCCTTGTTCTTTTCGGCCTCCACCGACTGGCGGAAGAGCGATTCCTTGCGCGCGTCGCCTTCGCGCATGGCGCGCGCGGCGGCTTCCATATCGGCAAAGGTGCGGGCCGCGGGCTTGGGCGTGTGCGAGATCACGGCGTGGGTCACGGGATCGATCTTGAGCGTGGCCTCGCAGCACGGGCACATCACTTCAAACCCATCTTCCAGCGAGGACTTCTTCTGATTCTTGGCCATAGCGACCCTATGGTAGCATCCCCCGGACCGTAGCAGACAAGATGGTTCTCACGAGCAAGTTGTGCCCCAGGTTCGACGCGCTTCTTTTGCGCGGATAACCTGGGAGCAGCATTCACCCTCCATCCCCAGAGTTGGCACAACGCCAACTCTGGGCCACCTTCATGAGGAAGTTCCCAGGTTAGCCGCGCTGCGCGCGCCGAACCTGGGACACACCATCGAACCTGGGGCACACCGTTACATGGATTTCTTACAGCCGGATGATCTGGTGTCCCGGGCACTGCGGCGCGGCGGCCTGCACCAGCTTGCCGATCAGCTCCGGCCCGTACTGCGCCAGGAAGTAGATGCCCGGCAGCACACGCTCCTGCAACTCCTTGTGCGGGAATAGCTCGGTGAGCACGCGGTGCGCGTCGCGGCGGACGCTTTCGTTGCGGCGCAGTTCGGCCCTTGCGGCCTTGCCGGCGATCTTGCGCAACTGGTACTGCATCTTGCGCTCGCTGCGCTCGGCGGCATCCACCAGCGTGGGGTCCAGGCGGGCAATCTCCGTGCGCACGGCTTCCAGGTTCGCCGTCAGCGCGGCTTTGGCGTCCGCCAGAGACGTGCGCAAGGCGGGTTCCAGCACGCGCCCCGCCAGCAGTTCGCACACCTGGTCGGTGCCGTGGAAGAGGTCGCGGAACGACAGCCCGTAGCGCTGCAAGAGGTCGCTCATCGCGGGACTTACCAGCGTGGCCGACAGGCGCGGCAGCACCGGCGTCATGCGGCCCAAAAGTTTTTGATACACCACGCCGGCCTGGGCAAAGTACGCCACCTCGGCCGGTCCGCCAAAATACACCGCCGTGGGGAACAGGAAATCCTGCACCACGGGACGCAGCAAGACATTGGCGGAAAACTCTCCGGGCTGCCCGGCAATGCGGCCGAGGATCTCCGCGTGCGGCACAAGCTGCGCGCCCAGCATAAAGCCCGTGCCCGCCAGGTGCAGCACCGTGCGCTTGTTGCCCGCCAGAGAGAACAACAGCGTCGATTCCGGCGTCACCCGCACCTGCTCGTGATAACCGGCCTTGTGCAGTTCCTTGCCGCGCTCCAAAAGCGCCGCGTTCAACTCTCCCGCGCGCTCCGCGGCCTGCACAAAAATGGGCTGCGCAATGGCGTGCAACTCGTCATCGAGAGGATCCACCAGCACCAGTCCGGTGTTGGCCGTAAGCCGCGCAAACAAACGCGCAAAGGCCGAACCATACGTCTCTCCCGCGCGATAGCTTTCACGCAAGGCCTGGCTCACCCAGTTTTCGCCCAGCAGCCCGGCGGCTTTCTCCACCGCGCGCAGCGCATCGGCCTGCAACGGCAGCGGACCCACTGGCGCGTCCGAACCGTTCGCGGTGGTCGCCGTCAGCTTCTCCAGCTCGCAGCCGTTGCGCAACGTGGTGGAGGCAATCTCGGCCAGGTCGTGATCCTCGGTGGCCAGCCAGAAAATAGGAATGGCATCCACGCCGCGCTGGGTCAATTCCTGCGCCATCTGGATGGCCGAGCAGGCCTTCAGCAGCGAATACAGCGGTCCGCCGAAGACGCCCACCTGCTGCCCGCTGATGCAGGCCACGGCGCCATTCCGCAGCCGCTCGATGGACTTCAGGGCCGCGGCATCCGCGCCCCAAAGGCGGTTCTGCCGCTCTAAAACATCGGCCACTTTTTGGCGGCGTTCGGAGGGAAACTCAATCCGGCGGGAGTACTCCAGCACCGCGTCGGCGTTGGGGCGATGCGCGTAAAATGCGCTGACCTTGGGGAAGTCGAAGAAGAAGTCCAGGAAGAGCCGCGAATTGTGCGGGATTGCCGAAAACGGCATACATTCGATGTTCAACTCACTCTCCGTACACAATCCGGCCATAGTGGTTCCCTTCGGCAGCAGTTCCGCCAACCCAGTTAGATGTCGAGCGCTTTGCCTGCGATGCAAGCCGTTATTCGCCGCCGGAGACGATCAGTTTGATTGTACTCAATTCCGCGCCCACGGCACGCAGCGCAGCCATCGCGCGGTTCAAATCGGCGCGCTTTGCCAGAAACTTTCCCCATTGAC
Source organism: Acidobacteriota bacterium (assembly GCA_031296105.1). Lineage (GTDB taxonomy): Bacteria > Acidobacteriota > Terriglobia > Terriglobales > Acidobacteriaceae > TOLSYN. The sequence continues at coordinate 2,850 of JARLGJ010000010.1, read as the reverse complement.
AACCCCACCGGCTTGCGGCTCTAATCTCCTGCCTGAGGAGACCCCATGAAGAAAACTATCGGCATTCTGCTTGCAATGGCCCTCGCCTCCACCCTGGCGCTGGCCCAGTCCTCCACCCCGCCGGCAAAGAAATCCGCGGTGCAATCCGCGGGCACGGCCACCAAAGACGCCGCCGTAACGGTGAAGAACGATGTGGCCAAGGTGGCCGATAAGACCGCCGACAAGGTCACCGGCAAGCTGGACATTAACACCGCCAGCAAGGAAGAGTTGATGAAGCTGGAAGGCATCGGCGACGCCACGGCCGCCAAAATCATCGCCGGACGCCCCTACAAAAATAAGCGCGAGTTGCTGACCAAAAAGCTGGTGAGCCAGGCCACCTACACCAAGATCTCCGAAAAGATCATCGCGCACCAGGCCACGGCGCCCAAACCCTCCGCGGTCAAAACCACCAAGGCCGATCCCGCCAAGAAGCAGTAACCCGGCGCGGCCGTCTCCGCCCGGAGATGGCCGCCGTCATTTTTCCGCCCCGCACGCGCAAGCATCCCCGGCGGCAAACCTTGTATCATAAAGAGCATGAGCCTTACCCACGCCCAAGCCCTGGATATGTTCCGCTCCGACGATCTGATCGGAGTCGGCATGGAGGCCGATGCCATTCGCCGCCGTCTGCATCCCGACGGCATCGTCAGCTACATCATCGACCGCAACATCAACTACACCAACATCTGCACCGAGTACTGCTCCTTCTGCGCCTTCTACGCGCCGGTGAAGGGCCCGGGGCGCGAAAAAGGCTACGTCCTCGACTTCGACACCATCTACCAGAAGATTGCCGAAACCGTGGAGATGGGCGGCACCGGCGTGCTGATGCAGGGCGGCATCCATCCCGACCTGAAGATTGACTGGTTTGAGAAGCTCTTCCGCGGCATCCGCGAGCGCTTCCCGCAGGTGCACCTGCACTGCCTGTCGGCCTCGGAGATACTCGGCATCGCCGAGTGGAGCAACATCTCTCTGGAAGAGACGATCCGCCGCCTCATGGACGCCGGCCTGCAATCTATTCCCGGCGGCGGCGCCGAAATTCTGGACGACGAAGTCCGGCAGAAGGTCGCTCGCCTGAAGTGCACCACCCAGGATTGGCTCGACGTGCACCGCACGGCGCACAAGCTGGGCATGAAGACCACGGCCACCATGATGTTCGGCGTGGGAGAAACCTTCGAGCACCGCATCAATCACTTCCAGCGCATTTACGACCTGCAGCAGGAGACCGGCGGCTTTACCGCCTTCATCCCCTGGACCTTCCAGCCCAAGCACACCGCGCTGGGCGGACGCGGCTGGCCCGAAGCGACGGCCGTCGAGTACCTGAAGACTCTCGCCATCTCGCGCATCTTCCTCGATAACTTCCCCAACGTGCAGGCAAGCTGGGTCACGCAGGGATTGAAGGTCTGCCAGATGGGCCTGCGCTTCGGCGGCAACGATGTGGGTTCGGTGATGCTGGAAGAAAACGTGGTGAAGGCCGCGGGCACTACCAACTGCACCACGGAAGAAGAGTTGCGCCGCATCATCCGCGACGCCGGCTTCCGTCCCGTGCAGCGCGACACGCTATACCGCACCTACTTTTTGAACTAGAGAGGATCTAGCTTCTCGGGAACCGATCTAATCGTCACAGGCGGCGCAACCGCGCCGCCTGTTCTTTTTGTGCTCGCAAGAACCGCCTACCCTCGCCGTGCCACTCGCACCACATGTGGCATCTCCGGCGGACGCACCGCGGATTCGGATTCCATCTCGTGGCGAATTTCGCGATAGACTGCGCCGCGCGAGTGCACCAGACGGACCCAGCCGACGGCCAGCAGGGCCGCCACGATGGCAAGCGCCATCAGACGCGGCATCAACTTGGGCATGGGCGCCAGGCGTGCAATCAGCGCGCCCAGCAGCAGTCCGGCCAGCAGTCCGCCAATGTGGCAGGCGTTGTCGGTAATCCCCAGCATCATGCCAAAGACCACGTTGTAACCCACAAAGGCCAACATGCTGCTCATGATGCTGCGCGCCATGGGCGAGTGGTTGAACTCGCCGAACTTGAGCGAGCCGATGGCCGCCCCGGCAATGCCGAAGATGGCTCCCGAAGCGCCCGCGCTGACCGCGCCCTGCGTGTGCCACCAAAGGCTGGCCAGGCTGCCCGCAAGGCCGCACAGCAGATACACACAGGCAAACGTCACATGGCCGTAAAGGCGCTCCACAAACTGCCCCAGAGACCATAGGCACCACATGTTCATGGCCAGGTGCAGAATGCCGAAGTGCAAAAAGCACGAAGCCAGTAAACGCCAGGGCTGATCCGGCAGGGTGTAGATGCCGAAGTTCGCGCCCCAGACCAGCATTTTTTCGCCGCTGGGGCTGATGGGAGACGCGCCGGAGAGCGTCATGCCGATGAACACCGCCACGCAGATGCCGCAGATCGCCTGCGTCACCACCATCGGCATCGGGTCGCTGCGCTGCCACGAGGTGGCCACCGCCGGCCGATAGCGCGAAGTATCCTCACCGCGCTCGGCCGCTTCGCGCATCTTGCACCAGTCGCAAACCTTCCGGCCAAAAACAATTCCAGACAACTGCCGTCCGCACTGCTCACATTTCGCCATCGATCGTTACTCCCACTCGATGGTGCCGGGCGGCTTGCTCGTGATGTCGTACACCACTCGGTTGATGCCCTTCACCTCGTTCACAATGCGGCTGGAGATGGTCTTCAGCACCTCGTGCGGCAGCGGCACCCAGTCGGCCGTCATGCCGTCCTCGCTGGTGACGGCGCGGATGGCGCAGGTGTAGGCGTAGGTGCGCTGGTCGCCCATCACGCCCACCGACATGACC
>JARLGJ010000073.1 GCA_031296105.1 Acidobacteriota bacterium | reverse complement strand
TTTAGGTAGGCACAATTTTAGGCACAACGCAGAAACGCCCGCTAGGCGGACATTTTCGGCTAACACTGTAACTTATTCTGATGATGTAATTTAAGTGGTGAGCGCGGTAGGAATCGAACCTACAACCTACTGATTAAGAGTCAGTTGCTCTGCCAATTGAGCTACGCGCCCTTCTTGATTGTGATGCTTGCGAACCAGGCAGAGAGGTCAATCGCAGGCCGGCTCCGTCCACGCGGGAGCGTGTGGTCAAGAACCTCATTGATAGTAACAAACGCGGGCGCTTCGTGCAAACCCGGTTGTGGATTCCCACCGGAAAACCACGTCCCCGCGTGGCTTAAAGCGGTTTCAGAGTAACGATAGCCGATGTAAATTGTGCGCTGCCGTTGCTCCCTGAGGGCCGCAACGGCCAATGGCCGGCGACTTCTGGACGCCGCTTCTCCGGGACCGATTTAATCGCTCTGAATCTGGACCAGGTCGCCCACGTCGGTGGTGCGCGGCTGCGGCTGCAAGGTTTGCGGCGCGCGCCAGAAGTCAATGTAGCTGACCTGGTGCACGCAGCTTACAGTGCAGTTTGGAGCGCAGCCTTTGGTGGTCAGGAACTCGCGGCGCACGTCATCCTTGGTGTACTTCAGCAGATCCACGCCAGGGTAGCCGCGCTGCTGCGAGCAGTAGTGCACCAGGCCGTCCTCGCAGATATAGATGTAGCGGGCACCGGCGCGGCAGCGCCAATCGTTGGGTTTGCCGTTGGCGATGTTCGTCTGGAACCAGTTGAAGCGCGAGTAATTCTTGCGCTCCATGTTGTGCATCTTGAAGAAGACTTCGCGCTCCTCGCCATTCAAGGGGCGGAGCTGGCCGTCGCCGTCGTGGATGATGCCGACGGTGGAGGTGAAGCCAAGCTGGCGGGCGCGGCGTCCCACGACGAGGGCGTCGTGCGGATTATGGATGCCGCCGCCGACCACGCTATTGATGTTCACGTGGAATTCGGCGTGTTCGCTGAGCAGTTGCAGCTTCTTGTCCAGTACCTTCAGGCTCTTCTTGCTGACGTCGTCGGGCATGACGTTGTCAATGGAGATCTGCATGTGGTCGAGGCCGGCGCGGTTCAGGCGCTCAATGCGATCAACCGTCAGCAGGTATCCATTGGTAATCATGCCGGCGATCATGCCGTGGTGGCGGATGCGGCGGATGATGTCGTCGAGTTCGGGGTGCAGGATGGGTTCGCCGCCGCTGATGGTGACGATTGCGGTTCCCAGGTGCGCCAACTGGTCGATGCGCGCGATCATGGTTTCCAGCGGCACCGGCTTGCTGGTGGCGTCGAACTCATTGCAATAGGCGCAGGCCAGGTTGCAGCGGCGCATGGGGATGATGTGCGCCATCACCACGTGATTCGTATCGACGAGGCCGTGCGCAATCATGCGCAGCTCGCGCAAGCGGCGGTTGGCGGCGATCCATTTATGGCGTAGGCCCTGTTTCTTCTGCGACATAGGAATTCAGCATCCATTACAACAGCCGCCGCGCCGCAGGGAAAGCATCCCCAGTCAAAAGGGGCAATTCGTGGGCCGAAGGGCACAAGTTGGCCATTGGGTGGTGGCTTTCAGTCCACTTCCGGGAACTTCGATTCGAAGCGGGCAAGCCGCTGGTTTATAATCGTTTGTCGCCCTTTACATTTTCGGAGCTAACAGGAAGATGATTCGATTTCTGCAAACGCCTGGCCGATTTCAGAAGGCCCTTCTGATCGGTTTCCTTACCATCGTCTGCGTCATGATGGTGATTACCCTGATCCCCGGCAATATTCTCAGTGACGCAACGGGCAGTGGAGTCAGCGCGAATGCCGTTGCCAAGGTGGACGGCGAAGAAATCTCGGCCCAGGATGTGGACCAGATGGCGCGCAATATCATGCAGCAGCGCCACTTCCCCGCGCAATTCAAGTCGTTCATTCTGCCCCAGGCCCTGGAATCCCTGGTGTTGAAGAAAGTTTATTTGCACGAGGCCAAAAGGCTTGGCCTGCAAGCCACGGATGACGATCTGCGCTATGAAATGCAGCACGGCACCATGGCCGCCACGCTGTATCCCGACGGCAAGTTCATTGGCACCGACGCGTATCGTGACCTGATCGCCTCGCAGACCAATCTGACGGTGCCGCAGTTCGAACAGGAGCTGCGCGACCAGTTGACGATCCGCAAGGTGCGCAGCGTGATCGGCGCCGGCGTGTACGTCAGCCCCGCCGAAGTGCATGACGCCTTTGTGAAGCTGAAGACCAAGGTGAAATTCGATTACGCCGTGCTCTCGGTGGAAGACCTGGCAAAGAACGTCAAGGTGGAAGACGCCGAGCTGAAGGCTTTCTACGAAAAGAACCAGCAGCAGTTTGCCAACACCATTCCGGAGCAGCGCCGGGTGAAGTACGTGGTGGTGGATGCCGCGCAACTGCCGAACCCGGTGAAGCCCTCGAACCAGGACTTGCAGAACTACTACCACCAGCACTCCGGCGAGTATCGCGTGGCGGAGTCGGTGAAGGTGCGCCACATCCTCATCAAGCTGCCGCTGCCCGGGCCGGATGGCAAGGTGGACCAAAAAGCCTCCGACGCCGCCAAGGCCAAGGCCAACGACGTGATGAAGCAGTTGAAGGGTGGCCTGGACTTTGCCGCTGCCGCCAGGAAGTATTCGGATGACACGGCGACGGCCAAGGAAGGCGGTTCGGCGGGCGAGCTGGTGCTGGGTTCCGGCACGGCGCCGGACATCGAGAAGGTGGCCTTCAACCTGACGAAGGGCCAGGTCTCCGATGTGATCCCGACCAGCTACGGCTTTGAGATCATCAAGGTGGACGACCGAACGGCAGCCCACCAGCGCAGCTTTGAAGAGATGCGCCCGGAGATTGAGCCGGTTGTGTCTGCCCAGGCCAATCAGCACACCGCCGAGCAATTGGCGCGCAAGCTGGAGAACCAGGCCAAGACGGACGGGTTGGAAAAGGCCGCTGCCGCCGCAGGACTGAAGGTGGAAGATTCGGGCTACATCACGCACCAGGATGCGCTGCCGGGCATTGGCCCCAACGCGCAGGTTTCCGACGCGGTGTTCGCCGCCAAGGCCAACAGTCCGGCCTCGAGCGTAGGTTTGCCGCGCGGCGCCGCCCTCACCCAGGTGACGGAAGTGAAGCCGCCGGCCACGCCAACCTTCGACCAGGTGAAAGACCGCCTTGCGGTCGAGTTGAAGTCGCAGAAGGCGCAGCAGGTTTTGCAGAGCAAGGCCAATGAGCTGGCGGAAAAGGCCCACGCTTCGCACAATCTGCGTGAGGCGGCCAAGGCCGTGGGCGCCACGGTGAAGACCAGCGATCTGGTGGCTCCGGACGGCCAGGTTCCCGACATCGGGCAGGTGGCTTCCACCGCGCCGCAGGTCTTCGACCTGAAGCCGGGCGACATCAGCCAGGCCATCAACCTGGGCGAAAAGGCGGTGGTGGTTTCTCTGCTGGACAAGCAGACCCCCAGCGACGCCGAATTTGCCTCGATCAAGGACCAGATCAGGGCCTCTCTGCTGGACCGCAAGCGCAGCGAAGCCGAAATGGTGTTCCTTAGCAGCCTGCGCGCGCGCATGGAGAAGGAACACAAGATCGTGATCGACAAGAAGAAGCTGGACGCCCTGGCCGGCAAGGACAACGCCGAATAGGACAGAGTACTTTTCGGGCGGGAGGGCCAAGGCTCTCCCGCTTTTTTGTCGCCAAACCCGGTGGCGGCAGTGCATTCTGGTAAGTCAACGGAACTTACATGTCCGATTTGCGAAGCTCAGGAATTCTGCTGCATCCCACATCCTTCCCCAGCCATGGTGGAATCGGCGACCTTGGCCCGGCGGCGTATGAGTTCATCGATTTTCTGGCCACGTCGCGCCAGGGGCTTTGGCAGATTCTGCCACTGAATCCCACGGGATACGGAAACTCGCCCTATTCGTCTACCTCGGCCTTTGCCGGCAGCCCTCTGCTGGTGAGCCTGGAGCGGCTGGCCGAGCGCGGCCTCATCGCCTGGGAGCGTGTGCGCGCGCTGGACGTGCGCGAGGGGCGGGTGGATTACCCCGGCGTGAAGCGCCAGAAGATGCCTCTGCTGCGCGAGGCGGCGACGAACTTCCTGGCCACGGCCACGGGAGAAGCCCGCGCGGCCTTCGACGGTTTTGTGCAGGAGAATGCCTGGTGGCTGGAAGACTTCGTCCTGTTCGACGCCCTGCGCCGGCGCTTTGACCGGCGGAGCTGGAACACCTGGCCGCGCGAGCTGGCGCATCGCGAACCGGCGGCGCTGGCCGCGGCGCGCGAGGAGCTGCGCGACGAACTGGCCCGTCTGCGTTTTCTGCAATTCGCTTTCTTCGATCAGTGGCGCGCGCTGCACGCGTATTGCCGCGAGCGCGGCGTAAAGATCGTCGGTGACGTGGCCATCTTCGTCAGCTACGACTCGTCGGATGTGTGGACGCATCCGGAAAACTTTCTGCTGGATGAGAAGACGCTGGAGCCGCTGGCGGTGGCCGGAGTGCCGCCGGATGCCTTCAGTGCCACCGGGCAGCGCTGGGGCAATCCCTTGTATCGCTGGGACGCCCTGCGCGAGCGCGGCTACGACTGGTGGGTGCGGCGCATGAGCTGGGCGCTCACCACCTGCGACATCATCCGCCTCGACCACTTCCGCGGCTTTGTGCAGCACTGGGAGATTCCCGCCAGCGAGCCCACGGCGGTGCACGGGCGCTGGGTGGATGGACCGGGCAACGACCTCTTCCGCGTGCTGAACGAGCGGCTGGGCAAGCTGCCTTTCATCGCCGAGGACCTGGGCGTGATCACCGCCGACGTGAACGCCCTGCGCGAGCGCTGGCAGATGCCAGGCATGCGCATCCTGCAATTTGCCTTTGGCAATCCCGGAGCGCATGTTTACCTGCCGCACCGCTACACGGCGAATTCGGTGGTGTACACCGGCACGCATGACAATGACACCACGCTGGGCTGGTGGCAGAGCTGCGCGGGCTACGAGCGCGAGATGGCCGAGGCCTTGCTGGGCGATTGCACGGACGGCGCGAACTGGGCGATGATCCGCCTGGCGGCCGGTTCCACGGCCAATCTCTGCGTGGTCCCGTTGCAGGATGTGTTGAGCCTGGGCGCCGAGGCGCGTATGAACATTCCCAGCCTGCCCAACGGCAACTGGGCGTGGCGCTACGCGCCGGGTTCGCTGCGTGCGGAACTGGCGCACAAGCTGGCGGCGCTGGCCGAGGTAACGGACCGCCTGCCCGGGCAGTGAGGCGGCGGCAGCATAGCGGCGCGGCTTTGACCTTGGCCGCCCCGAGCGGTGACAATACAGTTTCGTGGAGTGCGCCTGGCGCGCTCCGGTGAATCCAGGAGGAATCATGGCTACCAGCGGTGAACTGATCCGAATGATGAACTACGTGGACGACATTGCCACTACTCTGCGCCGTATTGTCAGCGGCAGCGCCTTCATCAACCCCGAAGAGCGCAAGAAGCTGGCCGACTATATGCGCAACTCCGACCCCAACTACACCAAGATGGTGGAAGAGCTGGAGAAGTAGCGGTGCCCGTGGAAACGGCTGGAACCGTCGCCGTCATTGGCGCCGGCAGCGTGGGACGCGAACTGGCGCGGCGTGCCGCTCTGGCGGGCTTCCGCGTGGTGCTGGAGGATCTCTTCCCCACCTCGCTCTCCGCGGCGCAGGAGGAACTGCGCCAGGCGCTGGAGGAGGCCGTGGTGGCCGGGCAGATCGACCGCACGCAGGCCGATGAGGCCTATCAGCGGCTGGAGTGCGTGACCACCATTGAAGATGCCGCGCGCCGCGCCCACGTCGTCATGGAAACCGGACCGGACGACATGGAATCCAAGCTGGAGATGTTCTGCCTGCTGGATCGCTTTGTGCTGCCGGGAACGGTGATTGTGAGCAACTGTCGCCATCTGGAATTGAGCGACACGGCGGCCAACGCCGCCAGCGTGGTGGGCATGTACTTTGAAGGCGACCGCGCGGAGATTCACTGCTCGCCTTACACAGGTCCGGCGGCCGTGGAAGTCGCGCGCAAACTGGCCTCGCGCATGGCCGCCAGCTACACCATTACCGGAGAGCCGCAGACCGTAAAAGCCTGACGCGCATTCTCCGTGCATAAAACAAAGGCCGCCTACGCGCGGCCTTTGGAGTTTTCCAGAAAGCTAGTTCTCAGGGCGCTCGAAGGGATGCACCAGGTAGCTGCGCGCCTCGTCCAGTGCGTACTGCGTGTTGTCGTTGGTTTGCAGCGCCTGGCGATATTCGCTTAGCGCGCGTTCGCGCTGGCCGGTGATGTCGAAGATCTTGCCCAGCTGAATGTGGCTCCAAACCTCGGTCCAGCGCGGCTCTCCGTCGCCGTTCAGGGACTCGCGGTAGGCGTTGGCCGCGGCCTGATAGTTGCGCTGCAGAAAGTACACTTCGGCGATGCGGTAATGCGCCAGGGACGAGATGCGGTTCTCGTCCACGGCCTTCTGAAACTCCCGGAGCGATTCCGCCAGGCTGCCCTGCTGCACCAACTGCTGCCCGCGCAGGATGGCCGTGCGTATCTTCAGGTCCGCCGAATTCTTGAGCACCCAGTTGTTGGGATCGATGGTGATGCGGCGCGGCTTGCCGAAGGTTTCAATCGTGTACGTCGAGTCGGTGCCTGCCACGTCGATGATCTGCTCCTCGCTCTTGCCGTCGGTGTCGATTTTGAGCTGCACCGGCATACGGAATAAGTCGAGATCCTGCTGAATCTGTCCGACGACGCGGAAGCCTTTCTTGATGCGGAAGACCGTGTACTTGTTCTTGAACTCCGGCGCCCCGGTGGAATCCAGCCACTGCGAGTAGAACCACGTCAGCGGCGCGCCGTGGATGGCTTCGGTTTCCTTTTGCAGGTCTTTCAGGCGGATGGATTTGCCGGAAAATTCGGTGAAGAAGGTGCGCATGGCCTGGTCGAATTTCTGGTCGCCCAGCACCCAGCGCAGCATGTGATAGATCATGCCGCCCTTGTCTCCGGCCAAGTTCTGGAAGGTTGGATCGAAGGTGTCCATGGTGCCGATCTGATTCAGCGGCACGCTCTCATAGGCCAGCGCGCCCACCGACATATCCTTCACCGCCTCCTGCGCGCCGGCCGGGCCGGAGGCGTATTCGATGTAGCGCGTCTCGCTGTAGCGCGCGCCGCCGTCCTGAATCCACCAGTCGTTGCGCGAGGCCGGGCTGACGATGGTGCCGAACCACTGGTGGGCCACGGCGTTGGCCAGCAGGCGGTAATTTACCTTGGCTCCAATGTAGCGTGCGGCCAGCCCCACCAGCTCCGGAGACCAGGTGCTGGGCACGCTGTCATCCGGCAACTGCACCACCTTTAACTCGCTGCTCATGGGCACGCCGTAGATGGTGATGAAGTAGCCCAGCTCCTTGGCCGCGGTCTCGCCGTAGGCTTGCGCGAACTGCTGTTTCTCGGGCAGAAAATACACATGAACCGTCAGGCCGGCCTCGTGCACCGTGGTGTCGGTGAAGCGGGCCATCACCAGCGTGCCGGGAAAGCTGGGCTTGTTCCAGTTGAAGTGGAAGACATTCTCGCCCGCAGAGGTTCCGTTCTTCGCGGCCACAGGTGCGGGCGTTTCACTGGCGGGCACGGACTTCGCCGCGGGCTTGCCGCGCTTCATCCGCCTGGGGCCTTCGTCGAGCGCGGGCTTGCTATTGGAGGTGAGAGTAAAACCCTCCGCGGTGTTGGCCGGTGCCGAAGAAACGACGGTGTAGCCTGCGGGCGCGGTGATGTTCAAGCGGGCGGTAAAGCGATCGATGCCGAAGTTCGTCACCGGGAACCAGCGTCCGCTGTACAGCAGATAGGTAATGGGGTCGCCGATGTAGGCCAGCTTGAGGCCGGGCACGGGACTGTCGTCGGCCGAGGTGACTACGCCCTCGTAGTCAAAGACGAGCGTTGCCTCCTGCCCCTTAGCCATGCCGGTGGGCAGAAAGACGCGCACCGTGGAAGTCTGCGAGGAGCGCTCGGTTTGCAGCACGGCGCCGGTGGCGTCCGTTACCTGGGTGACGCGCAGCGCGTTGTGCAGCTCGAAGGTGGCAATGCTGATGTCGTCCAGGGCCACGAACTTGACCGCCGCGTGGGCCACCAGCTTATGCGACTGCGGCACAAGGCGAGCGTCAATGGCGTAGTCCTCGGCCTGAATGCGCGGCTTCTCCGCCGCCTGGAGCGGCGCGGGCCGCAGCATGACTGCCAGGGTTAACACCAAAGATAAAAATGCCCCGCTCCACCGTGCCCATCGCATTTGTAGAAGACTCCTGCCCAAGGCTCGCGACTCTAAAGGGATAGATGAAATCGTAGCACCAGAAGGAAGATGGCAGCGGAGATCGCGGACGGCATCTCCGGGCGCGCGCTTATTCCCGCGCGGTGCGTCCCATTTCCGCAACGCGCAATACCGCCCGGGCGGCGCGGTGCGCCGTGTCCTGCGCGGAGCTTTCGGCTAGCCCGCCGCGCAGCTTGCCGCGAACTTCCGCCAAAGCCTCCAGCATCGCCTGGCGTGGCGCGCCGTCCGGCAGCAGGCGGCGCACCTCATGCTCCACGGTCTCTGCGGTAAAGCCATGCTGAATCAGCTCCGGCACCACGCGGCGGCCGGCCACAAGGTTCACCATGCCGTAATGAGCGAGCTTCACCAGGTGGCGTCCGAAGGTGTAGGTAAGCCCGGCCACGCGATAGACCATGACGAAGGGCGTGCCGATGAGCGCCGCCTCCATGGTGGCCGTGCCGCTGGCGACGATGCCCACCCGCGAATGCAAAAGGCTGGCGCGGGCATCATCGGTGAGTACGATATGCAGGTTGGAATTTCTTGGCTTACCGCGCTTATCCCACAGGTCTGCACAATCCGCAATCTCGCCGCGCACCCAGTCTTCACTCAAGGTGCTGGCCACGGGCATCACGTATTCGAACTCTTTGCCCAGTCGCTCGGCCGCGCCGAGGATGGCCGCCAGGTTCATGCGCAGCTCCTTGCGGCGGCTGCCGGGCAACAAGGCAATCGACAGCTTTTGCGGATCGAGCTGCCATCGCGCGGCAAACTCCGCGCGCGCGATGGTGGGCAGGGGAATCTCCGCCAGCGGATGACCGACGAATTCGGCCTCTACGCCGTGGCGCGCGTAGAACTCCCTTTCAAAGGGGAAGATCACCAGCATCTCGCGCACGTAGCGCTGCACCAGCTTGAGGCGTCCCTTGCGCCAGGCCCAGAGCTGCGGGCTTACGTAATAGACCACGGGAATGCCGCGGCGATGCAGCTCGCGCGCCAGGCGGAAGTTCCAGTCAGGAAAGTCGATGAGCACGGCCACGTCGGGACGGCGGCGGTCCATCTCGTCCAGCAGGCGATGGAAGTGGCCATAGATGGAGGGCAGGTGGCTGAGCACTTCAAAGAGTCCCACCACGGCCACGTCGCGCGCCTCCACCACCAGACGGCAGCCAACGTCCTTCATGCGCTCGCCGCCCAGGCCGAAGGCTTCCACGGGGCCGTGCAACTCCGCAAGGGCGCGGATCAACTGCGCGCCGTACAACTCGCCCGAGGCTTCTCCGGCGGAGATGAGCACGCGCAGAGGACGCAAGGTTGGGGAAGAGGTAGCCATCTGCGGAAAGGATATCAGGCGCGGGGGAGGGGGGTGTGCATTGCCTAATCCGCCTGTGCCGTTTGCGGCAGCGTCGCCGCCACGGGCGCGGCCGGCGGAAGTTCCTGATCCTTGTACTGCAACTGGTAGAGCTTGTAATAAACGCCGCGCAAGGCCAGCAGTTGCTGATGCGTGCCCATCTCGCGCACCCGGCCCTTGTGCATCACAATGATCTGGTCGGCCCGCTGGATGGTTGAGAGGCGGTGGGCGATCACCAGCGACGTGCGTCCCTCCACCAGACGCGTCAGGGCCTCGCGCACCTTGAACTCCGTGTCGGTATCGACGCTCGACGTGGCTTCGTCCAGGATGAGGATGCGGGGATTGTGCGCCAGGGCGCGGGCAAAGCTGACAAGCTGCTTCTGCCCCGTGCTGAGCGTGTTGCCGCGCTCCTGCAAAAGGGAATCGAAGCCTTCGGGCAGCGAGCGGATGAACTCCGCTACGTTCACCTCTTCGGCGGCCTGCTCCACGGCCTGGCGCGTTACGCCTTCCGTGCCCAGGCGAATGTTCTGCTCAATGGTGCCGCTGAACAGGAAAGGATCTTGCAAGACGACGCCACAGCGGCGGCGCAACTCCTGCAGGTTCATTTCGCGCACGTCCACGCCGTCAATGCGCACCGCGCCCTGCTGCACGTCGTAAAAGCGCAGCAGCAGAGAGATCAGCGTGGTCTTGCCCGCGCCGGTGTGACCCACAATGGCCACCGTCTGGCCGGGCTCAATGGTGAACGAGACGCCGCGCAAAACCCAGTCCCACTCGTCGCTATCGAAGGTCTTGCCGTCTTTTTCGATGGGTACGCGGCGATAGGCGAACCACACGTCGTCAAACTCAATGCGCCCCGGCCCGGCGGGCGACTTGACCACGGCGGGCGATTGCACCTGTGGCTCGGTATCCAGCAGCTTGAAGATGCGCTCGGCGGCGGCCATGGCCGATTGCAAAATGTTGAACTTCTCGCTGAGGTCCATGATGGGCCGGAAGAAGCGCTGCGAATACTGCATGAAGGCCACCAGCACGCCCAGCGAGGTGAAGCCGGCGAGCACGCGATGTCCGCCGTACCAGAGGACGCAGGCCACGGCGATGGACGACAGCGTCTCCACCACCGGGTAGTAGAGCGCGTAGGCGAAGATGGTGTCCTTGAAGGCCTCCATGTGCTGCGCGTTGACCTCTTCGAACTCCTGGTAGCTGCGCCGCTCGCGATTGAACAGTTGCAGCGGAACGATGCCGCTGACGTGTTCCTGCAGGTAGCTGTTGATGCGCGCGATGGCCGTGCGAATGCGGCGGAAGCCGTCGCGCACGGCGTGGCGGAACATCTGCGTGGCCACGGCGATGAAGGGCAGCACCAGAAACGCCACCAGCGCCAGCCGCCAGTCCTTGCGCAGCATCACCATCAGAATGAAGGCGAGCACAAAGACGTCTTCAACAATGGAGATGACGCCCGAGGTGAACATGTCGTTCAAGGCGTCCACGTCGGAGGTTACGCGCGTCACCAGGCGGCCCACGGGATTTTTATCGAAGTAGGCAATGTCCAGGCGCTGTATGTGCTGGTAAATCTGGCTGCGCATGTCGAGCATCACCATCTGTCCGGTCCACTGCATTACGTAGATCTGGGTGAACTCGAAGAGGAAGCCGCCGAGGAGCACGCCCAGATACAGGGCGCTCACCTGTCCAATGCCGGCCATGGGCACGGGGCTGAGAAAACGGGAGAGGTAGCTGTGCGCGTGCCCGGCGCTGGTGGCCAGATACGAGTCGATGGCCACCATCATCAGGTACGGCGCCAGCACGTCGGCCGCGGCCTTCATCACAATGGCTCCCAGGGCCAGCACCACCTGCAATGTGTACGGACGCAGGTAGCGCATCAGCCGGCGCGCAATGCGGCTGTCGTAAGCTTTTCCCAGTACCTCTTCTTCAGCGGCCATACTTTTATTTTAGATGGTGCGGACCGCCCGTGGGGTGCAAGCTCCGTCGCGATACACTGGAAAACTGCCATGAGCAACGAAGTTCATTCCGCCTTGTACCTGAGCGTGCCGTTTTGCAAATCCAAATGCTCGTTCTGCAACTTTGCGTCTGGAGTCTTTTCACGGCAGTTGTTTGACCGCTACGTGGCGCATTTGGAGCAGGCCATTGCCTCGTCTCCCCAGGTGGCGGAAGAGTGCGGCACGGCGTTCGATCCCATTCTGGATTCGGTTTATCTCGGCGGCGGCACGCCTAGCGTGCTGGCTCCCGATCAGCTCCGCCGCGTGATGCAGGCCATCCGCGCCACGTTCACCCTCGCCGCAGGCGTGGAGTTCACGGTTGAAATTGCGCCGGGCACGCTCTCCGAGGAAATTCTCGCCGTGCTGGTGGAGGCGAGCGTCAACCGCGTCTCGCTCGGGGTGCAGAGCTTTGTCGATCAGGAGACGCGTGCGGTGGGCCGCCTGCACAACCGGGAGACGACGCTGGCGGACGTTGAGCGCCTGCGCGCCGCGGGCATTGCAGAGATCTCCATCGACCTCATCGCCGGGCTGCCCTACCAGACGGAAGAAAGTTGGCGGCGCTCGCTGGATGACCTCATCGCGCTCCGTCCGCCGCACGCCAGCGTGTATATGCTCGAGGTGGATGACGACTCGCGCCTGGGCCGCGAACTGATTGCCGGTGGCGAGCGTTACCACGCGCATCATGTGCCGGACGAGGCGCTGACCGTGGCGCTTTACGAGCAGGCGGCGGACTCTCTGAACGCGGCGGGCATCGCGCAATACGAGATCTCGAACTTCGCGCACGCTGGACACGAATCGCGCCACAACCTGCGCTACTGGCAGCGGCAGCCTTACTTCGGCTTCGGCGTGGAGGCCTCAGCCATGCTGCCCGCGCCCTTGCCCGGCGAGCCGCATCGAGCGCTGCGCATCTCGCAGGTGGATTCGCTGGATGCGCTGCTGGGCGGCGCCAAGCCCGAGCGCACCGTGGTCGGCGAGCAGCAGGCGATTGAAGAAACATACTTCCTCGGACTGCGGCAGACGAAGGGCGTGGAGCTGGTGGCCATCAAGCAAGAATTTGGCATCGACGCCGTGGATCGCTACCGCG
The DNA here is from genome assembly GCA_031296105.1 of Acidobacteriota bacterium. GTDB lineage: Bacteria > Acidobacteriota > Terriglobia > Terriglobales > Acidobacteriaceae > TOLSYN. The sequence goes on along the minus strand of JARLGJ010000073.1, from coordinate 59,034 downwards.
AGGTGATTGCCGCGCAGGTGGAGCGAGGGCTGCTGGAGATTGAAGACGGCTGGCTGCGCCTGACGCGACGGGGAAGACTGCTCTCGAATGATGTGTTCGCGGAGTTCCTCACGGAGTAGGGAGATCCCAGGTTAGCTCGCTTCGCTCGCGAACCTGGGGCACACTCGCGAACTGGGGCACACTGCTCTCAATCGGTGGCGTTACACTGAAGATGACATCTTCCCGAGGGGTTCACATGAGCACGCTTCCTATCGACCTGCGCAGCGATACCGTAACCTTACCCAGCGACGCAATGCGCCGCGCCATGGCCTCGGCCGAAGTTGGCGACGACGTGTATGGCGAGGATCCGACGATCAATCGCCTGGAGGCGCGGGCGGCGGAAATTTTCGCGCGCGAGGCGGCGTTGTTTGTGCCCTCGGGCACCATGGGCAACCAGATTGCCATCAAGCTGCACACGCGGCCCGGGCAGGAGGTCATCTGCGAAGCGCGCGGCCACGTCTATAACTACGAGATGGCGATGATGGCCTGGTTCAGCGGTTGCCAGGTGCGCACCATCGACGCGCCGCTCGGCATTCTGTCGTGGCCGGCAATTGCGCCGAAGCTAGCGCTCTCCACGTACTACATGGCGCAGACCGGCCTCATCTCCATGGAGAACACGCACAACATGGCCGGCGGCACGGTCACGCCGGTCGCCAACATGCGCGAAATCATTGAGCAGGCGCACGCGCGCAAGCTGCCGGTGCATCTGGACGGCGCACGCGTCTTCAACGCCGCAACGTTTCTGGACGTCTCCGTGGCCGAGCTGACCCAGGGGTTTGATTCGGTGATGTTCTGTCTGTCGAAGGGACTGGGCGCGCCGGTGGGCTCCATGCTGGTGGGTGGCCGCGACTTCATCGCCGCTGCGCGGGCCACGCGCAAGGCCTTGGGCGGAGGTATGCGCCAGGCGGGCATTCTGGCCGCCGCCGGATTGATCGCCCTCGAAGAAGGCCCCAAGCGCCTTCACGAAGACCACGCCAACGCGCGCCTGCTGGCCGAAGGACTGGCGCAGATTCCCAGCGTGGCCATCGATCCCGCCACGGTGGAAACCAACATCGTCATCTTCGACGTGAGTGCCACGGGAAAATCGAGCGCCGCTGTGGCCGGAGAGTTGAAGTCGCGCGGCGTGCTTTGCGGCACGGTGGACGCCGCGAAGGTTCGCCTGGTGACGCACCTGAACGTCTCGGCCGCGCAGTGCAAGGAAGCACTGGCGATTCTGCGCGAAGTGTGCCAACCTGTCGGGTTCAATTAGAGTGGTTCCCGAGAAGCTTATACTCTTGAGATTGTGCTCTGCCGTTACTCCCTGTAGGTCGCAACGGCCAATGGCCTGTGGCTTTGGGACGCACCATCTCGGGAACCATTAAACACCGTCCGAGGAGGGGTATGTCGCTCAAGATCGAACACACGGCCGCCGCGCAGTGCGCACCGGAATTCCTGTGGAAGGTGATGGAAAAGATCGAGGAGTGGCCTAGGCTCGATCCGGACACATTGCATGAAGCGAAGTGGGTGAGCGGACAGCCATGGACCGTGGGCGCACGCTTTTTGATGAGCCTGCTGAAGCCCATGCCGTTCAAGATGACGCCGGAAGTGACGCTCATTGACCCGGGCCGCAAGGTGGCCTTTCGCGGCGAAGGCTCCGGCGTAACGGTGGAGACCAGCTACACCTTCCGCGCCGCGGGCGAGGGAAGCGAAATCGCCGCGGTGCAGGAGCTGAGCGGCGGCCCCATCATGTTCTTTGGCGCCTCCATGCAGCCGGGGCTGGAGAAAGGCATGGCGAAACTCTGCGCCCGCATTGTGGAAGAGGCCGAGGCGCTGGCCAAGGGCTAGCGCGCAACAGGATTAGCTAAGTACGGCAATCAGCCGCAGTTCGCGCGCCGCCGGCAGCACAAACTTGACGCGGCCGTGACCGGGATTGATGCGCTCCTCGGTTCGCACCATGCCAACGCTCTCCAGTTTGTTCACGTCCTTGCGGACGGCTGCCGGATCACGGCGCAGACGGCGTGCCAGGTCGCTGATGGACGATGACTGCTCCTGCACCTGACGAACGAGCCGCAGTCTCTGCACCGTAAGCACCTCGGCCATGGAGACCGGGTCGTCGAAGGTGATGGAAATCTCCGGCGTCAGTTTCTCGTTGCGATCCAGCCGGGCGGCGCGCGCCAGGGCGCGGTCTTTGTATCCCTGCATGCCATCCGTGTGAACCGTAAGCTTCACGAAAACCTCCTAGTGCTTTCTGTGCGCTTCCACTTCCTGCAGAAAGCGGGAGAGCAGCGCCTCATAGCCGCTGAATGGAAATGGCGTTACGACTCCGAGGCAGTGGCGGTGATGGCTGCCATGGCCGTTGTCGTAGCCGAGCACGCGGCCGTTATCTCGCGGAAACAAATGCGGATTGATAAACGCAAGGTTGTTTCGCACAATGCGTCCCCGTCCGTCCTGCCAAACCTCTTCCCGAATCGTGCCCCGGCCGCTGACACACCGCACGCATGCGGTTTCGTCCACCACCTTCACGGGAGGCGCGGTCCGTTTCACGCCATGAAGTTTAGCACAGATAGGACACAAAAACACCTACCTGTAGCCAGCCGCTATTTATTTTCCTCACGCGAAAGTCCCGCGCGACCTGTATACGCGGCCTTTGCTACACTAGTCTTGCGAGAACTCTTACCGTGAACGCATCGGCCACGCCGTCTATTGCCGCCTGGGTGGAACAGATTCGCGCGGGCAACATTCGTGCCCTGTCGCGTGCCATTACCGCCGTTGAAAACCGCACGCCCGGATACAGCGAGCTGCTCAAGGCCCTGTTTCCGTACTCCGGCCGCGCCCGCGTTGTGGGTCTCACCGGCGCTCCGGGGGCGGGCAAAAGCACTCTGGTGGACGCCCTGGCCGCGCAGTACCGCAAGCGCGAAAAGACCGTGGGCATTGTCGCCATCGATCCCACTTCGCCTTACACCGGCGGCGCCATTCTGGGCGACCGCATCCGCATGAGTTCGCACTCGGGTGACGCAGGTACGTTCATCCGCAGCATGGCCACGCGCGGCGCGCTGGGCGGGCTCAGCAGCACCACGGCCGACGTGGCCACCGTCATGGACGCCGCCGGACGCGACCTGGTGCTGATTGAGACCGTGGGCGTGGGGCAGGATGAGGTGGACATTGTGCGCCTGGCCGACATCACGCTGGTCATCCTGGTGCCGGGCATGGGCGACGATGTGCAGTCCATCAAGGCCGGCATCATGGAGATCGCCGACATCTTCGTCATCAACAAGGCGGATCGCGAAGGCGCCGAGCGCGTCGAGCGCGAAATCAAGGCCATGCAGTCGCTGGCCATGCGGCACGACAACTGGATTCCCCCGGTGTTGAAGACCGTGGCTGCCACCGGCGCGGGCGTGCCGGAGCTGGCCGCGGCCATTGACGAGTACGAAAACTTCCTGGTCACCAGCGAGCTCGGACGCCAGCGGCGCATTGCCAACTGGCGCAACCGCCTGCGCGAGATGCTGCGCGACGAAGTGCTGCGCCGCATCGTGGAGGGCGCGTTTACCGAGGAGCTGGTGAGCCAGTACGCCGAACAGATCACGGGCAACGAGCGCGATCCCTACTCGCTGATCGATGAGATCGTCAACCGCCTGGTGCGTCAGGAGGGCGAGTGCTGATTCTCGCCATGGATACTTCGGCCGCGGAAGGCAGCGTGGCGCTCGTGCGCTCCGGCGCGGCGGGAGCCAGCTCGGAAGTGCTGGGCCTGCGCACCCTGTCCGGCAGACACTGCGCGGAGATGCTGCTGCCCGCGGTGGCCGCGCTGATCGAGGAAAGTTACGCCACGCAGGGCAAGCCGGAGCTGATCGCGGTGGCCAGCGGCCCCGGCTCGTTTACCGGATTACGCGTGGCCGTGGCCACGGCCAAGGGATTGGCCGAGGTGTGGCAAACGCCGGTGGTAGCCGTCAGCGTGTTGCAGGCGGTAGCTGCCGCAGCCAAGGCCGAGGGCCGCGTGCTGGCCGTGCTGGACGCGCACCGCAACGAAGTCTTCTACGGTGAATACGAGTTTTCCGACCAAAATCCTGCGCGCCAATTGCAGGAATCCATTGCGCCCCTGACCGCATTTGCGGAGGCCCAACTGGCCAGCGCCGAGCGCCCCTTGCTGGTCACCTGCGATGCGGCCCTGGCGGCGCGGCTGGCGGAGTGCGGCCTACCCTCTCAGTTGGTGAAGACGCCTGCGGCCGTGGAGTTTGCCGCGCTCGGCCTGCTGCACTTCCAGAACGGCGAGCGCGCGGACCTGGCCGCGCTGGATGCGAATTACCTGCGCCGCTCGGACGCCGAGTTGTTCTCCGCGCCCAAGCTGGGCATTCCGGTCAAGTAAGATGAGTCCCGAGATCACCCTGCGTTCGGCTAGAGAGGCCGATATTCCCGGGATGATGGAGATCAGCTTGAGCGGCGACACTGCCGCGCGCTGGACGGCGCAGCAATGGGTGGATATCTTCGATCCGCAATCTCCACCGCGCCTGGTGCTGGTGGCCGAGCGCCCTGGAACACTTCCGAAGATTTGCGGATTCCTGGTGGCGCAATTACCGCCCGTGGGGCTGGCGGAGGGCGACTGTGAACTGGAAAATATTGCCGTTGACCCCATCATGCGACGCCGCGGGCTGGGACTACGCCTGCTTCAGGAATTATTGAATCGTGCACAGATACAGCGCTCGGCACATGTGATGTTAGAGGTACGCCGGTCCAATGAAACTGCAATCGCCTTGTATCGCTCCTGCGGATTTGGAATTGCAGGCACAAGACGAAAGTATTATCAAAATCCAGACGAAGATGCGCTGATCATGCAGTGGCCGCTTCCGCCCGCAGCCATGACGTAACTCGAATAGAGCTGGCCGCGGTTGGCGCACCAGTTTTTTTAGCACACTATGGAAAGGAAAGGAAAGAACCCAGTCTATTGAGAGTTAAGCCGGTATCCAATATCGCTTTTATACATTCTGGGTTTGATCAACAAACATGTCCGATACTCAAGAAATTACCACGTCATCTGTAAAAACATGTACTGAATGCGGGGTGCAGAATTGCTTTCGCCTGGACAAACATTTTCCTGATTTTTGTTTAGGAGAGAACCTCCCCCAAGAAGATCTGAAAAAAATTGTCACTCATTATCAAGAAGACGAAGAGGACGGGCGCATTGCCCGTGCTGCGGCGGAAATTGAAGGACTTTTCTACTGCAAGCTCACGCGGGTTGAGGAGATTGTTGCTTTCGCCCATAGAATCGGCGCCAAGAAAATTGGGGTTGCCTCTTGCCTGGGATTGTTGGATGAAGCGCGGATCTTTGTCCGGATATTAAAAGCCCAGGGACTCGAACCTTATTCCGTCATTTGCAAGGTTGGCTCCGTGGACAAGACGGAAATTGGCGTTGCCGAGGAAATGAAAGTAATGCCGGGCAGTCATGAAGCCATCTGCAACCCTATTCTGCAGGCGCACCTCTTAAATGAAGCCAATACCGATCTGAATGTGATTGTTGGGCTTTGTGTTGGGCATGACTCACTTTTCATTAAGCACTCCAAGGCAATGGTCACAACCCTAATCACCAAGGACCGCGTGTTAGGACACAACCCCGCAGCCGCTTTGTATATGACCAAAACCTTTTATAAACGCCTTTTGGAGCCCAAGAAGGCCTAGCTCGAATGGGCCCTGGATGTTGAATTCCGCCCCCGCAACCGGGGGCGGTTTCATTTTCAGGAAATGCACCCGTTCTTCGATGTATATGTTCTTTTCGCGAATGAGCTGCCGTCAGTTATAGCAAGTGAGGTTCCAGAATGGATGCCGGGCGGAAGAATCGTAATCAAAGTTTTTTAGCCAGATAAAGGGCACATCTGTGTGATCCCTTCGCCCTGCCGCACGCGGCTGGCATACTCGCCGGAACGTTTTTACTTTCGCTGCAGAATTTCGCTTGCCGACCTGCGGCCTCGATGCTAGTTTGACTAGCACCTGATTCACAGGTTTGGAGGTGCTGCCATGAATGCCCCCGTACGCGAAGAAGTCCTGGCCGGCAACGAAGAACTGCAAAGGCTGGCCGCAGAGCACAGCAATTACTCCCAGCGTCTTGAACTCCTCACCAATAAGAAATACCTCTCCGAAGACGAAAAAGTTGAAGAAGTGAAGCTGAAAAAGCTAAAGCTGCGCCTGAAAGACGAGATAGCCACGTTGCAGGCCCGCGCACTCCCAGTCTCCTAGCTCTCTTTCGCCCGCGCCCGGTGTGTGGGCGGCCGCAAATTCTGCGTGCGGGGAGCCGGGATACGTGTGTCTGCCAGAGCTTCCCGCGCGGCACGCCCGCGCTTTGCGCCGCTCGCCGGAGGTGTGTTCCAATCGTAGGATGTTGAAGGTTCTTCCCCTCCTCGCCCTGCTTGCGGCACCGTCCGCATTCGCCCAGGTTGCAAGCAATCCTGCTCCGTTCACCGGACACTGGCAGGCCGAGCTTACGGCTGCCCGCCCTGGCGCCAGTGAAAGCTATCAGGTTCCGTTCGTCATTGAGATTGAAGCGGCAAGCGACGGCGGCATCACGGCCCAGTTGGTCAATGGCTCGGACCGCATGACCTTCACCACCGCCAAGCTGCACAGCGGCACGGAGGTGTCGCTGCGCCTGGAGCAGTACGACTCCACGCTGACGGCGCACTGCACCGAGGGCATGCGCATCTGCACCCGCATGGAAGGCGAATACACGCGGCAGAAGGGGGCATCGGCCGTTCATTATGCCGTCGCCGTGCGCCGCCTGCGTAAAGCGGAAGCTGCCCCCCCGGCCACTTTGGCAGCCGACTGGCAGTTCCAGTTCAGCTCTCCCGATGGCACGCCCGTACACGAGGCCTCGGCACCGGCGCACTTCAAGGTCAACGGGGACACGGTCGAGGGCACCATCGCTCCCATCAGCGGCGATTATGGATTAATGGCGGGTCGCCTGACGAATGGCGAGCTGCATCTTTCGCGCTTCGACGGCATTCACCTCCTGCGCCTGGACGGCCATTTGACGGCAAGCGGCCAAATGGAAGGCGTGCTGCACGAATCTCCCGGCGCGGCGCTGAACTTTAAGGCCACCGCCGCGGGCGCGGCCAGCGGCTTTGCAGAAGCCGAGAGCATTACTACCGTGGCCGATCCCAGCGAGTCCTTCCGCTTCCAGGGGCTCGACGCCTCGGGTGCCACCGTCAATCAGAATGACGCGCGCTTCCGCGGCAAAGTGGTGTTTATCGACCTGTTCGGCACCTGGTGCCCCAATTGCCACGACGAGGCGCCGGTGCTGCAATCGCTGTATGAGAAGTACCGCGTCAAGGGCTTCGAGGTGGTGGGGCTTAGCTACGAGTACGTGGACGATCGCGCGCGCAATCAGCGCCTGCTCGACGTTTATCGCAAAAAGTACGGTATCGGCTTCACTCTTTTACTAGCCGGCACCACCGGGGAGGGCGAGATTGCCCGCACCCTGCCTCAGCTCAGGGACTTCGGGGCCTATCCGACGGGGATTTTCCTGGACCGCAAGGGGCGCGTCAGGCTGATTCACGCGGGCTTTTCCGGCCCTGCCACGGGGCGTTTGCCGGAGCTGCGCCAGCATTTCGAGGAGACCATCGAGCGCCTGCTGGACGAGCCTTAGTGCCTCCTCTGGTATTCGTTGGAAATCCCCGGGCGCGCCTCCGCTATAATCGTTAGGTTCCCATGGTACGCGACGGAATCTATTACGCGCTTGCATTTGCGGTGGTGGCGGTCCTGCTTGGCATATGGACCGCACCCGCTATTGCCATCATTCCCATTCTGCTGGCGGCTTTCTTTCTCTGGTTCTTCCGCGATCCCGAGCGCGCTATTCCGCAGGACGCGGGCGCCGTGGTTTCGGTGGCGGACGGCAAGGTGACCAGCGTGACGACGATTGCCGTCAACGGCCAGCCGCGCACCAGCATCAGCATTTTTCTCAGTGTTTTTAATGTCCATGTGAACCGTTCGCCGTATGCGGGCGTCATCCAGGCGGTGGAATACCGTCGCGGCAAATACCTGAACGCCATGAATCCGGCCTCGGCCGAGGAGAACGAGCAGAGCATTTGCACGCTTCTCACTCCCGAGGGCCACACCCTGGTGTTCAAGCAGATTGCCGGATTGCTGGCCCGCCGCATCGTCTTCAACCGCAAGGCCGGAGACCGCGTCGAGCGTGGCGAGCGCGTGGGACTTATCAAGTTTGGCTCGCGTTGCGATGTGATTCTGCCCACTACGGCAGAGGTGAAGGTTGCCGTGGGGCAACATGTGAAGTGCGGCTCGACCATTCTGGCTCTGCTGCCGCCCTCGCAAGGAGGCAGGTAATGGAGGAGCAGAACCGCCGCGCCGCGGACACGCGGCGTATGCGCAAGGGGCTGTATGTCTTGCCCTCGTTATTTACCACGGCAAACCTGGCTGCGGGCTTTTATGCCATCTCGCAGGCCGCGCTGGGCGCGGCCTATTTCATGGGGCTGAATGGCGCTTCGCCCAACGGTTCCTCGGCGGCCGTATATTTCAACCACGCCGCGCTGGCCATCGGCTTTGCCGTCTTTTTTGACGGCATGGATGGCGCCATCGCCCGCCTGACGCGCACCACCAGCGACTTTGGCAAGGAGCTGGATTCGCTGGCCGACGTGGTCACCTTCGGCGTGGCTCCCGGCATTCTGGCCTGGATGTGGGGCTTCCTCTGCCTGCCGCAGACGCTGGACGGCGAACTCCGTGGCAAGCTGATCGAGCTGGGCGGCATCATCGCCTTTGCGTTTCTCACCGCCGGCGCCTGTCGCCTGGCGCGTTTCAATATCACGCTGAATCCGCAGCCCAAGAATCCCGGGTTGCCGGGCCGCAAATATTTTGTAGGCATGCCCATCCCGGGCGGCGCCGGATGCCTGGCCGCACTGGTTCATCTTTTCCTTGGCAAGCCCATCCAGAACCCGGCGTATGCCATTGCCTGGATGATCTATATCGCCGTGTGCGCCTTCCTGATGGTCAGCACCTGGCGCTTCTGGAGTTCGAAGAGCATCGACTTCCGCAGCCGTAAGGCGGCGCGCCTGTTCGTGCTCATTGCCGTGGTGATTGGCGCCATCTGGTATTTCCATCGCTACATGCTGTTTGCCATGGTGACGTTGTACATGCTCAGCGGCATCTATGCGCGCCTGACCTATGCGTTCCGCAAACGGTCCTCCATTCCGCCCTCCGTTCCGCCGGCTCAGGAGGCAGGCAAATGAGTTCCGCCGCGCGCAGCACCAATCTGTTCAAGGTAGCCATCGTCGGCGCCTCCTGCCTGAAGGGCAAGGAAGTGCGCGACGTGCTCAACGAGCGCACCTTTCCCGCCATCGACATCAAGCTGCTGGACGACGAAGACGCCGCCGGCCAGCTCGACCAGGTCAACGACGAGCCAACCTTCATTCAGGGCGTAACTCCCGGCCAGCTCTCCGGCGTGGACTTCACCTTTCTGACCGCCGACCAGGACTACACCGTTAAGGTGTGGGACATCGTGCGCCGCTCCGGCTCCGAGGTTATCGACTTGAGCTACGCCCTGGAGAAGAACGCGGAAAGCTCTCTGCGTGCGCCCTGGGTGGAGCATGAGTTGGGCCGTCCGCATCAGGCGGGCCTGCAATCGGTTCCCGTGGTGGTGGCACATCCCGCAGCGGTCATGCTGGCCCTTTTGCTGGCGCGCCTGGAAAAAGCTGTCCCGCTGCAGATGGCTTCCGCCGTCGTCAGCCAGCCGGCCAGTGAATACGGCCGCGCGGGCCTGGATGAGCTGCACGACCAGACGGTGAACCTGCTCAGCTTCCAACAGATGCCCACCGCGGTCTTTGGCGCGCAGATCTCCTTTAACGTCGCGGCGCATTCGGCGCCCGAAGCGCGCCAGCCGCTGGCCGAGGTCGAAGCGCGCATCCTGCGCCACTACCAGGCAATCACCGGCGGCGGCGTTGCGGTGCCCGCTCTGCTGCTGCAACAGGCTCCGGTCTTCCACGGTTACACGGCTGCCATTTATGTGCGCACCCGCGAGCTGACCACCTCCGAGGCGCTGGAAGGCGCTTTGCGCGGCGCGCATGTGCGCGTCTCCGCCGAAGCCGGCGAGCATCCCAGCAACATCAATATCCCCGGCCAGCCGGACATTCTGGCCTCGGTAAAGGCCGACGCCAGTGGCGGCAATGGCTATTGGATTTTTGCCGCCTGTGACAACCTGCGCATCTCGGCCGAGCAGGCCGTGGAGTGCGCCGAAGAGATGCTGCACACGCGTCCGCGAGGTCAACTGCAATGAAGTGCTTGCGCCCCAGTTTGTGTTTGGCCGCCATGGCCGTTCTAATGCTGGCGTGCGCCGGTTGCGGATACCGCGTGGCCGGCACCACGTCGCGCCTGGCGCCGGACGTGCAAACCATCGCCGTGCCTTCGTTCACCAACCAGACGCACGTCTATCACGTGGAGACCGGCCTTACGGCTGCCGTCATTCGCGAGCTGAATACGCGCACCAAGTACCGCGTGGTGCAGACCAGGGATGGCGCCGACGCCGTGCTGACGGGCACCATCGTCTCGGCCGAGCTGGCCCCGGTGAACTACGACTCGCAGACCGGCCGCGCCGCCAGCGGACTGGTCACGGTCATTGCCCGCGTCACGCTGACCGCGCGCGACGGACGCGTGCTCTACAGCAATCCCAATTACGTTTTCCGCGACCAGTACCAGATCTCCAACGAGCTGGCGACGTTCTTTGAAGAGCACGGCCCGGCGCTGGCGCGCCTGGAGCGCGACTTTGCGCGCACCCTGGTCAGCAATCTTCTGGAGGCCTTTTAGCTTGCGAGCCTTCGCCCCGGTCGAGCGCTTTGTGGCCGAAGTCACTTCGCGCCAGTTGAAGCCCGGCTACGTCTTTATCGGCGATGAAGCGTTCTTCCGCCGTACCTGCCGCGATGCCATCCTCACCAACCTGGTGCCGGAGGGTATGCGCGAATTCAGTTTGTACGAGTACGATCTGGCTTCCACCGAACTGGTGGAGGTTCTCGACCGCGCCCGCACGCCATCGCTGATGGCTGGCTTCCAGGTGTTTTTTGTGCGCGGCGTGAAGGATCTGTACGGCCGCGGCAAGCACGACGCCGAATACGCCGCCATCGCCGAATACGCCAAAAATCCCAATCCCGACGCCATGGTCATTCTGGTGGCCGACCACATCGGCATTCCCGCCGACGTGCGCCGCATGGAGATGACCGACAAGGAGCGCTACGAGCGCATCCGCGAGACCCTGGGCGAGCACTTTGAGATTGTCGAGTTTGCCCGCGTGGAAGAGGGCGAAGCCGTCAAGTGGCTGAACGAGAAGGCCGCCGAAGAGGGCGCGAAGATCGAATCCGAAGCCGCGCACGAGCTGGTGGATTCCCTGGGCGGCGACATGATGATGATCTCCAACGAGCTGGAAAAGCTGCTGCTCTACGTGGGCGAAAAAAAGCGCATCACGCTGGGCGACGTGGAGACCATGGTGCTGGCGGCCAAGCAGCGCACGCTCTACGAACTGACCGACGCGCTCAGCTCGCACAACCGCCCGCGCGCCCTGGAGATCATGGACGCCATGCTCACCACCGGCGACGGCGATGACGCCGCCATCGGCCACCTCTACATGCTGGCCCGCACCTTCCGCCAAATGCTGGTGATCCAGGAGCGCAACGTGCGCGACACGCGCGCCTTGTACCAGGTGCTGTGGCAGGGCTTCCGCATTCCGCCCTTCGCCGCCGAAGACGTGATCCGCCAGTCGCGCCGCTACAAATCGCGGCGGGAGCTGACACGCGCCATCCGCCTCATCTCCCGGGCCGACGCCGCCCTGCGCACCAATCCGCCCAGCAAACGCCTGGTGCTGGAGAACCTGATCCTCGACCTGGCCGCCGAACCCAAGGTGGAAGAGTTACCGGTGTGGCAGCAGGAGTCTCTGCTGGACTGACCTCTCCCAATGGCCTGGACACTGAATCGGCAAAGCGTGCGCTGGTTGGCTGTCCTGGCCGTTTTGCTGGGCGCGGGATGGATTCTGTGGCACGCCTTCGGGCAAAAGCTCCACGCTCCAGTGAACAAGTCTGTCACCACTCCTCCTCTGATAGTGCGCGTGGAGAACGTCGATCCGGCAACCCTGCTGGACAAGTTTCTGGTGGACGGACACATCGATCCCGGCCGCCTCGCCGAGCTTGAGAATCAGGGGCCGCCCGCGCTGGCCGCCGCCGCGGATTTTGCCGCCGCCCGCTACGAGCACGAGCGCAACCGCGAGGAAACGGCGCTCAGCTACATCCAGCGCGCCGTGTCTGCGGCTCCGTCCAATGCCAGCCTGCACGCCTGGTGCGCCGTCATCCTGATGAACAACGGCCAAGCGGCAGAGGCCGTCTCCCATGCCGAAAGGGCTGCGCAGCTCGACCCCGCATCCGTCGAAGTGCAGCGCATTCTCGGCAAGGCCTACTACCAGGCGGGCCGCCTGGAGAGCGCCATCACCACCTGGGAGCACGCGCAGCAAATCTCGCCCGATGAGGCGCTGGCCAAGGAACTGGAAAAAGCCAAACGCGAGGCCGCCGTGGAGAGCCGCTTTACCGAGGCCGCGCGCGGACACTTTGTGCTGCGCTACGAGGGTGGCAAGCTGGGCGCAACGTTTACTGACGACGCCTTCCGCGCCTTGGAGCGCGACTACGGCGATCTCTCCCAGAGCCTGGGCCTGGAGCCGCGTGCGGCGGTCACCGTGGTTTTTTACAATGAGCAGCAATTTGCCGACGTCACCAACTCGCCGGCCTGGGTGGAGGGGTTGAACGACGGCAAAATGCGCATTCCGCTGCGCGATACCGGGTCGGTCACGCCGCCGCTGGAGGCACTTCTGCGCCACGAACTGACGCACTCCTTCCTGCAGGATCGCGTGCCGCGCTGCCCCACCTGGCTGAACGAAGGGCTGGCGCAGATGGCCGAGCCGAAGGACGTGGCCACCATGGCCCCGGCGGTCGCGGCGCAGGGCACCGCGGGAGAGTTCGTTCCGCTCTCGCAGATGGAAGGCTCCTTCCAGGCCATGACCCTGGAACAGGCGCGGCAGGCGTATCTGGAGTCGTTGGCCGCCACGGAGGTCCTGCGCAACACGTATGGAATGGACGGCCTGCGCCGCCTGCTGGCCGCCCTAGCCTCGGGCGTCTCGACTGAGGATGCTCTGCGCAGCGTGACCGGCGGCGGTTACGACGACCTCACCGCGGCCGCCAAGGCCTACGCCGCCAAGTACCTGCCGCAGGGAGCGGCGGTGCGATAAGTTGTGCCCCAGCTTGGATCTTGTACCCCAGGTTCCCTCTTGTGTGCCCCAGGTTCGGCGCGCCGTAGGCGCGGCTAACCTGGGAGGCTAACCCGGTTGCATGTGCCTCACCCAACTTCCGCGCAAACGAAAGCGGCAGGCCGAAGCCTGCCGTCGTCACATCCGGGAAAACTTGTTAAGGAAAGGCTTACTTCGCGGTTACAACAGCCTTTACGCGCGCGTTCAGGCGAGCCTTGTAGCGGCTGGCCGTGTTCTTGTGCAGAATGCCCTTCTGCACGCTCTTGTCGAGCGCGGAGACCGTCTCGCGGAATGTCGCGTCCAGTTTGGTTGCGTCACCTTCGGCCAGCGCCGTGCGCAGGCCGCGCAGGGCGGAACGCACCCGCGACTTGTTGGCCTTGTTGGCCGTCGTCTTCGTTTCTGTCTGTCGAGTGCGCTTCAGCGCCGATGCATGATTCGCCATAACCTGAGTTGTGTCCTTAATGTCAAAACTGGGAGAGACTCCCGAACGATTCATTTTACGGTGTTCGGGCCGGTTTAAGCAAACCGCACGGGTGCGGAAGGCCAAAATACCGCTCGCGGCGCACTTTGCCCTGAATTCTGAAGGGGAACGTCCTCCTCCCGGGAGCGCGCCAACAGAAAAGCTCCGGCCTGGGTGCGTCCGGAGCTTTTTCAATGATCGACGGTGGTCGCTCTAAGCATTCAGGTCCACGCTTGTGTTCGACTTCAATTGCGCAAGTAACTGCTTTTCCAGGTCCAGGATGGTGCTGGACGAGTCGCTGCTGGAGGTCGTACTGGTACTCGATGTTGAACTTGCCGCTGTGCTGGTGCTTGCCGTCGAACTGGTGCTGGACGAGCTATCCGAGCCGTTGACCAGCGCGTTCAGCAGATCCACGATGACGGCGTCCGTGTTGTTGCTGGACGTCGAACTGGATGAGCTGGAGCTTGGCGGCGGACCGGACGGGCCGTTGGCCATGTCCTGCTGCACGGTGGCAAAGGCGCTCTGTGCCGTGGCAAGGTCGCCGGAATCCAGAGCCTTGCCCAGGGTGTCCATGTCCTTGTCCATCTGCGACTCACTGCTGGTGGAAGAGGCGGAAGAAGTGGAGGAGCTGCCGGTCTGCTCCTGGTGGAGTTTCACAATGGTCTGGTAGGCCTGCTTGGCAGCCGAGAGGTCGCCGGACTTCAGGGCGCTCGCCAACTCTTTCCAGGCCTGGGCCATGGGGTCGTTTTTGCTACTGGAGGATGTACTGGTGGTGGAGTTGAGCGAGAGGAGACTGTTTAAGCTCGTGCTGCCGATCGAAGACATTGCCATACCCTTTCGAGTCTCGCGTGGTCCCAACCGCGATATTGGACATATCGGCAGGAATGCCCTGATGTGTAGCGCCGCCAAAGCATCATTTTTAAATCATCTTGTTGATAAAAAAGTGTTTATCCGGACAGGCTCTCTCCTGATGGGTGCAACAAGCAAAATCAAATAACGATTTCTTCTCGGCAGGCGCCTGTGAGAAGATGCAGGCCGCTGTTCAATTGAAGTTTCAGAAAGCGGTATCCATGTCGGCAATCAACGGAGACAAGTCCAGGTTCCATCGGCTGCGCAAGCAGAGGCTCTTAAAGCGCGAGATCAAGGCCGCTATCGTGTCCAAGGATGCATCTGCAACCAAGCCCGCCAAATAACCTTCCCGGGCGCGTAGCACATTGCAAATTCTGCCGGCCCCGCGGCTGCTAAAGCGGTTCCAGAGTTGCTGTGTCCCAAGGCCACCGGCCATTGGCCGTTGCGACCATCAGGGAGCAACGGCAGTGCACGATTTACACCGGCTATAGTTACTCTGGAACCGCTCTTTCGCGGGGTCCGCGGCCTTCTGTTTGCCCCCGTGCGCCGCGCACGGGTCCGCCGCCATTGTTTATACTGAATTCTTATGCATCGTGTTCGCTTTGCGCCGTCGCCGACGGGCTTTCTTCACGTGGGCAGCGCCCGCACGTTTATTTTCAATTGGCTGTACGCCCGCCACACCGGCGGCACCATGGTCTTCCGCCTGGACGACACGGATGTGGGCCGCAACACGGACGCCAGCGTCAATTCGATTTTTGAAGGGCTGCGCTGGCTGGGCCTGGGCTGGGACGAGGAGTACAAGCAGTCCGAGCGGCTGCCCCTGCATCGCCAGGCGGCCGAGGCGATCTTCGCCAAGGGCTTGGCCTACCGCGACTTCACTCCCGCGCGCGAGGAAGACAGCGGCCAGAGCGGTCCGCAAGGCGCCTGGCTGTGCAATCCCGGAATGCGCGAGATGACGCGCGAGGAGAGCGACCGCCGCGCCGCCTCGGGTGAGCCTTTTGCGCTGCGCTTCCGCGTGCCGCGTGGTGAGGAGCGCACGCTGCGCTTTACCGATGCGGTGTATGGCGAGCAGAGCAAGCTGGCCGATGAGGTCGAGGACTTCGCACTGCTGCGTTCGGATGGCATGCCCACCTATCACCTGGCAAGCTGCGCCGACGATGCCGCGCTGGACATCACGCACATCATCCGCGGCCAGGATCACCTGACCAACACCTTCAAGCACCTTTTGATCTTTGAAGCGCTGGCCGGGGTAAATCTGAGAGACGCCAAGCTGGGCGACAAATTATTGGACGGCCGCGTGCCGCAGTTTGCGCACCTGCCCCTGCTGGTGGCTCCCGACGGCGCCAAGCTCAGCAAGCGCAAGCATGGACCGGTGGTCAGCGTCACGACCTATCGCGACGCGGGCTTTTTGCCGCAGGCGTTCATCAACTTCCTGTGCCTGCTGGGCTGGAATCCGAAGAATGACCGCGAGTTCCTAACCCTGGACGAGCTGAAGACCTTATTCACCCTGGAAGGCGTGAACCGCGCCAATGCCGTGGTGAATTTCACTGAGCAGGATCCGTTCGATCCCAAGGCAGTGTGGCTGAACGCGGAGCACCTGCGGGCGCTTCCCATGCCGGAGCTGGCGGCGCTGCTTGCGCCGGTGGTGCGGCAAAAGTTTCCCGCGGCGGCCGAGGAGAAAATTTCCGCCGTTACGCCCTTGGTGCGCGAGCGCATCAAGCTGCTGGGCGAGGTCAACGCGGTGGCCGATTTCTTCTTCGTCAGCGAGCTTCCGCCGTATGATGGCCTTGAGCTGATTCCGCAGAAGGGTGACGCCGCGCAGGCCAAGCGCATTCTGGACGAAGCCGTCCAGGTGCTGGGCACGGTGGCGTTCGATCATGCATCGCTGGAGGCCGCGCTGCGCGGGGCCGCGGGACGTTTGGGCGTGAAGGCCGGCCCCATGTTCCAGCCCATTCGCGTAGCCGTTTGCGGGCGCAAAAACGCTCCGCCGCTGTTTGAAACCATGGAAGTGCTGGGCCGCGAATGCTGCCTGGAGCGCATTGCGCGGGCGCAGGCGCTGCTGGGGTGAGTAAGCTCTGAACAAGTCTTGCCGAATGTGTTCCAGGAGTGAAGCCGGCCGGCGGATGATTTCTAGGGGAGTTGCTTCGTCAGGGCACGGCTTCAGCCGTGCCGTACAAGCTGTGTAAACTCGCGGGCTTCAGCCCCGGAGGGAATGCATGCTTGCGAGACGAGCCCTCAGCGGCTAAAGCCGCGACGTAGTTTCAACGAGGTATGGCACGACTAAAGTCGTGCCCTGACAAGGGTGACTGAACCAGAGCCTCCCTAATCGCGAATTTTCATAGTCGTGAGGAATGTAAATATGGCTACTTCGAATCCGGAAAGCAGTGCCGCACCGGCGGCGGAAGCGCGACCCTCGAATTTCATCCGCGACCTGATGGTTGAGGATCTCAAGACGAAGAAGTACGGCGATGCCGTCATTCAGACGCGCTTTCCTCCCGAGCCCAACGGCTACCTGCACCTCGGCCACGCCAAGGCCATCTGCCTGGACTTCGGCCTGGCCGACGAGTTCGGCGGCAAAACCAATCTGCGCTTCGACGACACCAATCCCGAGAAGGAAGAGCAGGAGTACGTCGATTCCATCAAGACCGACGTGCGCTGGCTGGGCTTCGAGTGGGACCGCCTCTGTTATGCCTCCGACTACTTCGACCAGCTTTACGCGTGGGCGCTGCAACTGGTGAAGGCCGGCAAGGCTTACGTGGACGACCTTACGGCCGAAGAGATTCGCGAGCACCGCGGCACGCTCACCGAGCCCGGCAAGGACAGCCCCTACCGCACGCGCAGCGTGGAAGAGAACCTGGACCTTTTCGTGTGCATGAAGAACGGCGAGTTCGAGGACGGCTCGCGCGTGCTGCGCGCCAAAATTGACATGGCCTCGCCCAACCTGAACATGCGTGACCCGGTGATGTACCGCATTCTGCATGCCACGCATCATCGCACGGGCGACAAGTGGTGCATCTATCCGATGTACGACTTCGCGCACGGCCAGTCGGATTCACTGGAGAAGGTGACGCACTCCATGTGCACCCTGGAGTTTACCGATCACCAGCCGCTCTACCGCTGGTACATTGAGCAGCTCGGCATCTTCCCCACGCAACAGATCGAGTTTGACCGCCTGAGCCTGACCTACACGCTGCTCAGCAAGCGCAAGCTGCTGCAACTGGTGCGCGAGCAGCGCGTCAACGGCTGGGACGATCCGCGCATGCCAACCATCTCCGGCATCCGCCGCCGCGGCTTCACCGCCGAGGCGATCCGCAACTTCTGCGCCGCCATCGGTGCTTCGCGCACCAACGGCAGCACCGACATCGAGATGCTGGAGCACTTCCAGCGCGAAGACCTGAACAAGCGCGTGCCGCGCGCCATGGCTGTGCTGAAGCCCTTGAAGGTGGTCATCGAGAATTATCCCGAGGGTCAGGAAGAGTTGGTGGAAGTGGCCAACAACCCCGAGGACACCGCGGCCGGAACGCGCCAGGTGCCCTTCTCGCGCGCGCTATACATTGAGCAGGACGACTTCCGCGAGGTTCCTCCGCCGAAGTACTACCGCCTCTCGCCGGGCAAGGAGGTTCGCCTGCGCAACGCGTACTTCGTCACCTGCACGTCGGTGGTGAAGGACGCCGCGGGCAACGTCGTCGAGGTGCGCTGCACCTACGACCCGGCGAGCCGCGGAGGCAACTCGCCCAACGGACGCAAGGTGAAATCGACCATCCACTGGGTCAGCGCCAGGCACGCTATTACGGCCGAAGTGCGCATCTACGACAAGCTGTTCACCAAGGCCGATCCGGGCGACCTCGAAGAGGGCCAGACCTTCCTCGACAACCTGAATCCGAACTCGCTGGAAGTGATCGCCGATGCGAAACTGGAGCCGTCGCTGAAGGACGCCAAGCCCGAGGAGCGTTACCAGTTCGAGCGCGTTGGCTATTTCTGCGTCGATCGCGACTCCAAGCCTGGCGCGCTGGTGTTTAACCGCACGCTGCCGCTCAAAGACACCTGGGCGAAGATCGAAAAGAAGGCCGGAGCGTAAATTTTGGGTACCCCATCCTGGCCGTAGTTTCCAGGGTGGGGATGTTGTTTTTGTTGGGGAAGGATGATTGACGAAGAAACACCTGGAGGTTTTCCTTTCCCACTCAAGCCAACTGCGGGCTTGAATGGGGCACCGCAAAGTTTTTACTTTCTTGTCTGAAACCTCTGAAACCTGCGCAACTTGTGCAACCTTCGCAACCTCATGATCCTTCGCTCCGCTCAGGATTTCGCCTGCGGGCTCGGACGCCCGCAAAACGGCTCAATCTTGAAACCCTCCTCTTCCTCCATGTACTCTGAGCGCACCGTGACCACTCCGCCCGCGCCGCTTCCCGAATACTCCGAGCCTCTTCCTCCGCCACGTTCCTGGGCTTTGTCGCCCGAGCCGGAGCCGGTCTTCGGATTGCTTGAAGTTGTCTTCGTCGCGGGCTTTCTGTTGCTGGCGGTTGTCTTCTGCGGGGTAGCGGCCATTTTCCTGGCCCATGCCCTGCCGGCCTATCGCGGTCTGAGCCGCAGCGAGCTGGCAAGCAATCCGCAGGTTCTTCTGCCGGCGCAGCTTCTTGCTTACCTGATGCTGCTGGCCATGCTCTGGCGGCTCTTCGCGAAGTATCACCAGATGGGCATGTTGGATGCCTTGCACTGGCGGTGGCCGCGGCGCTGGGGCATTTTGCTGGTCTCGGGCGTGGTGCTTGCGGTGGCCGCGCAGGGCGCCAGCGCTCTGCTGCCCACACCGCCCGAACTGCCCATTGACCAGATGATCCGCACCCCTTTGGATGCCTGGCTGATGATGCTGTTTGGCGTGGCCTTTGCGCCGTTTGTGGAGGAAGTCCTCTTTCGCGGACTTTTGTTTCCGGCCCTGGCGCGCCGCCTGGGAGGCGTGACCTCATTGCTTGTGACGGCCATCCTGTTTGGCGGGGTGCACAGCGCGCAACTGGGAGGCTCCTGGGCGCAGGTAGGCATGATCGTGGCCGTGGGCGGCGCGCTCACCGCCGTGCGCTGGCGTTGGCGCTCGCTGGCTGCCTCCACCCTGGTGCATATGGGCTACAACGGCGCGCTTTTTGCCGCGCTCTTCATCCAGACCAAGGGCTTCACTCATCTGACGGGGCATTAGATTCCCTTGCCCCGTGCGCCGGACGCTTGCTAAGGTTGAGCCATGTCTGAAGCCCGCGCACAACTGTTGACCTTGCTCTCGCAGCAATCCTTCCGCCTCGGCGAGTTCAAGCTCTCCAGCGGCGCCACCAGTGATTACTACATTGACTGCCGCACCACCACTCTGCACGCCGAGGGCGCGCGCCTGACGGGCCGCGTCTTCTTCGATGAGATCATGGAGCGCGGCTGGAACCCGCAGGCCATTGGCGGCCTTACCATGGGCGCCGATCCAATCGTGGTGGCCGTGGCCATGCTTTCGGCGCAGTCCGTGCAGTGGCGCACCAGAGATCAGTCGGCGGGACTGCTCTACAACCTGATTCACGGCTTCCTGGTGCGCAAGGCGGAGAAGGCGCACGGCATGGGCCAGCGCATCGAGGGCTTCCGCGAAAAGGGCGCCCGCGTGGTGATTGTGGATGACGTGTGCACCACCGGCGGATCGACGATCCAGGCCATTCAGGCGGCACGCGAGTTCGGGTTTGAAGTGGCCGGCGTCATGTGCCTGGTGGAGCGCGAAGAGGCCAAGGGCCGTCCCGCGGTGGAAGCGGCCGCGGCCGGAGTGCCTTTTGTGTCGATCTTTACCGCCAGCGAGGTTCGCGCCGAGCACCTGCGTCATCCAATCCAGTAGCGCGCGCGGCGGATTGCCTCACCGCCGGACGCGGAATACTATGTTCTGTCGGGCCGCGATGCGGCCGGGGAGCGGGATGGCAATGATGTTCGGCAAACTTGGTCTGGTCATGGTGGTAGTGCGTGAAATGGAGCGGAGCGTCGCCTTTTATCGCGACGTGCTGGGATTGAAGCCGCTCATTGTGCAATCCAACTGGTCGCAGTTCGACGCCGGCAATATCATCATCGGCCTGCATCCCGAGGGCGAAGAGGTCAAGGTAAGCCCCTCCAACGGCATGAGCCTGGGCATTTACGTGGATGACATGGACAAGGCGGTGGCCGAGATACGCCGCCGCTTCGGCAAAATCGCCGTGGGCCCGCGCCAGGACCCCTTTGGCCGCTGGGCCTTGGTCTTCGATCCCGACGGCTACAGCGTCCAGATCATCGAGATGGCGCGCGGGCTGCGGGCGGCGCACAAACTGCCGCCCGAGCCTCCGAAGGAATAACGCAAACAGAAAATCCCTCCGTCATCAGGCGGAGGGATTTGCGTTTCCAGGCGCGGATTACTGAACCTGCGCGGCAACGTGGGGATGATGATGGTGGTGCTTGTGGTGGTGCTTCTTGGCGAACGCCGGCATCGCCGCCGTCAGCAGCAGAACACCAGCCAGAACGGCTACCAGAGTCTTTTTCAAGGCATTTCTCCATGGAAGCCGTATGGGCTTCCATCTTGTTTCTAGCACTAATCCGGCGCCTTGCGCTATTGCCTAAGATTGTTTTCTTGTGATTTCTGTTGGCCGAACGGCCATGGTTCGAATTTTCTGAGTCCAGGATTTACACTGAATTTGCAAGTATTTCATCCCCGATTTCTGGACAAACATCTGTGCTTGAAACCCTGAAGTGGACCGACAACGGAGTGCTTTTTATCGACCAGACCAAGCTTCCCACCGAGGAAGTCTGGGTCAACTGCCGGACGCATGAAGAAGTGGCCGACGCCATCCGCACCATGATTGTGCGCGGCGCGCCCGCCATTGGCTGTGCCGCCGCCATGGGCATTGCCCTGGGCGCACGCGATCTGGATGCAAAGGGTATCTCCGAGTTTCGCAACGGTTTCGGCCAGATCTGCCGTCTGATGGGCGAGACCCGTCCCACGGCCGTCAATCTCTTCTGGGCTATCCGCCGCATGCAGCGCCGCTTCGAGGAGCTCAGCACCCGCCCATTGCCGCTCATCAAGCAGATGCTGATCGACGAAGCGCTGGCCATTTACCACGAGGACATTGCCACCAACCGCACCATGGGCGCCAACGGCGCGCCGCTGCTGCCCGCCGAGGGCGGCGTACTGACCCACTGCAACGCCGGCGCCCTGGCCACGGCCGGTTACGGCACCGCGCTCGGCGTCATCCGCGCGGCGGTGGAATCGGGCAAAAAGCTGCACGTCTTTGCCGATGAAACCCGCCCTTTTCTGCAAGGTGCCCGCCTTACCGCCTGGGAACTGATGAAGGACAACATTCCCGTCACCCTCATCTCGGACAACATGGCTGGCTACATGATGGCCAAGGGCAAAATCCAGGCGGTCATTGTGGGTGCCGACCGCATTGCCGCCAACGGCGACACGGCCAACAAGATCGGCACCTACTCGGTGGCCATCCTGGCCCGCGAGCACGGCATTCCCATGTACATCGCCGCGCCGTTCTCCACCGTTGACCTGGAGACCGCCGACGGTTCGGGCATTCCCATCGAACAGCGCTCGCCGCGGGAGGTGACGCACATCGGCGGCAAGCAGATTGCACCCACCGGCGTGCTGGTGGAAAACCCCGCCTTCGACGTGACTCCCGCCAAGTACATCCGAGCCATCATCACCGAGCGCGGCGTGGCCACCGCACCGTTCGGCGAATCGCTGCAAAAGCTGGCCGAGCAAAAGCCGGCGGAATAGCGCAGAGAATTCCGCATGAACAAAGGGCAGCCTCGCCGGCTGCCCTTTGTGTTTTGCAATCGACCCGCGTTAGACCGGGTTGTTTCTGAGGAAGCTGTCGATGGTGGCGGCCTCTTCGTTGCTCAGGCGGAACTCGGCGGCCGGCAGGATGCCGTCCACCTGATCGGCGCGGCGCGCGCCCACAATCGCCGCGGTTACGGCCGGATTGTGCAGCGTCCAGGCAATGGCCACTACGCCCGGCTCCACGTCGTGCTCGCGGCCAATGGCGCGCAGCACTTCCACCAGCTTCAGATTGCGCGAGAGTGCGGGTTCGCGGAAGTGCGGCGCGCGCTGGCGCCAGTCATCCGCGGGCATTTTGGCAATGCGCTCGGCCGTCATGCGTCCCGTGAGCAGGCCGCTGGCCATGGGCGAGTAGTTGATGACGCCGATGCCTTGCTGCCGGCAGTAGGGAAGAACCTCCTGCGCCACCTGCTGATGCAGCAAAGAGAACGGCGGCTGCAGAGAGGTGACCGGGGCAATCTTCTGCACCCGCTTGATCTGCTCCACGCTGAAGTTCGACACGCCAATCCAGCGCAGTTTGCCCTCCTGCTTCAGGCTGGCCAGCTCCGTCCAGCCTTCTTCGATCTCTCCTTCGGGATCGGGCCAGTGCACCTGGTACAGGTCGATGGTGTCCAGTTGCAGGCGGCGCAGAGAGTTCTCCACCTCCTCGCGCACGGATTCCTTTTTCAGGCTGCGATAAATCTTGCGCTCCCTGTCCCAGCGCATGGAACACTTGGTGAAAACGTAGGGCTGGCGGGAAAGCTGCGCCAGCGCGCGGGCCACAACTTCTTCCGAGCGGCCCAGCCCGTAAATGGCGGCTGTGTCAATCCAATTGACGCCGCCTTCGATGGCGCGAACGATGGCTTGCACCGATTCGCGATCGTCTTGCGGGCCCCAGCCGTAATCCCAGTTGCCGCCGCCAATGGCCCAAGCCCCAAAGCCGATGGGCGTGAGCCACAGGTCGGAGTTCCCCAGTTGTTTTGTTGCAAAGGAAGTTTCTACAGGAGAGCGGTGTGCGGTCATGGTCGTCATAAACGTCTCGATTCGGATTCCCCGCCGGCATTCCATGGTTCTTGTGCCGGACTGGCGGGCACGGGGAGCCGAGGTTCCCCGTGCCCGTACTCAATTTTCGCCAGTGGCGTTACACCAGCTTGGCGTCCAGCGTAATTTCTGCCTTCAGTAAACGGGAGATGGGGCAGCCAGCCTTAGCGTCGGCCGCCGCTTTTTGAAATGTCGCCGCATCGGCGCCGGGAACTTTGGCACTCAGTTCAAGATGGATCTTCGTCACCGAGAAGCCCTCAGCGGTCTTCTCGAAGGTCAGGTTCGCCTTGGTGTCAATCGACTCGGCCTTCAGGCCCGCGCCGTCCAACTGTGCCGACAGCGCCATGGAGAAGCAGCCCGCGTGGGCCGCCGCAATCAACTCTTCGGGATTGGTGCCAATGCCGTCTTCAAAGCGCGTGCCGAAGGAATACTGCGTCTGGTTCAGCACTCCACTCTGGGTGGAGACCGTTCCTTTGCCGTCTTTCAATCCGCCCTGCCAGTGGGCGCTTGCTGTTCGTTGCATAACGATGGGCTCCTATGGATGGCGCGCTCGAGCGCGACCGATCATGCTACACCTTGGACAACACTTATGGGATGCCCCAGCCGGAGGAAAGGTCGCGTGCAATTACTAAAAGAGCAATAGTCATAGCGTCATATTGTAACGTCCCGGGAAATGGCCAGTCGCACACGGTTGTGCATTCCCGGGGATGCACGTTCGGGCACCCCTGCGGCATTCCGGTTCGCATCCCGCGGCCGGTGACCTTATACTTTTTCCATACTGCCATGATCATGCGAAAGAGTTTTATCTACGGTGCGCTGTTTTTGTTGTTGCTGTCCTGGACGGCCTCCTGCCACCGTCAGCAGGGCGCCAAGTTCAAGCCCAGCCCTTTGGCTCCGGGACTTTCCAGCGGAGAAAGCCTGGAGGCCGTGGAGCGCAAGCTGCACATGATGGCCGGCACGTTTGACATTGTGTACGACCACACTCCGCTGCCCAGCGACACGCGCCCACCCTATCGCCTGCTTATCATCAGCGCCAAGCAGCAGAAGGTGGCCGGGCAAGCGGGCCGCCTGGAGATGACGTTCTTCAACGACCGACTGATGACCATGCAGTTCTATGCCGACGACTTCGCGTCTGCCACCCGCGCCGTGGAGTCGGCGCAGAAGATTTCCCTGGGGTCGGGCGATGCCCACCTGGAGCCGAACACCCGCGTTTGGACGGGCAAGGACGCCGAAGGAAAGACCTACATCGGATGGATTGACAAGTTCTTGCAGGCCGAGCAGGATGCCTGGATCCGTCAATACGAACAGTAAGTCCCCGTCCGCCCGCGGCGGCAGAGAAGGAAACGGAGTGCCATGGACGCAAACGAGTTGAACCGCCTGCGCGCGGAGATCGACGCCCTCGACGAGAAGCTGGTGGACCTCTTCAACCAGAGGGCCCGCTGCGTGCTGGCCATTGGACACTTCAAGCAGGAGCAGCGCATGGCCGTCTATGAGCCCAAGCGCGAAGCCGTGGTGCTGGCCAACGTGGCGCGTTGCAATGAGGGCCCTCTGCCGGACGAAGAACTGGCCACCATCTACACGGCCATCCTGGCCTCCATGCGCCGCTTGCAGTCCACCGATATTCTGGAGCGTTCGTGAGCGCACTGGGGCGCGTCACCATCGTCGGCCTGGGGCTGATGGGCGGCTCGCTGGCGCTGGCCTTCAAGCGCGCCGGAGTGGCCACGGAAATCCTTGGCTGCGGCCGGCAGGTGTTGCTGGAGCGAGCCCTGGAGATGAAGGCCATCGACGGCGGCTCAACCTCTTTGCTGGAGGCCGTCCGCGACGCCGGCCTGGTGGTGCTCTGCACGCCGGTGGAAACCAGCATCCGCCTGTTGGAGGAGATGGCTCCGGTGCTCAAGCCGGGCGCGCTGGTTACCGATGTGGGCAGCACCAAGCTGGCCTTTGCCGAGGCGGCGCGGCGCATCTTCGGTTCCGACGCGGCCTCGCGAGTGCTGCCCGGCCATCCCTTGGCGGGGCGCGAAGTCAGCGGCCTGGAACATGCCGCGGCCGATCTTTACCAGAATGCCGTGTGGGCCTTGACCCCTCTGGATACGCACACTCGCACCGACGCACAGCGCAAGCTGGAGTTGGCGCTGGCGTCCATCGGCGCCAGGATTGTGCACGTCACTCCCGCCGCCCATGATCGCACCCTGGCCTACACCAGCCACCTGCCGCAGATGCTCTCCACGGCCTTGGCCATGACCTTGCGCGATGCCTTTGAGAGCGCGGACGACCCCGCGCTGCAGGTTCACGCCGGAGGCTTGCGCTCCATGCTGCGTCTGGCCTTCAGCGATCCGGTGATGTGGCAGCAGGTGGCGGGCAGCAATCGCGAGAACATTGCCGCCGCCCTGGAGGCTTGCGAAAAGGAGCTGCGCCGCCTGCGTGAATGCTTGGGCCGCGAGGAGTTCCGCCGCGAATTTGCCTCGGCGCGCGAGTTTGCCGGGTTTCTGAAGAAGGATCGCTAGGGAAAAGAGACGGCCGCGCTAGCGAGACTCTGGGCAAGTCGGAATCTGTCAGGGCACGGCTTCAGCCGTGCCGTAAAAGCCGCGAGAATTCAAGGGCTTTAGCCACTGAGGAAATCTGTTTATGGGTTTATTCAGAGCCGCGCTCTAACTCATCAGCATGTGCAGCAGAACGCGCATAAACACCCAGCCCACCACGATGATGGCGACGACAATACCCAGCATGATGGCGGCGTAAAAGCCCTCCTGCCCGCGGGCTGGCGGCGTAATGCCGAAGAACAACGCAAACAGGTTGTGGATGCCGCTGGCGATCAGCCCGCGCTTGGGTTCGTTGCTGTTTTCCTGGCTATTCATGGTCCCGACCATCTTAGCGGCCCGGGTGACTCCGCGTCACAAAAAAATCGTGCGCTCGGGGCGGCCGGTTTCCCAGGGACGGCTTTACTTTACCGGCCCGCAACACGGATACTTTTCTCGCGGATTGAGAGACAGAGAGTGGATATTCTCGAAAAGTTGTTTGCAGAAAAGTTTGGCGCCGCGCCCACGCTCGTGGAGCCGGTGCAGGGCGGCCTGGGCGGCTCGGGGCGGGTGATCGTGCGCCTCGGCGGGGGCGGTCATTCGGCGGTCGGCATCTGTTACAACGTGGCCGAAGAGAATCGCGCGTTCGTCTCCTTTACCCGCCACTTTCTTGCTCATGGCCTGCCCGTGCCGGAGATCTACGCCGAGGATCTTGCGCAGGGCGCATACCTAGAGCAGGACCTCGGCGACACCACGCTCTATCAATTCCTGATGGCTCATCGTAACGGCGCGGAGATCGCGCCCGCGGCCGTGGACGCCTATCGCGCCGTGGTCCGCACCCTGCCGCGCTTCCAGGTGGAGGCCGCGCGCGACCTCGATTACAGCGTCTGCTATCCGCGCGCCAGCTTCGATCGCCAGTCCATTGCCTGGGACCTCAATTATTTCAAGTATTACTTCCTGCGCCTGGCGGGAGTGAACTTTCATGAGCAGGAACTGGAAGAAGATTTCTCGTGCCTCACGGATTTGTTGATGAGCGCGCGCCAGGACTTTTTCCTCTACCGCGATTTTCAATCGCGCAACGTAATGCTGCACAACGGGCAGCCGTATTTTCTGGACTACCAGGGCGGGCGCCGCGGCGCCTTGCAGTATGACATTGCCTCGCTGCTGTTTGACGCCAAGGCCGACCTGCCTCCCGCGTTGCGCGCGCAACTGCTGGACGAGTACCTCGACGCGCTCGGCCAATACGTCAGCATTCCTCGCGAAGAGTTCCTTGCCACCTACTACGCCTACGTTTATGTGCGTCTGATGCAAGCGCTGGGTGCCTATGGTTTTCGCGGCTTTTACGAGCGCAAGGCGCACTTCCTGCAGAGTGTTCCCTATGCGCTGCGCAACCTGCGCTGGCTGCTGCACAATGCCGCGCTGCCCATCGCGCTGCCCGCGCTGACCGCGGCCTTTACGGAGATGGTGGGCAACGAGAAGCTCTACCGCGTGGCGCAGCCGGAAGAAAAATCCGAAGGGCTCACGGTGACTGTCACCAGCTTCAGCTTTCATCGCGGTCCGGTGCAGGACGAGAGCGGCAACGGCGGCGGACACGTCTTCGACGCGCGCTGCCTGCCCAATCCCGGGCGCGAGGAGCGCTTCAAGCGCCAGAGTGGGCGCGACCGCGAGGTCGTCGAATATCTGGAACAGCAGGAGAGCGTGCATCGTTTTCTGGAGCACGCCATGGCCCTGGTGGATGCGAGCGTGGCCAACTACACGGCGCGCGGCTTTGCTCACCTGATGGTTTCCTTTGGCTGCACCGGCGGGCAGCATCGCTCGGTGTACCTGGCGGAGCAGGCGGCCAAACGCCTTGCCGGGCGCGTGGGCGTGCGCGTGGTGCTGCGCCATCGCGAGCAGGAGACGTGGGCGCGATGAGGGCGATGGTGCTGGCCGCGGGGCTGGGCACGCGCTTGCGTCCGCTCACCGATTCGCGTCCCAAGGCGCTGGTGGAGTTGAACGGCCGCACGCTGCTGGAGATCACGCTGGAGCGCCTGCGCGGCTTCGGTATCGAGGACGTGGTCATCAACGCGCATCACTTCGCCGACCTGTTGATTGAACATCTCCGTGCGCACGACAATTTTGGCATGAGGGTCGCCGTCTCGCGCGAGCCGGAGCTGCTGGATACCGGTGGCGGATTGAAGCAGGCGGCGTCTCTGCTGCTGCGCGACGGCTATCGCGGTCCAGTGCTGGTGCACAACGTGGACGTGCTCAGCGCCATCGACCTGAACGCGCTGCTGCGGGAGCATGATGAGCGGCGCGCCATGGCCACCCTGGCCGTACAGCATCGCCAGGGCAGCCGCCAGTTACTCTTCGACTCCGCGGGATTGCTCTGCGGGCGCCACACGCGCGGCCGGGAGCCGGAGATCGTGCGTCCCGCGCCGGAGGCGGAAGCGCTGGCTTTTTGCGGCGTACACGTTCTGGCCCCTGAGATTTTCTCGCGCATGGACACGGCGGCGGTGTTTCCCATTATCGGCACCTATTTGCGCCTGGCCGGGGAGAACGAATCGATCCGTGCCTATCACGTGGACGGCGTTTACTGGCGCGATCTGGGCACTGCGGCCAGCCTGCAACAGGCCGCCGCCGATCTTGCCGCCGGAGTTCTGCGCTAAAGCGATTCCAGGCAGGGTGCACCCCGAAGCCACAAGCCAAGGGCCGTCGTGACCAGCAGGGAACGGCGGTAGAAAACGGTCTTGGGACGGAATGGCTTCTCTGGAACCGCTCCAGAACTGGCCCCGAAGCGGGTTACGCAGCGCAAATTTCCGGCGCGGAGTTTTGCTTGGCATTCCCGCCGGTCGCAGTACAATCTTCGCGTGCGGGTTGCAGCCATCCATCACTTGGCTAGGAAGACGGGCGCCATGGACGCCTTCGCCGATCCGCGCGTCAACATCTTCCGCGGCAACATACTGGAGCCCAACGATCTGCCTGAGGCCGTGCTGGTGTTTGGCGGTGACGGCGCGGTAAACCGCGTGCTGCCCGCTCTGGCCTACTCGGGAGTGCCTCTGCTGGTGGTGCCCCTGGGCAGCGCCAACGACTTTGCCCGCTGCAACGGAATCTCTTCCGTGCCGGTTGCGCTGGCCGCCTGGCAGCGCTTTCTGGACCGCGGCGACAACGTGCGCACCCTGGACATGGGCACCATCCTTCCCCTGGTCGCGCCCGCGCCGGACGTTTTGCCCGAGGTTGATTCGCTGACCTTTGCCGACGCCGACGGGCGCTTTGCGCCTCCCGATGCGCCTCTGGGGCCGGTCATCATGCGCCATCATCTGCACCACGCCGAGGCCAGCGCCGAAGTGCAGCGAACCATCTATTTCGCCGGCATTGCGGGGCTTGGGCTGGACGCCGAGACCAACCGCCGGGCCAGCCGCATGCCGGGCTGGCTGCGCCGCCACGGCGGATACATGCTGGCCGCCTTGCGCGCGCTCTTCGGGTATCGTGCGCCGCAGGTGCGTCTGCACAGCTTTGACGCCGCGGGTCACGAGTCCACCTTCGAGGGGGCCGCGCTGTTTGCCTCCATCGGCAACGCTCCGGCGTATGGCAGCGGCATGCGCATGTTGCCGCGGGCGCGCATGAACGATGGTGAGCTGGACCTGTGCTTTGTGCCGCAATTGCCGCTGGGCAAGGTGCTGCGCCACATTCACAAGATTTACTCCGGCCGCCACGTGGAGGTTCCCGAAGTTGCCTACCGGCGCACGGTGCAGACCTTTGCGGAAAGTCCGGAGCCGCTGGAGATCTGGGCCGACGGGGAACTCCTGTGCCATACCCCGGCCGAGTTTGCCGTGGCCCCGCGCGCCTTACGCCTGATCGTTCCTATGTGAATTCCAGCTTGCGGAATTCCGCCAAGTGATTGTCCTCGATGCGTGAAACGCCTTCGCAAGGTGTTTTATTGGCAAGGCTTATGAGCGCCGATTTATACTGAAACGTGTATGTCCGCACCCGATCCTAAAATTCCGGTAAAAACACCCGCAGGCCAGGAGCAGCACGATATTCTGCCCACGCTCTTTGGCGACGGCTACGGACTCTACGAAGTACGTAAGGGCTCGTTTGTTGCCTCTTTTGTACTCAACATCGCCATTCTGGGGCTGTTGGTCTGGCTGGCCACGTGGACGGTGAAGAACGTCCCGCAGATCAAGGTGGCGGTCACCGGCGAAGCCGTGGACGTGAGCCCCTACATCATGAAGCAGTCCAAGACTCAGGTGGGCGGCGGTGGTGGCGGCGGCTCGCACGACGTCAACCCGGCGAGCAAGGGCGCGCTGCCCAAGCTGAGCAAGGAGCAGATAACTCCGCCGGCGGTTTTGCCGCCGGATAATGCCAAATTGCAGGTTGCGCCCACCGTGGTTGTTCCGCCGCAGATCAAGCTGCCCCAGGGCAACCAGATGGGCGATCCGCTCGCCAAAGTGTTGGGGCCGCCTTCCAATGGCACTGGCGTGGGCGGCGGCATTGGTTCAGGCAAGGGTGGCGGCGTGGGTTCCGGCACCGGGCCAGGGGTGGGACCGGGACGCGGCGGCGGCATAGGCGGCGGCGTTTATCACATCGGCGGAGGCGTCAGCCCGCCGCGCATTATTCACCGCGTGGAGCCGGAGTTCAGCGATGAAGCGCGCCGCAGCAAATATCAGGGGACGGTGACGCTGCACGTCATCATCGGCACCGACGGCAAGCCGCACGACATCACCGTGGTGCAATCGCTGGGCATGGGACTGGACGAGAAGGCCATTGAAGCGGCGCTGCAATGGCGCTTCGAGCCGGGCACCAAGGACGGACGGCCCGTCAATGTTGAAGCCAATATGCAGGTCACCTTCCACCTGTACTAGGTTTCCTGGCGGCGGAAAAAGTTAAGGCGTGGGCCGCGGCCCACGCCTTTTTGCGTCTGCTCGCGCGGAACTCTACAGCGGCAGTACGCGGCGGCCTTCCACGCGGTACTTGCCGGAGAGCACCAGCGCCAGCGCCTCGCTGTAGGCAATGTGCTCCAGCACCAGAATGCGATCGGCCAGCGTGTGCTCGTCGTCGGTGGGAAGAACGGGCACGGACTTCTGGAGGATGATGGCGCCGTGGTCCAGATGCTCGTCCACAAAATGCACGGTGCATCCGCTGAACTGCACGCCGTAGTCGAAGGCTTGCTTCTGCGCGTCCAGACCGGGGAAGGCGGGCAGCAGCGAAGGATGAATGTTCAGGATGCGTCCGGCGAACTGGTGCACGAACCAAGGGGAGAGCAGGCGCATGTATCCGGCGAGGACGATCCACTCGGCTCCGGCACGGCGCAGGGCGTCCACCACGGCTTCATCGTGCTCCTGGCGCTTGCGACCCTGACTGGGCAGCACCAGCGTGGGCAGTCCGAGCGCCTGCGCGGCGGTAATGCCAGGTGCGTCCTCGCGATTGCTGACGACAAGGGCGATTTCGGCATCGATGTGTCCCAGGCGGATGCTTTCCGCAATCGCCAGGAAGTTCGAGCCACGTCCGGAGAGAAGAATGCCAAGTTTGGTCATGGGCACCTCCGAGTATAGCGCGAGGCATCGGTCACCTTCGGCGCAGGTGACTTTCGAGTGTTGCCCGTATCCTCCCCTGTTCGTATGATGGCTTCTCATGTACACTCCCGCTTTGCATCAGGGCCAGCAGCCACCCGCCGCCCATCCGCCAGCCAGGAACGCTGGCCCATCGGCCTGCGCACCGTTGCGCCTTAGTCCGGTCGCGGAGTGGCTGGTGCTGGCCCTGGCGGTGATCTACGTCGTGCTCACTTTGCTGCCCTGCATCTCCACTCCGCCGGGACGTGACCAGGGAACTTACCTCACCGTTGGCAACTCTCTTCTGCACGGCAAAGTCCTCTATCGCGACATATGGGACAACAAGCCGCCCGCCATCTTCTACGTGTCCGCAGCCGTAGGCGCGGTCTTCGGTCGCGTCTTCTGGTCGCCGGCGGCCATGGACATTCTGCTCGCAGCACTGGGCTGCCTTCTGCTTTACCGCCTTGTGCGCCCGCTGCTGGGCGTGTTTGGCGCCAGTGTGGCCCTGATCCTATACGCGGCATGGCATAGCCGCTTCATGTATTACTGGATTGCGCAGCCGGAGATGTACCAGGGCGTTTGTGCGCTCGGCATCTGTCTGTTGCTGCGCTGGCAGGGCATCCATTGGCGCTTGCGCTACGTGCTGGCCGGACTGCTGATGGCCTTTGCTTTTCTGCTTAAATACACTTTTGCCGTTGCCGTTCCATTCCTGCTGCTGATGGCATTGCTCGACATGGAGCAACTTGGCGCCCGCCCTCCGCGGCTGGCGCTGCGCGCCTCCTGGCGCGAATGCCTGTTGCGCTGCGGCGTGGTCCTGGGTGCGTGTGCCGCAGCAGTGCTGCTGGCGATTGCCGGATTGGCCGTGCAGGGCGCATGGCCGGCTTTTTATGAGTCGCAGTTTGTGGTGTTGCCGCGTTACGCCGCCGAGGCCGTGAAGTACGAGCCGCATTACCTGCGTTTGGCGCTGATACGCCTTGGTGGAGTGCTGCCGCCGTTCGTGCTGGGGCCACTGGCCGCCGCCGCGATCCTGGCTTATTTCCGCCGCAACCTTCCGCGCTTCATGCCGCTTCTGCTGGCGGCGTTCGCCGTGTTGAGCACGGCCGTGGTGCAGGTACGCTTTCACGATTACTACTTCACCGGTTGCTATCCCTTCCTGGCTGCGGCCGGGGGATACACGGCTGTGGCGTTGCTGGAGCTTTTGCAGCAGGGTGCGGACGCTCTGCGCCGCCGCGGTTTGCGTGTTGCCGTGGTCCTGCTCTGGGTGGCGGTGTTGAATTTCTGCTTCCTGCCTCTTCCGGACGAGTATGTCCGCGAGCTCTTGCGTTACCACCAGTTGAGTCTGTGGTGCAAGTCTCCCGCGGTATCCTACGCAAGCTATCCCGGCGCAATCAGCGTGGAATTCCTGGATGGACAGATCGAGGTGCTCGATTATCTGCGGCAGAATGCGCGCCCCGAGGACAAGGTTTTCCTCTGGGGCAGCAATTCGCTGGTTTACTTCATTTCCGGACATGAACCGCCGACGCGCTTCCCGCTTAACCTGGGATTGATCTCCCGCTGGTCGCCGCCGGAGTGGCTGCCGGAGGCGGCCCAGCAGGTCGAGCGCGCCGCTCCCACCTACTTCATCGTCACCCGCGGCGACCAGTTGCGCACCATCACCTATTCGGATCTCGACTCCGAGCAGTTTCTGCAGAGTTTTCCCGCATTGCGGGATTACCTGGCGCAGGAGTATGTTCCCGTCCGGCACATGAAGAATTTTGAGATCTACCGCCGCCGTGATGCGGGTACACCCCAGGAGCGTGTCCCGCAGATTCCATAATGGTGCGCATTTTTCCCATCGTGCCAGCATCCTCATCTGGTGGCTCGCGCGCGGTGTCCGTATAATGGCCCCGTGAGCGAACGACTGCCCAAGTGCGAGTTGTCCGTTGTTCTGCCCTGCTACAACGAGCAGGAAGTTGTCGCGCTGTGTCATCAGGAGCTGACCGCCGTGCTGTCTCCGGCCGTCTCCAGCTATGAGTTGATTTTCGTCAACGACGGTTCCACCGACGACACCGCCGCCGCTCTGCAGACCCTCTTCGACGCCGACAAGCATGTGAAGGTCATTCACCTCTCGCGCAACTTCGGACACCAGCGTGCCGTCTCCGCCGGGCTGGAGTACGCCTCCGGCCGCTGCGTGGCCATCATGGACGTGGATCTGCAAGACCCTCCTGCCGTTCTGCTGCCAATGCTCGAACGCTGGCGGGAAGGCTACGAGGTGATCTATGGCGTGCGCTCCTCGCGCCAGGGAGAGAGCTGGTTCAAGCTGGCCACGGCGCAGTGCTTCTATCGCCTGATGAATTGCCTTTCGGAGACGCAGATTCCGCAGGACGCCGGCGACTTCCGCCTGCTGGATCGCCGCGCCGTGGATGCCATGCTGCGCATGCGGGAACAACATCGCCTGTTGCGCGCCATGTCGAGCTGGATCGGTTTCCGTCAGGTGGGCGTGCCCTATGAGCGCGCCTCGCGCCGGGCCGATGTGACCAAGTATTCTCTCGGCAAAATGATGGCCCTGGCCGTGGATGGCGTGCTCTCGTTCTCCGTGGTACCGCTGCGCATGGTGAGTTTTACCGGCTTGGTGCTGACCGTGGCGGGCATGGCCGGTGCCATTGGCGCGATTGGCGCGCGCCTCTGGAGCGGGCAGTGGCTTCCCGGATGGGCCTGGCTGGGGATTGCCATGGCCTTCCTCGTCGGCATTCAACTGCTGGGCCTGGGCGTGGTCGGCGAATATGTGGGACGCGTGTACAACGAAATCAAGCAGCGCCCGCTCTACATCGTCTGCGAGGTGCAGAGCCATGAGGAAGTCCGCG
Source organism: Acidobacteriota bacterium (assembly GCA_031296105.1). Classification (GTDB taxonomy): domain Bacteria; phylum Acidobacteriota; class Terriglobia; order Terriglobales; family Acidobacteriaceae; genus TOLSYN. The sequence goes on along the minus strand of JARLGJ010000073.1, from coordinate 24,720 downwards.
CCACGGCCTTTCCGGCCGCGCTGCGCACCCACGCCTGATCGCTTCTTTGCCGCACATGATCTCCGCGCAAAAAAATCGCGGGCGGCCTTATGGCCAACCCGCGATTTCTCAAAATTCACTTTGCGTTTAGGTGTACTGCACCTTGCGGTCGCCCTTGACGATGCGGCCGATGACGTGACCCTTCTCGCCGGCGCGATCCAGAATGGTTTGCACCTTCTTGAACTTCTTAGCCGGTACCACCAGGATCATGCCGATGCCCATGTTGAAGGTGCGCATCATCTCCGGCTGTTCGATGTTGCCGATCTTTTGCATGTGCTCGAAGATGGGCAGCACGGGCCAGCTTCCCAGTTCCACCAGGGCGCTCACGTTCTTGGGCAGCACGCGCGGCAGGTTCTCGGTGATGCCGCCGCCGGTGATGTGCGCCATGGCCGAAACGCACTCGGCGTCCACCACGCGGCGCACAATGGGCCAGTAGCTCTTGTGCTGCTTCATCAGCTCGCCGCCAACCTTGCCCTTGATCTCGTTGACGTAGGTGTCCGGCGTGTAGCCCGCCACCTGGAACATCAGCTTGCGGGCCAGCGAATAGCCGTTGGTGTGCAGACCGGTGGAAGGCAGTCCCACCAGCACGTCGCCCACCTGCACGTCTTTGCCGGTGATGATCTTTTCGCGATCCACCGCGCCCAGAATGAAGCCCGCCAGGTCGTACTCGCCATCGGGATAGAAGCCCGGCATCTCGGCGGTTTCGCCACCGATGAGGGCGCAGCCGTTATGCTTGCAGGCCTCGGCCAGGCCGCTCACAATCTTTTCGGCGATCTCCAGCTCCAGCTTGCCTACGGCCAGATAGTCCATAAAGAACAGTGGCGTGGCGCCCTGCACGGCAATGTCGTTGACGCAGTGGTTCACCAGGTCGCCGCCCACGGTGTGGTGCACGCCCATTTCAAAGGCGAGCTTCAGCTTGGTGCCCACGCCGTCCACGCTGCTCACCAGCACGGGGTCCGCGAACTTTTTCTTGTCCACCTGGAAAAGGCCGCCGAAGCCGCCGATCTCGCTCAGCACACACTTGTTGAAGGTGCGGTGCGCAAGATACTTGATGCGCTGTTTCGTGCGGTTAGCGTGCTCAATGTCCACGCCAGCGTCGGCGTAGGTAAGGCTCTGGGGCTGCGTCTCTTGTGCCAAGTTCGTATCGTCCGTGCGGAAAATTCTAGAGGAGTGCCGCAACCTAGATTGTAGCACTGCCGGGCTGTTTTACGCGGTGACGAACCTCCAGGAAGCGGCTTGTCCGGCCATCCGGCCGGGGGACACACCATTGATACTTGTGTCTGCGGAAAAACGAGTTTCATACTGGCATACAAGTTTCTTCCATGGACCTGGGTAAACATGCCTCCTGTTGAATGGTTTCTGGTTCTTGCCGGTACGGTCATCGCGTTGTCTGGAGCTTACTTACGGCGCAATCCGGAGCGTCTGTTTCCCTCCCACTGGGCTCCCGACCCGGCGTCTTTGGCCCCATTGCGCCGCCTGGGCGCGGGATTTTTGTTCATGGGCGCCTTCCTGGCGCTGCAAATGGCCGTGGTACTCACCCATCTTCCGTTCTGGTGCGGCACCCTTGCCGGGGTTGCCGCCGGCGTGTTTCTGGTCCGCGCCGGAGGCGGGGCGCGACAGCATCCTCCGCTTTCTCCGCCCTCGCGCCGCGGCGCATGAAGACTTTTTGCCGGCTCAAGAATTTGTCTTAAGCCGCCCTCTGCACGATTCCTGACAGCTCCCGGCCGCGCGTTTTTCCTGCTCGGCGCACCTTGGGAGGGTTGCCGTCCCCATTTTCTCAGCCTCGTATGGCATCCGCGGTGTAGGATGCTGGCGAGGCATTTCCGCGTTAGCAAGAAGGGAAACCTGTATGAGCCCAATCGGCAAAATCCCTCCCTCCAGCGTCAGTCCCTCTCACGATGTGCTGCGTGCCGACAGCCATCCGTTGGACTGGATTTTCAAGCCCAAGAGCGTGGCCCTGATCGGCGCCAGTGAGCGTGCCGGTTCCGTGGGCCGCACTGTGTTGTGGAACTTGATCAGCAGTCCCTTTGGCGGCACCATTTATCCGGTCAATCCCAAGCGGCCTAATATTCTCGGCATCCGCTCCTATCCCAGCGTGCGCGAGCTTCCCGAGGTTCCCGACCTGGTGGTCGTCTGCACTCCGGCCGAAGGCGTCCCCGCTCTTTTGACGGATTGCGTTTCCATGGGCGTGCCCGGCGGCATCGTCATCTCGGCCGGCTTCAAGGAGACGGGAGAGGCCGGCCAACGGCTTGAGACGCAGATCATGGAGGCCATTCAGGGCCGCATGCGCATCATTGGTCCGAACTGCCTGGGCGTCATGAACCCCATCACTGGGCTGAATGCCACTTTCGCCAACGCCATGGCGCGTCCGGGGAACGTGGCCTTCATCAGCCAGAGCGGCGCCCTGTGCACGGCGGTGCTGGACTGGAGTTTGCGCGAAAATGTAGGCTTCAGCGGCTTCGTCTCCATCGGCTCCATGCTGGACGTCAACTGGGGCGACCTCATCGATTACTACGGCAGCGATCCGCGCACGCAGTCCATCGTCATCTACATGGAGACCATCGGCGACGCGGCCTCGTTCCTCTCCGCCGCCCGCGAAGTCTCTCTGACCAAGCCGATCATCGTCATCAAGGCCGGGCGCACCGCGGCCGCCGCCAAGGCCGCCGCCTCGCACACCGGCTCGCTTACCGGTTCGGACGACGTGCTGGAGGCCGCCTTCCGCCGCGTGGGCGTGTTGCGCGTCAACTCCATTGCCGAAATCTTTTACATGACCGAGGCGCTCAGCAAGCAGCCGCGTCCGCGCGGCAACCGCCTGGGCATTGTCACCAACGCCGGAGGCCCGGGCGTGCTGGCCACCGACGCGCTCATCCAGGGCGGCGGCGAGCTGGCCGACATTACTCCCGAGAGCATGAAGGCCTACAACGAGATTCTGCCCGCGGCCTGGAGCCACAACAATCCCATCGACATCCTGGGCGATGCCGAGCCGGAGCGTTACGCCAAGAGCCTGCAGATTGCCGCCAAAGACCCGAACATCGACGGCATGTTGGTCATCATGACCCCCCAGGGCATGACCAATCCCACCAAGATTGCCGAGCAGTTGAAGCCCTATGCGCACGGCTTGGGCAAGCCTCTGCTGGCCAGTTGGATGGGTGGCGAATCGGTTTCCAAGGGTCTGGATATTTTGAACTCCGCCGGCATCCCCACGTTCCTCTACCCGGACACCGCGGTGCACGCCTTCAACTACATGTGGCGTTACACCTACAACCTGCGCGGCTTGTATGAGACGCCCTCGCCGAACTCCGCCGGCTATCAGCCGGATCGTCAGCGCGCGCGGGAGATCCTCTCCACCGTGCGCGGCAGCGGCCGTACCATCCTCACCGAGTACGAGTCGAAGAAGCTGCTGGAGTCCTATGGGATTCCCAGCGTGCCCACCGAGATTGCCACCAGCGAGGACGAAGCGGTGCGCGCCGCCGAAATCATCGGCTATCCCGTGGTGCTCAAGCTGCACTCCTACACCATCACTCACAAAACGGACGTAGGCGGCGTGGTGCTGAACCTGCCCAACGCCGAGCGCGTGCGCCAGGCCTACACCCAGATACGCGAATCGGTGGCGGCCAAGGCCGGGGAAGGTCACTTCCAGGGCGTCACCGTGCAGCCCTTCGCGCGGCAGGAAGGCTACGAGCTGATTCTCGGCTCATCCCTCGATTCGCAGTTCGGTCCCGTGCTGCTGTTCGGCACCGGCGGCCAGTTGGTGGAAGTCTTCAAAGACCGCTCGCTGGCCCTGCCTCCTTTGAACACCACGCTGGCCCGCCGCATGATGGAGCAGACCAGCATCTACAAGGCGCTGCATGGCGTGCGCGGACGCAAGTCCGTGGACATGGCGGCCCTGGAAGAGTTGATGGTCCGCTTCAGCGACCTGGTGATCGAGAATCCGGCCATCAAGGAGATCGATATCAATCCCTTGCTGGCCTCTCCCGAGCGCCTGCTGGCCCTGGACGCGCGCGTGGTGGTGCATGATGTCGCGGTGCCCGACGATCAACTGCCCAGGTCCGCCATCCGTCCCTACCCGGTGCAGTACGTAAGCCGCTGGACGGCCAAGAACGGCGGGCAGGTGTTGATCCGTCCCATCCGTCCCGAAGATGAGCCGCTGATGATCGAGTTCCACAAGCGCCTCAGCGAGCGCTCGGTGTACCTGCGCTACTTCCAGCCGCTCAAGCTCACGCAGCGTACGGCGCACGACCGCCTTACGCGCATCTGCTTTATCGATTACGACCGAGAAATGGCGCTGGTAGTGGAGCGCACCACCGCCGAGGGTGCGCCGGAGATCGTTGCCGTCGGACGCCTCAGCAAAATCCACGGCCGTTCTGAAGCCGAACTGGCCGCCCTGGTGCAGGACGACGTGCAGGGGCAGGGCATTGGCGTGGAGCTGTACCGCCGCCTCATCGACATTGCGCGGCAGCAAAAGCTCGCCAAGGTGCACTCCAACATGCTGGGCGAAAACAAGGAGATGCAGCACCTCTGCCAGCACCTGGGCTTCAAGCTCAGCGCGCCGGATCTGGAGGACAACCTCATCCTGGCCGAACTCACGCTGTAGGAGCCGGGCCGCAACCTGCTTTTGGGGCCGCCGTGCGCGGCCCCTTTCGCTTTGTTCTATGCTGATGGCGGAACCTGCCCGATGAATTTTGTGCGTACCTTCTGTTTGCTTGTGCTGCTTGCTGCCGTGGCGCAGGCCGCGCCCGATGCTTCCACGGTGGCCGCCAGCTCACCGTCCGCGCCGCGCCCGCGCGTGGCGCTGGCTCTCTCCGGCGGAGGCCCCGTGGGGCTGGCCCACATCGGCGTGCTCGAATATTTTGAGGAGCACCACATTCCGGTGGACGCCATCGCCGGCAGCAGCATGGGCGCCCTCATCGGCGGACTGTATGCCACCGGCCACTCGCCGCGCGAGATCGAACGCATCATGCAGCAGAACGAGGTGCTCGGCGCGCTGCGCCTGGGCACGGCCTACGGAGACCTTCCGGCCGCCGAGCGCAATCTGCGAGCGGAAGCTCCCGGCGACCTTGCGCTTCGTCTCGGCGGCGGACTTTCGCTGCCCGCTGGACTCACCGCGGCCGAGCCTGCCGATCTTCTGCTCTCGCGCCTGGTGCTCTCCTACTCCGGCGTGGACGATTTCTCGCAACTGCCCACCGCCTTCCGCTGCGTGGCCACGCGCCTGCAAACCGGCCAGCCGGAGGTGCTCAAGAGCGGCAACCTGGCGCGCGCATTGCGAGCCTCGATGAGCGTGCCCGGCTTGTTTTCTCCTGTCGATTGGAATGGCCACGCGCTGGTGGACGGCGGCCTGGTCAACAACCTTCCCGTGGACGTGGCGCGCGCGATGGGCGCCGAGGTTGTCATCGGCGTGCACTTCGATTTGCCCATTCCGCAGGAGAAGCGCCTGCACTCTCTGGACAGCGTGCTGATGCAGTCGGTCTCGGTGGCCGTGGCCTTCAACGAGCGTGAGGCTCTGCACTCGGCCGACCTGATCCTTGCGCCGTCTCTGCACGGCATCGGCGGCATTGACGTGGCGCACACGCATGAACTCATCGAGCGCGGCTACCAGGCGGCCGAGCAGAAGGCGCGCTTCCTTTCCACCCTGGCGTTGAACGATGCCGACTGGGCCAGCTATCAGGCGGAGCGACGCGCGCGCCTGCGGCCCGAGGCGGGCGCGGTTGCCGTCCGCGCCCAGGCCGCCGATCCCGCGTTGCAGCGTTTGGCGCAGAGCACACTCGATCACGGCGATGGCTCTCTGGAGCAGATCGAGCGCGCGCTCTCCCACCTGGCCGTGGAGCGCGCGCTGCCCGCTGTCTTCTACCGCCTTGCGCCCGCACCCGGCGCGCCGCAAGCGATTGCCGCCGAACTCGACCCTCGCCGCGGCACGCAGTACGTCGTGCGTCCCGCGCTGCAAATGAACATTGCCAACGGCGAACCGGCGCGCGGCTCGGTGCTGGCCTTTGCCACCATTTTTCCCGGGCAGAACTATCACGCCAAATTCCGCCTGCGCGGCGCCGCCGGATACAGTCCCAACATTCACGCCGAATATGAATCCTCGTTCGGTTCCAGCCGCTGGTTCTGGGCGCCCGGCATAGACGTCGCGCGCGAAAACAGCGCAACGTATTCCGGCGCGGGCAACGTCACCCATTGGCAGGACCGTTACACTGGAACGCTCGCCGCGGGCTTTGCCACGGCCACGCATCTGCGCCTGCGCGCGGGCATCGCCGCGGGTTATGTGCGCCCCTCGGCGATTGCGTATCCTGGCGCGCTGCTTACAGGAGAAGGCTCGCTGGTTGAGCCGCGCGCGGCGGCCGAGTGGAATTCTCTGAACGATCCTGCGCTGCCCACGCGCGGCGTTCTGGGGGCGGCATCCATCCGGTGGCGCTATCGCGGATACGAAGCGCGCACCGTGCCGCTGGGCGAAGCGAAACTTGCCGCGCACTGGCCTCTGGTGGGCGGAACCTTCACCACCGCATTCCACGGCGCTACCAGCTTTGGCCGCACGCTGAATTACTTTGATCTGTTTCCGATGGGTGGTGGGCAGGAGTTGCGCGCCTTCCGCTATGAGCAGTTCCATGCCGCCAGCCTCGCCTCAGGAGATATTTCCTGGCGCCGCGCGCTGCCGGTGCGCGGACTCTTCGGCGAGCGTCCGCAGCTTGCTGTTTGGTATGACGCGGCTGGATTGCGCCAGCCCTCTCTGAGCTGGCAGCGCGAGCAGAGTGGCGCGGCGGGCCTGGTGCTGAACTCGCCGCTCGGCGTCGTCACCTTCGCCGTGGGCCGCACCAGCGAGGGTGACACGCGCGGCTGGATCAACGTAGGACTGTTCTGATTTTTTTGTGAAGCGATATGAAGGTGATCAGGCGTTGCGCATGCGGCAGCGCCAGCGCGCCAATAGGTAAAGCACAACCATCACCAGCAGCGACGCACTCGTATCCAGCGTCACGTCCCACCAGCTTCCGGAGCGGTCGGGCAGAACCATCTGATGCAACTCGTCGGCCGCGGCCACGGTGAAGGTAAACAGCACGGCCAGCAACGCCCACTCCTTGCGCCACCAGAGGCGCAGAATCGGAAGGTACTCGCCGCGGCGCGGCTTGGCATCATGCCGCAGCCAGTAATGGCCGCGCAGCAAAATCATCCAGCTCAAGCCGAGCAGGCCGTAGCCGGTGGCGTGCCCGCACTTGCGCATGGCCAGGTTCAGCATCTCCATGTGAGCTTCGGCAAGATGCACGCCCAGGGCTGCCAACAGACGCTGCATCACGTGCAGCGTGTTGTGCCCCGACATTTTTTCGGTGGACTCCATGGCAATGGCTGCCAGCAGGATGAGTACCGGCAGCCAGTAATGCCAAAAGAGTTCTCTTGAATATCGCCAGGTTCCGCGCATGAATTCCGTCTCCGGGCCGTTTACTCGGCCCGGTAATTCGGAGCTTCGCGGGTGATGGTGACGTCGTGCACGTGGCTTTCCTTCAGCCCGGCGCCGCTGATGCGCACAAAACGCGCCTTCTGGTGCATCTCCTCGATGTTGGCGCAGCCCAGGTAGCCCATGCCGCTGCGCAGGCCGCCCACCAGTTGATACACCATCATGTCCACCGTGCCGCGGTAAGGCACGCGGCCTTCAATGCCCTCGGGCACCAGCTTGGCCAGGCGGTTGCCTTCATCTCCGCTGTTGTCGAGCACGCGGCGCTGGTCCACCGAAGCTCCATCCAGGCTCTGGAAGTAGCGTTCGCTCGAACCCTGCGCCATGGCACCCAGCGAACCCATACCGCGATAGGCCTTGAAGGTGCGGCCCTGGTACAGAATCGTCTCGCCCGGGCTTTCCTCGGTGCCGGCCAGCAGCGAGCCGATCATCACCACGCTGGCTCCGGCGGCAATGGCCTTGGTGATGTCGCCCGAATACTTGATGCCGCCGTCGGCGATCACTGCAATGCCCGTGTCGCGGGCGGCGCGCGATGCTTCGGCAATGGCCGTAATCTGCGGCACGCCCACGCCGGTCACCACACGCGTGGTACAAATCGAACCCGGGCCGATGCCGACCTTGATGCCGTCGGCGCCACAGTCGATCAGCGCGCGCGTCGCTTCATAGGTGGCCACGTTGCCCGCCAGCAGGCAGGTGTCGGGCATCGCCTTCTTGATGGCCTTCACCGCGGCCAGCACGCGCGAAGAGTGCGCGTGCGCGCTGTCGATGGCAAGCACGTCGCACTTGTTGTGCACCATCTCCAGCGCCCGCTCCAGAAAGTCTCCGGTGGCGCCCACGGCGGCGCCCACGCGCAGCCGTCCCTGCCCGTCCTTGCAGGCGCCGGGGTACTTCAATTTCTTCTGAATGTCCTTGACCGTGATCAGGCCCTTCAACTCGAACTTCTCATCCACCACCAGCAGCTTTTCCACGCGATGCTGGTGCAGGATGATCTCGGCCTCTTCCAGCGTGGTGCCCACCGGAACCGTGATCAGGTTTTCCTTGGTCATCACCGATTCGATGGGAATGTCCGTGCGGGTTTCAAAGCGCAGGTCGCGGTTGGTCAGGATGCCAACCAGCTTTTTGCCTTTGGTCACCGGCACGCCGCTGATGCGGTAGCGCTTCATCAGATCCAGTGCGTCGCTAATCTTGCGCTCGGGCTCGATCGTGATGGGATCGACGATCATGCCGCTCTCCGAGCGCTTCACCTTGTCGATCTCGCCCGCCTGCTGCTCGATGCTCAGGTTGCGGTGGACAATGCCCAACCCGCCCTGCTGCGCCAGCGCAATGGCCATGCGTGACTCGGTTACCGTGTCCATGGCCGAACTGATGAGGGGAATATTCAGGCGAATGCGCTTTGTCAGTTGTACCTGTGTGCTGACTTCGGCGGGAACGACGTCAGACTGCGCAGGCATCAAAAGCACGTCGTCGAAGGTCAGCGCTTCGGGAACGGGGAAGTTAATCATGGCAGATGTCCAAACGGAAGGTCATACAACATTGTATGAACTCCCGGCAGCGGGATGCAAACCCACGGGAATTCAGGTTAAAAAACACTTGTCTGACAGGCGCTTATAGATGCGATAAAAACTTCCGATTTCACAAAACCGGAAGATCGTTCCATGCTCTTTCCAGACAGTGCAGCGCGTTTGCCAAGCCCCGCAGGGTGAAGACAACCGAAGTTGCTCATGTTCCTCCTGGGCCGGAACGCGATGACGATCGCGCTTCCCGGCCGATTTTTTTGCCTGCCGCTGGATTTTTCACCTTAATGTCAAAGACTTGCAGCGCATCTGATCCGTCGTTGAGCGGCTCCCGAGATGGTGTGTCCCGAAGCCGCAGCCCTTTGGCCGTTGCAACCTACAGGGAGCAACGGCAGAGCACAATCTCAAGAGGATTTAGCTTCTCGGGAACCACTCTAGTTGCTGCCGTGAGTGGTGAACTTGCTCAGCACAAACTCCTGCACCACGGCGCTCAACATGCGCTCTGCCGTGTTGATGGCGAAGTTGCCGAACACCAGGCCCACGCCGCGGTTGGAGGCCGGGTAATAGGCATTGGAAAGCGCCGATTGCGCCAGGTCGCCGCCCATGCTGGAATAATTCGGCTGCCACTGCCCATTGTCTCCCTTGCATACGAACGGCGCGCGCATGGCATACATCAGGCGAGACTTCGTGGAGCCTTCTCCCTTGTAGAAATAGCGTGGGTCCTGGTGCAGCAGAGAGGGCAGTACCGCGCCGCCAATCAGAATGTTGCTGAAGCCATCGGCTGCCACCACGCCCACGCGCTGCCCGTATCCCTTCCATCCCTGCTGGAAGTTCGGCGTGTCGGAGGCTTGATCGACGCCAGCCAGCGTCAGCACACCGGCGGCGGTCACCACGTCGGTGGAGACCTTCAGTGCCAGGCGGAACTTGAGCTTCGTGCTCAAGGGCTCGGCCGTGGGCGCATACACCACGTAGAAGTTCGGAATCACGCCAAATACGCGCTGCTGCTCTTCCGCGTGCACCTCCTCGACGGCCACTTCTTCCGCCGAGTAATGTACGTTCACCACCGTCTGCGACTGGCTGATCTTCAGTTGGCAGCCGGTGACGATCTTCGTTTTTCCGGCCTCCAGTTGGAGGGGCGGCGAACTCCAGGAGTCGAATCCGCTGGCGGTAATGGTCACGCGATAGGAGCTTGCGGGCGCCAGTTGCTGGAATTCGTAGAAGCCGGTTATCCCCGTCAGTTGGGTCTTTTTGCCGGTATCGCCGGGCCCCTGCAAAACGACCATGGCGTTGGGAATGGGGTTGTTGTTCGTGTCCACGACCGTGCCCATCACCTGCGCGGCTGGGGCGGGGTCGGCGGCGGCATCGGCGCTTCCGGTGGCGGCGGATTGTCCGGCCAGGGGCGCGGCACAGGCTGCGGCCAGCAAAACCGAGGCACAAAAATGGCTCAAAAACTTCACGTAAACTCCGGGTCCTTACAGATCTGCCGATGGGAATTCGCAAAATAAAATCAATCGGTTGATCTAATTCATAAAAACTATATCACCAGCGCCGGTTTTTGGGTAGGCATCCCCGTCCTGCTCTTTACTTGCTATACACAAAAACGCAAGAACAGTTGCGTATGTTGCAGGAGATTGGGGAGAAAAAGGTTGATGCCGAATCCGGAATAAGGAAAGGTTCCGCTAGCGATTCCAGCGGTGCTGTATCCCGAAGTTACCGGCCATTGGCCGTCGCGGCCATCAGGAGTGATGGCAAATGCACTATTTACACAGGATTTAGTGACTCGGGAACCGCGTTAGCGGGGCTGGTCGCGGGTTGGGTCGCGGTGCAGAAATTTCCTGGAGATATCCGGCCAGAATTCCTGCAGTGTAGCGCCAAACATTCCTTCGGCGGTGACGATCATTCCATTGGTGATCGTCAGGCCCACGCCCGAGTTCTGTCCCGGGTAGTAGAGGTTGGAGATCGCGCCGGCCGCGATATTGCCGCCAATGTTGGAGTAGTTCGGCTCCCATTTTCCCGTGCTGTCGTGCTTGCAGATAAACGACGTGGCGGAGGCGTAAAGCAGGCGTTTCCCCACGTTTCCGTGGCCCAGACGGAAATAGCGCGGCTCCTGGTGCAGGATCCATGGCAGCAGGCCATTGCCGATCATGTTGCTGTCAAAGGAGTCGAGATACGCGGCTCCCCAGCGCTCGGAGTAACCTCTTACGCCCCAGGGAAAGCCGCTTTGGTCGTCACGGAGCTCATGGTAGCCGGCGGCGAGGAACGCCGTGGCGAAGGTGAAAGGGTCCAGGGACGTGTGCAGCGCAAGGCGAACCTTCTGCCCGCCGGTAAGGGAGACGGCGTTGGGGTCGTAGCTGACATTGAACTGCGGCAACAGTCCCAGCGCGCGCTGCTTTTCCTGCCGCCGAAGCTGCTTTTCGGCGAGTTCACGATGGCTCTTCGCGGCGTCGCCCTGGTCGTTGCCGGTGGAGGCTAGCGCATCGTTCTGGTTCGTGTTGGCCTTCTGCTGCGGCGCGGTAACCGCCGGCGGGCCGTCGTCTGCCGGGAGCGCATCGCTGGCACTCATCTCATTGGAGGCAACGATGTTGGACGTGGCTTCCGGGATCCGCCAGCGGGCGCTGGGGGACTCTGTAATCTGTCCGGATGCAGGCACAAACAGAGCGAGAGTTGCCAGTGCTGGCAGCCAGTAACGAGGAAATGTCACAGAATCTCCGTAGGGTCTTGTGGTGATCGAGATTAATACTATCGTGTTCCCGCGCCTTTCCGGGGGTATCTTTGGGCTGATCTGGCGGCGGATTCCGGGGTAATCCTTCTGGTTGTGTTCCCATGGCCTCGGCGCTATACTTAGACGTTGCTGCGCAGGCGTTTCCGGTCGTGCAAGGTTTCTGGGTGCATGGGCGAGTGCGGCACTGCGGATTCTGTTCCGCGTCCCCTGTATTTTCCCCTGTCCATTTGCGAGTTTGGCGAATGCAGGCAGCCGCGAGGCCTGTTGGGGATGCCACGGTCACGATCCGGTGCGTCCGCGGGGATCTATGAAGCGCTGAAAAGCAGAGAATCGGTTGCACGATGGCATTTACGCTCGACAAAGTCCGGGAGATCGCCGAACGCGTGGCCCAGTCCAGCGGCCTGATCCTATGGGATCTGGAACTGAAGGGCAGCGGCGCCCAGCGCACTTTGCGCATCTTTATCGACAAGCTGGGCGGCATCGGCCACGAGGACTGCGCGGCTTTCAGCCGCGAGGCGGCCACCATCTTCGACGTTGAAGATGCCGTGCCCGGCGGGCAGTATGTGCTGGAAGTTTCCTCGCCTGGAATGGATCGCAAGCTGCTTAAGCCGGAGCACTTCACGCAGTTTACCGGCAGCCTGGTGAAGTTCTCCACGCGTGAGCCGGTCAACGGCAATCGCAGCTTCGAGGGCCGTCTTACCGCCTTCGGCGACGGACAGCTCACGGTCGATCTGGACGAAGTGGGCAGCAAGAAAAAGGCCAAGGCGCAGGGCGGCGGTACCTTGGTGGTGGCTCTCTCCAACGTTGAGAAAGCCAGCGTCGTACCCGAGTTCTAAACGCATTCGGACAGGATTGCGCCAGGCGCAAGCAATATTCAAACGGGCGATGTCCCGCAAGATGAGGATGGCAGGTATCTATGGCAAGCGAACTTTATAACGTGATCGACGCACTGAGCCGCGACAAGGGTATTGACCCGGGAATTGTCGTCTCCGCCGTCGAAGACGCCATCGTCGTCGCCACCCGCAAGTTTTACAAGACGCAGGAGACGCTGCGCGCCGTGCTGGACCGCGAGACGGGCGCCATTCGTGCTTACTCGGTAAAGGAGATTGTGCCCACCGAGGACGACATCGAAGATCCGCAGACGCAGATCTCTCTGGACGACGCGCTGAAGATCAGCGAAGACGCGGAAGTGGGCGGCGAACTGCTCGAAGAGAAGTCCATCGAGGGCCTTGGCCGCATTGCCGCGCAGTTGGCCAAGCAGGTCATCTTCCAGAAGGTGCGCGAGGCCGAGCGCGACACGGTCTTCAACGAGTATCACGACCGCGTGAATGAAGTGGTGAACGCCACGGTGAAGCGCATTGAAGGCCCGGACTACATCTTCGACCTGGGCAAGGCCGAAGCGCGCATGCCGCGCAAGGAACAGTCCAAGCTGGAGTCGTTTGCCGTGGGCGAGCGCGTGCGCGTGGTCATCGCCAAGGTGGAGAAGGCGACCAAGGGGCCGGGCGTCATTGTTTCCCGCGCCGCTCCCGAACTGGTGGCTAACCTCTTCCAGACCGAGGTTCCGGAAATTTACGACAACACGGTGGTCATCCGCGCCATTGCCCGCGAAGCCGGCGAGCGCACCAAGATCGCCGTCATGTCGCGCGACAAGGACGTGGATGCCGTAGGCGCATGCGTGGGCATGAAAGGCATGCGCGTGCAGTCCATCATCCGCGAGCTGCACGGCGAAAAGATCGACATCATCGAATATCACGAGGACGCGGTTACCTTCGCCGAAAAGGCGTTGCAGCCGGCCAAGGTCTCGCGCGTCTCCGTGGTGGACAGCCACGAGAAGCACCTGGAAGTCATCGTCGATGACACGCAGCTTTCGCTGGCCATTGGCAAGAAGGGCCAGAACGTGCGCCTGGCGGCCAAGCTGCTGGGCTGGAAGATCGACATCAAGAGCGAGGAAGAGAAGCGCCAGGAAGTGGAGCAGCAGATGAACTCCCTGGTGGGCAGCACCACCTCTCTGGATAGCATTGCCAGCGAAGTGGGCGCCGACCTGGTGGAGAAGCTGAATGCCGCCGGCGTTTCCACCGTGGAGTCTCTGGCCGACATGACGCCGGAAGAGCTGGAAGCCATCCCGGGCATCGACGCCGAGACCATCGAGAAAATCTCGGTGGCGGTAAACGACTACTTCTCCGCCCTGGACGCGGCGCAGGCGGCAACCGCCGCGGAAGCCGCGGAAGCGGAGACTGCCTCCGACCCGCTGCTGGCGGACGAGGAAGCACCGGCCGAAGCGGATGCCGCCAATGAGGCGGAGGAAGCACCGGTCGCTGCGGATGCCGCCCAAGAGGCGGAGGAAGCTCCGGCGGAAGCCACGGAATCTTTGGAAGTGAAAGACAAAGACAAGGTCTCCGAAGAAGGGTCCGGAGAGTAGTCAGGATTTTTTGCGCGCGCTGCTGAATCGTGGCGCGGCAACCGGTTTTCGGGCGCAGTCGGCCCGGAACAACAGGGCACGGACCGCAGCCGTTTGCGGCGGTTCGCAGCAGCAGTAGGGCGCTTCGGCGCCGCCCCAACGCTCCAGGCAGCAGGAGTGAGGGCATAAGGACACGAACGGCGGATGAAGATTCGAATCAACGATCTGGCTCGCGAGCTGGAAGTTAAAAGCAAACAGATCCTCGACGTGCTGATAAAGGTTGGCGTAACGGAGAAGAAGACACACTCCAGTTCCGTTGAACCGGATGAAGCCGAAAAGGTACGTAAGTACTTTCACGACATGAGCGGTGCGCATCGGGCGCAGCGCGCGGGCGGAGAAGAGTTCCGCCCCAAGATCGATCTGTCGAGGATCTCCAAACCCGGCGACGCGCTGAAGGCCATTCTGGCGCGCAAAGAGCAGGCCGAGCATCCGGCCGCAGCCGCCAAGCCCGCGCCGCCGGCCCCGCCGAAGGCGATTGTGAACAAGCCGGCCGCGTCGAAGCCGGCCGCGCCTGCTGCCGCGGCTCCGTCTGCCGCCGTGCCGCCACGCCTGGTGACTCCGGAATCGGTGGCCGCGCAGCGCGCAGCGAACCACCGCGTCGAGCCTAAGCCGCCGGCGGCTCCCGCGCCTGTGCCCGCACCCGAAGCCAAACCCGCTGTCCCCGCGGCTTCGTCCGTGGCTGCCGCGGCGGAAGCTCCCAAGCCCTCTGCCGAGGCTAAGCATCCGGCGCCGTCTGCGCCGAAGCATGTCGCACCGGCGGCTCCGTCTGCCGCTGCGCCAGCCGCACCCAAGCCTGCTGCGCCGGACGCCCCCGCGGCTCCTGCCGCCGCTGCCGAGGCTAAGCCCGCAGCGGAAGCCAAGCCTGCCGTGCATGAAGTGAAGTCGGCCGTGACGCCGCTGCCCAGCAGTGTGCGCCCGCCGCTTCCCGGCCAGCCTGCTCCTCCGGCCCGCCGCATGGTGGTGCCACAAACCGGACCGCGTCCGGTGTACACCGCTCCGCCGCCACCGCCGCCACGCCCGGTGCAGCCCACTGTCATGGGGCGCCCCGGCCTGCCGGTTCGCGGCCAGCCCATTTTCCAGCGCCGTACTCCGGGTGGAGCACCCGGAGCTCCTGGCGCTCCCGGCTCGCGTCCGCCCTTCCGTCCTGGCGAGCGCCGGCCCATGCATCCGACTCGTTCCGCCCCGCTGCCGGGTGGACGTCCTCCCATGGGCGGACGCCCTGGTGGACCGCGTCCAGGTGGCTTGCTCGGCCCTGGCGCAGGTGCGCCTCCGGGCACCACGCCGCGTCCTGGCGCCCGCGCGGGCGCTCCGTCGCGCCGTCCGGGACAGCGTTATCAGGCTCCTCGAGGCAAGAAGGAAGGGCCGATGAAGGGCTTTACGCCCCCGCCGCGGCTCTCGCTCAGCAATGAGCCGCTGCCTATTACGCGGTCCATCACAATCTCCGAAGGTGTGAGCGTAAAGGATTTGGCCGAGAAGCTCGACATCCGCGCCAAGGATCTCATTGCGCGTCTGCTGGCGCGTGGCGTCTTCGCCACCATCAACCAGACGCTCAGCGAGGAATTGGCCCGCGAGATGGCGCGCCACTTCGGCGCCGACAGCTCGGTCATCAGCTTCGAAGATCAGATTCAGCAGGATTATGAAGCGCAGGCCATTGAGCAGGACAACGAAGCCCTGTTCAACAAGGTCATTCGTCCCCCGGTGGTCACCATCATGGGCCACGTCGATCACGGCAAAACCAGCCTGCTCGACGCCATCCGCTCCACCAACGTGGCGGAAGGCGAAGCCGGCGGCATTACGCAGCACATCGGCGCCTACAAGGTGAAGATCACCGATCCCAATTCGCCGGCCGTTGGCCGCGAGATCGTGTTCCTGGATACTCCAGGCCACGAGGCGTTTACCCGCATGCGTGCCCGTGGCGCCAAGGTCACGGACATCGTGGTGCTGGTGGTAGCCGCCGACGACGGTGTGATGCCGCAGACGCTGGAAGCCATCGACCACGCCAAGGCCGCGGGTGTGCCCTTGATCGTGGCCGTCAACAAGATCGATAAGCCCGAGGCGCAGCCCGATCGCGTGAAGAAACAACTGGCCGATCGCGGCCTGTTGCCGGAAGATTGGGGTGGCGACACCATCTTCGTCGATGTTTCGGCGAAGAAGCGCACCAACCTCAATCAGGTTCTCGAAATGATCTGCCTGGTGGCCGACATGAAGGAGCTGAAAGCGGCTCCCGAGCGCCACGCCACCGGCACCGTGCTGGAGGCCAAGCTGGATCGCGGTCGCGGTCCGGTGGCCACCGTCCTCATCGACAACGGCACGTTGCACACGGGCGACAACTTCGTGGTCGGCAACATCTTCGGCAAGGTCCGCGCCATGTTCGATGATCGCGGCCGCGCCCTGGAAGACGCCGTCCCCTCGACGCCGGTCGAAATCATCGGTCTGGAAGGCCTGCCGCAGGCGGGCGACCAGTTTGTGGTAGTGGCCGAGCGCGAACGCGCCCGCGAAATTGCCGACTACCGCGAGATGAAGACGCGCGAAGCCACGCTGGCCAAGACCGCTCGCGTCTCGCTGGAGAACCTCTCCCAGCAGGTGAAGGACGAGGGCATCAAGCAACTCGACATCATCCTGAAGGGCGACGTGCAGGGTTCGGTGGAAGTCATCAACGACCTGCTCAACAAGCTCTCCAACGACCAGGTGCGGCTCAAGGTGCTGCGTTACTCGGTGGGCGCCATCACGGAAAGCGATGTGCTGCTGGCCGCGGCGTCGAATGCCATCATCATCGGCTTCAACGTCCGCCCCGAGCGCAAGGCACAGGAAATGGCCGAGCAGGAAAAGGTGGACATCCGCCTGCACTCCATCATCTACGAGTTGCAGGACGAGATGCGCAAGGCCATGACCGGCATGTTGGAGCCGACCATCAAGGAAACGTACCTCGGCCGTGCCGATGTCCGCGATATCTTCCGCATCCCGAAGGTCGGCACTATTGCCGGCTGCCAGGTGACCGATGGCCTTATCAAGCGCGACTCCGAAGTTCGCCTGCTGCGCGACAACGTGGTGATCTTCACCGGCAAGGTGGGATCGCTGAAGCGCTTCAAGGACGACGCCAGCGAAGTGCGTAACGGCATGGAGTGCGGCATCGGCATCCATAACTACATCGACCTGAAAGCGGGCGATGTGATCGAAGCGTTCTCTACTGAAAAGGTAGCCACGCAGCTCAACTAAATCTCCACTTTTGCTGGAGGGGCGCCGCGGATTCCGCGGCGCTTTTCTTTGCGCAAAATGCGCGGCGCCACTGCTGGAGCGGATGAATATAAATTCATTTCTGCGGGAATGCGAAATGAATGAAGATTCATTCGGCAACCGCGAAAATACTGAATGAATGTTCATTCGCTAACTGAATGAAGATTCATTTTTATGTATAAAAATCACTTTAAATTGATGTTCATTTTCATGTAATATCCGTCCGCTATTCGTAGCTTTTCTGTGTGGTGGAAAAGTTGCGGACGAGGATGGCACGGGCCAAACATCGGGAAATCTGTTGCAGGAGTTCTTGATCGCACCTCGCGCACCGGGAGATGCCTGTCCTTCGTGTTGCACTGTCCGCGGAGGGATGACACACCGGCACGGGGCCTTGCGCCAGCATCGTTGCATGATGCGGGCTTTCCAGGGGAAATGCTCGCGCACAAAACAACCAGCAAAGTTCCCGCCCAGCCATAGCGCAGGCGAGGAGCTTGGAGCTTGATCGAATGAAGAAATTGTTTGTGGTGGTTCTGCTGCTCATGTTGTCGGCTTGTGCCTTTGCCCAGAAGGATTATGTCGGGCGTTACGACGTTTACACCGGTTACACCTACCTTGGTTCGCCGGACATGAACCTGACCCAGCGCGGCCTGAATGTGCAGGCCGGTTTGAACCTCAGGCGCTGGCTGGCCTTCGGCGTGGACTACAGCGTCGAGTTCGGCCGTGGCACGTTGACCGCCGCCAAACTGAAGCCGGCCCTGCATCAGGAACTCGTCACACTACTTGGTGAGACAACGGCGAACTCGTTGGCGGTACCGTTCGATGCCACAACCCAGACCTTCGCCGCGGGACCGAACATCGTCTTCCACCCGCGCAAGCGGCTGGCTGCGTTCGTCCATCCTTCCATTGGGGCTATCCACGAAAATATCACCATCGATCCGCTGGATAGTAACTACGTGCCCATCGCGGTCGGCGTGGTGACTCAGTTGGAGGCTCAGGGCACCATCAAGACCACCAAGCCGAACGACACCACCTACTTCTACGGCTTGGGCGGCGGCTTTGAATACGCGGCCACAAAGCACGTCCACATCCGCACCGACATCGAATTCGTACACGTGTTCTTGTACGAATCGCTGCTGGCCAACTCGCGCAACAGCGTGCGTGTATCGATCGGCCCCACCTTCAACTTCGGCAAGAACGTGTCGCGCTAATGCCGCGTATTGCTTTGCTCAGGGCCCCGCTCCGGCGGGGCCTTTTGTCTTGCGCGCCGCGGCGTACTACACTCTTCGGCAATGCCCGTTGCCCGTCTCACGCTCGAACTGCGCATCGAACACGCGCAGTCGCTCAAGGACCGCCGCCAGGTGCTGCGCAGCCTCAAGGACCGGTTGCGCACGGGCTTCAACGTCTCGGTGTCGGAACTGGACCCCGCCGACCTCTGGCAAACGGCAACAATCGGCGTGGCGGCCATCTCCAGCTCGCGCGATTACCTTGAGGGATTGATGAAGAAAGTGGAGCAGGCCGCCACCCGCGTCGCCAATCAGCACGGCGCCGACATCAGTGACAGCTACATGGAATTTCTCGACTAGCATCTGCCCTGCGTATCTTTGGTTGACGTACCGGTTGACGCGCTGCCCCGAATCACGGTACGCTCGCCGCAATGGTATCTACCTGCGGCCAGAGGCAACTCGCAATACTCTTCTCGCTTCTACGCGCCCTCGTCTCCTTGACCACGATTCCCAACTCCTGCCGGCCGCCGGCAGCGGCGCTCTGTGCGCCTGAGGTGAATTGAATCACTCGATGAAGAAAAACATCGAACTTCGGCCCAATGTCGAAACTCTCTTCGGTACCCGCGATGAGAACCTTCATCTGCTGGAAGACGCTCTGAACGTCACCATCGAACTCAAGTCCAGCGCGGTGCAGATCGACGGCACCGCGGAAGACGTGGCCCGCGTGGAGCAGGTCTTTGACGACTTCGAATACCTGCGCACTCATGGCCATTCGGTCTTCAACGGCGAACTCACGTCGATGCTGCGCGTACTGGTCTCCGATCCTTCGGTGACCCTGCGCCAGCTTGCCGAGGCCGGCAAGCAGCGTGCCGTGGGCGGACGCCGCCAGGTGCAGCCGAAGAGCATCAATCAGCGCCTGTATCTGGAGGCCATTGAGCAGAGCGACATGGTCTTCGGCATCGGTCCGGCCGGCACCGGCAAAACCTATCTTGCCGTGGCCATGGCGGTCAGCGCCTTGCTGGCCAAAAAGGTGCAGCGCATCATCCTGGCCCGCCCGGCGGTGGAGGCCGGTGAGCGCCTCGGCTTCCTTCCCGGCACGTTGCAGGAGAAGGTCGATCCCTACCTGCGTCCGCTCTACGATGCGCTCTACGACCTGCTCGATCCGGAAAAGGTCGATCGCTTCCTGGAGAAGAATGTCATTGAGATTGCGCCCATCGCCTTCATGCGCGGACGCACCCTCAACGACAGCTTCGTCATTCTGGACGAGGCGCAGAACACCACCTGCGAGCAGATGAAGATGTTCGTCACCCGCCTGGGCTTCAACTCCAAAGCGGTCATCACCGGCGACATCACGCAGATCGACCTGCCCAACCCCAGCCGCAGCGGCCTCATCGAGGCCATGAACGTGCTCAAGGGCGTGGAAGGCATTCGCATACAAACCTTCCATGAGACCGATGTGGTGCGCCACCAGCTTGTGCAGCGCATCGTCCACGCCTACGAGGAATATCGCGAGCGCGACGACCGTCAGCTAAGCCTGCATCTGGAACACGCGGAGAATCAGGCCGCCGCTGCTCCCGCCGGAGAAGCCAAGAGCAAAGCAACGGCCGTACAGCAGTAACGATTCGGTAGAATAGAGGGAGAACGCCCGGTGGCGCTCTCCCATTTTTCTTTTGTCATTTTCTTTTCGCCTCCGGCCGCGCCGGAAGGAGCTACGTGATTCTGGAACACCGCAAGTCGAAATCTCTCAGCCGGCTGGCCTTGGCGCGCTTTGCCGGACGCGCCCAGCGCGCCGCCAAACTCAAGGGCGAGGTCACCATTCTTTTAACCGGAGACCAGGAGATTCGCGAATTGAACGCGCAGTTCCGCCACAAGGACAAAGCCACCGATGTGCTCTCCTTTCCCGCGGATCCCGCGCTGAGCGCGCGCCAGGCCGGCGACATCGCCATCTCCTTGGAGACCGCCCGCGCCCAGGCCCGCGAGATGGGACACGATCTTTCCACCGAGGTGAAGGTGCTCATCCTGCACGGCATGTTGCACCTCGCCGGATACGACCACGAGGCGGACCACGGCCAGATGCGCCGCCAGGAGGCTAAGCTGCGCGCGCAACTGCGGTTGCCCGCTGGTTTGATTGAGCGCGCAAGCGACTCCGGGAGAAGCCGATTATGCTAGTTGGCCCGGCTCTGTTCGTGCTGATCGCGCTGCTCGTCGTCAGCGCCTACGCCTCGCGCCTGTTCACCGAAAGCGGCAAGTTCCTCTCGCGTGAATTTCAGGAGAACATTGAGCTCTTCGAAAATCAGATCGAGCCGCGCCTCGGCGTCAATCATGCGCGCACCGCGCTCTCCTTTGCCGTGCTGGAACAGCTTCTGACGGCCGCCATCTGCTTTCTGCTGGCTTACACGGTGTTCTCGCGGCCGGACTGGGCCTTCGACGAGCTGGCAGAAGCCGTTCTGGTTGCCGTGCTCATCATTCTGCTCTTCGACCGTTTCCTGCCCTATCTGTTTTTCTCGCGCACGCGCGGCGCGTGGTTTGTGCGCTTTACGCTGCTGCTGCGGATTTTGATCTGGGTGGTGTCGCCGCTCATTCTGCTGCTCTCCTTCCTGCAATCCATCGTTTCGCTCACCCGCCCGGAGAACGCGGGCGAAGAGCCCGAGCATCCCTCCGAGGCCGTGGACGCGCTCATCGAGGCCGGGCAGGACGAGGGCATTCTGGAGGAAAGCGACCGCGACCTAATTCACTCGGTCGTCGAGTTCGGCGACAAGACGGTGCGCGAGGTGATGACGCCGCGGCCTTCGATTGTGGCCGTTTCAGCCGAGACCACGGTGGAGCAGCTTACCCAGTTGCTGGCGCAGCAGCCTTACTCGCGCGTGCCGGTCTATCGCGGAGACGTCGATCACATTGTCGGCATCGTGGGCGCCCGCGAACTGCTGCAGGTCGCGGACACCGAGGCTGCGCGCACCTGCGCCGACAGCCTGATGAAGACCGAAGTGTCCTTTGTGCCGGAGAGCAAGCGCGCCAGCGAGCTGCTGAATGAGATGCAGCGCGACAATCACCGCATGGCCATTGTCATTGACGAATACGGCGGCGTGGCCGGCCTGGTGACGGTGGAAGATCTCGTGGAAGAAATTGTGGGCGAGCTGCGCAATGAAGGCGAAGGCCACAGCGAGGAAGTGCGGGAGAGCGATGGCAGCTACGTCGTCAGCGGCAAGCTGGACCGCGACCGGCTGGAAGAACTCTTTAGCGTGCACCTGGCCGAGGATTGGCATGCCACTAGCGTGGGCGGGCTGGTCACGGAGATCGCCGGGCACATTCCCCTTCCGGGAGAAAACGTGGAGGTGGGCGAGCTGCGCTTTGAGGTGCTGGAATCCACCGCCCGCCGCGTCGAAAAGGTCCGCGTCGCACTTCGCCAGCCGCCAGCCATTCCCAAGAACGGCGCAATCGAATAGCATCGTAGAGTGCATTCAGGATTCGTAACCATTCTCGGCCGCCCCAACGCGGGCAAGTCCACGCTGCTCAACTCGCTGGTTGGCGAGAAGCTGGCGATCGTCACTCACAAGGCGCAGACCACGCGCAACCGCATTACCGGCATCGTCAACGTCAAGCGCAAGGCCAAGCGTCCGGCGGGGCAAATCGTCTTTGTCGATACGCCCGGCGTACACAAGCCGGACGATCAGCTCAACAAGCGCATGATGCAGGAGGTCTATGACTCGATCGAGGGCTGCGACCTCATTCTGCTCATCGTGGACGCCACGCAGAAGTTCGGCACCGGCGACGAGTTCGTGCTCGAAATTGCCAAGCGCGCCAAGGTGCCGGTATTCCTGCTGTTGAACAAGATCGACCTGCTGCCGAAGCCCGCGCTGCTGCCGGCCATTGCCGAATGGTCCGAACGCCACGGCTTTGCGCAGATCGTTCCCATCTCCGCCGAAAAAGGACTGGGCCAGGAAGAGCTGCTGACCGCGGTGGCCAACGCGCTGCCCGAGGGGCCGCAGTATTTCCCCGAAGATCAGATCACCGACCAGCCCGAGCGCTTCGTCGTCGCCGAACTCATTCGCGAGCAGATTCTCATCAACACCGCACAGGAAGTTCCCTACGCCAGCGGCGTCATCATCGAGCGTTTTGAAGAAGGCGTGAAGTTGACGAAGATTGCGGCGGCAATTTTTGTGGAGCGCGACGGGCAAAAGGCCATCGTCATCGGCCGCCAGGGAGCGATGCTGAAGCAGATTGGCACGCGCGCGCGCCAGCAAATCGAGCGCATTCTGGGCACCAAGGTCTTCCTCGAACTCTTTGTGAAGGTGAAAGAGGGCTGGCGCGACAGCGCCGCCGCCGTGGACGAAGCCATCGACTGGCGCAAGCAGATCGCCTCGCTGGGCAAGAGCTACAACGCGGACGAAGCCGGCGAGGACAAGAGCCGGAGCAAGCCAACTCCGCGTGCACAGAAGCCGGCAAAGAAGCCAGAAAAGCCAGGCAAAACTCGTTAGCTTCCGGATAGAAGTTGTGCCCCAGGTTCGCGCCGCAAAGCGGCGATAACCCGGGGAAGTTTTATCCGCCTACTTCGCTCTCCAGCGCAGTTCCACTCCGCCCATCACACCGCGCCCCGGCATGGCCACGCCGCTGATCTCCTGGTACTTCGTATCGGTCAGGTTCGTCAGTTGCACGTACGGCGTGGCGTAGCGGAATTCGCGGCCCACGGTCCACTCCACCAGGGGATACGGATTGCCTCCGTAGCGCTGGACGGCCGACAGGCGGAAGCGCGAATCGAAGCCGCAGGCCTTGCTCCACCACGTGGCCGAGCCGCTCTGCTCCGCGTAGTTGAAGGCGTAAAGGTATTGCGTGTTCGCCGGCCATGAGCCCGCGCCGTGCAGCGCCGCGTAGGCCAGCGCGATGCGCTGCTGGTGCGGCAGTTGCCAGCGCAAGGCCAGCTCCGTGCCGGTAAAGTTGAGCTGCTGAATGTTACCCGCCACGTAAGGCGTGGTCGCGCCAATGGCGCGCGCGTAGTCGATCACGTTCGTGTCGCGATGATGAAACACCGCGGCGTCCACCGTGAGTTCGCGCGCCAGGTAAACTTGCGTGCCGCCCTCGTAGCTCCAACTGGTCTCCGGCTTCAGCGTGGGATTGCCCGTGTGCACCGGATCGCTGTAATACAACTCCGTGTAGTCCGGCAGGCGGAAGGCGTGTGACACCGACGCCCGCAGCTTGACGCGGCTTGTCGCCCAGTAAGCGCCGGAGAGCGACGGGCTGAAAACCTGCCGTCCCCCTGTGTAAAGCTCCTCGCGCACCCCGGCGTTAAAGGAGAAGTGCCGCAGCGCCCGCGCGTCAAACGCCGCATACACGCCCGCCTGGTCGCGCGCGTGCACGCCGAGGTTGCTGCTGTTGATGTGTTCGCGCATGGCGTCGGCGCCATAGTACAGGCGCACGGTATCGTCGCCGTTCAGCTTCTCATAGCGCCGCGCGGAGGCCTGATAGTACTCCGCCAAATGATTGTTCTCATACGCCGCGGGATCGGCCAGCGTGTAAATGTACACGTCCGTGTGGCGGCGGTAGGCGAAGTCCGCCGTGGTTTGTTTACCCAGAGCCTGTTTCCATGCGGCCATCCACGCCTTGTCGCGCTCAAAGCTCGGGATACTCGCCGTCACTCCGTAGAAACCCGCCGCGCCGTAAGGACGGTCGCTCAAGCCCAGTAAAATATCCGTGTGCCCCAGCGCGGTGTTCCGCGTGGTCTCCGAGGCCACGGCCAGGTTGCGATAATTGCGATCCGCGGTGAAGCCTGTAGAGAGTTCGCGTGTCAGGCTGAGTTGCTCGGTGAACTTCCTGCGCACCAGGCTCAACGCGGCATCCTGCTGATTGGTGCCGAAGTTGCCCATGGCCGCGCCCGCGCGCACCTCCGTGTGCCGCGGAGCGGCGGTAATAAAGTTCACCGTGCCACCCAGTGCATCCGAGCCGTACAGAGTGGACCCCGCGCCCTTCATCACCTCAATTCGCTCCAGCGAGGCAAAGGGGAAGGGAATGTCCAGATTGTTGTGGCCGGTCTGCGCGTCGTTCAGCCGCAGCCCGTTCAGCAGAATCAGCGTCTCCTCGTAGCTGGCGCCGCGGAT
>JARLGJ010000072.1 GCA_031296105.1 Acidobacteriota bacterium | reverse complement strand
CATAAACACAGGGGCTTCAGCCCCTGAGGGAAAGCTGTTTTATTCCTGACGAACCTTCCCCCAGCGGCTAAAGCCGCGACCTAGGGTTGCCGTCTTAGCGGCATGGCTGAAGCCATGCCCTGACAAATTCCAACTTATTCAGACTTTCTCTAACGGCTACTCTCCCCAGTTGGGCAGCTTGTAATTCCCCGCCCCCACCAGCTTGATGCACTCCTCAATCGTGTCCAGCGCAATATCGGCCTGCTGTTTGGTGACGATCAGCGGCGGACTCAGGCGCAGGGTGTTGGGGCCGCAGCCCAGCACCAGCACGCCGCGCTCAAACGCCAGGTCCACCACGTGATCGCGTGCTTCGGCCGACGGCGCCTTGGTCTTTTTGTCCGCCACAAACTCGATGCCGATCATCAATCCGCGACCGCGCACATCACCCACCAGCGGCAGCCGTTCGGGCCATTCCGAGATGCGGTCCATAATGTGCTCGCCCACCTCGCGCGCATTGCGCAGGCCTTCGCGTTCGATGATGTCCAAGGTCGCCATGGCGGCGGCAATGGCCACCGGGTTGCCTCCAAAAGTTGACGCGTGCGAGCCCGGCACCCAGTCCATCACGCTGGCCCTGGTGATGATGGCCGACAGAGGCATTCCCGAGGCAATGCCCTTGGCCGTGCAGACAATGTCCGGCTCCACGCCCGAATGCTCAATGGCCCACCACTGGCCGGTGCGTCCCATGCCGGACTGCACCTCATCCACCACCAGCAGGATGCCGTGCTTGTCGCAGATGCGGCGCAGTTCCTGCAAAAACACCGTCGGCGCGGGCAGGTAGCCGCCCTCGCCCTGGAAAGGCTCCACCACAATCGCCGCGCATTCTTCGGGCGGAACTTCGGTGCGGAAGACCCAGTCTTCAATGTGCCGCGCGGTGTCGCGCGCGTACTGCTCGGCGTCGCTTCCGGCGGGGCGGCGGTACAGGTTCGGATACGGCACATGCACCACGCCGGGCACCAGAGGGGCAAAGCGCCGCCGCTGCTGCGCCTTGCTACAGGTCAGCGACAGGGCGCCCATGGTGCGTCCGTGGAAGGCGCCGTAAAAGGCAATCACGTACTGGCGCTTGGTGTGGTAGCGAGCCAGCTTCAGCGCGGCCTCCACGGCCTCGGCGCCGGAGTTGCCGTAGTGCACGCGGTGCGGCCCGGGCATGGGAGCGATCTTCGACAGGCGCGCCGCCAGTTCGGTGAGTTGCGGATAGTAGAAATCCGTGCCGGACATGTGCAGCAGCTCGGCCGCCTGCTTCTGAATGGCAGCCACCACTTCGGGATGGCAATGTCCGGTGCTGGTAACGGCGATGCCGGCGCTGAAGTCCAGAAACTCGTTGCCATCCACGTCCTCCACAATAGCGCCGTGCCCCCTTTTGGCAACCATGGGATAGCTGCGCGTGTAGGAGGGAGAGATCAGGCGCTGGTCTTCGGCAATGATGCGCCGCGCATTGGGTCCGGGAAGTTTGGTGCGGATCGTGGGTCCGTCCACATGCATAGCGGAACTGGGTGGCATAAAGTCCTCCTTGGGGTGTGCACCTGTTTGGAAAACTGCGTGACCGCCGAATACGGAAATGCGCGCGCGCTGGCGCCAGTCCCGTACCCTAAAGTGCGTAGGAGAAAGCGAGCGAATTAGTCGCCGGAAAACAGGTTGGGACGGGAGAGAGAGGGGGAGCCGACCAGATCGGCGCGAGGCGAGGCGTAGCGCGACCAGATGCCGCGCACGGCCACCGTCAACTCCAATGCGGAGCCGGACAGCTTCGGGATGTGCCGCGCGGAGAACACGAACACGTCACCTCTCTCGGTTGGCAGGATTATAGCGCGGTTTCGGCCGGAAAATGCGCCACCTTCCGAGACTTTTCCCCTCCCCGCGCAGCTTCGCCCTGCTCCGTTCTGTTTTCACCGCGCCCGGATGTTTAGAATGGGCCATGAGCATTCCCCAGTCTCCCGCGCTGATCGAGATGCACAACGTGACCGTGGTGCGCAGCGGGCGCACCGTGCTGCACGCCCTGAACCTGCACATTGACGAAGGCGAGCACGTGGCCATCCTGGGCCCGAACGGCTCCGGCAAATCCACGCTGATCAAGACCATCACCCGCGAGCTGTATCCGATTTTCGATCCCGGCACCACTCTGCGCCTGTTCGGACTGGAGCGCTGGAACGTGAGCGAGCTGCGCACCATGCTGGGCATCGTCAGCAATGACATCGATCCATTCTTCGGCCGCCCCATCACCGGCGCGGAGGCCATCCTCAGCGGCTTCTTCAGCAGCGTGGGACTGGGCGCCTTCCACAAGGTGACTGGGGCCATGCAGGAGCGAGCCGCAGAAGTGATGGAGCAGCTCGAAATTCCCCACCTGGCCAACCGCCTGGTGTCCGAGATGTCCAGCGGCGAAGGACGCCGCGTGATGATTGCCCGCGCCCTGGTGCACGCTCCCCGCGCGCTGTTGTTCGACGAGCCCAGCAACAGCCTGGACGTGACCTCCCAGCGCGAGCTGCGGCAAACCATGAGCAAGCTGGCGCGCAGCGGACTGACCGTGCTGCTCATCACCCATCACCTGCCCGACGTGGTGCCGGAGATCGGCCGCGTCATCTTTATGCGGCAGGGCAGCTTTGCCGCCGACGGCGCCAAGGCCGAGCTGCTGACCTCCGCCCGGCTGAGCGAGCTCTTTTCCTGCTCCGTTGGCGTAAGCCTGCACGATGGCTATTACCACCTGACAAGTTAAGCGGGCTGGTGCGCAAACCAGACGTTGCAGCCCGCTCGCCGCGCCCCGTAGAATCAGGAGTGTATATTTTTCGTGGTTTCCATCGGTAAGGACGGCAATGCCATTCAACCTCTATAACTCTCTCAGCGGCAAGACGGAAGAATTCGCCCCCGCCCAGGGCAATCTGGTTCGCTTTTACGACTGCGGTCCCACCGTCTACGACTACGGCCACATCGGCAACTTCCGTACTTTTATCGCCGTGGATGTGCTGCGCCGCTTCCTGCACCAGAGCGGGTTCGATCTGCTGCACGTCATGAACATCACCGACGTGGACGACAAGATTATCCGCAACGCCAACCAGCGCGGGCTGCCCATTGGCGAGTACACCAAAAAGTACGAAAAGGCCTTCCTCGACGATCTGGACGCCCTCAGCGTGCAGCACCCGGAGGTGATCTCGCGCGCCACCGAGCACATTCCGGAGATGGCGGAGTTCATCCAGAAGCTGGCCAAAAAGCGCGTGGCCTACAAGGCCGAAGACGGCTCCTGGTACTTCCGCATCGACAAGTTCAAGGACTACGGCAAGCTGAGCAAGAAGGACTTTACCGGCATCACCAACGGCGGCGGCGGGCGCATGGACGCCGACGAGTACGACAAGGACGACGCCCGCGACTTTGCCCTGTGGAAGGCTCCGAAGGAAGGCGAGGCGAGCTGGGATACGGAGATCGGTCCCGGACGCCCAGGCTGGCACATCGAGTGCTCCACCATGGCCATGAAGTACCTGGGCGAGACCTTCGATCTGCACGCCGGCGGCGAGGATCTTTTGTTCCCGCACCACGAGAATGAGATTGCGCAGAGCGAGTCGCTGACCGGCAAGCCCTTTGCCCGCCACTGGATGCATGTGCGCTTCCTGCTGGTGGAGGGGCAGAAGATGTCCAAGTCTCTGGGCAACTTCTATACCCTGCGCGACCTGGTGCTGCTGGGCCACAAGCCCTCATCCATTCGCCTGCTTTTGATCTCGGTGCCCTACCGCAAGCAGCTCAACTTCACCTTTGACGGCCTGGTGCAGGCGGCCAACAGCGTGGAGCGCCTGCGCAACTTCAAGCTGCGTATGGAAACCTCGCACTGGGACGAAGGCTCGAACCCGGAGATCTCCGTGCTGGCGGGCAAGGCCATTCAGGAGATGACCAGTTCGCTGAACGATGACCTGAACACCGCGCAGGCCCTGGCGGCCATCTTCGACCTGGTGCGCGACGTGAACGCCGCCGCCGATCACGGCAAGGTGAAAAAGGACGACATTCCCTCCGTGCTCGAGGCTCTGCGGCGCTTCGATGAAATCTTCGCCATCTTCGACGATCAGGACGCCGCCCGCGTAAAGACCGTGGTGGACTGGGCCAAGACCGAAGGCCTGGAAGAGAAGATCAGCCCCCAGGCGGCGGAAATCGCCCGCGCCGCCTCGCTCAGCGACGCCGACATTGAAGAGATGGTGGCCAAACACTCGGAGGCCCGCAAAGCCAGGGACTTCAAGGCCAGCGATGCCATTCGCGACCAGTTGCTGGCCGAAGGCATCATCTTGGAAAACACCAAGGACGACGTGCGCTGGAAGCGGAAGTAAAGGGATTCAAGGCTGACCTTGTCACCTTCGTCAGCCTTGGTTTCCAGGAATCGGCCCCCTTCAGACGACACTGCGTCCTTCGCAGAGATTCACCAGTTCTGCCAAAGCCAAAACTTGTGGCCGGCGACCTCTGCCCTCGCGCACAACGTGAAGAATGTTATCTTGTTTCAACTTGTTGATCATGCCACTCAGCATCGGCCGGCTTGGCATACTGGGATGGGAATCGATGTGGCCAAGTTGAAAAATGGGGCGCTCAAACATTCGATCCAGAAGGGGAACTGCAAATTGCGAGTGAGTGAGCTGAATGATTCGATTCTTGAGGCTCTCGTACAGCGCCAGCACCTGCTGAGTCTTCGATGAGTTCGCGGCCGCCTGTTCGATAAGTGCGGTTAAGAAAAACTCAATCCACCTGTTCCACGCTCCCGCTTGGTGACCTAAGGCTCGCAAACGCTCTATATACAATTCGCGGTTTGCTTCCATGTAGGAAGATAAATAAAACATTGGCCGGGAAAGGATCTGCTTTTCACATAGATAGAGAGGTACGATCAGGCGGCCAATTCTTCCGTTTCCATCAAGGAACGGGTGGATGATTTCGAATTGGGCATGAATGATCGAGAGCTGAACGAGCGGGTCTGGACGCTCCAGATGATAGTACTTCTCCCAATTATCCAATAACCCCGGAATCAGTTCCGGTGCTGGAGGTACAAATTGCGCTTCCTCCAGTTTGCTCCCGATTACACCAATCCAGTTTTGCTCCCGTCGAAATTGTCCCCGCCCTTTGTTTACACCGCGAACGCTGTCCAAAAGGATGGAGTGCAGTTCGAGTAGAAGATTCAGATTGAAAGGGCGCTCTTTAAGCGCCTCTTCAGCTCTCAGCAGGGCGCGTCGATAGTTGATGATTTCATGGATGTCCTGCCGCTTCGATTCTTGCGGCGGTTCCTCTCCCGCCTCGAATTTCATAACTTCGCCCAGTGTCGCTTGCGTTCCCTCGATACGGGACGATAGCACCGCTTCCTGAGTCGTCATTGGGGCGAGCAGTATCTCCGGGTTGGGAGAATTGAGCAGGATGCCTTCGTACCGGGCAAGTGCACGATTCGCCCGGCCAATCAGAGGAATTAGCCCTTCCCAGTCAATATCTTGAATAGGCAGGAATTGAGGGCTGAAAGGGTTCATCACAATAAAATCCTTGTTGTAAGCAAAAGCGCTTTTACTTACAGCAAGAGCTTATACGAATGATTGAGTTAACTCAAACAAATTGACGAGAATGGCAATGATGACTAGATACTAAAACTCAGTCTCCGGCGGGTTCCAACGGCTCCAGTTCTACGGCGTCTTCTTCGCTTTCCTGGTGCCGCACCTTGGCACCCGTCACCAGCACCACGGAGAGGATTACCACCACCGCGCCGGCCACCATGTAGCCGTCCAGCTTCTCTCCATGCAGCAGCACTCCCAGAATGACGGCCACAATAGGATTCACATAGGCGTAGGTGGTCACCTTGGCCAGGGGAACGTTCTTCAGCAGCCAGACGTAAGCGGTAAATCCAACCAGCGACCCGGCAACAATGAGATAGCCGATGGCCCAGAGCGAACCGGCCTGCCAGGTCGTGTGGTGCAGGTCGCCGTTGCCCACGGCGAGCAGGCCGCCCACCAGTCCGGCCACCAGCATCTGCCAGCCGCTGGCCGTGTAAGGGTCCACCGAAAGGTGCCAGCGCTTGGTGAGCACCGAACCCGAGGCCCAACTGACGCTGGCCCCCAGCACCAGCGCGCAGCCAAAGAGCTGTCCGCGGTTGAGTGCCGTGTGTCCAGACAAATCCGGCCACAGCAGAATGGCCACGCCGGCCACGCCCAGAAAAATTCCCGCCAGCCCGCGCCAGGAAATGTGCTCATCGCTGTGCGTCAGCCTCTCCAGCAGCAGAAACCACAGCGGCGTAATGGCCGTGAAGAGTGCCGCCAGCCCGGTGGGGATATATTTTTCTCCCCAACCCACCACCATGTTGGAAGTCACCAGCAGCAGGACGCCGATCACCGTCAGCCGCAGAAGCGTGCGCGGATCGACCCAGATGCGGCTGCCCGTAGCGGCGCGATAGGCCAGCATCAGCAGCCCGGCGGTGGTAAAGCGCAAAAAGCCCATCATCGGCGGCGACATGTGATCCACCGCCAGGCGTATAGCCAGGTAGGTGGACCCCCAGAGGATGTAAACCAGGGTAAACGCCAGGACGACTTGCCAACGCTGGGGTGTTTGCTGCTGTGACATGGGAATGCTTTCACTCTAGCAGGTTTTGCGATTTGCCCGTCAGGGGGCTTGTATGGCGGGCCGCGGCACGGCACAATCTAGCCATGCAAGGCTTCGTACAGGACGCCATGGTGCTTTTAACGCTGCACTCCCCGCGGCAAAAGTTCTTCGGCCTTTTGCTTGAACTCTCCCCCTGCGGTGTGGGCTTGCGCGGCGTGCCCGTGGAATCCCTGGAGGACATGGCGCGGCAGATACGCGGCGGCGAGCATGCCAGCGCCTCCACGCTCTTTTTCCCCATGCATCGCGTGGAGCGCATGGAGCTGGACGAACCCGCTGGCGAACTGCCCTCGCTGGGTGAGAGCTTTGCCGAAAGCGCGGGACGCAGCGTGGCGGAGATCTTCGGACACCGCAGCAAGGCCGGAGTCTGCTGATGAAGAATGAGTTTTTTACGACTCCCAACCAGCTCACCCTGGCGCGCCTGTTCTTCATCCCCTTCATCAACATCTGCGTGGTGGAGCGCCGCTACCACACGGCGCTGGTGCTGGTGGTTGTGGCCGGCCTCAGCGATGGACTGGACGGACTGGCGGCGCGTCTGCTGCATCAGCGCACACGCCTGGGAGAGTATCTCGACCCCATCGCCGACAAGCTGCTGCTCAGCTCACTCTTTCTGGTGCTCTCGTTCAATCACCTCATCGCCTGGCGCTACACGGTGATGGTGTTTTGCCGCGACCTGTCGATCCTTTTGATTTCGGCGCTGCTCTACATCGTGGGCCTGCGCGACTTCCGCCCCGGCATCTTCGGCAAGATCAACACCGCCTGCCAGATCGCCGCCGTCTTCTTCGCCCTGCTCGCCGCGGTGTATCCAAACGAGTGGATCTGGATGACCAAGCGCGTACTGCTCTACTCGGTGTTCGCCTTCACCCTGGCCTCGGCCGTGCACTACGTGGTGCTCACCGGGCAGCGCTTGCGGGCGCTGCAATCTACACGCTAAGCCGCTCTCAAGCGGAGATGGCTCCACGGGAAGCGCTCTAAGCGGATCAGCAGACAATCTGATAACTTGTTTTAATTCAATTATTTAAGTTGACCTGTGCACTTCCTGGCGCTACCCTGTCCGGCGCGTTCTTACTTGTTTCCCTTATTCACCCGGTTCCGCTTTTACGCAGAAAGGACTCATCATGACAGCCTTGGAAGAGATCCAAATTGCGGTAGCTGAGCAGCAATGGGCCCACGAGGTGGAAGACGAGATGGAAGAAGAAGAAAAACTCGAAGAGGGCTTTGAAGAGTGTCTTCACCCTCAACCCGCCCGCTGAGGATTTCTCTCATTCACCTCAGAAGACCCGGCTCGCCGCCGGGTCTTTTTTGTAACCTTGTCGAGCCGCTTTCTACTTCAACGCTGTCGCCGTGTGGTCGTGGCCGTCCAGCAGATGGTGTTCGCGTTCGTCGGAGGCGTCCACGATCTTGTAGCTGGCGGGCACGGCAAACAGCGGCGCGGGCTGCTCGCCACGGCTCACATGGATCACCGTGGTGACCAGTTCGCCGGCCCAGGGATCGCGGTGCATGCTGCGCATCACCATCTCAAGTTCGGGCGAGTACCACTGCTCGCTGACGATATTGATAGGCCGGTCGTTGCCGATCTGCCCCGTCTGCAGAGTGGTGATGACCCTTGACCCGGTGCAACGGTAGCCCAGAATCTTCTGCTCGCCAAGGTTTTCCGTGCGCACGGGATAGGGTGCGGCCAGGAACGGCTGGTCGAGGTGTACCGGGGGCGGACCCTGCGGAGACATCTCCGGAGGAAGTTCGGCGTAGGCAAAGGCCGTCGCTCCCATTCCTCCCGCCCCGTCGCTTTCCGCCGGCCGCCCGGGAGGTGCACCACCACCATGCAAAAGGTGGCGGGGGAATCCGCGCAGACTCCAGCGATCATTGCTCGCCGTGGCCGGAGCATTGCTCCCGCTCTCGGAGGGCGGCAGCAGCGGCGAAGTTGAGGTCTGTGCGTTGAGCTTTGCCATGTAAGCCGGCGGCGGCGCGTTCAGCGGATAGCGATGCGCCACGCGCTCCTGCGGATCCAGCACAAAGCCGTAGCCCAACTCGCGATCCACGATGGTGACGTAGACGGCGGAGGTGAGAGCACCAGCGGGCAACCCCGGAATCGAAAGCTGCGACTCGCGGCGCAATCTGCCCGCGGCATCGCGGAAGAGGCTGGCCTGCGTGCTGCGCGAGATGCGGTTGCCGTCGGCAAAGGTCTGGTGATGTTCGGTGACAATTTCCGCAGCCAGCGGCTTGCCCAGCGCAGGCTGTCCGCCCAGGGCGTTGCTCTGGCCGAAGGGGGAAGAGATGCTAAGCGTGGGCGGCGCAATCTGCACCGTGATCGGCGGCAAACTGTCTTCGTCCGCGGGTGCCGCGGAAGCCTGCTCCTGCGGCGGCAGTGCCATGGCCATGGCGCTGCACAGCAGACAGACTGCCGCGGGAGCGAACGGGGAAATTACAAGGCGAAGTTTCATGCGCAATAGAACCTCAATTTGTTCAAACCTGGCCTGGAAGATCTTTCCCATCCGGTCTTCCTGGAACCCTCAACCCGGCAAACCTGTAAAACACGTTCCACGGCGGCAGGCCGCTTGCAGAACGCAGCCCTAGTTCGCCACACGGATGGCGCGAGCCACGCCATCGGCTCCCACCACCACATCGGCGTTCACAAAAGTATTGCCCACACTCTGTCCGACGTTGGGCTTTACCTCGCCCACCGGAACCTTGATGTGAACCACCTGCATCGGTCCCGAGCACGCCACGGGATCGCAGTACATCAGATTGGAATAGCCCGGCCAGGTGTAACTGGAGGACTGCACGGCCCTCTCCTGCACGCTGGCCAAATGAACCGGCGCGGACGCGGCAGGCGCATCCTTGACGGCGGCGAAATCATAGCTCCGTCCTGTCCCCAGGGTGCCAGGTGTACGGGTGCCAGGCGTGCGCGAGGCCGCCAGCGCGCTGGGCGCGGGCTGCTGCATCATCTGCTCGGCCGCACCCGCGGCGTCAGCCACGCGATGCGCCACGCGGCGCATGGTATTGCCCGCCATCTGGCGCACCGCCGGCGACGGCATGGGAGACAGACTGGCGGCGTTCACCGCGGAGGTGCCATTCAAACCCCTGGGCGCGCTCCTGGCCACCGGGCCGGTCACCACCGGAGTGTTATGCCACAGGCGCACGGAAGATCCCAGCACGGCAAAGAGCAAGGCCGCCGCCGCCGCGCCGCTCCACAGAGTTCTCGAACCCCACACCGCGCGGCGCTGCCCGGGGAAGCTGAGCACGCGGGCTACGCCAGCCGAAGCTGCCGCTCCGCCCTGCCGGTTCTGCTGGAACCTGCGGAAGGCCTCCATGACCGCGCGGTCAGTGGCCGCGGAAGGCCCCTGCGGCGCCGCGGCCGCCAAATAGCCCAGGCAGCTCTGCACTTGCTGGCGGGCATGCCAGTGCGACGTACAGCGCTCGCATTGCCGCATGTGCAGGCTGGCCTCGGGGTGGAGGATGCCGGAGAGCATCTCGTCGATGAGGACGTCGAATTCGTTGCAGTTCATAGCAAACATCCTTGAATCATTCCTCCAGCCGGCCGGCGGGACGGCTGGGCATACGATTCCAATTTCTTGGCCAACAAGTTGTGGGCGCGGTTCAAACGCGAGCGGATGGTGCCCAGGTTGCAATCCAGTTGCTTACTGGCTTCGGCATAGGTCATGTCGCACAGGTCGCAAAGCACCACGACCTCGCGGTAATGCGGCGGCAGCGATTGCACCGCGTCGCGCACCACGCTGACGGCCTCGCCCTGCAGCACCTCGGCTATCGTGTCGTGACCGCTCTCCAGGACCATCTCGACCTCTTCGCCTTCTTCGTTCTCCATCGTCAGTGGCGCCTCGCGCAGCGACGAGCGGTACACGCGGCGCACCAGGTTGCGGGTAATGCCCAGCAAAAAGCTGAGCACCTGCCCCTTGGACTCGTCGTACCGGTCCCCCTCCTGCACCAGGGTGAGGAAGGCGTCCTGCACAATGTCCTCGGCCTGCGCCGGAGAACCCGTCATGTGCAGCGCGAAGCGGTACACACTGGACTTGAGCCTCATGTAGAGCGCAGCGAAGGCTGCCTCCTCACCAGCTACGGCAAGGCGGAGAAGTTCCTGCTCCGGGAGAGTGTCGTTCAACGGCATCGAGCTCACGGCAGTACGGACAACCTTCGGTCCAATCAGTATTACCCCAACGGTTCCGATTAGTTCCCGAAAAATCGGTTGCCTGGCGCGATAGGAAAGACTCCAGATACACAAAAATGGATATTCCGGATTGCTGCGCGGGCTGCGGGGAGGAAAAAGCTCCACCCGCCCCTTGGGGAAGCGCTATTCGCCTGACAGAAAACTGTCACGCTCGTCATCCCTGGGCAGCATGGAGGCGAGGAATAGATAAAAGTTCGCCGAATTCATGAACAACAAAAGGGCTCCGAGCACGCTGGCCTCCCAGCCCTGGGGGTTGTCATTGTCCAAATCCTGATACAGGTCGCGGATTTCGTGTCCGTGGTAGCCCTCCAGCAGGGCAAAAACCACCACGGCCAGCGCCGAAAACCCCCAAACCCAGGTGGAGGTTGCGGCCAGCAAGTTCACCGCCACCAGCAACACGCCCCCGCAGAGGATCATGAACACCGGAACGATGGGGCGGGAGAGATCGCTGTCCTTCCAGTATCCCCAGACCGCAGTCAGGGCGCACATGCCTCCGGCGCAGAAAAAGACCACCCCCAGCCCGCGCGGAGAAACCAGCAGGGAGTACTCCATGCCGGTGAAGGCGGCATAGACGGCCAGCAGAATGGTGGCGGCAGCCATGCCCAACCTGGTGACGTAGCGGCTGCAAAAAGCAAGGAAGACGACCTGCGCGCCAAACACCAGCCGGATCAGTCCCGGTCCCAGCCGGGTGCCTTGCGCAAAAAGAGGGCTGCCCTGCAACGAGAGGGCGACGAAGGCGGAGAAGAACAAAGCCGCCGCGGTGAGCCCCAGGGCGCGGGCCAGCACGCGGCGGTAGGTGTGCTCCAGTGCGTCGTTGAGCACCGGCGGAACCGCATCCGGCGCCGCCGGGAGATCAAATCCTGCGGGCACCGCGTCGAGCAGCTCCGGCGCGGGTCCGTGCGCAATCCGGTTTTCCGCCACGGGCAAAATGCCGGAGCCATCCGGAATGGGCGGCAGCTTGCCGGGCAACGGAGCGGAATCTTTCATGAGCAACATTGTGCCGGAATCCGGCGCGGAACCATAGAAACCAAGGTAACGGGATGGATGGAGTCATCGTCGAGAGCGGTTCCCGAGTAACTATATCCGGTGTAAATAGTGCACAGCCATTGCTCCCTGATGGTCGCAACGGCCCTTGGCCGGTGGCTTCGGGACACAGCAACTCGGGAACCGCTCTAACACACCCGCCGGGGAATGATCTCATCGCCATGGATATGGAACTGCGCCGAACACAGCTCCGAGCCGCAGATCACGGGAATCAGCCCGGCCATCTGTTTGCGCGTGATCAGTCCCAGCGTGGCGCAGGAGGGACAGGCCAGCACGGCCCAGAAGGGATCGGCTTCATCCCCGCTCTCTCCGGCCTTGTCGAGCACGAAGACCGTGCCGGGAGTCATCTGCTCGGGTATCCACTGGGGCAGGTAATTGATCTCGACGATCATGCGGACCTCCATACAGCCCTGAAAAGCAGGCTGCCGGTTCAGTTGCGAGCCATGGCCCGCGCGGCCTTCACCACGCGCGCCGGTTGCGGAGAACGCTTCTTCGGTGCCTGTCCCGGAAGTTTGACGGGGGCCGCGACCGGCTCCAGCACGGGTCCGAGACAGAGGGCAAGCAAAGGCTGCTGCGCGTTGCGCAAGAGGTCGATTACGCCGTTTGCCGAGTCGCAGAGAAAGATGCTGCGCCCGTCGGTGAGCAAATGCAGTGTGCCGTTGTGCGCGGCCAGGTCGGCCAGGCGATGGCCGAAGTCGCGGCGCAGCACGGCAATCATGCGGCGGATGCGTTGTAGGCTGAAGCCGCGGCGGCGGAGGTCGGCCAGCACGCGAAGTTCGGCAAAGTCTTTGGCGGAGTAGATGCGGCGATGTCCCTGGCGCGCGGGCGCCACAATGCCCTGCTCATCCCACCACTGCAACTGGCGTGGCGTGAGCCCGGTGTACTGGGATACCTGGCTGGATGTGAAGCTCTGGCTCATGCCTCCACCGGACCGCACCCTGGGGTTGCGCGGAAGAGGCGACAATCTTCCGCAATTTGTTTGAAACATAATCGCCGGAAAATGTTGCTCCCATGGTAAGGGCATACGCCGGGAAGTCAAGTTGAATTTCCGGCGGAACACACTCCGGCAACGCGCGAGGGCCGTTTTGCCGAGTGGTTTCCCGGGCAGGGGCGCGCTTGCCTGCCCTGCGCCATCTGCTATCGTGATGTCATGCAACTGGTCATCAACGGAAAGGCGGCGGAGTGCCGCAGCGGCAACGTGGCGGCCCTGTTGGAAGAGCTGGGCATGAAGGGCGACCGCGTGGCCGTGGAGCTGAATTGTGAAATTGTGCCGCGCGTCCAGTGGGCACAGCAGCCTCTGCACGACGGCGACAAGCTGGAGATTGTGCACTTCGTGGGCGGAGGCTAAAGCGCCGTCGGCAAGACGCATCGCGCAATTTCCGCGCGACACAAATGGGGAAGGCCGCCCGAAGGCGGCCTTTTTGCTGCAATGAAACACCCGGGGGGAGAAAACCGTTCAGCGGAAATCTGAATTCGTTGGAATTTGTCAGGGCACGGCTTCAGCCGTGCCGTACAAGCCGCATAAACACAGGGGCTTCAGCCCCTGAGGGAAAGCTGTTTTATTCTTGACGAACCTTCCCTCCGCGGCTAAAGCCGCGACATATGGTTGCCGGCTTAGCGGCATGGCTGAAGCCATGCCCTGACAAAACATCTTCCCATCAAAATTTATCGGTGACCTTTAACTCCCGTAGTACAGCTTGCAAGACCAACTTATTCGAGGCTTCCCTAGCGGGTCAGGCTGGCCGTGGTGGCGGTCACCTTCGACGGCGCGGGGCTCGTGGAACCTTCAGCGGGAGCCTGCGCGGCTCCAGTGTTGCTCATCAGGCGCACATCCACGCGGCGGTTTTCGGCGCGTCCGCGGGCGGAGTGGTTCTCTTCCACCGGCGCGTCCTTGCCCAGTCCGATCACGTAGATCTTGTGCGCGGGCACGTTGTAGTGCGCGGCCAGGTACTGCGTTACGGCCGCCGCGCGGCGCTGGCTTAGATCGTAGTTATAGGCAGCGCTGCCCACCGAATCGGTGCGTCCTTCAATCTGCACGATAGAGCCTTTGACGCTGGCAAACTGCTGGCCAATGCGATCCAGCTCCTCGCGGCCCTTCTTTGTAAGATCGGCCTTGTTGAAGGCGAACAGCACGGAAGCCTGCTCCACCGGATGATAGTTGTCGAGGTTGATGACGCGCTCGGTCAGCTCGCTGGCGCTTTGATTGGCCTGGCTGGCCATGGTCTGCGCCTGGTCAGCCTGCTGCCCGGCCACCAGAGCCTTCTGGTTGGCGGATGAGGCCTTCGCCTCTACGCCTTGAATGCCGCTCTGCGCGCGATGATCAAGATCATGAATGCCGCGCGTAGTCTGCGCCGTGCGCTCGTCCAGCTCATCCACTTTGTTGACGAGCGGCGCCTCCTGCTGCTTCACGTAATTCTTGGTGGCGCAACCGGCGGTAAGAGCTACGGCAAGGGTGGCCAGAACGGGAACGAGTACGCGTTTCATGTCATCTGCTCCTTCAAAAAGGGGGAAATCCTGCACCCGAGCCTTCGGATGCTGTACGCCTAATGAATACGCACGCGGCAGGCCATTCCGAGTTCCTTTGCTTTCATTCACTTACGCGAACGGTGGAAAACGCCAAAAGGAAGAAATCATCCCGGGCGCGTAGAATTTGCATAGCTCTCCGCAGGGTAGAGAGCTTGCCATGGACCTTCGCCAGAAGATCAAAACGATCCCCACCGACCCCGGCTGCTACCTGTACAAGAACGCCGAGGGC
Organism: Acidobacteriota bacterium; assembly: GCA_031296105.1. Taxonomy (GTDB): domain Bacteria; phylum Acidobacteriota; class Terriglobia; order Terriglobales; family Acidobacteriaceae; genus TOLSYN. The sequence continues at coordinate 2,081 of JARLGJ010000072.1, read as the reverse complement.
GAGGTCATCTACGTCGGCAAGGCGAAGAACCTGCGCGCCCGCGTGCGTTCGTACTTTGGCTCGGATGCGGCGGAGAACGCCAAGACCGGCAGCCTGATGCGCGAGGCCGTCGATATCGAGTACATCGTGGTCGGCAACGAGCGCGAGGCCCTGGCGCTTGAAAACAACCTGATCAAGGAAAAGCAGCCGCGCTACAACATTCTGCTGCGCGACGGCAAAGGCTATCCGTACATCAAGCTCACCAGCGAAGAGTTTCCGCGCGTGTATGTGACGCGCAATCTGCGCAAGGATGGCGCGCACTACTACGGCCCATATCTGCCGGCCTCTCTGGCCTACCGCACGCTGGACCTGATCCACCGCGTGTTCTACGTGCCCTCGTGCAAGATCGATTTGACGAAGGACCATCCGCGGCCCTGCCTGCAATATCACATCAAGCGCTGCCTGGGCCCGTGCGTAAAGGGATTGACCACCGCGGAAGCCTACAGCGAAGCCGTGCGCGACCTGCGCCTGCTGCTGGATGGACGCAGCGCCGATCTTTCTGCCTCTCTGCGAGGGCGCATGGAGAAAGCGGCCGAGCAGATGCAGTTCGAACTGGCGGCGCGCCTGCGCGACAACATTGTCACCATTGAGCAGCTCGGCGAAAAGCAGCGCATGGATCACGCCGCGGGCGACGACAGCGACGTCATCGGCTATCACTACGAAAACCACCTGCTGGCCGCCAACCTTTTTCACATGCGCCGCGGCAAGGTCTTGGACCGCCGCGAGTTCTTCTGGGAGGATCTGGGTGAGTTGGAGAACGAAGAAGGCTTCGCCGTGGGCGAATTCTTCTCCACCCTGCTCAAGCAGCTCTACCTCGACGCGCATTACATTCCGCCGACGATCTACATTCCGGTGGACTTCGAGGACCGCGAAGCGCTGGAAGAATTATTGAGCGAAAAGCGCGGCCACCGCGTGCACATCGAAGTCCCGCAACGGGGCGACCGCCGCGCCTTCCTCGACCTGGTGGGAGAAAACGCCAAGCAGAGTTACGAGCAGCGCTTCCGCGTGATGAAGCCGCGCACCGACGTTTTGAAGAGCGTGCTGCAGGACGTCTTCCAGCTTCCCGATCTGCCCACGCGCATCGAGTGCTTCGACATCTCGCACATCCAAGGGGCGGAGACCGTGGCCTCCATGGTGGTGTGGGAAGAGGGCAAGATGAAGAACTCGGACTACCGCAAGTTCCTCATCAAAACCGTCACCGGCATCGACGACTTCAAGAGCATGCACGAGGTGGTAACGCGCCGCTACCGCCGCCTGATGGAAGAGAACAAGCCGCTGCCCTCCCTGGTGCTCATCGACGGCGGCTTGGGACAGTTGCACGCCGCGGCCCGCGCGCTGGAAGAGATTGGACTGGCCTCGCAGCCCGTGGCCTCCATCGCCAAGCGCGAAGAGATTCTGTATTTGCTGGGACAGGAGAACGAACCCATCGTGCTGGATCGCCACTCGCCGGTGCTCTTGCTGATTCAGCAGATCCGCGATGAGGCGCACCGCTTTGCCATCACCTTCCACCGCAAGCGCCGCCAGATGCGCGACCACGCCACTGAACTACGCCTGGTGCCGGGCATCGGCGACACCACGACCAAACGCCTGCTGCGCCACTTCGGCTCACTGCGAAAAGTGCAACAGGCGGACTACGCCGCCCTGTCGGCGGTGGTCACCAGCAAACAGGCGCTGGCGATTCTGGAACACTTCCGCAACGAGAAAGGCGCTCCGCAGGCGGGGGATGAGGAATCGGCCGGTCCAGACAACAACGGTTAGAGCCGGTCTCCATATACCTCCTTCCTTTCACAAGACGTGTCTTCCTGAGCGAAGCGAAGGATCCCTACGTAATCGGAAGCGAGGATGACGGGCAAGGTCACCTGGCCGTAGAATCTCCACGCCTGAAGGTGCCTGTAGAAACTCTAGAGCATTTTCGTTAATGGTGTAGACTAGATTTGGCGAGACTCTGCGGCGAGTGAATCGATGGCGAAGCCATATGGGGATGACCTGCGCCGTAAGTTTCTGTTGGCCTACGATCAAGGCGAGGAGACGCTGGCGGAGCT
>JARLGJ010000071.1 GCA_031296105.1 Acidobacteriota bacterium | reverse complement strand
GCTGGCGGCCGAAGCCGAGGCGTTGAAGCGGATCACGCCCGACGCATCGGTGAAGAAGTAGCGCTGGCCGGTCTGGCCCACGGTAACCGGCGCGGCCGTGACGGCATAGGTGCTAATCGGAGTGCCGGTGCCGGCGGAGATTGCAAAGGTGTAGCCGCTCTTGTTGCAGCTCGTGGTCGACGTGCAGCCCAGAACGTTATCCAGCAGCAGAGCCGAGGTGGAGCTGGCGGAGGTGGCGGTGCCGCTCGTGCCCGAGCCAAGAGACGCCAAGTCAGTGGCAAAGCCGGTGTTCGGATAGGCCGAGGCAAAGGTAACTTCAGCCGTGTTGATGGTGCGCAAGGAGCCCACGGCAGAGGCTTCATTGGCCGCGATGCGAGACCGCAGCAAGTTCGGGATGGCGATGGCGGCGATGATCAGGATGATCGCCACGACGATGAGAAGCTCGATTAGAGAAAAGCCCTTCTGTTTGCGCATTGTTTCGCTCACCTAGTGAAAGAGAGATCTGCCGGAGGGGCTTTTCCGCTAATTCTTGCGAATGCCTCGACGATCTTGGGAAACGAGGGGCGTCCCTTACGGCGAGACTATCGTATCGCGAGAATCTGAAAATTGGCCCAATATGAATCAAAACTGCCAATGACGGAAGTACATAGTCACTCCTCTCCTTTAGGAGGGAAGGTCAGCATCTTCCGTGTCTGACGATTGGAGAACAGATTACAAACATGGGACAAACGTGGCGTAAGGGACAGGGGAAGCATAGGCATTGCCTCCAAACGATATCGAGAGAAAACAACTAAATTGCAGGGTCTTGCTTGCAAAGAGCGCTCTCTGTCTTACGCGAGGCCGCTTGTGCGTGCCACGATGAGGGACGTGGTTTGTGTATGCGCCTCGTGGCTCGCGTTACAATCGCTTGGCTTCTTCATCAATCGTTGGTACACCGGCGGCCTTATACCGCCCGCCGCGCTTCATGCTCCTGAAAATATCATTAGTTGCTGGCGCGGTGTGCCTGCGCGGTTTTGCTCTGGTGCACGTGCCCATGGCAATACACGGAGCAGGTGCCGGAGGTCTCGTCGTAGTACGGCGTAGCGCCGCTGATGCCGGAGACAACGTTGGCGTCGAAGTTCACCAGGCGGTGTCCGCTGTTGCCCGCAGTGGCTACCGGCACGCCGTGCGCGGAGTGGCAAACCGAGCAGGAGAAACCATCGTTGATGTGCCGCGCGTGCTGCGCAAAGCTGGTGTCGTTCACCACCTTCTGCAGGTCGTGGCACTTCTGGCACAACGCATAAGGACCATTCGCGGTCAGGTCGGGAGAAGGGAAGAGATTCTCCACGCTCTGTCCGGGAGCCGCGGCCTGGCTCAGCTCGTAGCGCCGCTCCAGAATGTGGTTGTAACGTGAGCCGTGGGGTCCGCTGGGGCCGCTTCCGCCGGAGCGGCGATTGTCATCGCTATTATGGCAGTCGCTGCACAGAATGGTTGTGCCCATGGCTTTGGCCGCCGTGGCTCCATCGAACTGCACCATGGCCGTGCGCAGGCTGGGCTGCGCGTAAGAGCTGTTGCGCTCGTGCATCACGGGATGGCTGGAGTAGGCGCTCTGGCTCATCTCGGCGCGCACATCCAGCGGATCGCCGCTGCTGGCTACGCGCGATGGATAGTAGCCGAAGCGTGTCAGCTCCGCCTTGCCGGTGCTGGAGCCGTGGCAGCGCAGGCAGTTCTCATACTCGTAAGTTACGCTTTGCAGCACGGTGGTTCCGTCGCTGGCCTGGATGCCGCGCACGCCCTTCTGCGCATCGCTCAGGCCGGTGGTGTCCTGCGCTGTCTTGGTTCGCCGGGCGGAGTGCGGATTGTGGCAATCCACGCAGGTGGCGTGGCGGTCGTGTTCGAGCAGCGCACTCTCCTTGGCCGTGTGGCGCGCCGAGGTCGTCGGGAACGGATGACCCTCCTTCTCAAACTCGGAGAGAATGTTGGCGGGTTGCGGATGAATAGTGTTGTTGTCGCCGGCGTGGCAGCGCAGGCAGGTGCGCTCGCTGCCTCCGGTACTGGTTATGCCGGTTTGGCTGCTGCCCGCGTAATAGGCGTTGGCTATATTGGAGGACTTGCGCGCCGAGGTTGAATCCGAGGTGCTGACGCCATCCTGCAAAAGCCATTCCGCGGTGGCAGCGTTGTGCACCGCGTGGCAGGACAGGCAACCTTCGCTGCTGACCGTGGGGTGGGTGACGCTCAAGGCCGCATGGATCTTCGTGCTCGCCGCGGTGGAAATGCGGTTCTGCGCGATGGCGTGCGCGCTCTGCGTCCACTGAATGTCCGAGGTGGTCGTGGTGCTGGTGGAAGAGGTGTCCGTGCGGCTGAGGTCGTGACACGACAGGCAGATCTCACTGTTCGTGTTGGTGCGCACCAGAAAATCGGGGCTGCTGGCATCGGTGAACTGGTCGTGCGGATCGTGGCAGGTAGTGCACTCCAGGTTGCCCTTGATGAGATGCACGCATCCCGTGCTGTCCGCGGGCACGCCGGTGGAGACAAAGCTCGCCAGCAGGAGAGGCGCGTCCTTGATGGGCAGCGTGAGGCTGATGGGATGCGAAAGGCGCAGGTCGGTGCCGATGCTCGACTGAATCTCCTGCGACATGGAAACCTTACCGTAGGCAATGGTCTGCCCCAGGGCCACCGTGCCGTCGTGGCAGCTCAGGCACAGGCTGCTAGGCTTGCCGAGCGTGGGCTGCGTGCCCGTCTGTTGATAGGTCGTGCTGGTGTACAGCGTGTAGGTGGCCGAAGAGAGCTTGTGATTCCAGAGGCCCTCGGAGTTGGCGCTGGTGGTGCCGTTCAGTCCGGAGTGCGGCGCGTGGCAATACAAACAGGCGCCGCTCAGAGCGCCCGTGGTGGTCGAGGATGTTCCGGCCGAGAGGTCGTGGTCGCCAAGAATGTCCTTGCTGCTGGATGAACTCTGCGCCGCCAGCGCGGCCGCCAGCGCCGTTACGGCAGCAAGCAACAGGGCGGAACTCCGCGTTCCGCGCGCGGCCTTCCAGGGCCTCCGGACGCGGGGACGGAGATGGAGTCCGATGAAGTTTAGAAGAAGTTGAACCATCGTGAGACTCCAATATAGAACGAGCTCGTAGTGCTGGGCTGCGCACTTGTGGCCGTCGTTGCCTGATACAGCCGCGTGTAACCGCCGTTCAGGTACATGCGGCGGAACTGGTATTGAACGTAGGCTGTCACCTGCATGTTGCTGTTGTTGCTGATGCTGGAAGAGGTGGAGGTGCTGCTCAACGCGCGCGAGAAGGTGAGGCTTGCCACCAGGCCCGGCAGCGGCCCCGTGCCCACGGAAGCTCCCCAACTATCACCGTCATAGCGGGTCAGCGACGAGTCCACCAGGGTTCCTACGTCGGAGGCGGAGACCAGGCCGCTGCTGGTGCTGTACACGTAGCCGCGCGAGTTGGAAAAGTTGGCGGTAATGCTGCCGTAGCGATTGCCCAGGGTGGAGAAGACGCTGTTGGAGTGGCTCTCGGAGTCTGCGTCGTGCGTGAGGCCGCTGCGCGAACCCGAGTAACCCGTCGAGATGTGCAGGTGATGCGGAAGTTTGCGGAACACGCTGCCGGTGTAGCTGACGCCGTTGGTCGTATCCGTGACCAGGGCCGATTGCGTATTTTCCCGGAAGCTGAAACTGCCACTGGTTCCCCAGCCGTGGATAAAGCGGCTGTACGAGACGGTATCGTTGCTGCCGAAGGTCGATTCCGCGCCGTTGTTCGTCGAGGTCTCGAAGTTCGAGGTCGTCGCGTTGAAGTAACCGCCCAGCAGGTACCAGCTATAGGTGAGCGAGCCCTGGTAATTCGCCGAGCGGTAGTCTTTGGCGTTCAGCGATTGGTCCCTGATGTCGGCGGAAAACATGATGCTCAAATGCAGGGGCATCACCATATAGCCGGTGTAAAAACTCAGTTCCGTGCCATGGCTCCCGCTGCGGTCGTTGCCGCTCAGGGTGCCGCCGTTGTTCAGAATCTCCTGTTGAACGGAGCCAGTAACGTTGCTGGTGTAATACATGTCGGCGTTCAACGTAAGGTTGCGTATGGGCGATACGATCACGCTGCCGTTCAGCGTGTCGTAGGAGGACTGGTAACGGTCCGAGCTGTCTCCGGAATTGTTGACGTTGCGCATGGCCGATGCAGACACCACGCCGCGCAGGGGAATGTTATGCGCGAGGGACAGGCCGTAGGCATGCCCGCTGCTTTCGCCGCTGGTGGTTGTGCCCAAGGCGCTTGCGTTTCCGGTATTGTCGTTTCCGGAATTGGAGTAAAGGCCGCGAATGTCGAACCCCTCCCAGCGATAGGACGAACTCAATGAAAAATTGCGGAAATGCGAATGACTTTCGCCGCTGCTGCCGTAAAGAGAGTTTTCGCTGCTACCCTGCGAATAGTTGAACGTGGTCTGCGGCAGTTTGGGCACGCGCATGGCCCAGGAGACGCCCCAGGCGTCCTGATCTCCGTGGGTTGTGTAGTCGGCGCTGCCCGGAGCATCGTAACGACTGGTGCTGTTGTAGGTGCGCTGTATGTTCACGCTGACCGGGAAGTATCCCGCGCTGAACAAATTGACGCTGCCCAGAACACCGGAGGCGTTGCTGAGAGATTGCGAATTGGAGTTGGCGCGCGACTGGTTGTAGAAGGGCGTGATGTTGAAGCGAGCGAAGTTCGTGGAGTGATAGTTTCCACTCAACGTGCCGCGCCCGCTAACGTTCATCGAATGCGACGAAGAACTCACGTCGCTGTAGCTGCCGTCATAACCGAACGCAGCCAGCCCCGATAAACTCAACGAGGTCTGCTGGCCAACCTGGATTTGGGCGCAAAGAGGGGACAGCAGGAGCAGAAGCAACCCCAGGCTGGCGGAAAATACTCTTCGGCTCAGCACCCATCACCCTCTTGACTACATCTCACAGCACTACCGCTCACAATAGTTCGATCTTGGCTCCATCCCGGAGTTTGTGATCCAAGTCGTTGCGCAGCTTATCCATTTTGTCTTTCACCATCTTGCTGTGAATTGGGTCCCGCATTTGTTCGAAGGGACGGATGCCGGCGGGAACCTTGGCGACAAGGCGGATGTAACAGTAAGCGTCGTCCACCTGGACCAGGCCGCTGATCTCGCCGGGTTTCAGGGCGCGTGCCGTCTGCACCACCGCGGGCGGCAGCGTGGAACTTTCCACGGCGCGATGGTCGCCCATGCGCACGCGGTAATCGTCTTCTGAAATTTTTTCCGCCAGTGTGCCGAAAGCTTCGTAGCTTTGCGCGGTCCTTACCTGTGTCGCTGCGGCTTCGGCGCGTTTGCGTGCGTCCTGCGGCTTCCCCGCCTTGCCCTGCGGTAAAAAGGAAATACTCTGAAACGCAATCGAGTCCGCATAGCGGAACTGCTCGGGATGCGCCAGATAAAAGGTGCGAACCTGTTGCGGCGTAACCGTGGCGCGGTCCGTGACTCGCGTCTTCAAAAATTTGTCGATCAACAGGCTGCGCCGGATCTTGGCTTGTAATACCTTCTCGGAATTGCCCGCCTCGTTCTGCATGAACTGCCGGTAGTCGCTCTCCGAGCGGAACTGATGACGGAAGGCCGCGAGGGCCTTTGCCATCTGGGCCGGGGGTATGCTCACCTTCTCCCGCACAGCTTCCTCATACACCAGTTCCTCGAAGACGATCATCTTCATGGCGCCGGCGCGGATATCGGCTTCCATGCTTTTAGGAAACGCGCCGTTATGCTGCTTGGCGTAGGGGAAAATGTGGTACATCTCGCGGCGCAGATCGCGGTCGGTCAATACCGTTCCGTTGACGCGCGCAACGGGCTTGCCGGTGACGGCAGGCATAACCGGCGAAACCGAAGTCTGCGGTTTGCTTGCAGGGGCATGCGAAGCAACCTGAGCCGAAAGCGGCGACAAGGCCAGCACCAATAGAATTCCAATGTTGCAAGTGATCTTCACAGATGAACTCCTGTTACTAAAAAAGAGGGGAGAAGATATCTTCTCCCCTCAGACAGGACTATGTAGTCGGGACGCTCATCACGCCGTGCTGTTCGTTCGCTTCGCCACCGTGGCACTGGCGGCAGAACTGAGACACGGAGTTGCTGCCCGTGGACGGATTGTAGTAACCCTTGACGAAGAACATCGTCTTGTAGTTACCCGCAACGCCGCCGATCGTGCCGTGATAGGCCGTCTGGCTGTGCTGATCGTGGCAGGACATGCAAGTCACCATCGGCTTGCCGGCGCCGTTGTCATACAGCTCAACGGTAAAGCCGTAGTTCGCCTCGAACTGAGTCATGTTCGTGCCAGGCGTGATGCTGGTGAAAGCGCCGGCCGTACTGGTGTTGATCGTGCAATCCCAATCGAACTCGTAGTACGCGGGATTGAAGCCGTTGCAACCCACCGTCGCGTTCGGACCCACCGGGTGATCGTTCAGGTAGTTGCTGCTCGTCGCGCCCGACACGCCATCCGTGCCCAGCAGGGTAGGAGCATTGCCGCCCACGATAGGCAGGGTCTCGACCGTCTGGCCCTTCATCATGCTCACCGAGGTCATGTTGCCGTCATGGCAGCTCAGGCACATCATGATGCCGGTAGTTGCATCGTAGGGGCTGGTGTAGCTGGAGGGCAGCGTCACGGTGTAAGCACCGTAGTCGCCGAACGCCAGGCTCTGCCCATAGAGCGGAGTCAGATCCTGTCCCCAGAGGGCCAGGTTACCAATTGAAGCCTTGCTCGAGGCCGCGCCGTTGCCGGCAGGGCCGCTGTGCGGGGCGTGGCAGGAAACGCAACCACGTCCGTAAGCATTGTGTGCACCCAAAATATCAGTGGATTGATCCGGTGCGGCGGCTGCGGCCATGGCCAGCGAGGTCGCGGTCACAACGATGAGCGCCAGGATAAATACTTTTTTCATATAACCTCCGAAGTAAATCAAACGATTGACTTCTTACTGATCGAGGTTCAGTCAGGTCTATCAATGGATACGGTAGGCTTGTCTTGAACCCTTGACCGCAGAACACGGCCAAGCTTGTTGGGACACCGGCTATGGATTCTTGCCGGTATCTCCGGAGCCCTTTGTGCCGCCACCTGAAGACGGCGGAGCGGACCCGGGACGGGTGCCCTTTGCCTCCTCCGCGTCTTTTTGTGCCTTGAGTGCGGCGGCTTCTGCATCGTTCACGTACCGGAATAGCTGTACGCGTCCGATGTATTGTTCCGAGACGGCAACGCGGCCCTTGGGATCGATGGCGATCCCGTAAGCTTCGTTAAACTGTCCCGGCTTACCTCCCGGCTGCCCGAAATAAATGAGAAGGCGTCCGGTGTTATCAAAGACCTGTACGCGCTGCTGAACGCTGTCCACCACCCAGATGTGTCCGTCGGGATCGATGGCAATGCCCTTGGGGCGCGCGAAAAACCCGGGCCCGTCGCCCGGCTGGCCGATCTCGCTCACAAACTCGCCGGAGGCATCGAAGATTTCCAGGCGGTTATTCAGCGTGTCGGTTACGTAGAGATTGCCTTCGCTGTCCACGGCAGCATTGGTGGGCAGGGAAAACTGCCCCGGTCCACTGAGCGTGTGGCGTTTGCCGGTGGTGCCGATGGTGCGCAGCAGTTTGAAAGTGTCGGGGCTATAGACCAATACCTGGTCGCGCTGCGTGTCCACCACGTAAAGCAGGCGGTTCGCGGTGTCAATGGCCAGGCCCGCGGGAGATTGCAACTGGTCGGTGCCAAAGCTGGTGACCTGCTTATGATCGGGATTGAGCACCGTGATGTGCCGCAGCTTTGTGTCGGAAACAAAAACCCGGTCGTCGTCATCGATGGCCAGCCCATTGATCATGCCGAAGCTGGCTTCGTAACGGTTGCGGATCAACGAGACCGAGCCGCTCTCCAGATCGAAGACAAAGATCGCCGAAACTCCCTGGTCGGCCGCGTAGAGGCGGCCCTTGGAGTCGTAGGCCATGCCGTACACACGGATGAGCTGGTAAGGAATTTTGAGATCCTTGCGCTGCTCCAGCGGTTTATCGCCGGCAATGCGATCCATCCAGCCCTGCTTATGTTTCTTCTTGAGAGACGCGAACTTGTCCCAGTCGATCTTTTCGCCGGTGAGCTGGTTCATGTAGCGAATGCGCGCCATTGCCGGAGGATTCGGCCAAACCAGCTTGCTGATATCGAAGACGTATCGGCCGTCTTTCTTCGGATCGACCTTGACCGGGGCTTTCTTATGGAAATCGGCAGTTGCCGGCAGCGCCAGCATGCAAAACGAGAGAATGAAGCACGCCGCCCTGCTCATTCGTCCTGACATCCTAAGCAGTTTGCTCTGCGTCACGCTACTTGTCTCCGATCTTGGTGCCGGCCGACTTCAGGTCCGACGCATTGTTGTGGCAGTTGCGGCAGAACGCCATGTCCGGCGCCTGATCCTTTACCAGCAACGCGCGGTTTGCCGAACTGTGCGGCTGATGGCAGGTCAGGCAGTTCATCGAGGCCTTCACCTTGCCGGGCGCGTTCAGGTCCAATACATCGGTCACCGGATGGTTCTTTACCGGGTGCCCCGTGCCATGCTCCAGAGAGAGAAGGCGAATTCTGTGGAAGTACGTATCCGGCAGGCGTACCTTGCCGTCGAAGATGGTCACCTCGGGGGTGTTCTCCACCGGCTGCGGAATCACTTCCGTGCCGTGGCACTCCAGGCACAGCGCGTTGGGCGAGGCCACGCGCAACAGGTGCTGATTATTACCGCCGTGTCCCATGTGGCAGATGGTGCATCCCTGCTGGAAAACCGGATCGTGCGGGTGAGCCTTCTTGTGCTCTTCCGCCTGTTGCTGATGGCAGGGCAGGCAGGCATTCACCGGGTCGGGCTTCATCAGCCATTGCGACTTGCTGCCGTGCGCGTCGTGGCAGTCCGTGCAGTCGCTGGCCGCTCCGGGATGCTGCACCGGAGCTTTTTCCGTAGCCTCCACCTGGTCGGCATGGCAGGTCACGCACAGGGTGCGGCGATCATTGTTCACCAGCACAACCTTGCCATCCTTGGCCGGCAGGTGGCAGCTATCGCAGGCCTGCATTTGATAGGGGCTATGCAGCGTGGCGCGCTGCAACTTTGGCGAGCGCGACTCGTGCGGGTCATGGCAGCTCAGGCAGTCGCTTCCGTTTACCGGCTGGTCGTGATGCGCTTTCTGCAGCTTCGGATCCTGCGGATCGTGGCAATCCTTACAGAGATCGGCTTCCGCCTTCACCAAGTGATAGCGCGTCTCCGGCTTGCAGTCGTCGCCGCTCTTGTGCGTGGCGTGGCAGGTGTTGCAGCCCATGTCGAGCGCGGCGTGACGGCTGCCGCCCTTTGGCGTTTCCAATCCCTGCTTATGGCAATCCAGGCAAAGATTCTTGCCCTTTTCGCCGCTCAGATCTTTCTTCAGCAGTCCCTTTTCTTCCGAGACGTGCGGCGTGTGGCAGGTGAGGCAATTGCGCTTTACCGGGGCATGCGGATGCGAGGCGTTAACGATATCGCTGTGGCATGTGGCACAAAGGGCGACCGAGGTGGGTTTCAGCAGGCGGATGCGGGTTACCGCCGGAGCGCCAGGCGCGTTGGTGTTCAGAATCTCGTGGCAACTGTTGCAGCCCATCTGGACTGCTTGATGCACATTCTTGCCATGCGCTTCCGCGTCATGACACTCAATACATTTCTCGGTTGGGGTGTTGGAATCGAGACGGACTGGGTGAACAGCCCCTGACAGAGGTAGCGACAGCAGCGATACAGCAACCCAGACCCGCGATGAGAACATCATGGCCCGACTTCTTGAAATGAGTGAAAAACCAATTAACTACATGCACGAAAGATACCACCAAGTGAAATAAATGCCACATCTTGCATTATGGGCTGGTATTTCGCGGTTCATCCCGAAATGGAACCAATGAAGTCCAAATTAAGCTCAATAGCGATTTAACGCAGATATGATGGGTCGTATTTCGCAAATGTGAGAAATATAACGCACAGCTATATTATTGTTAATAAAAGATAAGTTAGCATTTTCGTGCCGGTGTTCAGGTGCGTGGTGCGCGAATCCGTGTAGTGCGATCACGAGAAGAAACTGGCCAGTTGTGTCCCCGCGCGGTTTCCGCTTTGGGGAGGTGCCGCTACATGCTACCGGCACTTGCTTTGTTTGACCTATCCGTGGATAGGGAGACTTTCATAGCCAAGGATGATCTGTATCTATGCTGGTTGTGGTTCACCGTGCGAAAACGTGGGCGGGTCAACCGCGCATTTAGCGGGACGTCTTTCTGCATAGCTGAACTAGACAGGCAGCGGCTCATTCCGGCGGACCAAGGCAAAGACTGCGACCAAGGCTGCGGCGAAGCCTGCTCCAGCACCCATGGCAAGCGACCAGCGCGGGCCGAAGTGGTTGGCAACCCAACCGGCCATCGGAGCGCCAATCGTCATTCCCCCCAGTGCAACGCCAACCCGGAGCGCCATCACCCTGCCTCGCATGGTTGGGTCTGTCGAAAGCTGCATGATGCTGTTGGTGCCGTTGGCAAAGGTCAGCATAGACGCACCGCAGAAAGCGAGCGCGGCCGCAAAACACCCGTATCCGGGAGCAAGCGCCGCCAGTGTACATCCCATCCCGAAGGCACCGGCTCCCATCGACAAAGACGCTAAGCCCGGTCTCTTCCGGCTGGCAGCAAACAACGCGCCCGAGAGAGAGCCTATGGCCATGATCGAGGAGAGCAGGCCGAAAGCTCGTGCATCGGAGTGAAAAACGTTCACGGCCATGGTGGAGATGAAGATCGGAAAGTTAAACCCAAAGGTGCCGATCAGAAACAACATGACCAGGATCGCACGCAGTTCCTGTCTTTTCCAGACGTATCGAAACCCTTCCAGAAATCCAGACGTCGTGCGATGCGCTCTGACGCTGGTGCGGAGTTCCGGGAGACGGAAGAACGACATGGAGAGCAGCACGGCCGCGAACGAGAGCCCGTTGAGAAGGAATGCCCAGCCAATGCCAGTCTTTGCGATGAGCAAACCGGCGATGGCAGGACCAATCATCTGACCGGCATTGAAAGAGGTTGAGTTCAATGCCACGGCGTTGGGAAGGTCTTCATCGCCGACCATCTCCGCGATAAAGGTCTGTCTCACGGGAGCATCCAGCGCGGCGCCGGCGCCAGACAGGAAAGCGAACACATACACATGCCAGAGCCGGATGAGTCCCGTGATTGTGAGAACTCCCAGCAGGAGCGCAAGCACGCCCATCGTTGCCTGCGTGAGCATCAGGAGCTTGCGCTGGTTGAGCCGGTCCGCCGCCAATCCCGTCCAGGGCAGGAACAAAAGCTGCGGGGCGAATTGCAGGCCCATCACAATGCCCAACGCGGACGCATTGTGATGCGTAAGCTGCGTCAGCACAAGCCAGTCCTGCGCGACGCGCTGTATCCACGTGCCGGCGTTGGAGATCAGGGCGCCCGCCGTCCACAAGCGGAAGTTGAAGCTTCTCAGGGAACGAAAGGTGCCGGATACGAGGTTCTTCATGGGCGCGGCTACCGGTTGCCTCCATGGAATTGACCGAAGTGACGCGCCGAAAAGATGCTGATGAGCAACGCTCCGAGGCCAAGCGCAAGGATGTGGCTTGTTGCTCGCGGCTGGAAATCACCGACGTGCACAACGAGCACATAGCCAACCACCGCGTTGAAGAATCCCCAGACAACGTTGACCGTTGAAGACGAGAGCCCTTTGCCGGATGGCTTGGCGAAAGGACTCTGGAAGGGACGTCCCATTGTGCCGGAGACAAAATGAGGAACGGCGTTGGCCGCGAACATGCCCCCGAAGAAATACGATACAAGCCAAAGCCAATTCATAATGCAGCGCTCTTTCTTTCCAGCAGCGAAATGATTTCCTGTGTAGAACCGGTCTCGCCGAGACGAGGGAAGACATGGCGAATGCTGTACTCTTGCGCCTCGCAGCTCATATCGGTCATGGCATCGAGTGCGAGGGTCACGTTGAATCCCTGCTCGTAGGCCTGGCGGGCGGTTGCCTCAACGCCGATGGATGCCGCCACGCCGGTTATAACAACCTGGGTAACGCCTCGCGCCTTAAGCTGAAGTTCGAGATCCGTTGTTGCGAACGCGCCCCAGCTTCGCTTGGTAACAACAATGTCGCCCGGTTGCCGATCCAATTGCGGCAGAAGATCGGCCCATCCTTCGGGAAAAGAAGTGTTGCTGCGCGGCCCCTGCTCCGTCCGGCCCGGCGCCCGTCCCGCCACGTTGACCAGCACAACAGGAAGGTTCTTCGCACGGAAAAGATCGAGCAGAGTGCGCGTCCAGCCGATAACCTCTCCGATGGGATGAATGAAGTTTCCGGCGGCGATCCCCTTCTGCAGGTCAACCACAATCAGCGCGGTGTTGGTGTCAAGCGTAGTCAGCGGCATCGGTTCTTCTCCTCGGATACGACGTTGGCATGAATAAGGGCAGAACGCAGCGGCATCAATCCTCAACCAGCCGCGCAAGCAGCGCGAGTGCCTTCTGAAGCTTCTCCTGTTCCTTAGCCGAAAGCTTCTGCGAGATGGTCGCCGTGAGCCAATCCTGCCGTGCGGCCCGGCCCTCCTGAATCCACTTCAGGCACTTCGGCGTCAGAGACAGCAGAGTCTGCCGTCCATCGCCCGGGTCGGGTGCGCCGCTGAGCAGGCCGGACTCCTGCAACGTTGCAACGATCGCGCTCATGGATTGCGGGCGCATGGCTTCGGCGCGCGCCAGAGCTGAAACCGTAGCCGCACCATCTTTTTCGAGCCGGAGAAGAACGGATGTTTGTGACGGCGGTAGATTGTTGGCGCCACCATGCTCGCGAAACCGCAGCTTGAACTTGCGGAACACCGTGCGCAGCTCGACAGCGAGCGTCGAAGCAAGCATGGCCTGAATGGAAGATTTTCGATTGCTCACCAGGTGAGTATCTCATATATGCAGTTAAACTGTAAAGATTACCTGCATACACACGCTGTAGCACAAGCCAGGCAGGCTAGTCCTTGCCAACGTGATGCAATCAGAATCCAGACGGCAAAGCTGCTGCAAGATTGATTCGTTCTCCGGTGATGGGGTGCTCGAATTTCAGAAACTGGGCGTGCAACAAATACCCTCCGTCGCCGGGGAGGCCGGGAAGGTTTTCCAGAGGCTGGCCGTTTAGGCCGTACAGAGGATCGTCCACCAGGGGATGGCCGATGGATGCCAGGTGAATTCTGATTTGATGAGGGCGGCCCGAATACAGGCTTACCTCAAAGGTTGTGGTGCTTGTGCCGCGTGAGATCACCTTGGCCCATGACTTTGACGGTTTGCCAACGGGGCTGGCGGCCCACACGGAACCGAGGCGCGGGTGTGGTACGAGGCCGATGGGGGTGAGGATTTCGTAGGCATCTTGCCGTGCAATGTATTGCGCCAGCGCCCGGTAGATCTTTTGAACTTTCGGCGTGTTCCAGTTTGCCACCAGCGCGGCGGCCGCCTGCGCTGTTTTGGCAAACAGAACGATGCCACTGGTGCCTCGTCCCAACCGGTGGACAGGGTTTGCATCGGGGGAGTTCTTTTGCACCAGGCGCAGCAGGGTGTTTTCCAGGAATCCGCCGCCGGGGAGGGTGGGCAGCCCACTGGGCTTGTTGACGGCCAATAGATGGGCGTCTTCAAGCAGGACTTCAAAGTGCTGGGGAGCGTCTGGTTCGTCCCACGGGGGACGGTTCCAGACCAGAGTCTGGCCTGAGGTGAGTAATTCGCCTCCGGTGGCGGTGGCGCCGTTGAGGGTGACTTCACCGTTATCCAGACTTTGCTGCCAGACTATAGCGGTTGAGTGCGGGTAGTGGCTTGCCAGGTGGGAGAGCAGGGATTGCCCATGAGATTGGCTGCCGATGATTGTGGTGTAGGCATAGCCTCGGTTGAGCATGTAATTTCAGTGTAAGCCATGGCAGATGCAGCAGGAACTGCCGGGATTCGTGTGGCCTTGGAGTTCGTCCAGCAGCAGATGGTGAGAGACCGAAGCGTATGACACACCCTGGCGGAAGTTTGAGTTAGTGTCTTCAGCATGGTCTCTCCCATGCCATGACCAAATGTGTTTGTAACCGATGGAAAACATGAGCATGGAAGGTACTCGAAAAGCTCAAAAAGCACCCTGCTGCGCGCTGCTTTACCTTCAGCACCCACAAGAGCACTTCTCTGCGCCTTATGGGCAAAGAGCAAACGAATCGGATTGAGCGGAGGGTGCTGGCGCTTTGGCCGCCGGATCCTGGCACGGTATCCTAGCTAGTTGCAGATAATTTGTACGTGCTGCAATCTGTACTTCCATCGCTTCTCGCATGCGTACACGAATCCGGTGCAGCCCTGGTGAATCAGGTGGGCGGTAGCTGATTTGATAGCGATTATGGATATGGTTTGTGAGCATCTCGAGAGCTTCTTCCAACCCGCGCCGGTCGTTGAAGAGGACATATTCCCCTCCGGTCAGATTCGCAAGGGT
This sequence comes from Acidobacteriota bacterium, assembly GCA_031296105.1. Classification (GTDB taxonomy): domain Bacteria; phylum Acidobacteriota; class Terriglobia; order Terriglobales; family Acidobacteriaceae; genus TOLSYN. Next base: position 8,438 of record JARLGJ010000071.1, on the reverse strand, counting down.
CTGTGGTATGTCTGTTTGGCCGCCGTGGCTCGCCAAAGAAAAGCTGGCCTGGAAGGTTCCGGGAGCATAGGGCGCCACACCATCCGATCCACCCGAGATCTGCGTTGCGTTTGTTCCGGAAAGAGGCGCACCGGCAAGGGGCGACGTCCCAGTACCGCGGCCTGCTTGCGGCGGAGGTCCGCCGATCGCCGACAACAGCATTGGGCCAACGATGCGCGCTGCCATGCGCAAGCCCTCTTTTCCATCGTCCGCGTCGGCGATGGTCATCATATAAAGCTCGGTATTGGTGCTGGTAATCTGCCGCGCCACCGCATCAATACTTGCCGTAGAACTGCTGCGATCGGTTCGTTCGCTGACGATTACCAGGACGCGGCGTTGCGCAGGCGACGTGGTATTCAGCAAAACCATGGATTGGCGAACGGCATCAAGAATGGCGCTGCCGCTGTCGCCGCTGGGCAATTGCTCAAGCATGTGAGTGACGGAGTCCACATTTTGCGTAAAAATGCTTCTCTGCGTCACGTGACTGTCAAAGCTCAGCAGCGCGATCTCACTGCCGGGAGCATCGAGAAAATTTTCGAGCATCAAGGCGATGCTGTGTAAAGGAGTGGAGCACTTCCGAACGGGACTGGAAAAAGCGTTGGCCGCTGTTGCCGGACCGCAGCCTGCTCCAAGAACCTCTGTCGCTCGTGTACTGCGCTGAACTGCCACCACGAGTGAAATGGGGCGCGAGGCCAACGTTTCATCCAGGGTGATCTTCTGCGGGACTCCATTATCCAGCAAAACAAAATCCTTCTCTTGCAGGCCAAAGATTACCCGGCCATTGCGATCCGTGACGAGCGTTGGGACAAGGACGAGTGAACTCTCGCTGCGGAACGTTGGGCTCGCACTCTGCGCCAGTCCGCTAGCAGTTCCCAAGAAGAGCATCAACAACAGTCCGCTAGTAGAGTGCAACATCGTTTGCCGGGTTCTGGAAGGTTGGTTGGAATAAGCCGGAAACAAGAACGGCATTGGCACTACCCCCTTCATCTGATGAGGGAACTATCCCCGCTTCCAGTGAAGCGCAGTCTGCAGCAGAAAAGTCCTAAGTTTTGTTAATGTGTGGAGCGCCGCCTATGTGAGTGATCCGGAGTTGCGGATCATCTATCGCAGACGATTGAAAGACTCGCGGAATTGCCACACGCGCTTCATGGCGGCCATCGACAGGCGTCATGGATGGCAAGCAGAGGTTACGGCAGCGGCAAGATAATCTCGACGCACAATCCGGGAGAGGCGTTCATAGCATGCACTTGTCCACTGTGCAGCTGAACGACGCGCTTCACAATGGAGAGGCCCAGGCCCACGCCGCCACTGGATGCATCGCGCGAGGCTTCCACGCGGTAGAACGGATCGAAGATGCGTTGAAGGGCATCTTCGGGAACTCCCGGGCCGAAATCCCGAACGCGAGCCGTAGCCGTGCGCTCCGAGAGGGTTAAGTCGAGCTGTACCGAAGAGCCTTTGGGTGAATACCGGATTGCGTTGCGCAGTACATTCTCCAGGGCGCGTCGCAATAACTCGAGGTCTCCCATAACCGTGGCCGGAGACGCAACTTGCGCTGTCACGAGCACCTCGCGTGCAGTTGCTTCGAACTGGCAATCACTGACAACTTCTCGAACCAGCACGTCGAATGGAACCGGCTGGAGACGATGACTGTCCGGATCGCCTTCAGCACTGGTCATCTCCAGCAACGTCCCTACAAGCTGGGAGAGGCGGGAAATCTCACGCTTCATCCGCGCCTGGGCGGCATCGGGATCGGATGAGCTCTTCATCAGTTCCGCGGCAAAGCTGAGGCGTGCCAGCGGCGAACGCAACTCGTGCGAGACGTCCTGCAACAGCCGTCGTTCGGCCACCATCAAGGAAGAAATGCGATCCGCCATATTGTTAAAGTCGCAGGCCGCATCTCCAATCTCGTCCTTGCGCCCAGCCTTGGCGCGCGCCTCCAGTTCGCCGGCGCCAAAGCGGTTCATGGCCACAGAGAGTTCATGAAGCGGGCGAACAATCCCTAATGCCAGCCAGACACCGAGTGCCACTACGAGCACAATCGCAATCACGAAATAGGGATAGAAAGTTGAAATAGGAATCGGGGGAAGCGGAGCAACGACCACGAGCGTGTACTTGCGGTCGGACGTGTGCCGGACCACAACAAAGCGATCGTGATAGCGAACCGGCGGATCGTCGGGAGTCATACTCACTGCTGCCAAGTCCGAACGATCTTCTCCAGAAACGAGATCCCGCCCATTGGCGTCCAGCAGGGCTCGTGTTCCCTTGACCGCACCGTCAACTTCCGCCAGATAGCTGCGCAGTGACTCGCGCCCGCCGCTTTCATACGCATGCCTGGCCTGTTGCAATTGCAATCGCTCAATACCGGTGAACAAATCACGGGTCATGGAATGAGACAGAGAAGCCGAGACGTAGAACATCGTTACTGTTCCCAGCCCCAGGGCCACAATAATCGTGATGAGGATACGGAGATAAAGAGAGCGCATTATTCGCTCCTGTCCGCACTCATGATGTATCCCAGTCCGCGGATGGAACGGATCATGTGCCCACCCTTGATCTCAATCTTCTTTCGCAGGTGGCTGATGTGCACATCGAGGGAACGTTCGTAGGGCGTGGAGCGGCGCTGGTAGAGAACGGCGCTCACCTCTTCGCGGGTCACGATTCGCCCTGGAGAACGCATCAGAAGTTCCAGTACCTGTAGTTCCATTGCGGTCAACTCGACGGGCACGCCGGCGCGGCGTACAGCGCCAGTGTCAGGGTTGAGTTCCACATCGCCAACAGCGAGCAGCGCCCGTTGGACAGGCTGCGCGCTTGTATAGCGGCGCAGCACAGCGCGTATGCGAGCCAGCAATTCGTCGGCCGCAAAGGGTTTCGGCAGATAATCATCCGCCCCTGCATCCAGGCCTTCAATGCGGTCGCGCTCCTGCGCGCGGGCCGTAAGCATGATTACGGGGATAGCCGAGCGCCGCCGCAACTGGCGTAGCACTTCAAAGCCATCAAGAATCGGTAGCATGCCGTCGAGCACTACCAGGTCGTGCTCGGAGGCCAGTGCGCGCGCCAGGCCTTCGCGGCCGTTGTGCACACATTCAATACGCAATTCTTTGAGCGTGAAGTACTCGGTCATTAACTGACAGAGCTCGACATCGTCATCCACCAACAGCAGAAATGGTGGGTTCGGCAGGCCGCGTTCTTGGACGTTTGCTTCCATATTGATCAGTATCACTCAGTGTATCCGGGTCGGGCAGGCGCACGGGGCACTTTAACAAAACTTAAGGGTTCGTCTCCACCTCATTTTACTTTTACAAAACTTAAGACCCAATTTGCGAGTTCTCCCGTTTACTGGGAACAGAACGCACCATGGCTGGCGTTTCATGGAAGGACATCGCAAATGCGGCGCATTGCACTCAACATGCTGATTGGAGAGACGGGCAAGTACCTGGGAATTGTGGCCGGTGTTATGTTCGCGTCGCTGCTGATCATTGAACAGCTTTCCATGTTTACCGGGATTCTTACACAGACCTATTCCGGCATCACCTCGGTGCACGCCGATATTTGGGTGATGGACCCCAAGGTGAAGAGCATTGACGATTCCAAGCCCATGGTGGATGGCGAGCTGGGGCGCGTCCGGAGTGTGGAAGGCGTGGCCTGGGCTGTGTCGCTCTACAAGGGATCTACTTCGGCAAGACTGGAGAATGGCGACACCGAGGGTATTTCCCTCTACGGTCTGGACGACACAACCTTTGTTGGCGGTCCGGCGGTGATGGTCGAAGGCAAACTGAGCGACCTGCGCATCAGCGATTCGGTGGTGGTGGATGCGGCCAGCGCCCGCGACCGCCTGGCGCACGTGAATGCCGACGGTACGCGCGTTCCCCTGAAGGTAGGCGATACGCTGGAGTTGAACGACCATCGCGTAAAGGTGGTCGGCCTTTGCCAGGTGGGCCGTGGCTTCCAGTCGCAGGCGGTTGTGTACACAACTTACAATCGGGCGCTGAACATTGCACCGACGCAACGTAAAAACCTCAGCTACATATTGGCAGCCGCGCAGCCGGGGAAATCTCCGGAGGAGGTAGCGGCCAGGATCGCGCGTGTTACCGGGCTTGGTGCGTACAGCTCCGCGCAGTTCATCCAGAAGACGTTGCATTACTTCCTTACCGAAACCAGCGTGGTTATCAATTTCGGACTGTCGGTGATGGTGGCCTTCCTCATCGGAACGCTCATTGCGGGACAAACGTTCTACAACTTCACCATGGACAACCTGCGCCACTTCGGCGCGCTGAAAGCGATGGGCGCCAGCAATCGCGCCATCCTTTCCATGATTCTGCTGCAAGCAGGACTGGTGGGGTTTGTCGGCTATGGCATTGGCACAGGACTGGCCTGCCTGCTCGGGCTTGCGACACAGGACAGCATGATCACCTTCACCCTTCCTTGGTACGTGCTGGCGGCCACCGGAGTGGCGGTGGTGGGAATCACAGGTATTTCCGCGATGCTGAGCCTGCGGAAAGTAATCAAGCTGGAGCCGGGCATCGTTTTTCGAGGGTAATTCATGCAGATGGAAAACAGAGCGGCGGTGGAATGCCGCGGCGTCACAAAGGTATTTGGGAGCGGCGGCAGCGAGGTGCATGCTCTACGCGGCATTGATCTGGAGGTGCGGGAGGGCGAGCTGCTGATGCTGGTGGGCCCATCGGGTTGCGGCAAGACCACGCTGATCTCTGTGATTGCCGGGGTGCTTGACGCATCGCAAGGTGAGTGCCAGGTGTTTGGAGAAACGATGCAGGAAATGTCGGCTGCCAAGTGCACGCACTTTCGCGGGCAGAACATCGGCTTCGTCTTCCAACAGTTCAACCTGATCCCCTCACTCACCTTGCGTGAAAACGTTGCGATTCCGCTGTTGATCAACGGGATGAGTTACAAAGCGGCGCTGCCGAAGGCGGACGAGGCTCTGGAGCGGGTAGGACTTGGCGAGCGAATGAGCGACAAGCCCACGCAACTCTCCGGCGGACAACAGCAGCGCGTAGCCATTGCCCGGGCCATTGTGCATTCGCCGCGCCTTGTGGTGTGCGACGAGCCGACCAGCGCACTGGACCACGTGACCGGGCAGCACGTAGTGCAGTTGCTGCGCGAGGTGGCCGCCGGCGACGGTAAGGCGCTGATTGTGGTCACGCATGACAGCCGCATCTTTGAATATGCCGATCGCATTGCCCGCATGGACGACGGGCAAATCGTCAGCGTTTATGGCAGCTACCAGGAGATGGTGGACGCAGAGAGGAATATGCAATGAACAAAAAGTGGGTACTGCCCCTGTTATCGGTAATCGGCATCCTGTTTGGAATTTATATGGTGAGGGCCACAACCAAGCCTACACCCGCTCCGAAGCTGGTGGCCGACCCCGCCAAAGCACCGTACACGAGCTATGTATCCGGCGCCGGATTGATTGAGGCTTCAACGGAAAATGTGAAGGTGGGCGCCACGACTGGAGGCCTGGTGACAAAGGTCTTCGTCAAGATTGGCGACAAGGTTGCCAAGGGTGATGCGCTCTTCCAGATCGACGATGGTCCCAAACATGCCGAATTGGCGCGTTACCAGGCGGCCTTGCAATCCGCCGAAGCAACGCTGGCGAAGCTCAAACTTGGCAATCGTCCCGAAGAGATTGCCAAGCAGAGTGAGCAAGTGAACCAGGCGGCGGCACAGTTGGTGGATGCGCAACAGCAGTTGAAACTGCGTGAAGATGCCAACGCACAAGACGCGCGCGCCGTCAGCCAGGATGACATTAATCAGGCGCGTAACACGGTGCACCTGAGAGAGGCCGCGCTGGCGTATCAGAAGCACTACATGGAGGAGCTGCAGGCGGGCACCTGGGCACCTGACATCAAGGTACAGGAAGCTGAAGTTGCCTCGGCTCGCGCACAATTGGAGCAGTGCCGATCGGATCTTGAGCGCTTTACCGTGCGCTCGCCGCTGGATGGAAAAGTGCTTCAGGTGAAGATCCATGCAGGAGAATATGCGCCGGCTTCGCAGACCGACAATGCGCTCATCATGGTTGGAAACGAGGATCTGCTCAGCGTGCGCGTGGACGTGGATGAACAAGATGCGTGGCGGGTGCAGACTGGCCGGCCGGCTACTGCCTACGTACGCGGGCGCTCCGAGACCCCAATTGCGTTAACCTTCGCGCGGCTGGAACCTTACGTTGTGCCTAAAACATCTCTGACGGGAAGCTCCACAGAACGCGTGGATACGCGTGTGCTACAGGTAATTTACAGCTTCCACCGGCCGCAGGACATGCTCGTCTACACCGGTCAGCAGATGGATGTGTATATCGAAGCGGACCCGCTGAAGGATCCGGGTGGGAACGCCACGTCCAGCAAGGGAGGCACAAAGTGAGAAATCCTGGAGTCCGCCATTTCGGGGTTATGCTGCTGAGCATGGTCCTTTGTGGCACATCGTTTGCCAGCACCAAACAGCAGCCCGTTACCGTGCCGCAGTTGTCTGTTTTTTCGGATGGCTCCCTGCAGCAGACCGCGGCGCAGACCGCGGCTTTGGCAACTTGGTGGAAACAGTTCCATGATGCGCAGCTGCAATCGTTGATTGAGCAGGCAATTGCCGGCAATCTGGATGTGCGCGTGGCGCGGGCGCGCTTGCAGGAGTCGCGAGCTACCCTGGGCAACACCAAGGCCTCGCAGCAACTGCCTACCATCAATATGGATGGCACTTACACGCGGTCACGCACGAGCGCAGATAACCCGCAGGTGCTGACCCTGGGCGGCACGACTACCACTGTTCCGTACGTGTACAACAGCTATCAGGCATATTTTGATGCCAGCTACGAGGTAGATATTTTTGGCGGCGTGCGCAACTCAGTCCGAGCCGCGCGCGCCGATGCGGAATCCAGCGCGGACTCTTTGCGGGATACGCTGGTCAGCACTCTGGCAGAGGTGGCAAAAGATTACATTCAACTGCGCGAGTATCAGGAGCAGTTACGTATTGCCCACAGCCAGGAGAACTCCCAGCAAGACACGCTGCACATTACCGAGGTGCGCAGCAAGGCCGGGCTGGTGAGTGACCTTGATGTTGCCAACGCACGCGCCTCCTTGGCCAGCACGCAAACCAACGTGCCACAACTGGAAAGCAAAATTGAACAGGTAAAGCACGCGATTGCGGTGCTGGTGGGGAAGACGCCGAAGGAACTCGATGCGGAGTTGAGCGGTGCCAGGGAGATTCCCTCGGCAGCCAATGAAATCCCTGCCGGGCTGCCTTCTGAACTGCTGCGCCGGCGGCCGGACGTGCGCGCGGCGGAAAATGACGTGAAAGCCGCCGCTGCCCGGGTCGGCGTTCAGGTTGCCAAACTGTTTCCAACAATCTCACTCACGGCTGAGTATGGCGGGCAGAGTGGTAGCAGTATTTCCAACCTCACCAGTTCGGCGGCGCGTTTTTACAGTATTGGACCGACAATCCAGTGGGGGCTGCTCAACTATCCGGCACTGAAGACGAACATCCGGGTTTATAAGGCCAAGCGAGACGAGAAAGTGCTGACATATCAAAAGACAGTGTTGAAGGCGTTTCAGGACGTGGAAGATTCCCTGACCGCCTATGACAAGGAGAAGCAGCGTCAGCAGCTTTTGCAGAACCAGGTGGCGCAGTATCAGCGCGTGTACGACCTGGCCCTGGCGAAGTACACGCGCGGGCTTACGAACTTTCTGGATGTGCTGGAGGCACAACGCTCGCTGTACTCGGCTCAGGACTCGCTAGCGCAGAGCCAAGCCACGGTGCAAACGAATCTCGTGTCTTTCTACAAGGCACTAGGCGGCGGCTGGATTGGGAATGAACTGACGATTGGCCGCTGACCCTATGCTTGAAACACTGACGCCTGTACGACGTCGCTGGGGGGCTTGGAATGCTCTGGCGCAGCGTCTCAGCCCATACGCCACAGTTTTCGGCTTCCGCTCATGACTGACGGAAGCCGGCCCATTTGCGCTGTTGCTGGTTACGCCAATGCGCGAGGGGAAATGCTTCGCCGCTACGGTTGCTGTTGGCGCAACGTGGCGCGCAGAAATGAGCTTAATTCAGTTCGAGGGAAGCTCTGCACAAATAGCGATTGGTTGGCTGCGTGAGAAGTTAGAGCGGAAAGTTGGGGTGTATTAGACGCTTTACTTCGGTGCTCCGAGGTTGCGCGAGCCTCGTGATAACGCCCAGGGACACGACTCCCCGCAGCGCCCACGGGGCGTAGTGTCTCCGGGCACCACGCCGCAGTAACGCTAGGGAAAGTATGAATAAGTTGGAATTTGTCAGGGCATGGCTTCAGCCATGCCGCTAAGACGGCAACCCTAGGTCGCGGCTTTAGCCGCTGGGGGAAGGTTCGTCAGGAATAAAACAGCTTTCCCTCAGGGGCTGAAGCCCCTGTGTTTATG
>JARLGJ010000070.1 GCA_031296105.1 Acidobacteriota bacterium | reverse complement strand
CGGCGGTTGCCGCAGCCCTGGCTACGCCGGGCCCGATCGGCGGCAAGTCGCCGAGCAGCATTAACGCCACCGTGGTGTGGACCGAGGTGGTGAATGGTGAGTACAACGCGGGCGGGTTTAACACGCTGCAGGCGGCGGTGAACACCGCAGCGGCGGCGGGGGTGTACAAGGTGAAGATTCCCGAGGGAACTTACACCGGCTCCGCCACGCTAACAATGCCATCGGGAATGACGCTGGAGTGTGTCTCGCGCAAAGCCGTCATTACCATCGCCAACAGCGCGAGCGTGGATGTAGTGACAATCCCGCGCGGTAATTCAAACGTGACCGTCCGCAACTGCACGATTGACGGCAACATGGCAAACCAGACGGACACGGGAGCTAACTCTCCGTATGGCGCGAACTACGCTTATGGACTTCACGCGCTTGGGCAGAACTCGAACATCACGGTGGACAACGTGATGTTTACCAACACGCTCGGAATGGCATTCATGCTTGAGTCCGCGGGTAACCCTGGAGTCGTATTCAACAAGAACATTGCCGTGCGGAACTCTTCCTTCGTTAACACGGGGTCCGGCGGCCTTCAGTTCATGGATGTGCAGGGTGGGTACTTTACCGGGAATTACTTCAACGCCTGGGGTGTAAAGCGTTCTTTTGTGGATGCGATAGGTGCCAACGGCCAAAGCACGGACATTCACGTTACAGGGAATACAGGCATTGCACGCGAGGGTACACAGGCATGGTTTATGGAGGTTGGCGGCAATCCCCGCATGGTTGAGATTGACCACGGCGACATCAGCGGCAACCTTGTTGAGGGTTCCTCGACAATGGCCGGCGCGGGATTCAGCGGAGACTTTACCAACACCAGCTTTACGAACAACTATCTTTCGCTTCCGGCAACTTCTGCGGGCTGTTATTACGGTGCATCCATCGAACTGGGTGGATCGCGTAACAATGTAATTCACGGAAACCACATTGTGAATGGAGCCATCACGTTAAGCTCGGTGGGCGGGGGCACGGATACTGGCGTTGTGGAGGTGTCGAACAACAACGAGATCAGCGGCAACGTTTTTACAGGTACGTGCGCTACGCCAAGTCTGGCGAATGGAGTCGGCTTTATCGCGTTCGGCGGCAACCTGAATGAGACAGTGACGACTACGAAGATTTTTGACAACATCTTTGACACCACGGCGCTGACGGCGGCATACCTCTACAATCCCATTGCGATTGCGGCTTATGGGGGTAACGGGGACGTTGCGGGTTATGAGGTGTACGGCAACACGTTTCTAGCCAACTCCTACGCAACCAATGGCGCGGCAGTCTATCTCTGGAATGTAACTTCCTCGCAGGCAATCTCCAGCGGCTCGGTACACGACAACGTATTCAGCCTGGGAGGGAATGTCCCAGCGGTTGCGACCAATACCACCACGGCTGGAGTTGTGAACGGACTGACGATTTACGACAACGACTTTACCGGCTCGAATGGTGTGTCCGTTACTGGCTCTAACGTAACGCAGTGGGGTAATAAGAGTTCGGCGACGGACACGCAACAGCATTTGAATGGCGGCGCGAACGTGGACACCACCGGAGCGCTTGGCGTTCCGGGAGGCATCGGCGGGGGACTTCTATCCGGGCCTTCTACGACGAACCTGGGAGGGTTCTACCGCGCGAGCGACGTCTGTACGACGAATGGCGCTTCCCTGAGCAGTTGGGCTGACACGAATGGCACCGGCCCGGCACTGACGGCTGGCACAACGGCTGGAACGTGCGAGACGGGCGTGGTGAACGGCAACGCGACGGTGCGGTTTGTGGGCGGCACGACGAACGGCTATGCAGGATCGGCGTCGTGGTCTTCAACCACGGGGCAGACGGTGATTGTGGTGTACCGCAAAACGGTGGGCACAACCGGGCAGTTGATGGATGGCGATTGGATGACCTACGGCAACTATGGCGGCTTGTCGTTTACCACGGCAACGACACTTACGCTGAATGGTGCACACGGTGCATTCTCCAGTACGATTCCCGACGATGGCGCCTTCCACGTTGCGGCCTACACGCTGGATAACAGCGGCAACTATGTCCTTTACTTTGACGGCGCGGTGCTGGCAACAAATCCCACAGTGGGCGGAGCGAACCTGTTTGGGCTTACCATCGGCGCGCGGCACGACTCGGGAACGGGAGGCTTTACCGGAGACATTGCCGAGACGTTGGTTTATCCCACGCCGTTGACGCAAGCGCAGTTGCAGGGCTACGGAGCTTACGCCGCGAATCGCTACGGGCTGACGCTGACGGGAAGTTGGTACATCAACAGCACGGGCGCGAGCCTGCCAAAGGTTACGGCAGCAATGCACTGCATTGGGACAAGTTGCATTACCGCTTGGCCTACGGCTGGTACGGCGGATGGCAACACCGTCTCCGGCTCGGCGGCGCCGCCGGCAAGCACGACGGGAGCAAACGGAGATTATTACGTAGTAAGTGCGACAGGTTGCATTTGGGGTCCGAAAGCCAGCGGCGCGTGGCCCGCGGGCGCGGCGTTCTGTCCGGGCACGGGCAGTTCGTCAGGTTCGGTAACAAGCGTTGGACTATCGCTGCCGTCCATCTTTAGTGTGAGCGGATCTCCGGTAACTACAAGCGGAACGCTGACGGCAATGCTGGCCTCGCAGACGGCGAACACGGTGCTGGCGGCCCCGAACGGCAGCGCCGGAGCGCCATCGTTCCGCGCACTGGCTGCGGCCGACATCCCTTCTCTTAGTGCGCTGGGGGCGGCGGCGGCGAATGCCAGCACCACGGTGAACGGCGTTAACTGCGCGCTGGGCGGCAGTTGCACCCTGCCGGAGTTATCACGCTACGCGGTGCGCACGTGCGGCGTGGGACTGGGCGATGGAACGAACGCCATCACGGCCGGGACATACACACTGGGCGGACAGTGCCGCAACATGTTCGGCTCGACGTACAACATCACAGGCATCAGTTGCTACACGGACGCTGGATCGACAAGCATCAATGTTGCGGATAGCGCCTTGAACGCGCTGTTGACCGGGGCGATTACCGGCGCGAACACGTGGGCGAGCGGCACGCAAAGCACGACCACGACGCTGGCCAGTGGAGTGTGGACGACGTGGACGATTGTGGCCGATGGCTCAACCAAAATTGTGAGTTGCACCCTGACAGGAACCATTTGAGATGAAGCTAGCGAGACGAATCACACTGGCCTTGCTGCCGGTGCTGGCCGGACTGTGCCTGCCGGTATGCGCCGCGGCACAGACGGTAACAGCAGTGCGCATTGCGGGCGATACGCAGCGCACGGATACAACTTGCGCCATGACCAGCGGCTCGGCGGCCTTGACGTGCAGCGGCGGACTGTTTACCGCGGCTGACGCGAACTACGGAATGCCGGTGCGAGTGGTGGGCGCCGGAGCAAGCGGAGCCGATCTGATAACGACGATCGGCTCCTACACCTCTTCCAACGTGGTGACGCTGACCACGGCGGCCGCGACCACGGTGAGCGCGGCAACCGCGGTGTGGGGCGTTACGCATAACGGCTGGGTGGCGGAGTTGGACATCAGCGGCCTGGCGACGGGCGGAACGTACACGACAGGACTGACCACGACAAACGATCCCACGGCGGCGAAGGTGGTGTTCACGGTTTCGTCGCCGGGTTATACGGCTACGGCGGCCTCGACGACGATGACGCGCACGGTGTACTGCGTGAGCCCGATGCGCAAGCCTTACCCAAACTACCTGGTGAACGAGGAGTATTCGAACGGCGGCACGGTAACGGCGAAGTGCGTGCTCTCCGACTACGTGTACGCCAGCGACACGGCAACGGTTGTGGTGGGCTCGGGCTTTTACACCTCGGCGGGCACGGCGAACACGGCGGGCTCGCTAACGGTGGCGAATAACTCGACGGTAACGTATCCGGATGTTATTGCGCGCTGGGCGTGGCCGGGGTATGAGACCTTTACCGGTTCTACTTACTTACTGGAGGCGGTGGCCTTCCATCACTTTCCGCAGACGGGAAAACCGGTGGCGGCGGTCGTGTTCAGTTGCACGGACACCAGTGCGAACACGGCCTCGGTGACGGTGACGGCGCCAACGATATCCACGCGCGGCGGCGATGCGAATCCGGTGCTGGTGTACGCGGCGAACATGCCGACCTCATCCTTTGCGGCGGGCTCGGTGGTGACGTGTAACTTCAAGGCATATCCGTGGGTGGGTAACGTGGCGAGCGTGGCGGATTCATCGGGCGCTTCGGGATGGAACACAAACACCACAGTGGGTATGGAGAAGCTGGGGCCGCAGATTTACTTAAAAGATACGGCGGCGGCTTACCAGGCGCACGCGATTGTGGATTCCACGAACGGAAGTGATGCCAGTTGCGGCGCGAAGGTGTACGCCACGCAGACGGCGGCCAACACCGCGTATGCCGCGAGTACGGCGAACAGCTTTGCCAGTTGGGGCAAGGCTTTTACCTGCGCCAAGGCCTATGGCACGCGGACGAACCAGAACGACGGCATCTACCTTTGGGTGAACGGAACGATTGCCATGCCGGGAGCGAACGTGCCAACCAGCGATTCCGGCGCGGCCGATACCTGGACGCAGATTGCGCCGGCGGCGGGCTACACATGCACCATCGGCAGCGGGACGAACGCGTATTACTACGTGCGACTGCTGAAAGTAATGGGCTGCGCGATCACGGGAAGCTCAACGGGACAGTTCAGAGGCGATGGCACGACGGCCTCGAAAATTTGGCTGGACCAGACGACGATCAACCAAAGCGGCGCGGCGCCGGTGTGGGCCTACGGAATGATTTACGCAACGCGGAACACGATTACGGCGATGGGTACGCACCAGTTCCAGCACTACTCGACCTCGCGCGCGCCAACGTTTTTGCGGTCGAACGTGGGATTGGGCACGACGGTGGCGGCCGACTATTACACGGCGCTGGGCAACAAGCAGTTCTACGGAACGCTGCTGGGCGCGGATGCCATACCTTCGGGGCAGAACATTGCCGACAATGCGGTAATCGCGTACAACTCGCTGCTGGCGTTCATCTCGACTTCATCGGATGCGATGACGGGGCCGACCTCGGGCGCGACACTGACGACGCTGACAACAGGCAACGCGATTGTGCAGAACCTGTACGAGAAGACGGGCGCGACAAGTCCGGAGATGTTTCTTTACTCGGACCAGGTGGCGGCGACGGGGACTAACTTGATCCTTTGGCTGAACACCTTTGTGGGCGAACGCTCGAATATGATGTACAACGACGGCGGCACAACCTACTACGGATGTAACGCGGGCGGAGCGTGGACGCAGGCATCGATCATCGGCAACTTGTTCAGCAACGAAAACGTGAAGGCCGATACGTTCAGCGCGACGAGCTATGGATGCTCGCCGGGGCAGAGCGGACTGCGCACGAATAACTGGGGCGTGAGGATGGGGCCGGGTCGCGTGGCGAACGTGCCGATCACACGGTCAACAAATTCAACGTGCGACTCGGCCGCGAACTACCAGGGGACGCTGGGGGTGGCGAACGGAAACTACTTTGGACCGGAGTTTGGCGGGCTGTATTCGCCCTCGACGGTGGTGGTTCCGAAGTACGCGAACGACGCGAGTTGCGGAGGCGACTCGGGCACGGGCAATGGGAATTATCACCTGACGGGCAGTCCGGTGGCGGGCGCGGGAATTCCGGCGGCGTATATTCCGCTGCCGTTTGACCTGAATGGGTCGCCGAGGGTGAACACGGGGGCGGGGAGCATTGGGGCGTTTGAGTATCAGAAGAGTATGCGGCGGCAGGGCGGCGGATGGTGGTAGGGCGTCCCAGGTTAGCTTCGCGAACCTGGGACACACGCTTCTGCGCTGCTTTTGTTCACGCGAGTTTGTGGTGGAGGCAGGGGCCCTTCGACTTCGCAGGCTCGCGAGGCTCACCTGCCGCGCTCAGGGTGGCAGCGGAAGTGCAAAATCAAGAACAAGAACAACTACAAGAGCAAAGTAAAAAGTAACGTGGATGAGCAAACCCAGGTTAGCTTCGCTGCGCTGCGCGAACCTGGGGCACACGAAAACAAAGTAACGTAGGTGGATGAACCCAGGTTAGCTCCGCTGCGCTGCGCGAACCTGGGGCACACAAGAGCGAGGAGAAGAGATGATGGAAAAGCTGTGGGAGCGGTTCCTGGAGAATCCGAAGACGACGGTGGCGGGCTTGCTGCTGGGGGTGACGACGGTGCTGGGAGTGCTACAGCAACAGGGCGTGTCTCTGGGTCATGTGGGCACAGGCACGGTAGTGACCTTGCTGAGCGCACTGGCGACGGCGGGGTTGGGAGTGATGGCGAAGGATTAGAAGCAGGTTGCAAGGTTTCAGAGTTTCAACGTACAAGAGCAAAAGCAACATCCCCACCCTGGCAACTGCGGCTAGGATGGGGCACCCACAGCAGTGCTGAGAGTTTCGCCCGGCGTTGCTATTGCTTGTGCCTCCGAAACATATGAAACCTTTGAAACCTGCGTAACTTTGTAACCTGCGCAACTTATTATTCCCGGCCGCCTTGCGCGGCCTTTTCTGTTGGCGAGGAGATTTGGCGATGCGGAAAAAAGTGGCGGTGTGGGGCTTGGCGATGGGGATGGCCTTGATGCTGGGCGCGGCGAGCTGCTCGGCGGGCGATGCGGTGACGGCGGCGCAGAAGATCTCGGCCTACCTGCCGGCGGTGACGGCCCTGGCCAACGATGCGGCACTGGTGGCCGAGGCGTTCGATGCGGCGGATGCGGCGCTGATTCAGCAGGTGAGCACGCAGGTGCAGACGGAGCTGACCGAACTGTCGAAGGTGTGCGCGGCCTACGTGGCGGCGCCGACCTCGGACAACTGGGCAAAGCTGGGCACGGCGATGGATGAGCTGGTGAATGACGCGGACGCGAGTTTGCTGGCGGCCTCGGGCATTAAGAATGCAAAGAGCCAGGCGAAGGCAAAGCTAGCTTTGAGCGCGCTGGACGCGGCGGTGCACGTGCTGGATGGATATTTGGCGTCGGCGCGGACGACCGGGCAGACACAGGCAGCGCTGGCGGCGCGCCGGGTGAAGCTGGCCGAGGTGACGGCTGAATGGAACTCCGCGGATTGGCAGCGGGCGAACGCGCAGACGAATGGGTGCGCGCGTGAGCTGGCGGTGATGGCCGAAGCCGGGGGGTATTGAGTTGTGACCGGGAATCGCAAGTCGATTGCCGAAGGACTGGACCTGAAGGCCTTGATGGCCCTGGGTAAGCGTCTGGACAAGCGCACGAAGCGGGGAACGTATCGCGAGGCGCTGGCGGAGAGCCTGCTGCGTGTAAGGGACAAGCGCGGGCGGGTGGTTCCGCTGGCGCTGAACGCGGCGCAGAAGAGCTTTGAAGAGCGCTGCGGGCAGCGCAACATTGTGCTGAAGGCGCGGCAGATGGGCATTTCGACGTGGGCGGCGGCGCGATTCTTTCTGGCGACGATAACGCGTCCTGGGACGCTGACGGTGCAGGTGGCGCACACGCAGGAGTCGGCGGAGGAGATCTTCCGCATGGTGCACCGCTTTGTGGAGCATTTGCCGGTGGACTTGAAGCGCGGGGCGCTGCGGCGGTCGCGGTCGAACAAACGGCAGTTGGTGTTTCCCGCGCTGGACAGCGAATATCGCGTGGAGACCGCGGGCGACGCAAACGCCGGACGGGGCTTGACGATCCAGAACCTGCACTGCTCGGAGGTGGCACGGTGGGGGGCCGAGGGAGCCGAGGTGCTGGCTTCTCTGCGGGCCGCCGTGCCGCCGGGCGGAGAGATTCTGCTGGAATCGACGGCCAACGGCATGGGTGGATGTTTTTACGAGGAGTGGATGGGCGCGGAGGAAAGAGGCTACGTGCGGCACTTCTTTCCCTGGTGGATGGACGCGTCGTACCGGGTGACGGGGCGCGAAGGGCGCGAGCTGATGGCGGCCGCGCTACGGGAGGACGAGCGGCGGTTGATGGAAGAGCACGGGCTGGCGGCGGAGCAGATCGCGTTCCGCCGCCGGGTGCAGAAAGAGTTTGGCACGCGGGCCGCGCAGGAGTACGCGGAAGACGCGGCGAGCTGCTTCCTTTCGCTGGGCGAGGCGGTGTTTGACACCGGGCAGATTACGCAGCGGATGTTGGAGGCGCCCAAGCCCGCGGAAGAGCGCGAGAACGGAAGGTTGCTGGTGTGGCTGCCGTCGCAGGGTGGGCGGAAGTACATTCTGGGCGTGGATGCCGCGGGCGGCGGCGCGGGCGGCGACTATGCGTGCATCCAGGTGGTGGACCGCGAGAGCGGAATGCAGTGCGCCGAGTTGTACGGGCACTACACGCCGCAGGAGCTGGCGCAGTGGGTGGCGCGGCTGGGAAGCGAGTATCAGCAGGCGCTGGCGGTGGTGGAAAAGAACAATCATGGGCACGCGGTGCTGGCGATGCTGGAAGAGGTGGAACACTACGAACCTTTGTATCGCGAGCGGGGAGCGGCGGGATGGACGACGTCGCAGGTGACGCGTCCGGCGATGCTGGAGAAGCTGGGCGCGGTGCTGGTGTCCGCTCCGGATTTGTTTATGAGCAAAAGGCTGCTGGAAGAGTGCCGCACGTTTGTGCGCCGCGAAGATGGGCGCTGCGCCGCCTGCGAGGGAGCGCACGACGACGCGATACTGGCGATGGCCATGGCCTGGGCGGTGCGGGAGCAGGGAGGTTAACGAAAGGGGACGCGGGGCTGGACGAAACGCGGGGCGGCAGGGCAAAGTTGGACGAGCGTCCCAGGTTAGCCGCGCACAAAACGCGCGGCGAACCTGGGGCACAACGCGAACCTGGGGCACAACAGGGCATGGGTCAAGCAGTGCCGCGGAGGAATGGATGGCGGTGGCGGCGGTACAACACGTGCGCAGGATGCGCGGCGGCGCGCAGAGCCACCTGATGCGGTGCGGCGACGGGCACTTCTATGTGGTGAAGTTCCAGGGGAATCCGCAACACACGCGGGTGCTGGCCAACGAGATGCTAGCCACACGGCTGGGCGCCGCGGCGGGGCTGCCCATGCCCGCGACCGAGGTGATTGAGGTCGATCCGTGGCTGGTGGAGCACACGCCGGAGATGAAGTTTGAGCTGCCGGGCGGCGCGCGGGCCTGCCAGGGAGGCTTGCAGTTCGGCTCGCGGCTGGTGGTGAGCCCCTTGGAAGGAATGATCTACGACTACCTGCCGGAGCACCTGCTGGAGAAGGTAAGGAACCTGGGCGCGTTTGCCGGCATTCTGGCGCTGGACAAGTGGACGTGCAACACCAATGGGCGGCAGGCGGCGTTCTGGCGGAAGCCGCGCGAACGGAAGTTTACGGTGACGTTCATCGACCAGGGATATTGCTTCAATGCCGGGGAGTGGTCGTTTCCGGATTCGCCGCTGAGAGGGGTGTACGCGCGCAACGACGTGTATCGCGAGGTGACGGGCTGGGAGAGCTTTGAACCGTGGCTGAGCAAGATCACCACGATGGACGAGCAGACGATGTGGCGCGCGGCGGAAGAGATTCCGACGGCGTGGTACGGCGAAAGCCACGAGCTGGAGAAGCTGGTGGAAACCCTGGCGCGCCGCAGGACGCGGGTGCCGGAGCTGATTGCGGCATTTCGGGACTCGACGCGGGAGCCGTTTCCGAAATGGAGGACGGTGGTGCAATGAGGGAGCGGGATGGGGGAAAAGTTGAGGACGATGGAGAAACGGTAATAAGGGGGGTGTAGCATGACGGTTCGAGGGGAAGCGAGGGGTTAGGCGATGAACGGACGCCGGCAGTGCGAATTCTTTTTGCTGCGCTACGCACCGGACGCGGTACGCGACGAGTTTGTGAACGTGGGCGTGGTGCTGTACGAAAAAGAAGGCGGCTGGGCGGACGTGCGCTTTACCAAGGATTGGAAACGCGTGCGCTGCCTGGATCCGGAGGCCGACCTGGAGATGCTGGAAGGCATGGAACGGGAGATACGCGAGCGCATGGCGGAGAGCCCGGAGGCTCGCAACTGGCTGCTGAAGCGGATGGACGACACGTTCTCCAACGCGGTGCGGCTGACGGCGGCGAAGGCGGTGCTGGCCACCTCTCCGCAGGAAGAGCTGGGACGGCTGGCGGAGATGTACCTGGAACGTCCGAAGCGCGGGGCGCGCGCCACCAGCGGACGGATGCAGATTTACCAGACGATGCGCGGAGCCTTTGAGCGCGAAGGCGTGTGGCGGCTGATGCGGCACAACGTGGCCGCCGCGCAATACACGCACCGTGGCGATCCCTTGAAGATTGACGCGGCATACAGACCGAACGGGATTGTGCACATGTACCAGGCGCTGTCGCTGGAGACGGATGTGAACGCGGCCAAGGCCTTGGCGTTCAGCTATCCGAAGCTGCGCGAGGGGATTCAGCGGACGGAACAGGCGGAGGCGGCGCTGACGGCGATTGTGGAAAGCGAACTGGATCGCGCGGATGATGAGACGGCGTTTGCCCTGGAGACTCTCGGCGAAAGCAACATTATCGTGGCCACGGTGGCCGACATGCCGAGGATCGCCTTGAGCGTAAGGCAACAGATGGGGTTGGGATAAGGCTGCGCAGGTTGCAACTTGTTTCCACGATCCACACGAGACGCTATGGCGTCTCTTTTTTATTGCCCAAAACAGTATGGAGGAGCGCCGGCGGGCGCGGGAGAAACGATGACGATGACGGAGACAATCTGGGAGCCTTTGCGGCAGGCGGGGCTGCGCTGGCTGGGAGGAGTGGAGGGCAAGCGGCGCACGCGCCCTCTGCCTTCCGTGCTGCAGACGGTGGGACAGCGCGAAGGCCTGCTGCCAAAAAAGTCGCCGGAGACACTGCGGCGCTTTGCCGAAACGCCGGTGGCGCGCAAGGCGATCAACACCATCAAGGATCGCGTGGCCGGCATGAACTGGCGCATTCAGCCGCGGCGCGGACGCACGATGGACGACGACATGCGGCAGCGCATACAGGTGCTGACCGAGGTGTTTGAGCAGCCGAATCCCGATGACAGCTTCCGCTCGCTGGCCGAGCAGGTTCTGGAAGACATCATTGTGGGCGGCTACGGGGCTCTGGAACTGCGCTTGACGGAAAGCCCGGAGCGGCCGCTGCTGCTGTATCCGGTGGACGGAGCGACGATCCAGATGAAGGCGGACTGGAACGGCGATCCGGAGACGGTGCGCTATGTACAGTCCTCTCCCATGGAGATGGCGAAGGCCGTGCCGTTGAAGGACGAGGAGCTGAGCTACATACGGCTGAACGCGCGCAGCTACACGCCGTTCGGGCTGGGGCGTCTGGAGGTGGCGTTCGAGACGATACACGAGTTTCTCGGCGCGCATCGCTTTGCCGCCAAGCTGGCCAGCAACTCGGTGGTGCAGTACGCGCTGTGGATGCAGGAGATGGATCCGGCGCAGCACGAGCGTTTGATCCGCTGGTGGCAAGACGAGATCGAAGGAACGGGGCGGGTGCCGATTCTTACGGCGGAGAACAAGCCGGAGGTGCTGCGCTTTGGCGTGGGCACGGACGCCGACCTGCGCTTGCAGTGGCAGGAGTTCCTGATCCGCGTGATTGCCGCGGCCTTCGACCTGCCTCCGCTGCTGCTGGGCGTGGAGGGCGACGTGAACCGGGCGACGGCCTCGGAGCTGACGGGAACGGCCTTCCGCACGGCGATTGTGCCGACGGCCCGGCTGTTGAGCGAGCATCTGACGCGCGACGCGATTGCCAAGCGGCTGGGATGGAACGACCTGGAATTTGTCTTCCTGGACCTGGACGCGACCGATCCCTTGGAGCAGGCGCAGATCGACCAGATTCTTTTGAACAGCGGGGTGTTGACGGTGAACGAAGCACGCGCCGCCAGAGGCTGGCAGCCGCTGAGCGACACGGGGGTGAATGAATGAGGATGAATCTGGAGGCGATGGCGATCACCATGCCCGCGGTGGACGGGCATCCGAACCGGCGCGGCTTTAAAGGCGTGCTGACGGTGGTGGAACGGGCGAGCGAACGCAGTCCGAGCGGGGCGCGCGGACACCGGGTGCTGCTGACGGAAGAGGCGACGCGAAGGGCTCTGCCGTCGTTGCTGGGCATGGCCGTGGATTACTCGCCGGAGTTGGACCGGCACGACGCGCGGCGCAAGGTGGGCATTATCACCGCGGCGGATTTGCGGGCCAGCGAAGGACGGGCGCAGAAGCTGGACGTGGAAGGCTACCTGTTCGCCAGGGACTTTCCCGAGGTGGTGGATGACATGCGCCGCAAACGCGGACAGCTTGGCATGAGCTACGAGATTGCCGACGTAAGAGTGGCGGACACCGAGGCTCCGGTGTGGGTGGCAACGGACTTCAAGTTCACCGGCGCGGCGGTGCTGCTAAGGGAGAAGGCGGCGTACGCGTCGACGAGCGTGGAGTTGGTGTAAGGGCGGGTTGCAAAAGTTGGGAACCTCTATGTTTCAAGGTTTCAGTGTTTCAAGGTTTCAAAGGTAAGAGCAACAACAACAGCAAGAGCAACGGCAACTACCCCACCCTGGCAACATCGGCCAGAGTGGGGCACCCGCGCGAGCGTTGTGGTTCCCAGGTTAACGGCCGAAAGAAGGCCGCGAACCTGGGGCACAACGGGGATGCTGGAACAACGGAAACAAAGTTAACGAGAGGCCTGGCGTTGAGCCGGGCCTTTTCTATTGGGAGAGGCAGATGAACGAAGAAGAGCAGAAGAAAGCGGAAGCAACGCCGGAGGAGAAACCGTCGGTAGAGACCTGTGCCGAGCGGCTGACGAGCGCGGCGGAGGCCCTGGAGCGGGTGATCGGCAAGATGGAGGCGCAGTACGAAGCGCTGAATCAGAAGATCGACCGCATCATTGCCGCCGTGGAGAAGCCGGAGAAGAAAGAAGAAGTTTCGGCCGCGGCGGGGCGGCGCACGGTGGCTCCGCTGGTGGGCCGCTTGCTGGCCAAGGGCGGCTTGGACGACGGCGCAGCGCTGGGCGGCGACGTTCTGGAAAAGGCACTGCGTGGACTGACCATTGAGCAGCGCATGGTAGTGAAGGCCGAGCTGGCACGGGCGGGAGTGGTGTAGGGGAAGGTTACACAGGTCGAGAACCTGGAGGTTTCAGAGTTTCAAGGTTTCAGGGTTTCAAGGTAAGAGCAAGAGCAACAGCAAAGGCAATGCCCTAGCAACTGCGGCTAGGGTGAGGGCACCCGCTATGGTGGCACCCTATCTGGAAGATTACCCAGGTTAGCTTCGCGAACCTGGGGCACAACGGGCAGGGTGGAACACCCGCAAGTGTGGAGCACTTCGTTCGGAAGATTACCCAGGTTATCCGCGCAGAAAACGCGCGTCGAAGCTGGGGCACAGCGGACAGGGTGGGCACAACAGTCCGGCACAACAACCTCTGGAGCACACAGAAGCAAGAGAGAAATGGAACACGGTCCGGCCCGAAGCGGCCGGGGAAGGAAAGGAAAAGGATGAACACTCAGTTTGTGGATTTGCATGCAGCAGCCGACTACATGGGACCGGGCGCAATCGAAATCGATCTGTATCAGAAAGAGATCTTCGACATCGTGCGCCGGCGCGGCGCCTTTGGGCAGCGCATTGTGCAGGTACCGGCCACGGGACATCCGTCGCGCTTCTTTGAAGAGACGGCGATTCCTGCGCCGAGTGCGGCGAACGGCTTTATGGATCCGCGGAACATTGCGGCCACGGCCGTGGCACCCACGCGGGTGGAGCGCTCGGTGCCGCTGAAGGCCCTGGCATCGCAGATCAACTACAACCTGTTCGACATCGAGTTGGGGCAGCAGCAGGAGCAGTTTGCCTTCCTGCAGGCCAAGGACTTGAAGGACGCCGTGGAAGGCCTGATGCGCACGCACGACGTGGCGCTGTGGAACGGCACGGACACTTCCCTTTCGGCTTCGACCACGTTGCAGTATTACGGCGCCGCGGGACAGATTACCGCGGGCGGCAACGTCTCGACGATCGGCACCTCGTCCAGCATTGTGGACGGCTTGAAGTCGCAGGTGGCGGCCATGGTGTCGAACTCGAATTACGAAGTTCGTCCCACGGCGATCTACGCCAACCCGGTGCTGCTGGACCTGATCGACCGCGAGATGAAGACGGAGTTCAACGTGGTGCTTTCGACCACGGACGTGGCCGGCGGACTGCGGGTGAAGACCCTCTCGACGCAGGCCGGCGAACTGCCGCTGATTCCGGACTGGACGATCAGCTACACGGGCACGCCGGGCAGCGGCTCGGCAGTGCTGCCGGCGTACATCGTGTCGGAAGACCTGATCGAGTATCACTGGCTGACCGACAGCAATCCGCGGGTCTTCCAGTTGGGACTGACGGGTTCTCTGGCGCGGCAGTTGCTGGTGGTGAAGTTCGGCGCGGTGGTGGTGAAGGGCGCCAACTACGCACATGCCCTGGTGAACGTGGACCGCTAAAGCATTCCCTGAACAAGTCACGCGAGGTTTGCCTCGGGGGCTAAAGCCCCGCGATGCGGCCTGTCTTTGCGGCACGGCTGAAGCCGTGCCCTGACAGATCGCGATTTGTTCATGGGAACCCCGGAGCGGAAGCGATGCGGAGCGCGGAGGGTTCCATAGGTATCCTTCGACTCCGCTTGCTGCAAAAAGCGCAGCAAGCTCCGCTCAGGGTGACAGCATGTTGCTTCACCGGGGAGAGTGTCCCAGGTTAGCTTGCGTTGCTCGCGAACCTGGGGCACAACGTTCTTCACACCCTTCTGGTGAACGTGGACCGCTAAAACAACGGCGCCGATGGCGCGGGAGATGCCGGGATGGCGTATCTGACTGCGGATGAGTACAAGCAATATGGATTGGAGGACACGACGCCGGACAGCCTGGTGAGCGCGGCCTCCGACCTGATCGACGCGCACTGCCGTCGCAACGGCTTCGGCATTGGGCAATACATGGAGCGCTTCCGAGTGGGGCGCAGCGGCGTGGTGCGGCTGACGTACTTGCCGCTGGCATCGGTGGACGGAGTGTCGCCGGCGATTGTGCTGGTGCGCGGGCGCTACCGCCGCGACGGACGCAACTGGTCCGCCGAGAACGAACTGGCGGCGGAGGTGGCGGCGGCCTTTGTAACGCCGAGCACGTGGGTGGCGCTATCCGCGACCGCGCTGGATGTGGACGCGGCGAGCGGCGAAGTGATTGTACTGGGCGGACTGCTGACGCCGGCACTGGGCGACCTGGAGATCACCTACACGGCGGGTTACGCGGCGGTGCCGGAGGCGGTGAAGCAGGCGTGCGCGCAACTGACGCGCAATGCCATGGCCACTCCGGCGTTGAACGTGCGGATGCGGCGCATTGACCGCATGACGATGCAGTACTTCTCGGAGACGCTGATTGACGCGGACGTGCAGCGGCTGCTGGCTCCGTACGTGGCGCAGAGGATGGCGTCATGAGCGGCGGCTACCAGGCAATGGAAGCGGCGGCGCGGGCAATGCTGCACTCGCTGGGCGCGGGCCCGGCAGCGCTGGTGGTAACACAGGCGACAACGGCCTCCGGCACGGATGGGCTGGGATTGCTGACGCCGGTGGCGGTCGAGGTGGAACTCTCTCCGCTGCTGGTGCAAGCCACGGTGAACGGCCAGGAGCTGCTGGCGATCACAACGCACGCGGCAGCCTCACGGGCGCTGAACGGGCTGACGGGAACGGAAGCAAGGCTGGCGCTACTGCGCTCGCAACTGCGCGTGCAGGAGACGGTGTATCGGATTACGGCGGTGACGGTGAAGTACTTCGGCGGCACGGCATTGATGGTCGAGCTGGGAATTGAGGAATAAATGCAAACGGCGAAGGACACTTTTCTGAAGGCGCTGGCCACGCGGCTGGCTACGGTGAATGCCACGCGCACGGTGACCGTGGACGGGGTGACGCTGCCCGCGGTGCTGGCGGCGGAGAACGAAACAGCCGTGCCGCCGGACACGTTGCTGGAGACCTTCGTGCTCGACTGGCAGAACGCAACCGAGGCGCTGCCGGGGCAGGGGCTGATGGAGCTGAGCTGCCATGTTAGCTACGCGACCAAGGGCACGGCGGCGATGCTGGGCACGGACCGGGGACGCATTCTGACGGCGATGGATGAGGAACTGATGGAGATCTGCGTGCCGCAGTGGAGCGCCGAGTATGACTACTCGCAGACAACGCCGGCGGCGCTGGGACGCAGAATTTTCTGGAGCACGCCGGCGCTGGGCTCGGTAAAAAGCGACGGACAGGGCGCGTTGACGCGGCAGGCGGAGCTGACAGTGTTCTGCTTTGCGGAGGCGAACTAAATGCATCGCGAAGGAATGCAGCAATACTACGGAGAGGTGCGCGCGTACTTTGCTCCGGTGAACCGGACGACGGAAACAGGCACGGTGTTCGATCCGGCGGTGAGCTTCAACCTGGATTCGCCGCCCTCTCCGTGGCTGGCGCTGGGAAGGGTGCGCAACTTCAAGCGCGCGTCCAAAACGGCGATGGGCGCGCTGCGCACGGGCGCGCAGGGCGTGGCGCAAACGCAGTTCCGCACCGCGGTGGACGCCCGCGTGAGCTTTGACTTTTGCGAATGGGGCAAGCTGCAGATGGCGCTGGCCGCGGGCTCGCAGCACATGAACGTG
>JARLGJ010000069.1 GCA_031296105.1 Acidobacteriota bacterium | reverse complement strand
CCGTTCAGGATGACAATCGTCCTTAGGTGTGCGGCGCATGCTAACGTAAATGGAGTATGTTTGCCGCCCGCACCCACTGGAATCTTGCGCTGAACCGTTACACGGAGGCCATCGACGCCGCGCGCCGCGCGGGGCGCTCGCTGCTGGATCTGACCGCCTCGAACCCGACGAGCGTGGGATTTACCTACGAACGTGAACGCATTCTAGGCGCGTTGCAACATGAGAACGCGTTGCAGTATGAGCCGGCGTCGAAGGGCATTCTGGCGGCGCGACGGGCCGTGAGCGGCTACTACGCCGAGCGCGGCATTGCCGTGGATACGGAGCGGCTGGTGCTGACCGTCAGTACCAGCGAGGCGTACTCATACTGCTTCCGGTTGCTGTGTGATCCGGGCGATGAGGTGCTGGTGCCGTCGCCGAGCTATCCGCTCTTCGATTTTCTGGCTGACATACAGGACGTGAAGCTGGTGCCGTATGAGCTGGTGTATGACCACGGCTGGCAGATTGAGTTCGGGTCGCTGAGGCGGAAGATCACGCCGCGTACCAGGGCTATTCTGGTGGTGCATCCGAACAATCCGACGGGGCACTTTACGAAAGCGTGGGAGATGGAGCGGCTGAATGAAGTGTGCCGCGAGCACGATCTGGTGCTGGTGTCGGACGAGGTGTTTCTGGATTACGGACTAGCTGAACAAGCGGCTCCGCTAAGCTTTGCCGCCAACCAGAAGGCCTTGACGTTTACCCTGAGCGGGCTGTCAAAGATCGCGGCGCTGCCGCAGATCAAGGTGGCGTGGCTGGCGGTAAGCGGGCCGGAGGCGGTGGCGCGAGAGGCAATGGAGCGTCTCGACGTGATCGCCGACACGTACTTGTCGCCGAACGCTCCGGTGCAGTGGGCAGTGCCGGAGTTGCTGGCCACTCGCGAGGGAATTCAGCGGCAGCTCAACGAGCGGGTGCGGCGCAACCTGGCGGAACTGGACGCGCAGTTAGCGGCGGCGAAGCTGACCACGCGGCTGGAGTTCGATGCCGGATGGTATGCGGTGCTGCGCACCAGCGCCTACCGCACGGACGAAGATCTGGCCATTGCGCTGATCGAAGGCGAGGGCGTGCTGGTGCATCCGGGACACTTCTTTGACTTTCCCGGCGCGGGATACCTGGTGGTGAGCCTGATCACGCCGGAAGCGGAGTTCCGCGAAGGATTGGGCCGAGCGCTGCGGGCACTGGACGAGGCAGGGAAGTAGCGGCTGGTTTTCACGACGGATTCCGTTATCATCTCTCCTATGATTCACGAAATCTTTCCCGTAGGTCCGTTGCAGTGCAACTGCTCGATTGTGGGTGATGAGACAACGCACGAGGCCATGGTGATTGACCCCGGCGCGGACGTGTCGCACATTCTGGACCTGGTGCGGATGCACCGGCTCACGGTCAAGCAGATAGTGGTGACGCACGCTCACCTGGACCACATTGGCGGCGCCATGGATCTGAAGAAAGCCACCGGCGCGCCGATTCTGCTGAACGAAAATGACGCCGCGCTGGTGGCCATGCTGCCCATGCAGGCACAGTGGCTGGGGATGCGCGATCCGGGAAAGATGGAGATCGACGGGAGTCCGCAGCATCGGGATACGGTGAAGGCCGGCGGCGTTACAGGCGAGATTCTGCTGACGCCGGGGCACACCGAAGGGTCTCTGTGCGTGTATTTTGCGGCCGAGAAGAAGCTGATTGCCGGAGACACTTTGTTTGCCGGCTCGATTGGCCGCACCGACCTGCCGGGCGGAGACATGGAAAAAATTCTGCACTCGCTGCACACGCGGGTGATGGAGCTGCCGGACGAAACGGTCGTTGTGCCGGGGCACGGGCCGCTGACGACGATCGGCGAAGAGCGCGAAGAGAATCCTTACCTACAGGAGTAGGCCATGCACAACGTGCGGATTGCCCTGGCGCAGTTGCGCTATCCGGAGTCGCGGGAAGAATCGGTAAAGCTGGTTACGGAGGCCGTGGCGCAGGCCGCCGCGGCGGGCGCGGCCATTGTGTGTTCTCCGGAGTGTTATGTGCCCGGGTATCGTGGGCTGGGGCACGCGCCAGCCGCGCCGGACGCGGCGTTTCTGGAAGCCGCGTGGAGCGCGGTGGCTGAGGCGGCGGCGCGGGCGAAGGTTGCCGTGCTGCTGGGCACCGAGCGCATCGCGGACGCGGGGCTGTACGCCTGCGTGCTGGCGATCGACTCCGATGGCACACGGCTGGGCTTTCAGGACAAGGTGCAGCTCGATCCCAGCGAGGACGCGACCTACACGCCGGCCAGTGGGCGCCGCGTGTTTCGCGTGGCGGGAGTGAACGTGGGCATTGTCATTTGCCACGAAGGCTGGCGCTATCCGGAGACAGTGCGCTGGGCGGCACGGCGCGGGGCGCAGATTGTGTTTCATCCGCACCTGGATGAGAACGAGCCGGGCGCGTACCAGGCCACGAGCTTTGGCGATCCTAAGAATACGTTTCATGAGAAGGCCGCGCTGTGCCGCGCGGCGGAAAACACCTGCTACTTTGCCACGGTGAACTACGCCGGGGCGGCGTCGGCGACGACCTCGGCGGTGGCGCGCCCGGATGGGACGCTGCTGGCTTTCCAGCCATATGGACAGCAAGGCCTGCTGGTGGCGGACGTGGACCTGGACGCCGCCACGGGATATTTGGCGGGAAGGTTGCGGCCGCAGGAATAGAGGATTTGCGGCAAAAGCAAAATCCCCGCCGTGGCGGGGATTTTTGTGCGCGCGAGGCGCAAAAGTTACTTGGAAGGGGTCTGCACCGGAGTGCCCTTGCTATCTCCCAGCACCGAGCCGGCGCCGCCGTTGTGGCGGACGGACATGATGGCCAAGGTGAACGAGGTGAGCATGAAGATGATGGCCGCCCAGGTGGTGAGCTTGGTCAACAGGTTCGCGCCGGAGCGCGGGCCGAAGGCCGTCTGGCTGCCCAGGCCGCCAAAGGCCCCGGCCAGGTCGGCGCTGGTGCCGCTCTGCAGCAGCACGACGGCGATCAGAAACAAGCACACAATGACGTGAACGATGGTGACCAAAGCGAGAATCATGACATTCCTCGCCGGCGGATGACGCACGCCGGACCTTAGTAGAACTCTATTGCCTGCCGGAGAACTTTTGGAGAGCACTTTCTTCCGGAAAAAAGGAAGAAAGTGAGATGGTGCGGAAGGCGGGACTTGAACCCGCATGCCTTTCGGCGCCACCCCCTCAAGATGGTGTGTCTGCCAATTCCACCACTTCCGCACAGCCGTCATCGCGCCCGGCAAGGCCAGGGACGCAATGCGTCAAGCTTCCAAAGAACACATACAGAGGCAAATTGAGTATAACAAACTCGGCGCAGAAAGAAAGCCCGCGGTCATGAAATCAGAGACTTGGCTGTGGAATTCCAGGGGAGAGGGTTCCGCGAGCTGGAGGTTCCGGAAGTTGCTCCCCCCTTGCCCGGGAGGAAGCATGGAGGTAAGGGTAGAGGCCCTTCGATGTGCGTCCGGCTTTGCCGGTCGCTTGCTCAGGGTGCAAAGGGTGAATTTGTTGTGGGAGTGCTTTCCCAGTCAAGCCAAATGCGGGCTTGGATGAGGCAGCCAAGCGTCCCAGGTTAGCTCGCGTTGCTCGCGAACCTGGGGCACACTGGGAAGGGCGAATATCCGGTGTCGGTTGAAAAGTGGGTGCTATACTGCCCGGCAAGCCCCTTATTCGTTCACGTCATAATTTCGGGCCGGAGCAGATCAAAGGTGCCCCAAGGTTCTACTGAGAAAACGGAAACGATCTCTGTTTTTGTTGACACTCCAGCGTGGTTTCTACGTCCCAACAACACCGACTGGCGGTATGCCACCTTTCTTGTGCCTCGGACGCAGGAATTTACCGAAGGATTGCGCTTCCATGTGCAGCAATCGCGCCGGGAAGTGCTGGCGCGCAACGCACGCTTTCTACTGTGGAAGCTGCGCGGCAAGCTCGGCCTGGAAGTTGTGCCGCAGGACTGGGTGAGCGGCGGGGTGGACCGGCACGAGATGTTGCGTTCGCAGTGCCAGGTTGTCTTTTCACATACAAGTTTTCCGGCAAATACGGGGCCCTTGCCGGTGGTGTGGCAGAACTCCCTGCTGGATCCGGAGATGCAACTTGCGTATGGAATATCCGCTGAGGCTCTGCGGAGTGAAAGCGCGCATAAGCTGCCATTCTTCGAAAGGGCCGCGGTGGTGCAGGTTTCCAGCGAGAACGAGGCTCGGCGGCTGGAGCGGCAATTTCCAGCGCTGAAGGGAAAGTTTCAGTACGTGCCGTTCTTCCAGCCCGGCGTGTGCGCGGTGGAAGAAGACGCGGTGCGGCACAAGCAGGCGGACGGTGGCAGGCTCCGCGTTCTATTTGTGGGCAACGAGGCGCGGCGCAAGGGGCTGGACCGCTTGCTTGAGGCATGGAGGAGATTGCCCGCGGCGGTGCGCCAGAGAGTGGAACTGACCTGTGTTACGCAGTTCGTGGATGGGCCAGTGGAGATTCCTCGCGATGGATTGGTCCGGGTATATTCCGGCATTGCTCATGTGCAGGTTATGGAGTTGATGGCTACGGCGCATGTGTTTGCCATGCCCTCGCGCTTTGAGAGCTACGGCTTTGTGTATGTGGAAGCCATGGCCTGCGGAACCATTCCCGTGGTTCCCAACTGGGAGGTGCAGCGGGAACTGGTGGATGAGGGCTGCGCGGGATGCATAACAAACGGGGAGTCGGCGGAGTTGAGCGGCTTGTTGCAGCGCCTGGTGGAAGAGCCGGAGACGCGAATGAGACTGGCGCTGGCGGCGCGGAAACGATTCTGCGAGCGCTACGCTCCGGAAGTGGTGGCGCAGCGCTATCGCCAGGTGTTCCGGATGGCGATGGAAGCGGGGGCTTGAGGTTCCGGAGGAAAGAGCAAAAACAAAAGCCCCACTCAAGCCAATCGCAGGCTTGAATGGGGCACCGGCACCCGGCATGGGATAGGCGGGCCGCAGGCTAAAATTTCTTGTAAGCAAGGAACTTGCCGGACATTGTGACCTTCACGCGGTCGCCCTTGGGATCGGGCTCCTTGTCAATGTGAAGGCTGAAGTCGATGGCGCTCATGATGCCGTCGCCGAACTTTTCATGGATGACGGCTTTCATGGGCATACCGTAAACCTGCATGATCTCGTAAAAGCGATAGATCAGTGGGTCGGTTGGAACGACCGGGCCGAGTCCCTTGTCGGGGAATTCGGTGAGAGCAATCGCCAGGGCCTGGTCGAGTCCCAGCACGGAGACGAGCTTGGCTGCCTCTGTTTCATCGGCGCGGGCCTGTCCATAAAAAAGAGCCGCCACCCAGACCTCGTCGCGCCCAATCAACTCGCCCAACTCCGCGAAGGTCAATCGCTTCGCACGCTTGGCATCCAGTAAAACCCTGCTAGCCGCAGCATCCATCGTCATTCTCCTTTTGCAAACATCCTACGACAGAGAGATGGGGGTGGCGCGGAATATATGGGGGGAGAACTGCCAAGAACAAGAACAAAAGCAAAAGCCCCACTCAAGCCAACCGCGGGCTTGAATGGGGCACTGTGGGTTCCCAGGTTAGCTTCGCGAACCTGGGGCACACCGGAATCTTGTTCCCACTCAAGCCAACTGCGGGCTTGAATGGGGCACCGTGGGTTCCCAGGTTAGCTTCGCGAACCTGGGGCACACCGGAATCTTGTTCCCACTCAAGCCAACTGCGGGCTTGTTACCACTTCACGATTTTGGTGAAGCTGTCGGGCTTGAGGCTGGCGCCGCCGACCAGGGCGCCGTCGATCTCCGTCTGTGAGAGCAGGTCGCGGGCGTTTTCCGGCTTGACGCTGCCGCCGTAGAGGATGCGCAGTTGCTTGGCGTAGTCGTCGCCGAAGGCGCTGGCGGCTTCCTGGCGGATGAGGGCGTGGGCCTGGGCCGCCATTTCCGGGGTGGCGGTGAGGCCGGTGCCGATGGCCCAGACGGGCTCGTAGGCGATGGCCATTTTGGCGGCCTTGCGGGCGGAGATGCCGGCGAAGGCGCGCGCGCACTGGCGGCGCAGCACGTCTTCGGTGATGCCCGCTTCACGCTCTTCCTTCACCTCGCCGACGCAGACGATGGGGGCGAGACCGGCCTCGCAGGCGACCTTGAGGCGGCGGTTCACCGTGTCGTCCGTTTCGCCGAAGTACTGGCGGCGCTCGCTGTGTCCGAGGATGACCCACTTGCAGCCGGCGCCGGTCAGCATTTCGGCGCTGATTTCGGCGGTGAAGGCGCCTTCCTTCTCCCAGTACAGGTTCTGCGCGCCGACCTCGATGGCCGTGCCGGAGGCTTTTTCGGCCACGACGGCGATGTCCACGAAGGGCGGGCAGATGACGATTTCGTCGCGGGTGTGTCCGGCGGCGAGGGGAACGAACTCCTCCATAAACTGACGGGCCTGTTCGGGAGTTTTGTACATCTTCCAGTTGGCGGCAATGATCTTCTTGCGGCTCATGGTTTCGCCTCTTGTCTATGCTTGGGGTTGATGTGGATCGGAAACGGTTGCCGGAAGTTTGATGAACGTCCAGCGGGTTGCGTTACGACGGCGATGCTCATCCTTGGCGGCGTGCACGAAAATTTCGAGCATGTCGAGACTGTAAAGCACAAAGCGCACTTCGTGCAGACTTCCGGCTTGCGAAAGTTCGTCGAGGACGATGCGCACGGCGACCTCGGCGGCCAAAGGGGCGGGGTATCCGTACACGCCGGTGGAGATGGCAGGGAAGGCGATGGACTGCAATCCCAGGCGGTCTGCCAGGCGCAGGGAGTTGCGATAGGCAGCCGAGAGCAGGCCTGCCTCGCCCTCCATGCCATCGCGGAAGACGGGGCCGACGGTGTGGATGACGAAGGCTGCCTTGAGGCGTCCGCCGGTAGTGGACACGGCCTCGCCGGGAGGGAGGTGTCCCTGGGCGGCGACGATCTTTTTGCACTCTTCGAGGATGGCTGGGCCGCCGGCGCGATGAATGGCACCATCGACGCCGCCTCCGCCCATGAGGCTGGAGTTGGCGGCGTTGACGATGGCGTCTGTGGCCTGCCCGGTGATGTCGCCGGCCTGGAAGAAGATCTGGTGACCCTCTCCCAGGTCGAGCTTAACGATGTCGCCCGTCATCTTTGCGCCTCATGGAGCGCGCCCTCAGGGGCTGAAGCCCCAACCTATTCTCAGCAACATGGCGGCACAGCTAAAGCTGTGCCCTGACAAAACCATCTCCGACTCGATTATTTCCGCACCCTATGAAGCCGTGCCCTGACAAAGCCGGGTTATGACATAGCGACTACTTATTGCTCAGCGCTTCCACGCCGGGCAGCTTTTTGCCTTCCAGGAATTCAAGAGATGCTCCGCCGCCGGTGGAGATGTGGGTGATCTTGTCGGCCACGCCGGCCTTGTGCACGGCAGCCACGCTGTCTCCGCCGCCCACGATGGAAATTGCGCCGGGATTGTCGGCCACGGCTTCGGCGATCTTCGTTGTGCCTTTGCTGAAGCGGTCAAAC
The DNA here is from genome assembly GCA_031296105.1 of Acidobacteriota bacterium. Lineage (GTDB taxonomy): Bacteria > Acidobacteriota > Terriglobia > Terriglobales > Acidobacteriaceae > TOLSYN. Next base: position 6,191 of record JARLGJ010000069.1, on the reverse strand, counting down.
TCGAAGACGCCCATGGGGCCGTTCCAGACGATGGTGCGGGCGGTGGCGATTTCTTCGCTGAATCGCTCGATGGTGGCGGGGCCGATATCGAGGGCCATCATATCGGCCGGGATGGGCTGGCCTTCGGGGATGATGACGGGCGTAGCCGCGGCATCGAACTTGTCGGCCACGACGTGATCGACCGGCAGCAAGAGGCGCACGTTGCTGGCCTTGGCCTGGGCGAGCAACTCACCGGCCAGTTCGACCTTGTCGGCCTCGAGCAGGCTCTTGCCGGTCTCCTGGCCCTGCGCCTTGAGGAAGGTGTAGGCCATGCCGCCGCCGATGATGATGGCATCGACCTTGGGCAAAAGGTTCTTGATGACGCCGATCTTGTCGCTGACCTTGGCACCGCCGAGGATGGCCAGAAACGGCTTGGCCGGATTTTCCATGGCCTTGCCGAGGTACTCGAGTTCCTTTTCCATCAGCAGGCCGGCGGCGCTCTTGGGCAGATAGTGGGTCACGCCCTCGGTGCTGGCGTGGGCGCGGTGGGCGGAGCCGAAGGCGTCATTGACGTAAAGCTCGGCTAGCGAGGCGAGCTGCTTGGCGAAGGCGGGATCGTTGGCCTCTTCTTCGGCGTGGTAGCGAACGTTCTCCAGCAGAAGGGCCTGACCGCGTTCGAGCTGGTTGGCCATCTCGGTGGCCTGCATGCCGACGCAGTCGGGCGAGAAGCCTACGTTCTGTCCGTGTCCCATGCGCTCGTCGAGGAGAATGCGCAGGCGCTCGGCGACCGGCTTCAGGCTGTACTTGGGATCGGGCTTGCCCTTGGGACGGCCGAGGTGCGAGGCCAGGATGAGCTTGGCCCCGTGGCGCAGGGCGTACTCGATGGTGGGCAGGGTCTCGCGAATGCGCGTGTCGTCGGTGACGCGGCCGTTTTCGAGGGGGACGTTGAAGTCCACCCGCATGAGAACTCGCTTGTTGTTGAGTTGCAGATCGCGAATCGAAAGCTTTGCCATGGCGTGCTCTGGTTCCTGAAGCGAATTTGTCGTCGTAAATTATTGCAGTTCCCACTCAAGCCAACAGAAGGCTTGAATGGGGCACCGTGCACCGTGGGTTGCTTCCCACGTCTGGCCCTACAACCGGTCCAGACATGGGGCACCAATTCTTTTCGCTTTCTGCTTCCCACTCAAGCCCAACGGAGGGGCTTGAATGGGGCACCGTGGGTTCCCAGGTTAGCTCCGCTACGCTTCGCGAACCTGGGGCACACGGGGAATCCTGTTTCCTGGGAAAGCAAAAAAAGGCCGGGGGCAAAGCCCCCGGCTGGTTTCTTTACAGCCCCTTCTTGCCGAAGAACTTGATGAGGTCTTTTACGCGGTTGCTGTAACCCCACTCATTGTCATACCAACTGATGATCTTGACGGTGTTGCCCACCACCTTGGTGAGCTTGGAGTCGAAGATGGAGCTGCGCGGGTCTCCCTTGAAGTCGCTGGAGACCAACTCGTTCTCTTCGTAGCCGAGGATGCCCTTGAGTTCACCTTCCGCGGCGGCCTTGATGGCGGCGTTGACCGACTCGGCCGTAACCGGGTTGGCGGCGACGAAGGTGAGATCGACCACCGAGACGTTGGGCGTTGGGACGCGAATGGCAAAGCCGTCCAGTTTGCCGGCCAGCTCGGGGATGACCAGCTTGAGGGCCTTGGCGGCACCGGTCGAGGTAGGAATCATCGAGAGGGCGGCGGCGCGGGCGCGGCGCAGATCCTTGTGCGGGAAGTCCAGGATGACCTGATCGTTGGTGTAGCTGTGGATGGTGGTCATGAGGCCGCTGACGATGCCGAACTTGTCGTTGAGCACCTTGGCCACGGGCGCCAGGCAGTTGGTGGTGCAACTGGCGTTGGAGACGACGTGATGCGCCGAAGGATCGTACTTTTCCTGGTTGACGCCGAGGACGATGGTGAGGTCTTCATTCTTCGCCGGGGCGGAGATGATGACCTTCTTGACCGAGCCGCGCAGGTGCTTTTTGGCCTCGTTTGCGTCGGTGAAGCGTCCAGTGGATTCGACGACGACTTCCACGCCAAAGGCGTCCCAGTCGAGCTTGGCGGGATCCTTTTCCGCGAAGACCTTGACCTTCTTGCCGTCCACGACAATCGAGTCGCCTTCGGCCTGAATATCATGCTTAAGATTGCCGAGAATCGAATCGTACTTGAGAAGGTGGGCCAGCGTTTTAGGATCGGTGAGATCGTTTACTGCGACGATTTCGATACTGGAATCGCCCAACGATGCGCGGAACACGTTGCGGCCGATTCGTCCGAAGCCATTGATGCCAACTTTAATCGCCATTCTTGCCTCCAGGCATATTTGCGGATCACTTGTCGCAGCGTGGGAAGCCAATCCGCACGGGCGCGTGATTGCAATCGCATGAAATGCTAGCACCGGTATGTATCCGGAGCAAACTATTCACATAAGGGAATGGAAGCGGGGGTTCCGGCGGCGAGGGCCTTTTCCGGAGGGGTGTGGCCGTCGGACGGCAAAAAAAGACGGGGCAGGGAGCGAAGGGTTCCCGGACAATCACTAAGGAGAGGGGATTTTCCGCAGACGGCACTCGCCGCAGGATGCGCCATCGTGGTATAAGCGTGTCATGCGCAGATGGATGCGCGATCGCGATAAGCGTCGCAACCAGAAGAAACAGAATACGCCCGCCGGACCCTCGCAACAGCCGGCGCCGCTGCAACCCAGCTTCCTGGAACGTGAGCAGTATATGGAAGGGAACGCCGAGGGGCGCGAAGACGCGCCGCCGCAGCCGGTGTACGAGGCTCAGCCGGAAAAAGATCCTTTTGAAGCGGCACCCGCCGCCCGGGCACGCCGTACGCGCCGCCGGGGACGCGGAGGCCGCGGCCGCAACCGCACCGACCAGCAGCAGAGAGCCGCGCAGTCGAGCGAACTGGCCGGACTGCCCATTGTTCCGGGCCGGGCGACGGGCGAGGCCGCTGAGATTGATACCCCCGAGGGGCTGGCAGAAGCTCCCGAACTGGACCTGCCGGAGCCGCCGGAGATTACCGGCGACGGCGAGGGCGAAGACGCCGGGGCGGGAGAAGCCGCCGCGGCGCCGGTGCGCGCACCGCGCTCGAAAAAGGGTGCCGTGGTGCTGGCCATTGGACTGCCGGGCTCGGGCAAGAGCTCGTGGTTCAAGCGGCACGACATCATTCCTCTCTCCAGCGACCTGGTGCGGGGACTGCTGTTCGACGACGCCACGGAGCAGCGCTTCCAGGATCTGGTGTTCAGCTCGCTGCGCTCGCTGCTGCGGGCAAGACTGATCGCGGAGCGCCCGATGAACTTCATCGACGCCACGAATTTGTCTCCGAAAGAGCGCCATAGCTGGATCAAGATGGCGCACGACTTCGGCTATGAGGCGCACGCGGTGTTCTTTGACGTGCCCACCGAGGTTTGCATGGATCGCAACCGCCGCCGCGAGCGCAACGTGCCCGACGAGGTGATGCTGCGCATGGCGCAGAAGCTGCGTCCGCCGAAGTTCGACGAAGGCTTTGCCAAGGTGGTGGTGGTGCGTTTGAAGCACAAGGCCGCCGCTTCCGCCGCCGCCGCGGCTGCTGCCGCACCGAAGGCTCCGGAGCCCGAGGAAGACGACGCCGAATAAAAGACGTCTGCAATATGCAAAGAGCGCCAGCCCGCGGGCTGGCGCTCTTTTTTGCGGAAAGCTGACGCTCAGGAGACGAGGCGGATTTTGCCCGAAGCACGAGGCTCCTGCACGGCGGGCAGGGAGACGACGAATTGCGCGCCGTGATCCTGGGCGGCGGTGCTGCTGCGCACCTGGATGCTGCCGCCCATTTTCTCGACAATGTTGCGCGAGATCCAGAGACCGATGCCGAGTCCCTGCTCGCCCTTGGTGGTGATGAAAGGCTCGAAGATCTCTTCGATCTTTTCCGGAGGGATGCCGGTGCCGGTGTCGGCGACGACGAGCTTGACGGTGGCGCCTTCGTCGCGGGTCTCCAGGGTGAGGGTGCCGCTGCCGGACATGGCGTCGATGGCGTTGGAGATGAGGTTGGCGAGGACCTGCTGCAACTCGCTGGAGACGACCTCGACCTGGGCGGCGGAGGTGAACTGTTTTTCGACCCGGATGGCGCCCTCGGCAAAGCGGCGCTGGAAGGTCTCCAAGGAGGACTCCATCAGCTCGGAGGCGCGCAGGCGGACGCGATTGGCGGAGGAGCGGTGCGGCGCCAGGGTGCCGTGGACGATGTCTCCGAGATGCTCGACCTCGCGGCGGGCGGATTGCAGAACCTCGCGCGAGGCGTCGCTCAATTCGGGCTGGGTGTCCAGCAGGTAGAGAAGATCGGTGAGGGCGGCGACGGGATTGTTGATCTCGTGGGCGATGCTGGCGGCGATGCGTCCGGTGGCGGCCAGGCGCTCGCTGCGGCGCAGAGCCTCTTCAAGCTGCGCGTTGAGCTTCTTGATCTGCTCCTCGGCGGCCTTGCGGGCACTGACGTCGCGCACGGCGGCCGTGACGACCTGACCGTCGGGAGTCGGCATGGGGCTGAGGGAGATTTCGACGGGAAACTCCGAGCCGTCCTTGCGGCGGCCGAAGAGCTCGAGGCCGACGCCCATGGGGCGCACGTGCGAGTCGTTAAAATAGCCGTCGCGATGGCGGCCGTGATAGCCGCGGTAGCGCTCGGGGACGAGGAACTCGATGGTCTGGCCGATGAGTTCGTCGCGCGAGTAGCCGAAGAGGCGCTCGGTTTCGCGGTTCACCTGGAGGATGCGCCCGTCGCGTCCGACGATGGTCATGCCGTCGGGCGCGGACTCCAGAAGGCCGCGGAAGTAGACCTCGCTGCGGCGGATGGCGTCCTCATCGCGGCGGCGCTGCATGGCCGTGCCGAGGATGTTGGCCGCCGAGCGGACAAAGCCTACCTCCTCGGGGCCGTAGGCGCGGCGGACGGAGCTGTACACGCCGAGCACGCCGTAGGGCGCCTGGTGACCGGGAATCTGCACGGTGATGCCGCTGCGGACCTCGTGCTGCAACAAAAGGGGCGATGGGGCGTAGGGCGTCTCTTCTGCGTAATCTTCCACCACCACGCGACGCTGGGTGAGGAAGGTGTAACCCGCCTGGAACTCGCGGGCGAGGGGGAAGACGAACTGGCCGACGCAGCCGGGCTTCCAGCCGAGGCCGGCGCGGAGCAGAAATTGCTGGCCCGCGGCGTCAAACTCCAGCACCTCACAGTAGCGAAGCTGCATGGTTTCAGCCAGCAGACTGAGGGCGTTTTCCAATAGCAGGGTGAGGTCGTTGCTCTCCAGGGCGAGCTGGCTGAGTTCGGCGAGCGCCGGTTGCTGCTTGCTTAACGCGGCCATGGCATCCTCGGGGATTTGCGGATCGCGATCGTCATCGGAAGAAGTCAAAGCAACTCCAGGGAAGTTCCGTTTACATGGGGTGAACGATCCAAAACCAATGCCGGCCCTTTGCCATTGGATTCCATGGAAGAAAAAAAGGTCCGGCCCGCTCTACATCCTGCCTGCGAATTCATCGACGGCTGGGGATTGGAATGCATTCCGGCGCGCTGGAGTTGCTTGCCTAATGCCGATGGGGCGGGCGGGCGGAAACTTTTTGTCCTGGCGCCGCCTGAATCCGTGGCCAGGGCTGGGTGCAGCCGGGATTGTGCAGAGAAATGCTGACGAAAGTCACCGGTGTGCAGATTTCTGCTTGAGTTCGCGGGCGAGTGCGCCGAATAATAAAGACAACAGGAGCTGCTGCATGACCGTACGCAAGTGGACCATCCCTCTGGCACTGGCCGGACTGGGCGGAGTGGGTGCCGTGCTCATGAGTGGGCGCGGACGCAAGCTGCTGCAAAGAATCGCTTTGCACTCCGCGCAGGAGGCCGAAGAGCTTTCCGCCGCCTGGACCGAGGCGGCACAGCGTGAACTCGATCAACTACAACAGGCCGTGCGCGAACTGGAACGCAACCTGAGCACTCATACCGCCAGCTAAAGAACGCAATCATTCACGAACAAGAAAACGGCGCCGCAACGGGCGCCGTTTTCTTGGGATGCGAAGTCGCGGATTGTGCCGCGGCGGGCTAGTGTCCTGTCTCTAAAGTTCGTATACAAAAGCGAGCGACAGAGTCGAGTATCTGGTCGGCAGTTTTGTGCCAGACGAAGGGTTTTGGGTTCTGGTTGTGTACTTGGATGAAACTTCGAATGGCGGCTTCCAGTTCTTT
>JARLGJ010000068.1 GCA_031296105.1 Acidobacteriota bacterium | reverse complement strand
GGTGTGCGTCAGCTTCATTCCGTCGCCGATAAACTGTCCGTTGTTGACCACGTTGTAGTGGCTCAGCTCGGCCCCTTTGGGCTGGCCGGTGGTGCCGCTGGTGTACTGAATGTTGATGGTGTCGTGGCAGCTCAACGAATCCTGGCGCGACTCGAATTCGTCCAGCGTTACCTCGTTGCCGCCGCGCTCCAGCATGTCCTTCCAATTCAACATGCCAGCCGGAGTGTCGGCGCCAATGTACACTACCTGCTTCAGCTCGGGCAGGCGCTGCGCGCGCAACTCGCCGGGCGTGCAGAATTCCAGCTCCGGCGCCAGGTGCTGGATGGTCTCCACGTAATTGCAGTCGCGGAACTCGCGTTCCATCACCAGGCCTCTGCATCCGCTCTGCCGCAGCACAAACTCCAGTTCGTGGGCGCGGAAGCGCAGGTTGATGTTCACCATGATGACGCCGCTTTTGGCGGTGGCGAACTGCATCAGCACCCACTGCGAAATGTTCGTCGCCCATACGCCCACGCGGTCGCCCTTGCGGAAGCCCAGGGCCATCAGCCCGCGGGCCGCGCGGTCCACCTCGTTGCGGAATTCGCTCCAGGTGTAGCGCAGGGCCTCCTGGCGCACAATCAGCGCGGGAGAGTCTGGATAGCGCTCGGCCATCTGATCCAACACCTGACCGATGCACAGCTCGGTCAGCGCAGGCTCGTCGGGCCCTTTGGAATAGCTCAGAGTTTGCACCAGTACGCCTTCTGCCATGGTTGCGCTCCACCGCCCCGGGATACGATTCCGCAGGCGCGAATCCTCCTAATATTAATCGCGAGATTGATTCGTGAAACTTATACTCTCCTCAATTTTTGGAATGCTGTGCCGCAACCCGGGGAGGATTTCGCCTGGTGCTGTTAACCCGCTATACTGAAAGAACTTATGCCGACTGTGGATACGATTGTTCTGGGCGCCGGTGCTGCCGGCCAAATGTGCGCCTCCGTGGCCGGCGCTCGCGGACGCCGCGTGCTGGTGCTGGATTCTGCCGACCGTGCTGGCAAAAAAATACTCATTTCCGGTGGCGGGCGCTGCAACTTCACCAATCTAGGGGTGACGGCGGCGAATTACCTCTCGCAGAATCCGCACTTTGCCAAGTCGGCGCTGGCGCGTTATCAGCCCAAGGATTTTCTTGCCCTGGTGGCACGGCACCACATTCCCTGGCATGAAAAGACCGTGGGGCAGCTCTTCTGCGTCCGCACCGCGCAGGACATTCTGGACATTCTGGAAGCCGAGTGCGTGGCGCATGGCGTACGCGTCGAACTCGCGGCGCGCATCACCCAGGTACAGCGCGAAGAGAGCGGCGAATTTCTGGTGACGGCCTCGGGGAAGAACTATCGCTCGCGGGCGCTGGTGGTGGCCACCGGAGGCCTGTCCGTCCCCAAGATGGGCGCCACGGGCTTCGGCTACGAGCTGGCGCGGCAGTTCGGGCACAACGTCCTAGAGCCGCGTCCCGCACTGGTGCCCTTGCTGTTTGCCCCGGTGGAGGCCAAGCAATATTGCGAACTCGCCGGCGTCTCCACCGAGGTGATCGCCTCCTGCGGGCGGCAATCTTTCCGTGAGAAGATGCTGATCACGCACCACGGCCTCAGCGGCCCGGCGATTTTGCAGATTTCTTCCTATTGGCAGCCGGGTGAGGAGATTGTGCTCGACCTGGCTCCGGAGCGCGAGGTGTTTGCTCCGCTGCTGGAGGCCAACGCGCGCCGCGACCTGGCAGCGGCCCTGGGAGCCTTGCGCCGCGTGCTGCCCTCGCGGCTGGCCGAGCGCTGGCTGGAACTTCATCCCATCACGCGCTTTACCAATCCGTCCATCGAGGAGGCGGAGCGACGCTTGCACCACTTTGCCTTTGTGCCCGCGGGCACCGAGGGCTTCGCCAAGGCCGAAGTCACCGCCGGCGGGGTGGACACGCGCGAGCTTTCGGCCAAGACCATGGAGTCGCAACTCGTCTCCGGCTTGTACTTCATCGGCGAAGTGGTGGACGTCACCGGGCAACTCGGCGGATACAACTTTCAGTGGGCGTGGGCCAGCGGCGTCAGCGCCGGGCAGGCCGTGTAGGGCGGCAGTCTCTTGCGAATTGGACCTTTCCGGTTGCAATGCACTTCCGCGCGCATTTACCCTGAGTTGCAATTCGCGGCTCTCATCCTTTTGCCGCGCAGCAGTGCACATTCACCTGGAGGCGTCTCTCATGTTCAAGGGCTTTCGTGATTTCATCCTGCGCGGCAATGTAGTGGACCTGGCGGTTGGCGTGGTCATCGGCGCCGCGTTCGGAGCGGTCGTCACCTCGTTTACCAAGGATCTGCTGACCCCGGCGATTGCCGCTGTTGTTGGCAAGCCGGATTTCAGCGCCATCGCCTATACCGTCAACGGTTCCAAACTGATGGTGGGCAACTTCATCAACGCCATCATCTCGTTCCTGTTGGTGGCCACCGCCGTGTATTTTGCGGTCGTCATGCCGATGAATGCCGTGCTGGCGCGCGTCAACAAATCCGCCCCGGCCGCTGCGCCCACCACCAAGCCGTGCCCCGAGTGCGCCACGGAGATTCCCTTGGCCGCCAGGCGCTGTCCGAATTGCACTTCGCCGGTGAACGCCTGAGCCGCATATTGCAACGGCATTTCCGGTATAAAACGGCCAGTTTTGCGCAACAAAAAGAGGCGGAGCGCTCCGCCTCTTTTCGCGTTCTCGAAAATTTTGGCTAGTTGTGTCCCGCCGTGGAGCTGAGCACGCGCACCGGTGCCGGCTTAAAGGCGTGGCGGCTGCGGTCAAAGAGGTCGAGAATTCCAAAGATGATGGCGTATCCGAGGCCGACTCCGGCGGAAAGGGAGAGCCCCACAACGGCAACCAGCGCGACAGACATCAAAAACGAAAGAAACACGGTTCGAACCTATTCCCTTGCTTGCTGGGCACAGGCCCAGAACTGTGGCGAATCATCTCGCCCATTGAAATGGTAAACCGGAGCAGGCTCCGGTTTTGTGATGCGGCGCACGTAGAACCGGCAAAATTGAGAAATATTCCCGTGACGAACCAATTGGCGCAGCCTTGTGAGACGCGCTACTCCAATATGCGGCGGTTTGACCGCCACCGCTATTGCCAAATAAGATACCTGAGTTGAGCTGTCTTCCTGCCCATGAATCGCTTCTGGGAGGCGCGGCGCCAGTTACCTTTGGTGGAAGGGCCGGACCGCGAACGGCAGTTCCGTGGAAACCGGAGCCCATGGGCATTCGTAACATTACGGTGCGCGGCGCGCGCCAACACAACCTGAAAAACATCGACGTTGAAATCCCCCGCAACACGCTTACGGTCATTACCGGACTGAGCGGCTCGGGCAAGTCGTCGCTGGCCTTCGACACCATCTACGCCGAAGGGCAGCGCCGCTACGTGGAGACCCTTTCGGCCTATGCCCGCCAATTTCTGGACCAGATGGAGCGGCCGGACGTGGACGCCATCGACGGACTGAGCCCGTCCATCTCCATCGAGCAGAAAACCACCTCGCGCAGTCCGCGCTCCACGGTGGGCACCATCACCGAGATTTACGACTACCTGCGCCTGCTTTATAGCTCGGTGGGCATTCCGCACTGCCCGCACTGCGGCAAACCCATCAGCCGCCAGACGGCCGAGCAGATCACCGCGCGGGTGATGGAGCTGGCGGGAGACGCCATGCCCGGCAGCGAGCCGCGCGTGATGCTGCTGGCGCCCATCGTGCGCGGACGCAAGGGTGAGTTTACCCGCGAGCTGGAGAAGCTGGCGGCACACGGCTTTACCCGCGCCCGCATCGACGGCGAACTGCGCTCCATTGAGGAAGAGATCAAGCTCGACAAGCGCCGCAACCACACCATCGAGGTGGTGGTGGACCGCCTGCTGGTGAAGGAAGGCAGCGAGAAGCGGCTGGCCAACTCCGTGGACGTGGCCATGAAGCTGGGCAGCGGACTGGTGGTAGTCAGCATTGTGGGTGGCGAGGAGCACATGTACTCCTCGCGCATGGCCTGCCCGGAGTGCGGCGTCAACGTAGCGCAACTGGAGCCGCGCTCCTTCAGCTTCAACAGCACCTTTGGCGCCTGCCCCGAATGCACCGGTCTGGGCTCGCGCTACGACTTCGACCCGGCAAAAATCATCGTCGATTGGTCAAAGCCTCTCTTCGATGGCGGCCTTGGGCTCGGCTCCGGCTCCACGACCCTGCAATCGCTGGTGCGCCGCGCGGCGGAAGAACGCGGCATCAAGCTCTCCACGCCCTTCGATCAGCTCAGCGAAGACAACCAGAAGTTTCTGCTCTACGGCGACACGGCAACCGCTGCGCGCGCCCGGCGTTCGGGCTTCCGCGGCATCCTGGCCTATCACAAGCGGGCCTTGGACGAAGCTTCAAACGAAGGCACGCGCGAATACCTGATGCAGTACATGTCGGCCACGCCCTGCCCCGCCTGCGGCGGACGGCGTCTGCGTCCGGAGAGCCTGGCGGTAAAGGTCAACGGCATGAGCATCGCCGACTTCACCTCCCTGCCCGTAGCGCGCGCCGTGGAGGCCGCTGAGGCCTTCAAGCTGGACGCACGCGAGGAAAAGCTCGCCGGCCGCATCGTCAGCGAAATTCGTGAGCGCATCGGCTTTCTGAATCACGTCGGCCTGGGCTACCTGTCGCTGGACCGCTCGGCGGCCACGCTCAGCGGCGGCGAAGGACAGCGCATACGGCTGGCAACGCAGATCGGCTCGCGCCTGCGCGGGGTGCTCTATGTGCTGGATGAGCCGTCGATCGGCCTGCACGCGCGCGACAACGAGAAGCTGCTGGAGTCCCTGGAAGCACTGCGCGACCTGGGCAACACGGTGCTGATCGTGGAGCACGACGAAGAGACCATCCGCCGCGCCGATTACGTCATCGACCTCGGCCCCGGCGCCGGCAAGCTGGGCGGTGAGCTGGTAGCGGCCGGTACGGCCAAGGAGATTGCGAAAAACGAGCGCTCGCTGACCGGGCAGTACATCTCCGGCCGCCGCAAAATTCCCGTGCGCGACGAGCGCCGCAAGGTGAACGGCCTCTGGATCACCGTCAGCGGTGCGCACGCCAACAACCTGAAGAACGTCGATGTCAGCTTTCCCCTGGGCGTGATCACCGTGGTCACCGGCGTCTCGGGCTCGGGCAAATCCACGCTGGTCAACGACATTTTGTATGCCGCGCTGGCGAAAAAGATCTACCGCTCGCGCGAGGAGCCGGGAGCGCACAAATCGATTTCCGGCATTGAAAACGTGGACAAGGTCATCCGCATCGACCAGTCACCCATCGGGCGCACGCCGCGCTCGAATCCGGCGACCTACACGGGAATGTTCACCCAGATACGCGAGTTGTACGCCATGCTGCCTGAGTCGCGCGAGCGCGGCTACAAGGCCGGGCGCTTCAGCTTCAACGTGGCCGGAGGCCGCTGCGACGCCTGCCAGGGAGACGGCGAGCGCCGCATCGAGATGAACTTTCTGCGCGACGTGCACGTGCTCTGCGAGGTCTGCGGCGGCAAGCGCTACAACCGCGAAACGCTGGCCGTGCGCTACAAGGGCTACTCCGTCGCCGACCTGTTGGACACGCCGATCAGCGAGGCGCTGGGCGTGCTGGAAAACATTCCGCAGGCGCACCAGAAGCTGCAAACGCTGGTGGACGTGGGGCTGGGCTACATCCACCTGGGACAGTCTTCCGTGACCTTGAGCGGCGGCGAGGCGCAGCGCATCAAGCTGGCGCGCGAGCTGAGCAAGCGCCAGACCGGCCGCACCCTCTACCTGCTGGACGAGCCAACCACGGGACTGCACTTTGAAGACGTAAACCGCCTGCTGGACGTGCTGCACCGGCTGACCGACCTGGGCAACTCGATCATCATCATCGAGCACAACCTGGATGTGATCCGCAACGCGGACTGGATCATCGACCTGGGCCCCGAGGGCGGCGAAGAAGGCGGCCGCATTGTGGCCCAGGGCACTCCGGAGCAGGTGGCGAAGGTGAAGAAGAGCTACACCGGACAGGCACTGGCAGCGGCGCTCTAACTTGCCTTGTTGGTGAGATCCTTCAGCATCTGCTCGCGCAACAGTGCGTTCGCCCTGGACTTGAATGATCTAGTAGTTCCTCCGCCCGGTATAGGGATCGTAGCGGGGCGGGGGATAGGCGTTGGCGTAGTAGTAGTTGTGGGTGTGGCGCGGGCCGCGCAGAATCGCCAGCGGCAGCAGCAACAGAGCCCCCAGGATGGCCAGCGGCACATGCACGGCCAGTCCGACCAGGCGCAAGGGCAGCAACAGCAGCCACACTATGGGATACAGCACCAGTGCGAGCAGCGCCAGCGGCCAGCAGAAAAACAGCAGGATCAGCCACAGCAGAATCGCCATCGTCGTTCTCCTCGCAGAATAGTACGCCGGACGCGGGAAAAAGGTTCCATCCAAATGAGGGCATGCAAAAGGGCCGGAAGCGAAGCTCCCGGCCCGGATGGATGTTTTCCTTCCCCTGGTTACTGTGCGGCGGTGGACACCAGGGCGCGCTTGTCGGTTTTGCCGGTCACGGTGCGCGGCATTTGCGGCACAAAGGTAAAGCCGCGCGGGATTTTGTAGTGTTCCATCATCTCGCGGCAGGCGGCGCGCAGCGCGGCGTCGGTCAACTCGGCGCCCGGCAGCAGTTGCACGTAGGCGTGCAGGCGCGAGCCGTGTTTCTCGTCCGGGAAGGCCACCACGGCGGCTTCTTCCACGCCGTCAATGGTTTCCAAGGCGTTCTCCACCTCGCTGGGATACATCTTCTCGCCGCTGACCTTTACCAGGTCGTCGGCGCGTCCCATCAGGAACAGGTAGCCGTCCGCCGAGAGGTAGCCCTTGTCGCTGGTGTGCAACACGCCGTCGCGGATTTTCCTGGCCGTTCCTTCCTGGTCGCCCAGGTATCCAAGCATTACCGAGGGGCCGCTGACGCAGACCTCACCCACCTCGCCCGCGGGCAGAATGTTGTCATTCTCGTCGCGGATGGTGACTGCGATGTTCGGCAGAGGACGGCCCACGGAACCAGGCGCGCTGTCCTCTGGCGGGCTGAAGCTGACCACCGGAGATAGCTCGGTGGTGCCGTAGCCCTGCGCCAGGGGATGTCCGAAGCGCTTCTGGAAGTCCTGCGCCACATGGTCGGGCAAGCGCTCGGCGCCGGCAATGCACAGCCAAAGCGAACAGGCGTCGATCTCCGTAGGCTCCTTGATGAGCACGCGAAACTGGCTGGGCACGGCGATGAGGCAGGAAACCTTGTGCTTTTCGATGAGTTGCAGAATCTGGCGCGGAATAAACCGTTCGGGAACCACAACCGCAGCGCCGGTAGTCAGCGGCAGCAAAATCATCACCGTCAGGCCGTAGGCGTGGAAGAACGGCAGCACGGCCAGCATTACCTGCTCGCTGTCAAAGCCGGTGGCGCCAATCAGGCCCTCGATGTTGCCGATGATGTTGGCCTCGCTGAGGGCGACGGCCTTGGGGCGTCCGGTGGTGCCCGAGGTATACAGCAGCACGGCAGCTTCGCACTTGCGCTCCACCTGTGGCACCGCGGAGGGGTCAACGTCGGCCGAGGCGTCGCCGATCCAGCACTGGATGCCGGCGGCCATCATGCCCGGCACAAACTCTTCGCTGGTAATCACCAGGTCCACGCCGGTCTCCATGCACATCAGCTTGAGCAAAGGGGGCGGGGCCAGGGTGGGCAGAACGGCGACGGTCTTGCCGGCCCACATCGCGCCCAGCAGAAGGGCGGCGAACTCGGGACGGTTGCCGTACAACAGCGCTACGGTGTTGCCCGCGGTGCGCCCGGCAATGCGGCGAGCCACGCTGGCCGCGCGGCGTTCAAGATCGGAGTAGGTAATGACCTGGCCGGGACCATAGACCGCGGGGCGCTCCGGAAACTGGCACACGACTGATTGGAAGCGCTCAAGTAGCTTGTTGCTCGACATGTGATATCTAAAACCCCAAATAGCGGAAGCTTATGCGCGTAAGTGTAGCACGCAGCAGCGTGCTATTGCATTCAACGGGGAGAACCGGCATTAAACGGTAGAGGGGTGGGACGGCGGCAGGATGCAGGATTGCTTCGCGGCCGCGCCGGCCAGGGCCAGAGAGCGTACCACGCGGTTGATCCACTCGGTGGCGGCGTCCTCCGGCTCAAAGCCGCCCAGTCCGGGGCCCGGCGCAATGCCGGCAATGATGGTTACGGCAATCGGCTCCAGTGCCTCGCGCAACTGGTTTACCAGAACCTCCACCTGCGAGGCCTGCATCTGCGGCAGCAGAAGGGCTACCGTGTCGCGCTCGTAGCGGAAGGCCATGGCCTCGTCCTGGGCAATGGAGCGCAGGGTGCGCACCATCTCGGAGATGGCCTGCTCGTCCTGCGATTCGCTGGTCAGAGAGTTCACCTGCAGCAGCGCCAGGGTTCCGGGAGCGGCTTGCGCGTCGCGTTCGCGGCGCAGTTCGCTGAGCACTGAGTCGGTGTAGGCCGAGCGCTTCAGCAATCCTGTTTTTTCTTCCGCCACGCCCAGGGTGGAAACCAGCGAGCGCAGGCGGGCGCCGTGCACGGCCAGCGCCATCTGATCGGCCAGCGAGCGCAGCAATTCCATGTCCTCGGGCGACCAGCGGCGGCGCGCGCCGCACTGCTGCACAATCAGCAGGCCGATCGGCGTGTCCTCGGTGATGAGCGCCACCACGGCCAGCGAGGTGATGCCCAGGCGATCCAGCTCATGGCGAATCGGCATCAATGCCTCGGCCATGCTCACGTCGGCGGCGCGGAAGACGGGTTCCACGGAGGTAAGACGCTGGCTCAAAGCCAGCAGGCGCACCATGGCCGCGCGCTCCGACTTGGCCACCTCCGGAGAACAATATTCGACAACCAGCGAAGGCGGCTTGCCCGGCGTGGCCAGCGCAGCCAGGCAGCGGCTGTACTGCCAGCGCGCGCCAATCTGGTTGACGGCCGTCACCAGCACCGAGCGCGGATCGGTCTGGCGGGCGATCATGCGGCTGACTTCGGCGGAGCGCACCATCTCTTCGGAGACCCGCGTCTGGCCGCTGGGAGCGTTCTCCGGCTCGGCCGGCGCTGGCAGTCCGGCGTTGATGAAGAGCTGGCGCACGCGGGCATTGCCGGAAATCTCTTCGGCAAAGGCCTGCTTGAGATGCTCGATCTTCTGCACCGCCTTGTCGCGCATGCCGTACTGCAAAAAGATCTCGGCCTGTAGAATCAGGTCTTCCAGCACCTTGGGCGCGGGAGCTTCTTCCGCTTCCTCGGCGCTGACGGCGGTCACCGGCGCGGGAGCCTCCACGCCCAGGCGCTTGGCCAGCACCTGCAGGCGGTCTTCCGGCGCGTGCCCAGCGAGCTTGTCCAAGCGCCGCTTGTGCTCGGCATCGTAGGAGTCAATGTCCACCGCGCGGTCCAGAGCGTCCAGTGCCCGGGCAAAGTTGCCTGCGGCAAAGTAGGCGTCAAACAGATGCGCCAGCATCTGCGCGTACTCCACCTCGCGGTTGGCGCTGTTATACAGTTCGGCCAGATATTCCAGGAAAGGAATGCTGGCGCGATGCTGGCCGGCGAGTTGCGCCATGTCGCTCATGAACTGCAAGCGGCGTCCGGCCTTGCGCGAATACTCTTCCAGGCGGCGCGCCAGCCCCAGGGCCTTTTCCACCCGGTCGCGGTCCAGCAGCCCGCCAATCACCTCATGCAGGGTTTCGAGATGCGTTTTCGGATCGCGCTCGAAGATGCCCCATATGTACGGCTCGGCGTCTTCCACGCGGCCTACGGCCAGCAGCGCCAGGGCATAGGGTTCGCGCGCTTCCTCCGGGCTGGAGGGATAGCTGGCCAGCGGCTGCAACAACTCAATGGCCTCCGCCGGGCGGCCTTTCCGCACCAGCCAACTGCCATGCCCCAGGCGGGCGGCCATGTTGTTGGAATCGTCCTGATAAGCCTGCTCGTAGGCCTTGGATGCGTCTTGTCCGCTGCGCTCCAGCATGACGCCAAGGCGCACCAAGGCCGAAGAGGCCAGCGCGCGCTCATGCAGGGCCTCGGCAATGCGCGCCTGCTCGCGGTAATCCTCCAGGCGAGGGTCGAGATCGACAGCGCGGGTGATGCTGTCCAGGGAGCGCCGCGGATCGCCCAGACGATGAAATTCCTCGAAGGCCACACGATAGGCTTCGGCGGCGTCGCGGCGGTTGGTGGCCTCGCAGAGTTCCGCGTAACGGAACACCATCTCCGGCTCCAGGGCCTTCAGGCGCTGCAAGCGGCGGTATGCCAGGCCGGCCTCGCCAAGCTGCTTGTTTTCCACATAGGCCGCAAAGAGGCGGCGAAGCATGTCGGACGCAATGCCAAGCTGCGCCAGAGACGTGCTCAGGTCGGCGGTCTTGCGCAGCAGCGCTTCGTTCGTGGGCTCCAGATCGACGGCCGAGCGAAATTCCGCCAGGGCAAGCTCCGGCTTGCCCTTTTCCAGGAGCTTCTCGGCACGCTCGATCAGTTTTGCGGCATCACCCATGGAGCAATTCTATTCTGGCAGAATGCACTTCATCATATTCCGGCCGGGCGTAAAACTGGCGTCCGGCAGTACCTTGGACGATACGTCCGAATTCCCATGCTTGACGCTTCGCCTTTCATTCGCCACAATACTAGCCATTCGTAGTTGCGCAGGAAAGGGCTCTATGGCTTTGACCAAACGGCAACGTCAGATGTACGACTTCATCGCCGACTTTGTGCAGACCCACGGGTACTCCCCGTCGTTCGAGGAGATTGGTGAGGCCATGGGTCTGAGCTCGCTGGCAACCGTACATAAGCACATTAACAATCTGGAATCGAAAAAGTTGCTGCGGCGCGACTACAATCGCAGCCGTTCCATCGATGTTCTTCCGCTTCCCAGCGGCATTCCCGCCAAGATACGCCCGGCCACCGTCAGCTCTCTGGAACTGCCCCTGGTGGGCCGCATCGCCGCCGGTCAGCCCATTGAGCAGGTGGAGACGCCGGAGACCATCTCCCTCACCGACTTCACCCGCTCGCGCGACGTGTTCGTCCTCCAGGTAAGCGGTGAGAGCATGCAGGACGAGCACATCATGAACGGCGACTACGTCCTGGTGGAAAAGGCCGATACCGCCCTGGAAGGCGAAATCGTGGTGGCCCTGATCCATGGCTCGGAGACGACGCTGAAACGCTTCTACCGCGCCGGCGACCAGGTGCGCTTGCAGCCGTCCAACGCCGCCATGGCGCCGATCATGGTTCCCGCCGAATCCGTGCGTGTGCAGGGCCGCGTGGTGGCCGTGCTGCGCAAGTACTAAACGGCGTCTTTCCGGCTGTTCAGAATCTGATCCACGCGCTGCGTCAGTTTTTGCAGGGTGAAGGGCTTTTGCAGAAATTCCACCTGCCCTTCCACCACTCCTTTTTGCAGCACCGTGTCCTCGTTGTATCCGGAGATGAACAGCACCTTCATTTCCGGATACGCCACCGCCAGTTTGTCCACCAGTTCGCGGCCGGACATGCCGGCCATCACCACATCGGTAATCAGCAGGTCAATGGCGCCCGCATGTGCCTCGCCTTCGCGGATGGCTTCGTCTCCGCCCGGCACGGCCAGCACATGATGGCCCGCGCGCTGCAGCGCCGCCACCAGCACCGCGCGCAGATCGTCCTCATCTTCGGCCAGCAGGATGGTCGCGCCCGTGCGCGCCATCGGCGCGGGTGCGGCATCGGCGGCCAGTTCGCTCCCACCATCCGCGAGGGGAAAGAACACGTCGAAGGAAGTGCCGCGACCGGTCTCGCTGCACACGTTGATGAAGCCATGGCACTGCTTGACGATGCCGTACACTGTGGACAGTCCCAGTCCCGTGCCGGAGCCATTCTGCTTGGTGGTAAAGAACGGCTCGAAGATGTGTTGCTGCACCTCCGTGCTCATGCCGCGGCCGTTGTCGGCCACCGAGAGCACGGCATAGCCCAGCGGATTACCACCCTTCCCGTTGATTTCTCCGGCGCCGGCCCGGCGCACGGCCACGGAGAGGCGGCCACCGTCCGGCATCGCATCCCGGGCGTTCACCGTCAGGTTCAAAATCACCTGCTCGATCTGGCTGGGCTCGGCCAGGATGATGAGTCCCGGCGCAAAATCCACGGAGAGCGCAATGTCTTCGCCAAGCGCCCGGCGCAGGATCAGTTCCGTGCTGCGCAGAACCTCGCTGAAATCGATGTGCCGCGGCGCCACCAACTGGTGGCGGCTGAAAGAGAGAAGCTGCCGCGTCAGGGCCGCCGCGCGGTCGCTGGCATGGCTGATCTCCTGCGTATAGCGGTTCACCTCGGGATCGAGGCCGGGGTGCGCCAGAATCGATTCGCTGCAGCAGCCTATGATGGTGAGCAGGTTGTTGAAGTCGTGCGCCACGCCGCCCGCCAGCCGTCCGATGGCTTCCATCTTCTGCGTTTGGCGAAGTTGCATCTCCAGGGCCCTTTGCTCGGTGGAGTCGGTGGCGGCGGCCAGCACCACCGGCCCGGAACCCAGCAGGAGGCGCGAAGCCGAGTAGTCAATCCAGCGCACCTCGCCGTTCTTGCGCAGGATGCGCGCCGCCCAGTGCTTTTCGACGTCCCTTCCGCTTGTGCGCATCCGGGCCCGTTCGCGTAATTTGCCGGAGTCTTCCTCGACAAACATCCGCCACAGCGGCACGCCCGCAAGCTCGTCGCGGGAGTATCCCGTGAGCGCCTCGAAGGCGGCATTGGCGTAGAGCAGACGCCCGTCGTCGTGGATGAAAATCGCCACCGGCGCGGTCTCAGCCAGGGTACGGAAGCGGACCTCGTTTTCCGCCAGCGCCCGCTCGGCGCGGGCACGCGTCATGAACTGTCCCAGATGGGCGCAAATGTCTTCCAGCACCTCGCGACGGCCGGTTTCGTAGTTGCCGCGGCGCACGGTGAACACCTCCAGCACGCCCAGCACATGCTTTTGCGCGTCGAAAATCGGCACCGCCAGTTGCGAACCGTCGCGCAGAACGCAAGCCGCATTGCTGGCACAATTCTCTCCCGGCTCGAAGTTCTGTATCTCGACCGTGCTTCCCTCAAAAGCGGACCGCAGGTTGTCCGCGCAATCACTGCTCGCACCGGGAGGTCCGGAAACCGCGAGGTTCGCCCGGGTGTAGCTTTCGACGCACCGCATGGCGCCGCCGGAGGAAGTCCAGAAGCGAGCCACATCCCAATCCAGCGCCACACAGATGGCCGGCATCAGTTCGGCCATCGCCTCATGCAAAGACACCGTCTCGCGAAGAATGCGATTGGACTCAACGCGCAGGTTGCGTTGCCGGGCACTGCGATTGGCCGCCGTGGTATCGCGGTAAATCACCACCAGTCCGCCGCGAAAACGCCCGGCGCGGATGGCCTGCGAGCTGACCTGCACATCGATCAAATGGCCGCGGCGGTGGCGCCGCTGCGTCTCCATCTGGTGAATGCCCCCGCAGTCCAGTTTGCGAAGTGACTCCTCGAACTCCTGCTGCCGGTTCTCCGGAACCAGGATCGCCGGAGAGCCTCCCGACAGTTCTCCGGCCGTGTAGCCAAACATCTCCTCAAAGCAGCGGTTAACCCGCACAATGCGCCGGGCGGAGTTGAGAACCACGAGGCCGTCAAAGGTAGAGTCCAGCAGTTCGTCGAAGGTGATCTCGGTGGGTACGTCAAGCTGAACGGCGGGCTGGGCAAGCACCAGACGTTGCGCCGCAGACTGCCGCGACGCGGCTTCCAACTGGGTGGCGCTGAAGGCCCAGGTCGTTCCATCGCTCTTGACCCGCGCGAGGAAGTTTACCTGGCGCTCGTTGGAGCGCAGACGGGCCGTCAACTGCGAGTCGAGTCCGGCCGCGAAGAGCGAAACAAAATCGCAACCGCCGGCCAACTCGCGTGCCGCCCCATTTCCCTGCGCCGGCTGAAGGAGAAAACAGTCGAGCACCCAGGCCGGTCCAGGCAGTGCTTCGAGAAATTCCATGTAACTTTGAGAAAGCATTCCGTATCGCGCGCGTGTTCGAGTTGTATCGAGAAACAGCCTACGTCAGACTAGCTCACGCAACAATTGTGAAGTTCTGACCAAGGTTACGATAGTATTCCGGAGCGAATACTAGCCAGAGAATAAGAAGCAGCTGCTCGTGATTTCCTGGCGTAAAGCGCAAAAAGCCCGGCCTGCGCCGGGCTCCTCACAAAAGAAGTAATTGGCGAATCAGGCGAGCTTATCGATCGCCTTCTCGATTGTTTCTTTCGGCACAAAGCCTACAATCTGCTCCTGCACCTGGCCGCCCTTGATGACCAGCAGGGTCGGAATGCCGCGCACGCCGTAGCGCTGCGGAGTGGCCGGATTGCGATCCACATCCATCTTCACCACTTTGACCTTGCCGTCGTAACTCTTGGCAATCTCTTCCACCACCGGCGCCAGGGCGCGGCAGGGACCACACCAGGTGGCCCAGAAATCGATCAGCACCGGCTGCTCGCTCTTGAGAACTTCCTGATCGAAGTTCGCGTCGGTAACCTCGAGAATTGCGTTGCTTGCCATTGTTCCTCCATTACTTTTTAGGCGGTCCGCCAGGCGCCGCATCTGGCGGCCGAGCAGAAAAGTCCATCCTAACACTTTCATTCGATGCACTGGGCTGGAGAATCGATGCGGCCTGCCGTTCCCGGAAAAATGACATTTGCCGCATCCCGCCCCCCTCTGGCTACAATGGGCGTGGAGGGCTCATGCGGAATCTTATCGTCATCCTAGCCTTAGCCGGACTCATCGTCAGTTGTTTTGCTCTGCGCGAGCACTATCGAGAGGGACTGGCGCCCTGTGACATCAACTCCACCTGGGATTGCGGCGTGGTAAATCACAGCCCGTTTGCGGAGTTTCCGCCGCCCCCGTTCCGCCAGCCGGACGCTAAGGGCATTCCCATCGCGGTAATTGGCATCCTGGGCTACGCCGCCATCGTCCTGTGCGCCTTCTTCAAGCGCTGGTGGCTGGTGCTGCTGCTGACCACGGGCGCAGTAGGGTTTTCCATCTACCTCACTTACATTGAGGCGCGCGTGCTGGAGGTGTATTGCATCTGGTGCGTGACCTCGGCGGGCATTGTCGCTGTCACCGAGATTGCGTCCATCGCGGCCCTGTTTCTGAATCGCAAGCGCGCCTAGCGAGGTTCCAAAGTTGCTGCGTCCCAAAGCCAATGGCCAATGGCCGCTGCGTCCATCAGGGAGCGACGGCAGTGCACTATTTACACCGGATATGGTTACACGGGAACCGCTCTAGTTGTTGGGAGAGATCTGCTGCCCCGGCGGCTGATTCTTCTGCTGTAAATCGTGCAGCAGTTGATCGGGCGATTTGGGCTGCTGCGAGTCGGTCGCAGCAGGCTGATTGTCGGACGGCTGCTGGTCGGCTTCCTGATTTTCTTCGCCGGAGTCTTGCGCATCCGGCGGAGGCTCGCGGTGTGCGCCATTATTCATCTCGCGGCGGTGGGCCATTGCCCCTTGCGCGCCGGAGTCGTGAGCGGCCTCCGCGTGCGATGCCGCGTCCCCGCCCGTGCCTGGCGTGGAGAGAACGATGCGGGTGATCTTCTGCGGCGCGTCCGGCTGGCCCACGATGATGTAATCGTACGGCGTGCCCTGCAGCAACGCGCCCAGCACCTGCTCCGGGCTGCCCGGTCCGAGTTTGACGGCAATGCGTTCGGTCGGCGAGGGGCCTTCGAGTTCGGCGCCCAGAAGCCGGCGAACGTCGCTGAGAACCTCGCTCAGATTCGAGTTCGGGGCATCGATGAAGAGTTGCCCGTCGCGCAGCGTCACCTCAGGGGCCACGGCGGGGCTGTTCAGCAGCGTGGCCGGAATCACCGGCTGGGCGTGCGCCGGAGCCGCCGGCTGCTCCTTTTTGGCCACTAGCGCGGCGTGCTTTTTGGAAGCACGTTTCTTGGCGTGTTTTACCGGGTGAGCGGCAACGACAGCCTTGGCGGCGTCATCCGCCGACGGCTTTGCCTGCGGCGCGGAGACCTGTCCTTCGAGCGCCACCGTCAAACCTGCGGCCAGCACCGTGCACATCGCCAATCTTTGTAATGAAGGCACCGCTTCCTCCTGCCTATGCTGGCGATTCTACCTTGTCTAAGGTTTTCGTTGCACGCCAGGGAACGCTTCGCGCTTGCGAAACCACGGAATTATCGGCGCATGGCTCGTTGGAGCGCGTTAAACGGATGAGACGCATGAGGGTGGCATATCCTCAGGGGTTTGCAAATTAGGGTAATTCAATAATCTGCGAAGGCTCTTGACTTCCCTTACGGGCGGGCTAAAATACCCCAACCTGCCGCTGTTTCGCGGCAAATTCTTTTTGAATATGGATATGCAGTTACCGACGCCTCAGAACACGCCAGTGCAGCCAGTGAGTTCTTCCATGAACCAAAAGTGTCGCCACCCAAGGGTCCAGGTCGTCTCGCGCGATGAAGATGCCGAGTACGTGGAATGCCTGGAATGCCGAGAAGTCTTTGAGAGCAGTGAATTTAAGGACATGGCGATTGAGGACAACATAGGCGAGGCGTAGCCCTTACGCCGCCGGGCCGCCGCTCTGCCAGGCTCGGGCGGTCGTGTGCGTGATCAAGCAAATGGTTACTTTTGACTAACTCTTCTGTGCGTTCATTCGTGCCGCCGTGGTTTATCATCTAGAAAGTTCTCTAAACATTTCATACGCAAAGCCGTCATGAATCTTTCTGTTTCCATTCCGAAGACTGCTCTAGTAGTGGACGATTCGATGTTGATCCGTCACAGCGTTTGCCGCTTCCTGGAAGAGCGGGGCTTCATCGTGGAAGCCGCCAGCAACGGAGTGGAAGCGCTCGATGTGCTCAACAATTTTGTTCCGGACATCATCATCACCGATCTTTCCATGCCGCGCATGGGTGGAGCCGAACTGGTGGCGCGCATCCGCCAGATGGAACTGTTTACCGAGGTTCCCATCATTGTCCTGGCTGCTCCGCGCAGTGTCGCGGGCGTGGTCTCCGATGTTCCGGAGGGCGTGACGGCGGTGATCTTCAAGGATATTGACATCGAATTGCAACTCGGACGCGCGCTCTATACCACGCTTCCCGCCTGATCTGTCTGACAGATTTCTTTCGCCCAGACCTCCTTTCCTTGCTATCCTGCTTAAAGAAATATGTTATTGCAGCCGCCAGGGTAGGACTGTGGAACCCGCCACTGTTGAGATGATCGCGTCGTTGCTTGATCCGCTGTACGATGCGGCAATTGAGCCTGAGCTTTGGCAGCCATTTCTGCGGAGAGCATCCCGGGCTTTCAACGCGGAAAAGGCCGCGGTGGTCATCCATTCTTCCAGCAATAATGGCACGCGGATTTTTGCCGGCCTGGGAATTTCCAGCGAGGCCCAGACGTCTTTGGCGCGCTTTCCGCATTCCAGCCCCTGGTTTCACGAAATTCAAAAATGCAAACAGCAGGGCTGGTATGCCGGCTCGCCCGAGGATGTGGTGCCGCTGGAAGTCTTTCGCCGCTCCCGCCTCTATAGCGATTTCTTCCGCAGGAACAACATCGAGTGGGCCGCGGCGGCCGTGATCTTCCGGCCCGGAGAATACACGCCGGCCCTGGCGCTGACGCGTCCATCTTCGGGCTTGCCCTTCAGCACGCGGGAAAAAACGGCTTTGCGCAACCTGGCGCCACACCTCGGCCGCGTCTTCCGCATGCATGAGGCGTTGGGTTCCCTGCGCGCGCGCAGCGCCGCCGGGCAGCACGCGCTCGATCTGATGGGCGCCGCCTGCATCACCCTCGATTCCATGGCGCGCGTGGTGGCCATGAACCGGCGCGCCGAAAGTTTGATTGGCGGCGACTGGTTGCGCCTGCGCGAGCACCGTCTTACAGCCGCGGTGGGCGCGCAGCAGAAACTGCTTGATGAGTGCCTGCTACAGGCCTGCGCCTGCGGCGAAGGCAAGTCCACCGATCCCGGCGAAGGCGCCCTCGTGCTGCATTCCGCACAGGGGCGCGCGTTGTATCTTTCCGTGCTGCCCTACCGCGCCAACTGGATGGGTTTCGAAGAGCGTCCCTCGGCACTGCTGTTCATTACCACGCCGGAAGAACAGGGACAGGGCGAGCACCGCCTGTGGCAGACCATGTTCGGTTTGTCTCCGGCCGAGTGCCGTGTGGCTGAAGCCATGAAGCAGGGAATGGAGGTAGGTGAAATCTCCGACTCCATGCGCATCAAGGTGGATACCGTCCGTTACTATCAGAAATGTGTGTACCGCAAAACGGGCGTCCGCGGCCAGGGACAATTGTTGCGCTTGCTGGCCCGCCTGCCATCTTCGGTGCCGGAATCGTAAGAAACTACCTCCCATTTGGGGGATACTCGAATTCCCGAATCGCACCTACTATCCCTTTAAGGTTCGCTGAAGGTCAACCTCCGGGGGGAGGAGTTCGATCAGGGGCAACCGGTAGGTCCAAAGACGAAGGCGGCTCGCACGGGCCGCCTTTGCTTTTTCTGGAATAGGGTTAAGTGAAACATCTTAACTTTCAGCAATAGCGTAGCTTTCGGCAATGTGCCGTGATCGTGCCTAATCTCTAGCGAAGCTTCAAGTTGGCCTCTGCCGTCAAATCCATTCCCGCAAACTCACCGGCAAGAAATTTCGGATAGGCCGCCGCGGCGATCATGGCCGCGTTGTCGGTGGACATGCCGCGCGAAGGGAAGCAGACGCGCAAACCGCGGCGCGCGCCCTGTTTCTCAAAGCTGGCGCGCAGCGCGGAGTTGGCCGCCACGCCGCCGGTGACCAGCAAGGTGCGCACGCCAAACTCCTCGCAGGCGGCCAGGGTGCGTTTCGTCAGGTCGCCGACCACTGCGGCCTGGAAGCTGGCGATCAGGTCCAGCGTGTGCTGGTCGCAGAGACCGCGGTAGTCTTCGTCCGTGGGCTTGGCAATGGACATCAGCGCGTGGTGGCGTTCCTCGATGGCCGGGAACATTTCGTGCAATTCCACGTGGCGCAGCACGGCGGTCTTGATGCCGCTGTAGCTGAAGTCGAAGCGCGGTCCGTCTTCATTCGCCACTGCGGCGCGTTTGGAGGTTTGCCGTGCGGAATGCTTGAGTTGCGCGAAGGTGAACTTTACGGCCTTGGCGTCACCGAACCGGGCCAGGCGGTCGATGACCGGTCCGCCGGGATAGCCGAGGCCGAGCAGTTTGGCCGTCTTGTCGAAGGCCTCGCCGGCGGCATCGTCGCGGGTGTGGCCCACATTCCGATAGTGCCAGCTTGTGCCGCGGCGCTCGGCCAGGAAGAGGTGCGTGTGGCCGCCGCTGACGACAAGTGCCAATACGGGAAACTCGACGTCGCGCGACGCACGCTCGCTTTCTTCCAGCAGCACGGCGTGGATGTGTCCTTCAATGTGATTGACCGCGATGAGCGGCTTGCCCAGGGCCCAGGCCAGCGACTTGGCAAAGCTGACGCCGGTGAGCAAGGCGCCGGCCAGTCCGGGGCCGCTGGTGACGGCCACGGCGTCCACGTCCTGATAGGCCAGCCCAGCCTTTTCCATGGCCGCGCGGGTAACGGGCAGCACGCTGCGCAGGTGCTCGCGGCTGGCCAGCTCCGGCACCACGCCGCCGTAGGGGGAGTGCAAGGCTATTTGCGAGGCCACCACGCCGGCCAGCAAATGGCGGCCGCTGCGCACCACGGCCGCGGCTGTTTCATCGCAGGAGCTTTCAATTCCGAGAATCAACGCCTCTTTGTCCACATCCTAAGAATAACCTTTTACAATGGCCTCATGCATCGCCGGGCCGCCCTTGAAGCAATTCGCGTATTGCGTGCGCGAGGCTACCAGGCCTTGTGGGCCGGAGGCTGCGTGCGCGACCTTCTGCTGGGCCGCGAGCCTGCGGATTACGACGTGGCCACCAGCGCCACGCCGCGGCAGGTGATGTCCGTTTTTGCCGAGACCTACGCCGTGGGCGCGCAGTTCGGCGTGGTGCTGGTGCCGCTCAAGGTGCTGGGCCAGCCGCAGGCGGAGGGGCACATCGAGGTGGCCACCTTCCGCTCCGACGGCGCTTATGCCGACGGACGCCATCCGGATTCCGTGACCTACTCCACTTCGGCGCAGCATGACGTGGAGCGCCGCGACTTCACCATCAACGGAATGCTGCTCGATCCGCTTTCGGCGAATCCCAACACGCCGCATGGCGAGCTGTTCGACTACGTAGGCGGCGTTGCCGACCTGCATCGCGGACTGGTGCGCACCATTGGCCGCCCGGAGCGCCGCTTTACCGAAGACAAGCTGCGCATGATGCGCGCCGTGCGCTTTGCCGCGCGTTTCCACTACGCTATCGATCCGGCCACCATGACGGCCATTCGCGGCCTGGCCGCGCAGATTGATCGCGTAAGCGCCGAGCGCCAGCGCGACGAGCTGTGCAAGATGCTGCTGGAGGGCAGCGCGCGCCGGGCCTTCACCCTGCTCAGCACCAGCGGGCTGCTGCGCCAGGTGCTGCCGGAGATGGACGCCATGCGCGGCGTGGAGCAGCCGCCGCAGTTCCATCCCGAAGGCGACGTATTTGCCCACACGCTTTTGTTGCTGGACAAGCTGCCCTCGCGGCCTTCTCTGACGCTGGCCTGGGGCGCTCTGCTGCACGACGTGGGCAAGCCGGCCACCTTCCGCCGCGCCCCGGACCGCATCCGCTTCGACGGGCACGTGGAGATTGGCGTGCGCGTGGCCGAGGAGGTGTTGACGCGCCTGCGCTTCAGCAGCCGCCAGCGCGAGCAGATCGTCTCCCTGGTGGCCAATCACATGCGCTTTGCCGACGTGCGCCACATGAAGGACTCCACCTTCAAGCGCTTCATCCGCCTCGATAACTTTGAAGAGCATCTTGAGTTGCATCGCCTGGATTGCCTGGCCAGCCACGGCAAGCTCGATCTGTACGACTACACGCGAGACCGCATGTCGGCCGTGCCCGAGGAGGAAGTGCATCCCGAGCCTCTGCTCAACGGACGCGAACTGATTGCCGCGGGCTTCCGTCCCGGGCCGCAGTTTGCCGAGATACTTACCGCGGTGGAAGACGCGCAACTGGACGGCGAGATCGGCACGCGCCCGGAGGCGCTGGCGTTCGCCAAACGCATCTTTCCCCGCTGAACGCCTCGCTGAACTCGCCATAGAACTCGCCTGATTGAGCCAGGCCCGCAACGCGGCGTGCGCCGCCGGGCTTTCACTTCGCTATAATCATTCGATGGAGCGCGCTTCCCGCACATTGCAGCAGATCATGAACCGGGCCATTGAAAAGGTTCCGGACGCCGAGCGTCCGGCCGTGGCCTGGAGCTTTGCCGCCGGAGACAAGGTGGCGGCGCGCACCCGCGTGCTGGACTGCCGTGACAACGTGCTGCGGGTGCAGGTTCCCGACGCCACCTGGCGCGCGCAACTGATGGCCATGACGCCGCAGATCATGACGCAACTGCGGCAGTTCGTTCCCATCGTGCGCATTGAATTTCAACTTGCCCGCCCGCAGGACGAACGCCGGGCCGGCACACATCGTTATTCACGATAACCATTCTTATTTCGTAACGAAGGACGCGCATGAAGGTCACTGAAAAGGACGTTGCCTACGTCGCCGATCTTGCCAATCTCGAGCTGACGCCCGGGGAGAGTGGCCGCATGGCTGCCGATCTCAACTCGATCCTCGATCACATGGACAAGCTCAACCAGTTGGACACCGCGGGCGTGGAGCCGATGGCCGAAGCCGTTTCCGCCTTCTCGGCCTCCGCGGCGGGCGACCGCTTTGCCTACGCGCAGCGCGCCGATGAAGTGCACCCCGGCCTTGATCGTGCCGCCGCCCTGGCCAACGCACCGGATACCGACGGCATCTGCTTCCGCGTTCCCAAGGTCATCGAGCGCTAAAAGGATAAGATTGATGAATCTCGATCTATTGACCATCGAAGAAGCGCGCGGGCTGGTGCAGAGCCGCGAAGTATCGGCCACGGCGCTGACCGAGGCGCACCTGGCTCGCATCGCGGAAAAAGACGGCGAGATCGGCGCCTTCCTCACCGTCACCCGCGAGCCGGCGCTGGCGAAGGCCGCGGCCATCGACCGCCTGGCGGAAAAAGGCGATCCTCTGCCGCCGCTGGCCGGCGTGCCCGTGGCCCTCAAGGACGTGCTGATGACGCGCGGCGTACGCACCACCGCCGGCTCGAAATTCCTGGATCATTTTGTTGCACCCTACGACGCCACGGCGGTCTCGCGCCTGGAAGCCGCGGGCGCCATCTCGCTGGGCAAGCTCAACTGCGACGAGTTCGCCATGGGTTCGTCGAACGAGAACTCGGCGTTCAAGCCGGTGCGCAATCCGCGGGACACCACGCGCGTTCCCGGAGGCTCTTCGGGCGGCGCGGCCGCCGCGGTTGCCGCGGGCTTTGCCGTCGCCACGCTGGGTTCGGACACCGGCGGCAGCATCCGCCAGCCCGCGGCCTTTTGCGGCGTGGTGGGAATGTTGCCCACCTACGGACGCGTCTCGCGCTACGGACTGATCGCCTTCGCCAGCTCGCTCGATCATGTGGGCCCCTTGACGCGCACGGTGAAGGATGCGGCGCTGCTGCTGGAGGTCATCGCCGGCCGCGACGCGCAGGATTCGACTTCGGCCGACGTGCCTGTCGCAGCGTACTCCGCCGAATGCGGACGCGACGTGAAGGGCCTGCGCATCGGAATTCCGCGGGAATATTTTGCCGAGGGGCTGGATGCGGAGATTCGCGCGGCCATTGAGCGAAAGCTGGATGCTCTGCGCGGCCTGGGCTGCGAGATCGTCAGCGTCTCGCTGCCGCACACCGAGTACGCCATTCCGGTGTACTACATCGTGGCCACGGCCGAAGCGTCGGCCAACCTGGCGCGCTTTGACGGCGTGCGCTACACCTCGCGTGCGGAACACGCCAAAACGCTAGCTGAAATGTATCGCCTCAGCCGCAGCGAAGGCTTTGGCGCGGAGGTAAAGCGCCGCATCCTGCTGGGAACCTACGTGCTCAGCGCGGGATATTACGACGCCTACTACCGCAAGGCACAGCAGGTGCGCACGCTGCTCACCCGCGACTTCCAGAATGTATTTACCAATGTCGATGCGGTCATCACGCCGGTAACGCCCACCGCGGCCTTCAAGCTGGGCGAGAAGACCGGCGACCCGATGGAGATGTACCTCAGCGACATCTACACGGTGACGGCGAACCTGGTGGGTGTGCCCGGCATCTCCTTACCTTGCGGAACGAACAAGGAAGGCTTGCCGCTTGGCATACAGATCCTGGGCAAGCACTTTGACGAAGCCACCGTGCTGCGCCTGGCGCACGCCGTGGAACAGGTGAAATAGACAGCATCCTTGCGTGCCAATAGAAACCGGCAGGAGCCTCCTGCCGGTATTTTGTGCGACAAATTTGCCGTTCGTTTAGTGCGCCGCGCTGATGGCTCCCTTGCGTGGCTTGGCCTTCTTGAGGAACAGCACCAGAGGGATGCAGAGGAAGCAGGCCAGCGCCATGTACTGGAAGTCGTCCACGTAGGCCAGCAGGCGCGCTTGCTGGCCGTAGATATTGTTTACCAGCCCATAAGCCTGCTGCACCGTGCCGCCGGCCCGCGTGGTCAGGGCCGTTGCGCCGTGCAGCATCTCGACCAGGCGCGGATTGGAGGCCGTCAGGTGGTGCGCCATCTCCACGCGGTGCAACTGCTCGTGGCGGGCCACAATGGTGTTCACAATGGAGATGCCCACCGAGCCACCGATGTTGCGCATCAGGTTGAAGATGCCGGCGGCGTTGCCCATCTGCTCATTGGGCAGGGAGGCCATGCTGGTGGTGGCCAGCGGGACAAAGATCATGCTGGCGCCCAGGCCGCTGAGCACAATCGGCGTCAGAAAGCTCCACTGCGAGATGGCCAGATCCACATGCCCGAACCACAGCGAGCAGACGCCGAAGATGATGAAGCCGAGGACCAGCAAATAGCGGTTATCGATCTTCGAACTCAGGATGCCGATCAGGGGCATCACCAGGAAAGAGCCCAGGCCGCGCGGCGAAACGGCCATGCCGGCGTCCATTGCGTTGTAGCCCAGCAGCTCCTGGTACAGCAGCGGCAACAGGGTGATGATGCCGTAGATGACGCCGCCGAACAGCGCGATCAGCGTGCAGCCCAGCGCGAAGTTGCGGTTCAGCAGCACGCGCAAACGCACCAGAGGATTCTTCTCGCGCAGTTCCCACCACAGGAAGCTGACAAAGGTAACGGCCAGAATGGCTACCGCCCAGCGAATCCAGGTGGCGCCGAACCAGTCGTCTTCCTGCCCTTTGTCGAGCACGATTTGCAGCGCGCCCAGCCAGACGGCCAGCAGGCCGAAGCCGATGCCATCAAAGCGTCCAGGTTTGGCGTCCTTGATGTAGTCGGGATCGTGCACGTAGCGCATGATCATCAGCGTGGCCAGGATGCCCACGGGAATGTTGATGTAGAAGGCCCAGCGCCAACTGTAGGTGTCGGTCAGCCATCCGCCCACGGTGGGGCCGAGCACGGGCGCCACGACCACTCCCAGGCCGTAGAAGGCCATGGCCTGTCCGCGCTTGTGCGGCGGAAAGCTCTCCAGCAGGATGGACTGCGAGAGCGGCTGCAAGGCGCCGCCGCCCGCGCCCTGCACGGCGCGCGCAATCAGTATCATCGCCAGGCTGTCGGCCGCGCCGCAGGCAAAGGACGCGACGGTGAACACCACGATGCAGGACAGCAGAAAACGTTTGCGTCCAAAGCGCTGCGAGAACCACGAACTGGCGGGCAGCACAATGGCGTTGGCCACCAGGTAGCTCGTCAGCACCCAGGTGGCTTCATCGTTGGTGGCGGAAACCGATCCGGCAATGTAGGGCAGCGCCACCGAGGCAATCGAGGTGTCCAGCACCTCCATGAAGGTAGCCAGCATCACCGACACGGCAATCAGCCATGGGTTCGGCGCCGGCGTCTTCGTCGCTTGAGAATTCAATACTTCACGCTCACGGAAGAATTACGAGTCACCCCGTTCAATATATAGATTCTTTCACACTTCAAGCGATTCAAGCGAATGCAGGCGTGTTTTGCCAAGCCATGTTTGCCGTTTTGCTACTCTTCCGGGGCAGGAAGGTCCGCCGCTGGGCGCGGCGTGGCGCGGAAAATGTTTGCCGTGGCATCGATTCTGGTGTGAAAGCGGCTTGCAACCCGTAGTGCGGAAAACTGTGCTGGGTGCGGAAAAGCTGCCGGAATTCTCTTCCGGCAGCTTGAGTTTGTTTTGTATCCCCGGTTAATTCTAACGGCGCAATTTGCTAGTGGCGGTCGTGCCAGTCGCGATGATCGTCCCACTCGTCGCGATCGCCAAAGACGGCAATGGAGGAGATGCGGTCGTTCCAACTCTTTTGCGGAGCATCGGGAATGCGGATCTCGCGCAGGTTAAATGCGTCGCGGTCCAGGCGCAGGCTGATGCCGCGGAAGTTCCCGTCGTTGAAGACGCGCACGCGCGCTCCGCCAAAGACGCGGATAGATGAGATGTGGTCATTGAAGCCCGGCGGCAGGGAAGCCCAGCGGTCGCCGATCTTCATGCAGAAGTAATTGCCGCCGAAGCCTTCGTTCTGATAAAAACACGCCCCGGACCTGGGTTGAGGACCATGGCCCCAATCGCGCTGTGCAAAGGCGGGCAAGGACACGATTACGAGCAACAAAGCCAATACTGTGTTTCTTATTCGCATAGAACCTCCTCGAACTGAGATTGTATTCTTCAACCCTGGGGCTGCCTGGAAGTTTTCCACATGCGCTAATCCGTGGAAGGACGCAACGGCCGCGTGCGCCAGTTAAAGCGGATGGAGAGCAGGCGCAGCAGAAAACAACTTAGCGTTCCGGCCACGGTGGCCGAGGCGCGTCCCACGCCAATCTGCACCGCAAGCAGGAATACGGCGCTGCCGGCCAGGGCGGCAATGGCGTAGAACTGTCCGCGCTCGAAGACTTTTGGCGCGCGCGCGCCGAGCACGTCGCGCAGCAGGCCGCCGCCCACGGCCGTCACCAGTCCCAGCAGGATGCTGGGCAGCACGGTGAGTCCGTCGTTCAGGGCGCGGGTGGTTCCGGCGATGGCGAAGAAGCCCAGCGCGGCGGCATCAATAAAGTCGATAGCGCGATCCATGCCCGGCCCCATGTGGCGCTCGAACATGGCGGCCACGCCGGCGCCGAAGATTGCGATCACAATGTAGCGGGGATCTTCAAAGGCCAGCGGCGGACCGTGCTGCAGAATCACGTCGCGGGTGATGCCGCCGCCCAGCGCGGTGACAAACGCGAGGCCAAAAACTCCAATCAAATCATATTTGTAGCGCATGTCGCGGATGGCCGACAGGCCGCCGCTCAGGGCACCCGCCAGCACCCCGAGGAACTCCACCGCAAAGAACACCGCGCCTAAAGGAAGAAGCTTCATACACTTTCTATTATGCCGGAGGCGGGGCGTGTCCCTGCTTCGCCGCTGGACAATTTGCGCCGCAGCGTAGTCAACTATGGGAACGGTTACGCTACAGTGAAAGCAGGCTGCGGCCTGCACTGCGGGAGCGCCGCGCCAAAGGCGGCGTCCTGGGCGCTTTTAACTCCGAGGTCGGCAGAGTGTTTCGAACCATCCGCGAAGATATTCAATCCGTGCTGGATCGCGATCCGGCGGCCTCCAGCCGTCTGGCTGTGTTGCTGTACCCCGGACTGCACGCCGTATGGACGCATCACCTGGCGCACTGGCTGTGGCGGCACAAGTTCCGTCTGCTGGCGCGCTCCCTGTCGCAGCTCTCCCGCTTCTGGACCGGCGTCGAGATTCACCCCGGGGCGCAGCTTGGACGCCGCTTGTTTATCGATCACGGCATGGGCGTTGTCATTGGCGAAACGGCCATTGTCGGCGACGATGTGACCCTGTACCACGGCGTGACGCTGGGTGGTACCAGCCTGGAGAAGAAGAAGCGCCACCCAACCCTGGGCAACGGCGTGGTGATTGGCAATACCTCCAGCGTGCTGGGAGACATCGTCATCGGCGACAACTCGCGCGTGGGCGCCGGCTCGGTGGTGCTGCGCGACGTGCCGCCGAACTGCACCGTGGTGGGCGTGCCCGCGCACATCGTCTATCGCGACGGCCAACGGGTGCTCATCACCGACCCGCGCGATATTAAAGATCCGCTGAGTGACGCGCTCATCGCCCTGGCTCGGGACGTGTCCAGTTTGCGCGCACGCGTGGACGAGCTTTCCAAGCGTGGCGACGTGGAAGAAGAGGACGTTTGCGCCGGGCTGGCCAGCGAGGACCAGGTGCGCAGCGATTATCGCAGCGAATTCGAGAAGAGCAACTTTGCCGATTTCGGTGCAGGCATCTGAAGACGAATCGCTTGCGTCGGATTGCCGCTCGCGATAGCATCAGAAAGTCCCAGCCCCGTGGGGCGCGGTAGCCAAGTGGTAAGGCAGAGGTCTGCAAAACCTCTATTCGGCGGTTCGATTCCGCCCCGCGCCTCCAATTTTCCTTTCATAATCCATCTATTCTGCTTTTCCCGCGCGGCACTCAGGGTTTCACCTGCGGGCTTCCGTGCCAGCAATCGGCTCAAGTTCGATTTCGCGATCCTTTCCTCCAGCCTTCGTGTCCATCCTTTTTTGCCGCTATTGCGCCACCCTCATTACGAGGGGACATGGCCCAGTATCATCTCTTGCACTCCCCGGAACTTTTGTATTATTCATTCTTGCGGCAAGTCAGGTACTATGAGCCATCAGCGTATGAACTGCATTCGTGATCTGCATGCGGTCGAAAGTTCCCGGAGATTCCTCCGCCGGCATCCGTGCGTCAGGCGGAAGCGGCAGGCTGGCTTCACCATCGTGGAGTTGATCATCATCATGTTCATCATCATGATCATCTCGGCGATGGCGGTTCCCGCGCTGCAGTCCGCCATTGGCGCCGCCAAAATCGGCCGCGCCGTTGCCGACCTTCGCACCATCGGCAATGATGCGCTGGGGTACGACGCACAATACGGCAGCGCTCCCAACAACCTTACCGAGTTAGGGTACGACCAGAACATCGATCCCTGGGGACACAGCTACCAGTACCGCAATTCGACCGACGGCAATGGCAACGGGCAGTTGCGCGTGGACCGCTTCGACGTTGCGATTAACACCTATTTCGATCTGTACAGCCTGGGTCCAGATGGGTTGAGCGCCTCATCCCTGACGTCCAGTCAAAGTCAGGACGATATTCTCTGGGCCGGTGATGGAACCTTCATCGGACAGGACACCAACTACTGACGCGACTCGTGCCAATCTCCATTCCATTTCGCGAGGTTGTCCCCGGGGTTCCGCTGAACTGCCCGCGGTGGAGCTGTGCTCGCAAAGTTCCGGCGAACTTTCCTATTCTTTGGGGCGGCAGGTAAACGATGGCTTTCGAACGGTGCTTCCTTACCGCCCCTGCTGCCTCCTCCGCGCGCGGAATGGCGCGTTGTCTTCTGCTGTCTGCACTGTGCCTGCTGCTTCTCGTCCTTACTGGGTGCCGCACCTATAACGCACCGCCGCAACTGGTGGGAATGTGGCAGTCCGAGGACCAGCGTTACACGGGAAAATTCCTGCAATTCGATGATAAGTTCGTCATCACCGGCTTTGGCGAAGAGAAGTTTCCCAAGGTGCAGCGCATCGTCGGGCTCAAGCAAACTACCGCCGGAGCCGTCCAGCACTTTGAGTTCGACCTGCGCGACGAAGAGGGCATGCGCGACCATCTCTCGCTGCAATACCTGCCCAACAACGGCGGCCAGGTAGAGCTCTCTAATCCCAAGAATGTCATCTGGAAGAAGACCACGCCTCCCCCCGCGGAGTAACCCATGCCGCGGCTGCGCTTGGTTTGCCTCACCCTTCTGGCGCTGCTGATGCTTGCGCAATTGGGATGCAAGTCCGCCGCGCAGCGTGCCGCGGAGGAAGCTCGCGCCCGCTTTGGCGGCGATCCTGTGCGTGGCGCCGTGCTGATTCAGCGCATCGGCTGCGGTGGCTGCCATCGCATTCCGGGCATTCCCGGCGCCTCGGGAAAAACCGCGCCCTCCCTGGCGCGCCTTTCGCAGGAGCCGTATATCTCCGGCAGCCTCGCCAACTCTCCGGAAAACGTGGTGCGCTGGATTTGCGATCCACACTCCGTTCTGCCGCGCACAAAAATGCCCGAATACGGCCTCTCCGAGGGCGATGCGCGCGATATCGCCACGTATCTGTGGTCGCTTCACTGAGTTTTTATTTGACCTCTTCCGCCTGAAACGCTACTCTTGCAATGTGAGCCAGGTTTCCACAACCTTCGCAGCAACCGCTCGCACCTCCCGTCGATGGTGGTCCTGCACCGTCGTGTGCCGCTAGTCCAGGCACGTTTCCAGGCTTCCCCGCAATCTAAATAGTTTTTCCGCCGCCGCGTATTTGTGCGCCGCCGGCCTACAGGATATAAGCCAATGAATTCCGCATCGACTGCCGCACCGGCCGCTCCCGCGTTTTCAGAACTGTTGCGTCCCCTGGTGGCCGCCCGCTCGCTGACCCGCGAGCAGGCCGCGCACCTGGTGGACGCCATGCTTGCGCCGGAGACGCCCGATACGCAGATTGCCGCCGCCCTGGCCCTTCTGGTGGCCAAGGGAGAAAGCCCCGAGGAACTGGCCGGCTTTGCCGACTCGCTCTACCGCCGCGTCCTGCCCACGGAGATTCCCTCCGACGTGCTGGACACGGCCGGCACTGGAGCCAGCGCGGTGAAGACCTTCAACGTCTCCAGCGCCGCCAGCTTTGTAATCGCCGCCGCCGGTTGCCGCATTGCCAAGCACGGCGCGCGCGCCAGCACCAGCCGCAGCGGCAGCGCCGATGTGCTCACCGCGCTCGGCGTGCGCATCGACTGCGACCCTGCGGTGGCCGAGCGATGTCTGCGCGAGCTTGGCATCTGCTTCCTCTTCGCGCCCAAGTATCATCCCGCTCTCGCCCGTGTTGCTCCCATCCGCCGCAGCCTCGGCATTCGCACCACTTTCAATCTGGTTGGTCCCATGGTCAGCCCCTGCCGCGCGCAGTACCGTCTGCTAGGCGTGGCCGATGAGAAGCGCATGGAAGGCGTGGCCGGCGCGCTGTCGTTGATCGGCGTAAAGCGCGGCTGGGTGTTGCGTGGCGGCGACGGATTGGATGAACTGACAACCGCCGGCCCCAGTCGCGTGGTGGAGATTGGCGAAGGCGGGCACATTGAGCACCGCACGCTGACGCCGGAAGACTTCGGCCTCGCATCCGAACCCACCGCTCCCGCCAGGGCCTCCACCATTGAGGAGAACGCCGCCACCGTGCGCGCCGTGCTCGGCGGTGAGCGCCGCGACGTGGCCCGCTCGCTGGTGATCCTCAACGCCTCCGCCGCGCTGCACGTGCGCACCGGAGACAGTTTGCGCGACTGCGCGTCCCGCGCGTCCCGCGTCCTTGACGATGGCAGCGCCCTGCGCAAGCTGGACGCTTTGGTGGCCCTGAGCAACAGCCCCGCCGGAGTTGCCCAATGAGCGTCGAGTTCCTGCAACGCGTCATGGACGGCAAGCGCCGCGCACTGAGCCTGCTCGGCGATAAATGCCGCGAGGATCTGCGCCAGCGCGCCCTGGAAATGCGACACGGCCGTGCGCCGCGCTTCGTTGCATCGTTGTTGGACAAGCCCACGGCCATCATCGCCGAGTTCAAACGCTGCTCGCCTTCGGCCGGAGCCATTCAGGCCGATGCCGATCCCGTGAAGGTGGCGTGCCTTTACGAGGTGGGCGGCGCGGCGGCCATGAGCGTGCTCACCGAGCCAGAACATTTTCACGGCTCGTTGAAGGATTTGTACAACGTCTCCAGCGCTGCCTCGCTGCCGCTGCTGCGCAAGGATTTTCTGGTGGACCGCCACCAGGTCTTTGAGGCCGCGGTGAACGGCGCCGCGGCCGTGCTCGTCATTCTCGCCGGACTCTCCGACGCCGAGGCCCTCAAGCTGCTGGACGCCGCCGCCCTGGTCCATCTTGACGCTCTCGTCGAGGTGCATACCGAAGAGGAACTCCTGCGTGCGGAAAACATCGGTGCCACCCTCATTGGAGTGAACAATCGCAACCTAAAATCCCTACAGGTGGATCTGAATACTTCACTGCAACTTGCGGAGCGCGCACCGAAGAACGCCGTGCTGGTGGCGGAAAGCGGCCTGCGCACGCGCCAGGATATTCTTCGCCTGCAAGGAGCGGGTTACCGCGCCTTCCTCATCGGCGAGACCCTGATGCGTGCCGGCGATCCTTTCCGCGCCCTTCGCCAGTTGCAGGGCCTGGAGGCCGAATGAGCATCACCGTGAAAATCTGCGGCATCACGCGCGTCGAGGACGCCGTGGCCGCCGTCGAAGCCGGAGCCGAACTGCTCGGACTCAACTTCTATTCCGGCAGCCCGCGCTGCATCCCTCTGGAACGCGCGCAGGAAATCGCCGCCGCCGTGTCTGGTCGCGCCATGCTTGTAGGCGTGTTTGTCAACGCGCCCGTTTCGGACGTGCTAGCCGTGGCTCGCGCCGTGCCGCTCAAGCTCATTCAGTTGCACGGCGAAGAGGATGCCGACGACCTGCGCGCCATCGCCCGTCACTTTCCGGTGCTGCGTTCACTCAAGGCGGATGCTTCGCTGGCCGCGGCGCAGCCCGCGCAGTTTGCCAATTGCTCCGGCGTGCTGGTGGATACCTCCACCGCGCAGCGTGGCGGCTCCGGCGTGGCCTTCGACTGGACGCAAATTAACTGGACGGCCTTGCGCCGTTCCATCGCTCCGGCCAAGCTGCTGCTGGCCGGTGGACTGAATGCCTCCAACGTGGGAGCGGCCATTGCCGCCTCCCGTCCGGATGCGGTGGACGTGGCCAGCGGCGTGGAAGTGGCGAAGGGAATCAAGGGCGCGGAGTTGATGCGCGAATTTGTGGCGGCCGTGCGTGCCGCGGAGAGGCAGTTGCTATGAACGATCACGCCCTGCTGGAGAGTCTGCTCGATACCTCCGGCGATGGATACTTCGGACCCTTTGGCGGGCGCTTTGTGGCCGAGACCCTGGTGGCTCCTTTGCAGGAGCTTACCGCGGCCTTTGCAACGGCGCAGCGCGATGAGAACTTCCAGCGCGAGCTGGCCGGGCTGCTGGCGGATTTCAGCGGGCGTCCGACGCCGCTCTACTTCGCCGAGCGCCTGACGGAGTACGCCGGAGGCGCGCGCATTTATCTGAAGCGCGAAGACCTCTCGCACACCGGTTCGCACAAGATCAATAACGCGCTAGGCCAGGTGCTATTGGCGCGGCGCATGGGCAAGCATCGCATCATCGCCGAAACCGGCGCTGGGCAGCACGGCGTGGCCACCGCCACGGTCTGCGCCCGCTTCGGCCTGGAATGCATTGTGTACATGGGCGCCGAGGACATGCAGCGCCAGGCGCTCAACGTCTTCCGTATGCGCCTGATGGGCGCCGAGGTTCGCGCCGTCGAAGCCGGCTCGCGCACGCTGAAAGACGCGATCAATGAGGCCATGCGCGACTGGGTCACCAACGTGCGCGACACCTACTACCTGCTCGGCTCCGCCCTCGGACCGCATCCGTACCCGACGATGGTGCGCCAGTTCCAGCGCATCATCGGCGATGAAGCGCGCGCGCAGTTCCTGAAGCGGGAGATGAAGCTGCCTGCGGCCGTGGTGGCCTGCGTCGGCGGAGGCTCCAACGCCATCGGTGCCTTCACTGCATTCCTCGCGGACAAGGACGTCCGCCTCATCGGCGTGGAGGCTGGCGGGCGCGGCGAATCCCTGGGTGAGCACGCGGCGCGCTTCCACGGCGGCGTCCCCGGTGTGTTGCAAGGAACGTACAGCTACGTGCTACAGGATGAAGACGGACAAATTGCTCCAACGCACTCGGTCAGCGCCGGACTCGACTACGCATCGGTCGGCCCCGAGCACGCTTTCCTGCGTCAGCAGGGGCGCGCCGAATACGTGAGCGCCACGGACACGGAGGCGCTCGAGGCCTTTGATCTTCTTTCGCTGCGCGAGGGAATTATCCCCGCGCTGGAGTCCTCGCACGCCGTGGCCCATGCGGTAAAGCTGGCGCGCGAGATGGGAGTGGGTAAATTGATGATTGTGAATCTATCCGGACGCGGCGACAAGGACGTGGACACCGTCGCCGGCTTGAAGAAAGGCGGCGCGCAATGACCACGCCTCTGCAGAGGGCGTTTCAGCAACTGCGCCAGACGGGCCGCAAGGGCGTCATTCCCTACATCACCGCCGGCGATCCGGACCTGGCAACGACGCACGCGCTGCTGGTGGCCATGGCGCGCGGCGGTGCCACGGCCATCGAGCTAGGCGTTCCATTCAGCGATCCCGCCGCCGACGGCCCGGTCATTCAGCGCGCCTGCGAGCGCGCACTGGCCCAGGGTGTGAAGCTGAACGATGTGATCGACGTTGCCCGCAGCGCCGCCCGCCAGTCGGGCGTGCCCATCGTGCTCTTCAGCTATCTGAATCCTTTGCTGCGCCACGGACTGGAGAAGCTGGCGGAAGATTGCGCCGCCGCCGGACTGGCCGGCGTGCTGGTCACCGATCTTCCCGCCGAAGCCGCGCGCGGCTTCTCGCAGGCCTTGCAGAGGCGCTCGCTCGATCTGGTCTCGCTGGTCGCGCCGACCTCGACGGAAGCGCGCATCGCACAGATCGCCGAAAGCGCCACGGGATTCCTCTACGCCATCTCGGTTACCGGCGTTACCGGAGCGCGGCAGCAACTTTCGGCCGATGCCGGCGAACTGCTTGCGCGCATCCGCCGCGTCACTCCGTTGCCGGTTGCCGTGGGCTTCGGCATCAGCGGTCCGCAGCAGGCGCGCGCCGCGTGGGCGCAGGGCGCGGACGCTGTCATCGTCGGCTCGGCCTTTGTGCGCAAAATTCAGGAACACGGGAGTCAGGCACCGGCGGAGGTTGAAAGTTTCGTCCGCGAACTGGTGGCCGCCCAGGAAGTTGAGGCTTAATCATGCTTATATTGATGGATATCAATGCAACCGAAGAGCAGGTGCGGAACGCCTGCCGCCGCGTGGAGGAGATGGGCTACCGTCCGCACCCTCTGCCCGGCGCCACCCGCACCGCCATCGGCATTACCGGTAACAAGGGAGCGGTGGAGGCCGACGCGCTCAGCCAGCTACCCGGCGTGGCCGAGGTCATTCCGGTCTCCAAGCCGTACAAGCTGGCCAGTCGCGATGTGAAGCCGGAGAACACCGTCATTCGCTTCGCGAACAGCGATGCCACCATCGGCGGAGAAGAGCTGGCCATCATGGCCGGACCCTGCGGCGTGGAGTCGCGCGATCAACTCTTCCGCTCCGCCGAGGCCGTGGCCCGTAGCGGCGCGCGCTTCCTGCGCGGCGGCGCCTACAAGCCGCGCACCTCGCCCTACGCCTTTCAGGGGCTCGGCGAAGAGGGTCTGGAAATTCTTGCCGGCGCGCGCGAGCAGTTCGGCTTGCTGGTGGTCACCGAGGCCATCGATCATATCTCGCTCGCGCTCATCGAGCAGTACGCCGACATCATTCAAATCGGCGCGCGCAATATGCAGAACTTCGCGCTGCTCAAACTCGCCGGGCAAACCCGCAAGCCGGTGCTGCTCAAGCGCGGCATGTCGGCAACGCTGGAAGAGCTGCTGATGGCCGCCGAGTACATCATGAGCGAGGGCAACTACAACGTCATTCTCTGCGAGCGCGGCATACGCACCTTTGCCGATCACTCGCGCAACACGCTCGACGTCGGCATCATCCCGGCCGTCAAGCGGCTCACCCACCTGCCGATCCTCGTCGATCCCAGCCACGCCTCCGGCAAGCGCGACAACGTTGCTCCCCTGGCGCGCGCCGGAGTGGCCGCCGGAGCCGACGGCCTCATCGTCGAGGTGCATTGCGATCCCGACCGCGCACTCTCCGACGGCGCGCAGTCGCTCTATCCCGCGCAGTTCGATGCCATGATGCAGAACCTGCGCGGCATTGCCTCGCTGGTGGGGCGCAGCGTGCACGCACCGCAGACGGCCGGAGCCGCGCGATGACCAACCCTTCGCAGTTCGCCGAATTCTGCCGCCTCGCCGCCGCGGGCAATCTCGTCGCCGTCACGGAGACCGTTTCGGCCGACCTGCTGACGCCGCTCTCCGCGTATTTGCGCATCGCCGAGGGCGCGGCGCGCTCGTTCTTGCTCGAATCGGTCGAGGGCGGCGAGCACCTGGCGCGATACTCCTTCCTCGGCTCCGGCCCGGCCAAGGTAGTGCGCAGCCGCAATGGCGTCACCACATTGGAAGATGCATCGGGCGCGCAGATCGTCGAAGGCACGGCCGTCGATGCTTTGCGCCGCGAGTTTGCCGGTCACACAATTGCCGCGCCGGAAAACATTGCTCCCATGGCCGGTGGTTGCGTGGGTTATCTCGCCTACTCCGCCGCGCGCTGGTTCGACTCCGCAATGCAGGCCGTCGCCGGTCCCGGAGACGAGGCGTGCTTCCTCATCTTCCGTACCGTGCTCGCCTTCGATCACGCACGCCAGCAGATTCAGATCCGCACACTGGCCGAGATCGCTCCCGCGGCGGATGAAGCCGCACTGCGCGCCGCCTACGATTCCGCCGTGGCCGCCAATCGCGCCATGGTGGCCAGGCTCAGCGCTCCGGCCGCCGCGCCGCTCAAGCCCGTCGGCGTGGCGGGCATGGGAGAAGCCGAGTTCACCTCCAACTTCACGCGCGAGGAGTTCGAACAGGCCGTGGCCGCTGGCAAGGAGCTGATCTTTGCCGGTGAGTGTTTCCAGATCGTGCTCTCGCAGCGCTTCACGCGCCGCACCACGGTCGATGGCGTGGCGCTCTATCGCGCGCTGCGCGCCACCAACCCCTCGCCCTACATGTTCCTGCTCAATTTTGGCGCTGACGAGGCCGGTGGTCCGCCGCGCCTGCTCATTGGAGCTTCGCCGGAGATGCTGGTGCGCTGCCGCCAGCGCGAGCTCAACTACCGCCCCATCGCCGGAACGCGTCCGCGCGGAGCCAGCGCGGCGGAAGACGAGCAGTTGGCCGAGGAGATGATGGCCGATGAAAAAGAGCGCGCCGAGCACATGATGCTGGTCGATCTGGGCCGCAACGATCTGGGACGCGTGGCGCGTTTCGGCACGGTCAAAGTCGCCAAGCTGATGTTTGTCGAAAAATACTCGCACGTGCAGCACCTGGTGACGGAACTGCATGCCGAACTGCGTCCGGAGCTGGATCGCTTTGACGCTCTCGGCGCCTGCTTTCCGGCAGGCACGGTTTCCGGCGCGCCCAAAATCCGCGCCATGCAGGGCATCGCCGAACTCGAACGCGGACCGCGCGAAGCCTACTCGGGCTGCGTGCTTTACGCCGATTACGCTGGCAATCTCGACTCCTGCATCACCATTCGCACCATGGAACTGCATGGCGACGAGCTGGCGGTGCAGGCCGGAGCGGGCATTGTGGCCGACAGCGTGCCATCCACTGAATATGAAGAGACCATCAACAAGTCGCGTGCCTTGCGCCGCGCCATCGCCCTGGCAGAAGCGGAGGCCTGATGCTGCTCGTTATCGATAATTACGATTCGTTTACGTACAACCTGGTGCAGTTCCTCGGTTCGCTCGGCGCTGACCCGCGCGTGGTGCGCAACGACCGCATCACCGTGCCGGAGATTGCCGCGGGCGGTTACGCCGGAGTGGTGGTTTCGCCCGGTCCCGGCGAGCCGCGCGGCGCCGGCGTTTCGCTCGAAGCCATCCGCTCGCTTGGCCCGAACGTGCCAATTCTCGGCGTCTGCCTCGGCCACCAGGCCATTGGCGAGGCCTTTGGCGGACGCATTGTGCGCGCCTCCAGGCCCGTGCACGGCAAGTGCAGCCGCGTGCGGCATGACGGCCAGGGCATCTTTGAAGGCGTTTCGCAGGATCTCGAGGTGGGCCGCTATCACTCTCTGGTGATCGATCCCGCTACCTGTCCCGCCGAACTGGTGGTGACAGCCACCACCGCGGACGGTATCATCATGGGCGTCCGCCATCGTTCGTTGCCCATCGAGGGGGTGCAGTTTCACCCGGAATCGGTGCTCACCTGCGAGGGCATGTCCATGCTTGCGAACTTTGTCCGGCGTTGCCAGATGAATGCCGCCTTACACTTCGCATGATGGAATAAAGTCATTTCCTTCTTGTTCGCGTTGAATGAGAAGGGAAGGACAATGTGAAGGAGTGACGATTATGAAGTACGCTCGGTATTTGCTGGTTTCTATTGCCACCCTTGCCCTGTCTCTGCCGCTGGCGGCCCAGTCCGCCCCCGCGCCGCAGAGTGCCGGCCCCTCTGCCGTCTCGCAGGACAGCTATATTCCCGTGATGACGGCGATAAAAATCAAAACGCCTCCGGCCAACGAGGACGAACGCATTGCCCACGAAGTGCGCCACGAGTTGTTGCTTGAACCCTACTACGGCATGTGGGATTGGCTGGCCTTCCGCGTGAAGGATGGCACGGTGGAACTGACCGGCTGGACGTTTGCGCTGGACCTGCACAGCAGCGCCGTCAAGCGCACCAGGCAGATCAAGGGCGTCAAGGCCGTGGTGGATCACATCACCGATCTGCCGCCGTCTTCCATGGACGAGCGCCTCCGTCATCAGGTGGCGCACGCCATCTTCTCCTGGGGCGGGCTCGCGCGCTACTCCTGGCCGGCGGAGCTGGACATTCACATCATTGTGAACAATGGCCGCGTAACGCTGGAGGGCCTGGTGGATAATCAGGCCGACAAGGACGCTGCCTTCATGCGCGCCAGTGGTGTGCCGGGTATCTTCCAGGTCACCAACAACCTGCGCGTGGCGGGTCGCTAAAGCGGTTCCAGAGTAACGATAGCCGGTGTAAATTGTGTGCTGCCCTTGCTCCCTGGTGGTCGCAACGGCCCGTGGCCGGCGACTTCGGGATGCAGCTTCTCTGGAAGCGACCTAAGTCTCCTGCGGCCATGGGCCGCGAACAAAAAACGCCCCGGGCGGACATGGCTTGTTACCGTCCGGGGCAATCAGGGGGGCATTACACCGCAATCAAGCTTGTTTTACTGCACGGTTGCGCCGATCTCGGCCTGGTTCATCAGCCGCTCCAGATCCAGCATCAGCAGCAGGCGCGAATCCAGCTTACCGACACCGGCTATGTACTCGCGCTCCACCTGGCCGATGCGCGGCGTAGGTTCCACGGTCTCCGAACTGATGCGCAGCACTTCGCTGACGGCGTCCACGATGAAGCCCACCGTCTGCCCGTGCACGTCCACCACGACCACGCGTGTGTTCTTGTCGGAGTCCACCGCTTCCAGTCCCAGGCGCCGGCGCAAGGCAATCACCGGGATCACTTTGCCGCGCAGGTTAATCACGCCTTCCACGTAATCCGGCAGGTTAGGCACGCGCGTAAGCTGCTGCGTGCGGATGATTTCCTGCACGCGCAGGATGTCCAGGCCATACTCTTCATTGGCCACGCTGAAGCTGACAAGCTGCAACAACTGTGCGGCGTTGCCAGCGTCCTTGTGTTCCATGCTCTCCATGGCAATCTCCTGCCCTTTACATCGGACGGGAACCGCGAAGGCTTGAGCCTGCGCCGTCCCCTTGTTCGTCTTCTTTAGCATCGGGCAGAAAATGGCGGAATGCACGCGGCACGCAGCCGCGGATTTACAAGGGCTTCCCACTAAGAAACGCCTCCCGGAAAAGGGAAGCCGTCATGCCGCACCGTTGGCCATCGGGTAAACTGACAAAAGGAGCCG
Source organism: Acidobacteriota bacterium (assembly GCA_031296105.1). GTDB lineage: Bacteria > Acidobacteriota > Terriglobia > Terriglobales > Acidobacteriaceae > TOLSYN. The sequence goes on along the minus strand of JARLGJ010000068.1, from coordinate 13,386 downwards.
CGCGTGCACATACCTGACGGTTATCTCAGCCCCAGCACCTGCGCCGTGCTTTACGCGGCCAGTGCCCCCTGCTGGATCACCGCCCTGCGCCGCACGCGCCGCCGTCTGCTGGCGCGCTCCCTGCCGCAGCTTGCGCTCTTTGCCGCCTTCAGCTTCGTCATCATGATGTTCAACCTCCCCTTGCCGGGAGGCACCACGGGACACGCCGTGGGCGTGGGCATTGCCGCCATCGTGCTTGGGCCCTGGTCGTCTCTGCTGGCCATTTCGCTGGCGCTCACCATCCAGGCGCTCTTCTTCGGCGACGGCGGCATCACCACCCTGGGCGCCAACTGCTTCAACATGGCCATCGCCGGATCGTTTGCCGCCTGGGTTCTCTACCGTCTCATCAGCCTGGGTGCCGCTCCGGAGTCGCGCCGCCGCGTGCTGGCCGCCGCCCTGGCCGGTTACGGGGCCATCAATTTCTCCGCCTTGCTGGCAGCCATCGAGTTTGGCGTGCAGCCGATGCTCTTTCACGATGCTGCGGGCGCGCCGCTCTATGCGCCCTACCCGCTGCACGTCGCGATTCCGGCCATGATGGCCGGGCACCTCACCGTGGCCGGCGCCGCCGAGGCCGTCATGTCCGCCGGGTTGTTCGGCTACCTGCGGCGCAACGAACCCGTGCTGGTGGGTCTGTCTGCGCCGCCCGCCGAGTCCGCTCGTCCACTGCGAGCGCCGTTATGGGGCGTCCTGGCCCTGGCCATGCTGCTTACGCCACTCGGCATTCTTGCCGGAGGCACGGCTTGGGGCGAGTGGTCTGCCGCGGACTTCTCCGACTCCTCGGCCCGCACGCAGATGGTGGCTGCCAGCGGACACATGGCCGCGCCCTCGGCGGCGCCCACCGGACTGGCGCATCTCACCAACCTCTGGACCGCCCCCATGCCCGACTATGCTCCCCGTTTCGTCAAGAGCGCGGCCTTCGGGTACTTGCTCTCGGCGATCTTCGGCGTCGGCCTGATCTGCGCCGTGGTCTGGGTCATTTTCTGGATTGCCGGACGCTTCGGTGCCGGCGACGACGGCGTGCCCGTGGCGTCCTCAACGGGCCGCCGTCTGCGCGCCGGAGTGGTCTCGCGCACCCTGCGCGGCTTCAGCCGGGCGCTGGAGCGCACCCTGGTGCAGGAGGACACGGCGCGCGCCCGCGGACTGCTGCAAGCGGTCGATCCGCGCGTCAAACTCATCGGGCTGCTGGGCTTGGTTGTTACCGCCGCGCTCTCGCACCGGTTGGCCGTGCTGGCCGGTTTGCTCGCGCTGGGCGTGGCGCTGGCCGTTGCCTCGCGCCTGAGCCTGCTGCGGCTGGTCACGCGGGTGTGGCTGGTGGCGTTCAGCTTTACGGCGCTTATCGCCGCCCCAGCCCTGTTCCTTACGCCCGGCGCGCCGCTGGCGCATTTCGCCGGGCTCACCATCACGGCCAACGGAGCGCATTCGGCGCTGCTGCTGCTGGCGCGCGTGGAAGCCGCCGTGACCCTGGGCACCCTGCTGGTATTGACCACGCCGTGGATGCATCTGCTAAAGGCCCTGCGCACGTTGTTTGTCCCAGTGGAGGTGATCGCCCTGCTGGCCATGACGCATCGCTACGTGGTGCTGCTGGTTGAGACCTCCAACGCCATGTTCGAATCGCGCCAGAGCCGCATGGTTGGGCGCCTCAGCCCGCGCCAGGAGCGCAGGCTTATGATCGAGACCGGCGGTGTGCTGATGAGCAAGACGCTGGCCTTGGGCAATGAAGTGTTTCTGGCCATGCGCGCGCGCGGCTTCCGCGGCGAGGTGCGCCTCATCGAGGAGTTCCGCCTGCGGCCGTCCGATGCCGTGGCGGGCGTGGGATTTGCCGCCGCCATTGTGCTGGCCCTTTCGGCGGGCCGATAGGATCTGGGAAAAAAAGTTATGGAGCAATCACCAGTCAACGCGGCGCAATCCGAAGCGGCCATGGCCGCGCCCCTGGAGTTTGAGATCCAGGATCTGCGTTTCGAGTACGATCGCGTGCCGGCGCTCAATGGCCTGTCGCTGCGGGTTCGGGAGGGCGAGCGCATTTCTCTGCTGGGGGCCAATGGCAGCGGCAAAAGCACTCTGCTGCGCCTGATGGACGGCCTTTATTTCGCGCAGGCGGGCACGCTGCGCTTTCGCGGCGAGCCGCTCACGGAGGACGCGCTGGAGGACGAAGCGTTCGCTCTGCGCTTCCGCCGCCAGGTTGGACTCGTGTTTCAGAATCCCGACGTACAGCTCTTCAATCCCACGGTCTTCGACGAAGTGGCCTTCGGCCCTCTGCAACTCGGCTGGAGCCGTCAGGAGATCCTCGACCGCGTCATGTCCACCCTGCAATGGATTGGCGCCGAACACCTGAAGGATCGCGCGCCGTATCGCCTGAGCGGCGGTGAAAAAAAGCGCGTTGCCATTGCCTCGGTCGTCGTGCTTGACCCCGACGTGCTGCTGCTCGACGAGCCCACTGCGGCGCTCGATCCGCGCAGCCAAAGCCAGGTCATCGAACTGCTGGAGAGCTGGAACGACGGACGCAAGACGGTGATCACCGCCACGCATCAGCTTGAGGCGCTCAGCGAAATCAGCGGCCGTGCCGTGGTGCTGCGGCAGGGAAGGGTGGTGGCCGATGCCGCGCCGGAAGCCGTGCTGGCTGATACGGAGCTGCTGGAAGCCGCCAACCTGGTTCACGTGCATCGCCACGAACACGGCGGCGTTGCCCACAAACACGTTTCGCCGTATCTGCGCCACGAACATCACAAATAGAAAAAGGCCGCTCCTTGCCGGATGCGGCCTTTTTTTCAATTGCTAAGAGATGGCATCAGCAGGCGGCTTTTTCCGCCGTGCTTCCGTTGAGTTGCGCGGAGAGTTCAGCAGCCATCGAGCGCAGGCGTTCCCCCAGGGAAGGAATGCGCTCGCGTGCCATGCGATAGATGGGGCCGGTGGCGCCCAGGGAGGCAAGCACCTCGCCGTGTCTGCCGAAAACCGGAACCGCCACCGAGGTGACCTCGAGATCCGCCTCGCCATCGCTCACCGCGTAACCAAGTTCGCGCGCCTGATTCAATTCCGCGGCCAACTGCTCGGCGTCAATGATGGTCTTCCGGGTAAACGAGCGCAGTGTGTAGGCATGAAGATACTCCTGCAGCGCGCTCTCCGGAAGGTGCGCCAGAATAGCCTTGCCGCTGGCCGTGGCGTGGGCGGCAAAGCGGTTGCCGATGTGGAACGTCATGCGTACGCTGCGCTCGGGTTCAATCTGATCGATGCAGATTGCACTGCCGTGGTCCAGCACCGACAGGTGAATCGTTTCCTGCACTTCGTTGGCCAGGCGCACCATGCGCGGACGCGCGCTGTCGCGCAGACGCAGGTTGGCCACCGCCGTGCTGCCCAGTTCGAACAGGCGCAGACCCAGCCGGTAGCGCCCATGCAACGAACTGCGCTCCACCAGCCCATGGCCTTCCAGGACCATCAACAGGCGATGCACGGTGCTCTTGTGTAATCCGATGGCCGCGGTCAACTCACCCAGCGACATTTCCTCTTCGGTCTTGGACAATAATTCCAGAATGCCGACGGCACGGTCGAGCACCTGGACCTTGTATGGTCCTGAGGTGTGGCTCTCGGCCTCGCCATTCACGATGTGTGGCAACATACTCATAATGTTTGGCTCACTCACTACCGCATTCGGGGGAGGCGGTCTATAACTCAAGCTAACATCCTCGTAACCTCATACCCTATTCCCATTTTGTAAAATTTTGTGAACACTCCGTTTCGTAACTATGTCAGCGCCGTAAAAATCAGGCCTCGTGGCGCACTCTGAATGGCGCACATGGCATATTCACCCCCAAGGCATTACACTATGTTGGTGCGTCCCCGCTCGCTCGCCAGCCCGGAGTATTTCCTCAACCGCAGCCTGTCCTGGCTGCAATTCAACGGCCGCGTGCTGGAAGAAGCGTGCAACGAGGCGAATCCGCTGCTGGAGCGCGTCAAGTTCCTTGCGATAACCGCCAGCAATCTTGATGAGTTCTTCGAGATTCGCATTGCCGGCCTCTTGCAGCATCTCGAAGAAGGCCAGGTCGATCCCGGTCCCGACGGCCTGACGCCGATGGACGAACAGCAGCAGGTTGCCGAAGTCACTCACGAATTCGTGCGCCAGCAGTACCGCTGCTGGAACGAGTATCTGCTGCCCGCCCTGCGCGCCCAGGGCATCCGCGTGCATTCGCTCGGCGACCTCAACGACCAGCAGCGCGAAGTGGTGGACGATTACTGCCGCAACGAGCTGGATGCGCTGCTCACGCCGGTCACCGTCGATCCCGCGCACCCTTTTCCGCGCGTCCTGCACAAGGCCCTTTGCCAGGCGCTTCTTTTGCGCCGCCGCCGCCGCAGCGCCACCGGTGTAACCTACATGGGCGTGGTCACCGTGCCGCGCTCTTTGCCGCGACTGGTGCACCTGCCGGATGCCAAGGGCGACTCCTTCATCGCGCTCGCCGACCTGGTCGCCCTGCACGCCGGGCGCATGTACCGCGGCTATGAGATTCTCAGCGAAGGCGCCTTCCGCATCACCCGCAACAGCAACCTCTACCTGCAGGAAGAGGAATCGCGCTCGGTGCTGGAGAGCGTGCGGACCGAGCTGCACAACCGGCGCAAGGGAGACGCCGTTCGCCTCGAGATCGAATCCGATGCCAGCACGGAAATCGTGCAGCGCCTGCAAACCGTCTTCGAGTTGCAGGACTGGCAGGTCTATCGCACGCCGGGGCCGGTCAATCTTTCGCGTCTCATGCACCTGTACAGCGCGGCCAACCGCCCGGACCTCAAGTTCAAACCCTTCCAGGCAAAGGAGTGGTCGCTGCCCAAGGGCACGCGCGACATCTGGGGCGCCTTGCGCCAGCGCGATGTGCTGCTGCACCATCCCTTTGACAGCTACAACAGCGTGGTCTCGTTCATCGAGCAGGCGGCCAAAGACCCCGCCGTGCTGTCCATCAAGCAGACCATTTACCGCACCAACGAGAACTCTCCCATTGTCGAGGCTCTCGTCGAGGCCGCGGCATCCAAGGAAGTCACCGTCGTCGTCGAGGTCAAGGCGCGCTTTGACGAGGCCTCCAACATTAAGTGGGCGCGCGAGCTGGAAGACGCCGGCGTGCAGGTCTTTCACGGCCTGGTCGGCCTCAAGACGCACTGCAAGCTGACCCTGGTGGCGCGCAAGGAAGAAGACGGCATCCGCCGCTACGCCCACCTGGGCACGGGCAACTACAATCCGTCCACCGCCGCGTTTTACACCGACCTCAGCCTGCTCACCTCCAACTCGGAGATGACGGCCGCGGTGCACAACGTCTTCAACTTCCTTACCGCCTACTCCGAGCAGCCCAACTACAATCCCTTGCTGGTGGCGCCGGTCGATCTCGCCGAGCGCGTGGCCAACCTCATCGCCCGCGAAGCCGATCACGCCCGCGCCCGCAAGCCCGCGCGCATCGTCGCCAAGGTCAACGCGCTGCTGGACAAGAACGTGGTGCAGGAGCTGTATCGCGCCTCGCAGGCCGGCGTGCAGGTGGACCTCATCGTGCGCGGCATCTGTTCGCTCAATCCCGGCATTCGCGGCATCAGCGATAACATTCGCGTGCGCAGCATTGTGGGCCGCTTCCTGGAGCACAGCCGCATCTACTACTTCCAGAATGGTGGCGACGAAGAGATCTACCTGGGCAGCGCCGACTGGATGCCGCGCAATCTGCATGAGCGCGTCGAGGTGGTCTTCCCCCTGCGCGATCCTCTGCTGCGCGACCGCGTCAAGAATGAGATGCTGGCCGCGTACCTGGCCGACAACATCAAGGCTCGCTTCCTGCAGCGCGGCGGCGGCTACAAAATTCCTGCGCGTGGCAAGGCTGCTCCGTTCCTGGCGCAGGACTTCCTCATCGACGTGGCCGAGGGCCGCCGCGACTCCATGTCCATCCCCGTGGCGCCGGAGAAACCCGCTCGCCCGCGTGTTCCGCGCACGCGAACCTCCTCCAAGTCTTCACGTTAGCGCTGTAACCATATTTTCATCGTTCCGGTGTAAGATGCTGGCATGATCGTGTACTTTATGCGCCACGGATTCGCTGGCACCAAGCGTCTGAATCCCGCGCAAGATGACAAACGCCCTCTTGCGCAGGAGGGCATTGAGCAGTGCCGTTACGTCGGACGCCTGCTCAACGCGCTCGACGTGCACGTGGACAGGATTTACTCCAGCCCTTTGAAGCGCGCCACGCAAACGGCATACTTCGTCGCCAATGAGATCGACTTCGAGCAGAAGATCGAAACGGTTGCCGCGCTCAAGCCCGGCGCTGATTACGAGCGCCTGCGCCAGTTGATCAATCAGAACCGCGCCGCGGAGGCGATTCTGCTGGTCGGTCACAGCCCCAACATGAACCGTTTCCTCTCCCTTCTGGTCACCGAAGGGCTCAGCCAGAAGGCCGTGGATTTGAAGAAGGGATGCGTGGCGCGGGTGGAGATGGGGGCCAAGCGCGCCGTGTTGCAGTGGATGGTGACGCCGCGCCTGGTGAAGACCTCGTTTGCCGCCGCCTACGCTTCGGCGCAGGAGAGCTCGCGTCCAAAGATCTCGAAGAAGTAGGCACGCTCTTTTTCCAGCGCCCACAATTCCAGTTCGGCGCCGGCGGATTTCGTCTCCAGCGTCAGCAGCACGTTGTGCGCCGTCAGCTTGGCTTTTACCGTCAGCACAGCGCCACGGCGGCCCTGTTCCAGCGCGCGCGCCAGCCGCAGCAGCGCCACGCCGCGCGGCAGCAGCACGCGGTCCGCCGGAGTCAGCAGCCGCACCGCCTGGCTGGTGGGCACAATCTTTGACTTGCCCAGGTAACGCGCCAGCGCCGCCACCATCCGCCGCTGCGCCGGAGAGAAGCCCAGCAACTCCGAGTGCGCCAGGATATACCACGCGTGCCGCCTGCGTCCTGCCCGGTTGATGAACGATCCCACCTCGTGCAGCATGGCCGCCGCGTGCAGCAGCCCCGCGTATTCCGCGGGCAGGCGATGCACCGGCGCCAGCAGCTTGAACAGCTTCTGCACGTGCTCCGCAACGCGCTGCGCAAAGCGCTCGTCCACGCCGTAGTGTTCGGCAAGATTCTGTATGGAGTTCTGCCGCTCGTCGTCCAGCTTCTGCCGCAGTCCAATGTTGGCCGCGTCCTCGGCCATCTGCGCCAGCAGGCCGTCGCGCAATCCAAAAGGCAAATAGCGGAAGCTTTCCAGCTCCAGCGCGGTGAACAGCTCGGCGAAGACGTGCGCGCCGGCCACAATGATTTCCGCCCGCCGCGGTCCCACGCCGCGCAGGGCGCGCCGCTGCAAGGTGTCCAGCGTGCTCAGCTTGTGCGTAATGCGGAACAGCGCCGCCCGCGGCACATCCGCCTGCGGCTCTTCCAGCGAGGCGTTGTAAACCTCACGCAGCGCCGCCGGCGTGCCGCTGGTGGCCACCACGTGCTGAATTTTGTGCTCGGTCAGCTTCTGCCGCAGCCGTCCCACTTCTTCGCTGATGTAGCTGCTCATCTGGTCGAGTTCGGTGTCCGTGGGCGGATCGTGCTTCAAAAACTCGCGCGTCAAACGCACTGCGCCCAGCGGCAGGCTGTACAGCCGCTCAATCTGCCCGCGATTGCTTACAATCAATTCGCAGCTTCCGCCGCCCAGGTCGATCAGCAGCGTGCGCCCGGCCGAGGGCCGCGTGTTGGCCGTTACGCCCAGGTGGATCAGGCGTCCTTCTTCCAGTCCGCTGATGACCTCGACCTTCCAGCCGATGGCCGCCTGCACCCATTGCACAAAGGCCGCGCCGTTGTTGGCATCGCGCAGCGCGCTGGTGGCCACCACTCGCGCCGAGGTGACGCCGTGCGCCTGGGCCGCCTTCTGGAAGCGCCGCAGCAGGCGCACCGTCAGCTCCATGGCCTCCGGAGATAGCGCGCCGGTGCGGAATACACTCTCGCCCAGCCGCACCACTTCGCGGTCTTCGTGCAGAACCTCCAGGCGCTTGCGCACCACGCGAGCGATCTTCAGTCGTACCGAGTTCGCTCCTATGTCCACCGCCGCCAGAATAGCCATCAGCCGGCCCTGCCCAGAATGAATTGAATGTTGCCGCGCACTGCGTTGCCCGCCTCCGGCTTGTGTTCCCGCGCGGCGCTCGTGCGCATGGCGCCGCGCACCGCGGAGGCCACTCTTCGCGCCCGCGCCAGTTCCCGCGCAGCGCGCAATTGCACCCCCAGCAGAGCCGCGCTCCTGGGCTTGTCCCGTACTTCGCGCGCGGCGATCTCCACCATCGTGGCCCAGTCGTGCCACAGGCCAATGGCGTCCTGCACTTGCTTGAGCTGGGCCGTCGCCTCCGCAGCCGCGGTGTGTGCGGCCAACGGCTCCAGACGGTAGCGCAGTTTCTTCACCGCAATGCGCAGGCCGTGCAGCGCGTCTGCCTCTTCGGGAATTTCTTCCGTCAGCCGCGCGTAGCGCCGGCGAACCTGTTCGACGATTCGCTCCGCGGCCGCCTGGCCCGGCGCGGGCCGTGCCGCCGCGCGTGCGGCCTGGGGCAGGCGCTGTTCTAAACGTTCGCGCACCTTGGCCACGCAGCGCAGCAGGCGCTCTTCTTCTTCGCGCCGCTGATGGGTCAGGCGCGTGCGCAGCGGCCCACGCAGTGCGTGCGCGGAATGCTCTCCGTGTCCGGTGAATGGCGCGCACTGTAAAAGTTGCAGATGCACATCCAGGTCGCGCAGCACGCCAGCCCCCTTGCGCAGTCCGCGCAGCGCCCGGGCAATCTTCCTGGCCGCCCGCGGCAGGTGAACCTCCAGCCGCCGCACCGTGGTGCGCAGATGATGCACGTCCTCGGCCGCGGCGTGCTCCGTCATCTTCTCCAGCAAGGCCAGCAGGCGTATGGCAAGCTCGGCGGTCACCGCCTGGCCGCGCTCTTCCGCGCGCAGACAGGAAAGCCCAGCGGGATCTGCTTCCGCCGGACTCTTCTGCGAAATGGAAAGATTGCGGGCCACGGCGCAACAATACTGCATTCAGGAAGCCCGCGGCAACCGCTTTGGCAACGCGCGAGGGAAGCGGGCTAGGCCTTCTGCGGCGCGTGAACCTTCAGAAAGTTCTGCGCGCCTTCCTTGCCCAGGTAGCGCGCCAGCAACTCGGGCTTGGCCTCGCGCAGGTCCACCAGCAGCAATCCGTCCAGCACGTTGCTGAACTTGGCATCCACGTTGAAGCCCAGGAACTTGCCGCCCAGCTTCATGTAGTGGCGCACTAGCACGGGCACGCCCTTGCCGTCGCTTTCGAACATGCTTACCCACTCCGAAATGTCGTCCATCGAGAAGACGCGGGCAAACATCTCCGGCTCCTGCACGTTTTCCGCGCCGGACTTCGGCGGGTTCTTCGGGCGGATCAGCTTCAGCAGCTCGGCGTCCACCGTGTGCGCGCTCAGGTAGCTGGTCATCACCTCGCGCGAGGCCAGCGAGTAATCCGCGCTGATGCTGACGGCGCCGAACAACACCGGTGTCTCCGGATGCCGCACCAGGTAGCTGCCAATGCCCTTCCACAGCACCAGCAGCGGCGCGTACTGCCGCTGATAGTCCAGGTGGATGAACGAGCGTCCCAGCTCCATTGCCGGGCCCACCTTGGCAAAGAACTTCGGCTGAAAGCGGAACAGTGACGTGGTGTACAGCCCGCGCATGCCGTAGCGCCGCAGCACCTCCTGCACGTTGCAGATGCGGTAGGCGCCGGCAATCTCCTGCCGCTCGTCGTTCCACAGCACCAGGTGCGTGTAGTAGGCGTCAAAGCGATCCAGGTCGCGCGCTTTGCCCGTGCCCTCGCCGTTGGCGCGGAAGGTAATCTCGCGCAGCCGTCCGATTTCGCGCACAATGTGCGGCGCCTGCCGCGAGCTCAGCGCGTACACGCTCATCTTGCCCATCGAATCCAGCAGAGACTCCGGCGGCAGCGCTTGCAGTTCGCGCAGCAGCACCGCCGGCTCTTCCGCCGCGGCCACCGCATGGCGCGGCTGCCAGCGCGTGGGGAAGAAGCGAACCCGCGGCGAGCCGAGGCGGTCGCGCAGTTGCAATAGAGAACTGTTCCAGCGCAGCAGGTCGATGGCCTTGTCGTCGTCCTTGATGGCCTTCAGCGTCTCGCCTTCCACCGGCGCGCCAAAGCGCACTTCAAAGCGGCGGCCGCGCTTGTTCAAAAGCTCGTGCGGCAAAAACAAGGTGCGCAGCTTGGGATTGATCATCCCCGCCAGATGGAAGCCCACGCTGTTGGTGCCATTGATGAAGGCCGGCACGCTCACCGCGCCGCTCATCCGCGCCAGCCGTGCCATGTTGCGGTTCCAGGCCGGATCCAGCACGCGGCGGTGGTGGCGGCTCCAACTGGCCACTTCGCCTGCCGGGAACACCACCAGCATGTGGCCGTCGCGCAGCCAATCCAGGGCCTCGCGGATGCCTTTGCGGTTGGCCGTCTCGTGGCCCTCGCCCATCATGTTGTCCACCAGAATGCAGTGCTCCGACACTTTCTCCATGCAGGCCAGCAACTGGTTGGCCAGCATCTTCATGTCGGGACGCACCTTCATCAGCAGGGAGGCCATCAGGATGCCGTCCAGCATCCCGAACGGATGGTTGGCGAAGACAATCGCCGGTCCGCTGGTGGGAAGATTCTTCCAGTCGGCCTCGCGCACCGTGTAACTCACGCCCATCTCGTCCAGAATGCCGTCGAAGACATTGCCTCCGGTGTGCGTCAGCGCGTCGGTATAAAGGCGGTCCAGCCGTCGAATGGGTAAAAACGGACGAGCCCAGGGAATCTGCTTACCCAGGCGGGCGAACGGAGTGGGTGCTTCGGGTTCGAGCGTGCTGCGTTGCATAAGATGAATTCTTGCCCACAACTGCTTGCAGGCCGATGAATCCAGTGTAAATGTTTGGTAAATGAGAGGAAAGTGCGTAGGTCACACGCAAGTCCATTCCCCTTCTTCGCTGTGTCGCTCTAAACCATAGCTCGCAAGCATCTTCGCGGCAATTGCCGGATCGTCCGTATTGCTCTCCCCTGGCGCACCTCGCATACGCCAATAACATTCCGGTGTCTTTGCACAACTTTTCATGCAACTTTCACCTGCCCTTGATTCCCATGTAACCCTTTTCGACGATCCTATCCTCGTCATGGTTGAGCAGGCGGCGAATACGCGGAAGGCGGACTCTCGGATGATGGATTCCCGGATGATGGACACGCTGATTCTGAGTGACCTGCACCTGGGCAGTGAGGTGAGCCGGGCGCGCGAAGCCACCGAGTTGTTGGCCAACATCAACTTCCGCCGCCTCGTTCTCCTCGGCGACATCTTCAGCGACCTCAACTTCCGCCGCCTTACCAGCGAGCACTGGAAGTTCCTCTCGCGCATCCGCAAGCTCAGCAATCCCAAGCGCAAGGTGGAAGTGGTCTGGGTCGAGGGCAATCACGACCGCGGCCTCTCGCAGATCATGTCGCACCTGGTCGGCGTGCCCGTCTATCAGCGCTACGTGTGGGAGTACCAGGGCATGCGCCACGTCGCCGTCCACGGACACCAGTTCGACGGCCTCTGCGCCAAAAACGACTTCTGGCCGCGCGTCGGCGAGCGCCTGCTCTACACGCTGCAACAGATCGAAGGCCGCCAGAAGCGCCTCTCGCGCCTCATCGACCGCATGAACACCAGTTGGCTGCGCATGGAATCCCGCGTCGCCGAAGGAGCCCTGCTCTACGCCCGCGCCGGCCGCGTGCAGCGCATCTTCTGCGGACACACCCACGTGGCCACCCACATCCAGCGCCACGGCGTGGACTACTACAACAGCGGCAGTTGGATCGACGCCAACCCGACGTACCTGACCATCGACGAAGAAGGCGTGCAGATCCGCCACTACGAAGGCACCAAGTACGACTACGAACCCGCGCAGCCCCTCCCAATCGAAGACCTGGCTCCGCTCGGCGACCTGCTCGAACCCTCTCCAGCCTTCAGCGACTATGAGAGCGTGCCCGCGTAAACAGCCGTAACTAGATAAGGTCAGGATGCCGCAGCCGTATTTTTGTAGCGCCATCTGCGAACCTGGGATATGCTGATGTTTCGCAGCAGTTGAGTCGGTTGTGTTGAGGTACAGCCCCATAATTTTTATGGGTTTCTCGCTTTGGCTGCTAACCCTGGCCTCCAGACCGATCATAGGTGTTTGTAGCTGCTGGTATACGGTTCAATAACGCTATGCATGGACTTCTCGTAAAATCCTCATCGGCCGATCCTGGCGGTCTGATCATATTGCTTGCGATCGGGTTACTGATCTGGGCATTCTCTGGGTCAAAAAAGCGTACAGGCAAAACCATGAAGTACTGCCCACAATGTGCCGAGCCAGTACGAGCTCGCGCGAAGCTTTGCAAGCACTGTAAGTCTCCTTTGTAGGTCCCGATGTTCTTCGGCGGGGTTTTCGATCTCTGTTGAATGCCAAAATCAGGAAATCGTCGCGGTGCCCCATTCAAGCCATCTTTTGGCTTGAGTGGATAAGAAACGTCGGCGATGGTGTGCCTCAGGTTCGACGCGCGTTTTGTGCGCGGATAACCTGGGCCTCGCTCCAAGTTAACTTCTTCCCAGGTTAACCCGCTTCGCGGGTGAACCTGGGGCACACCCAAAGATTCATCAATAGCGCGGGTGCCCCATTCTAGCCGTTGTTGCTAGGGCGGGGAAGTCGACCTTGCTTTTGCTCTTCAACCTTGAGACCTTGAAACTCTGAAACCTTGAAACCTCACCAGTGCCCCATTCAAGCCATCTTTTGGGCTTGAATGGGAACAGCGATCAAGAGCCTACTCCGGCTCCCCCGCATACATCTCCAGCGTCTTCCTTCGAATTCCCTTGTCGGCGATGATCTGTTTGTATAGCTCCGCGCTCGGCCGCAGCTTGCGCTCCTGGGTTTCGGCGTCCAACTCATACAACCCGAAGCGCAGCCGCCAGCCTTCGCTCCACTCGAAGTTATCCACCAAACTCCAGTGGAAGTACCCGCGCACGTCATAGCCCTGCTGCCACATTCTGCGCAGCTCGCGCAGGCTGTTCACCAGCACCCAGGGACGTATGCGGTCCTCGCGGTCGGGCACGCCGTTTTCAGTAATGTAGATGGGCACCTTCAACGCCGCGTAGGTCTCAATCGCCTGCGACACTACTTTCGGATACGCCTCGCCATACGGAGCAACCGATCCGTGGTCGCCCTGCGGAACATGCGTGGGCACGTGCAGTCCGGCGTTCTCTCCCAGTTGCGCGCGCACGTGCAGACGGTTGTAGGTGTTCAGCCCGATGAAGTCCAGCTTGCCCAACGCCTCCGGCACCGCGGGAGCCATCATGGCAAAGGGCAGGGGCAGTGGCTCGCCCGTGAGGTAGCTCAGCGCGCCGCGATTGAACAGCGC
>JARLGJ010000009.1 GCA_031296105.1 Acidobacteriota bacterium | reverse complement strand
TCGGACTCAGGCGCGGGCAAATCATCGAGCGGCGGTGCAGCTTCCAGCGCGGGAATCTCGAGGATCTCCGCGGCGGGTTCCTCCGGCGTGGCGGCTTGCGGAGCGGCCGCGTTCTCCATCGCCAGCGGCTCCGCTTGCATCGCTTCTGCCGCCACCGGCTCCGGCTCTTGCACCACCGGCTCCGCTTCTTGCGTCAACGGCTCCGTTTCTTGCGTCAACGGCTCATTCAGGGAAAGCAGCGGCTCCGGCAAAACTTCTTCCACAAAATCCGCGCTCTCCAACGGAGCATGTTCTTCCGTGTGCGCAGCTTCTTCCGCCACCCACGCAGGCTCCTGCGTGAAAGTCTCCGGCGCGGAACTTTCCGGCTCAGCGGCGGCAGACGTTGCTTGCGCAACGGGTGCTTCGGCAACCGGCTCTTCAACAACCGGAGTCTGCGTCTCAGGCTCAGGCTGCTGCTCAGCTTCTACAAGCTCGTCCGGCTCCGGCTCCGGGGGATGCGGCTGTTCGGTCGGATCGTCCATGGAAGGCGGCGGCACCTGGAAGGCGAAGGGATAGCGCTGCTTGAAGGAAGCGATTTCGTCCATCGCCTCCTCGCCCTTGGCGCTGATCATCAGCAGGTCGCTCTCCAGCACGGCAATGGCTTCGTAGATGAACTCCACCAGAGGGCCCGTGGCCTGCTGGCTAATGGAGGCGTTCATCGCGTACTGGTAGATGTGCGCCAGCTTGCCCGCCACTTCATGGAACTGCGCGTAGCCATACGTGCCGCCGGTTCCGGCCACGCCGTGGGCGGAGATGTACAGGCGCTCAATGTCTTCGTACAGCGGATACGGATCCTGCAAAATGCCGGAGTACTCGCGCAGGAATTGCAGATGCTCGCTGGCCTCCTGCAAAAACAGCTCGACCATCTCGGGGCTTGGACCTTGCATTATTCGCCCCCCATCAGCGGCTCCAGGGGCTTTTGCAGCAGCCTTGCGCCATGCAGAATGATCTGATTGAACTTGACCGGCACGCCCACCACGGACTCGGCGTGTCCCAGAAAGAGATAACCGCCCGGCTCAAGGCAGGCGTGGAAGCGCTGAATCAACTGCGAGCGCAGCTCGGCTCCGAAATAAATCAGCACGTTCATGCAGAAGATGCAATCGAAGCGGCCCAGGTACACCGGCTCGGCCAGGTTCATCGGGGCAAATTGCACCATCTCGCGCAGCATGGCATGCACGGAGTACTCCGCGCCGTGCTTGTCGAAGTAGATCGAAACCTGCCGCTCGGTAAGATTTTCCAGCACGCGATGCGAATACACTCCGCGGATGGCGCGTTCCAGGGCTTCGCGGCTGATGTCGGTGGCCATGATCTCGGCCGTCATGCGCGGCGGCGCGCCAAAGGCGTCGCTCACCGCCATGGCAATGGAGTAAGGCTCTTCGCCGCTGGCGCAGCCCGCGCTCCAGATGCGCAGCTTCTGCTGACGGTCCCAGAATTTGCGCGCCGCCAGGTCGGGCAGCACGTTGCGCTCAAAGGCCGTGAACAAGCCGGGATAGCGCAGGAAGCGTGTCTCCTGCGTCAGCAGGCGCTCCAGCATGGTGTCGTATTCGGCGTTGGAATGGCGCACCATGCGCAGCAGTTCCACGCCGTACTGCAGTTGCTTGTGCTGCATGTGCTCCACCACGCGCGAGGTCAGAAAGCGCTCGCGCGACTCGTCGAACACGATTCCCGAGCGCTGCTCGATGAGCAGTTGCAACTCGCGCACCTCGTGGCCGGTCAGCACCGGATTGGTTCCTTCCTGCGTCATCTGCGCCCGCATCCCGGGAAAATTTCGTGATCATCGCGCGCCCTTAGCTGCGCGCGCCCGCTTCCTTCCTGGCCGCGGCCTGCTGCACGCGGAACTGCGACAGCGCCTCGTTGAGCTGCTCGCTCATCTTCACCATGCGTTCCATGCTCAAGGCCGTCTGCCGCGCGCCCTGCGAGGTCTGCCGCGTAATGCCGCTGATGATCTGCATGGCGTTGGCCACGCCTTCCGTACCGCGCACCTGCTGCTTGCTGGCCAGCGAAATTTCCTGCACCAGCTCCGCCGACTGCCGCACCACGCTGGAGATGGCCTCCAAGGCCTTGCCGGCCTGGTCGGCCAGGCGGGCGCCCACTTCCACTTCGCGCGTGCCGTCTTCCATCACCACCACGGCCTCGTTCGTCTCGGCCTGAATGGCCTTGATGAGCGCCGCAATGTCCTTGGTCGCGGTGCGCGAGTGCTCGGCCAGCTTGCGCACTTCGTCGGCCACCACGGCAAAGCCGCGGCCCGCTTCGCCGGCGCGTGCGGCCTCAATGGCGGCGTTCAACGCCAGCAGGTTGGTCTGCTCGGTAATGTCGTTAATGACGTTGATGATCTCGCTGATCTCCAGCGAGCGGTCGCCCAGCGACTTGATCTTTTTGGCCGTGGCCTGCACGCTGGCGCGGATGCGCTGCATCCCGTCCAGGGTGTCGCGCACCGAGCGGTTGCCCTGCTCGGCGGCGTCCAGGGCGCGGCGCGCCGCCTCGGCCGAAGCCTCGGCGTTGTTGCTCACCTGCTTCATCGACACCGTGAGTTCTTCCACGGCCGAGCTGGTGTTGGTGATTTCGTGATCCTGCTGCGTGGCGCCGGTGGCCATGGCCTCGGAGGCCGTCAGAGTCTCATTGGCGCTGGCGCTCACGTCGTTGGCGGCGTCGCGCACGCGGCGCAGAACCTGGGTGAAGTTGTCGAGCATGTAGTTCACCGAGTCCACCACGTTGCCCAGCGCGTCGCTGGTCACGTTGCCGCGCAGCGTCAGGTCGCCGCGGGCAATCTGGCTGACGACGGTGAGAAAGTCGGTGATCGAGTGCTGCAGGTTGCGCTGTGCCTCGTCGTCCTGCACGGCCTTGGCGGCCTTGGCGGCGGCCTGGTTCAGGCGCGCGGCAATGTAGCCGAAGTCGTCGTCTCCGCCTTCGGCCAAACGCGCCTGGAAGTCTCCATTGCCCAGGTCGTCGGCGAACTCGGTCAACTGCTTCACCGGCTCGGACACCTTGTTGGAGAGCCGGAAGAGCACGAACAGAGTGCTTACCACCAGGGCGCCCACGGCCCCCAGCAGCATGGCCAGCACGTCTGCCGGCAGCGCCAGCAGAGTGTGCCCGGCGCTGTGCGCGCCCGCCAGGTAGGCCAGTGCCAGCACCGCCGCGCCCAGCACAAAGTTCAGTGCCACCAGCGAGACGATAGTCGAATTAAGACGGCCTTTCATAAGTCCTCCAGTACACCGCGCCGGTCCCTCGGCGGGGCATGCCCCCGGCGCGATTGTGCCCGACAAAAAACTCCCGCCGGAAAAGCTCCGGCAAAACTCTCGCGTGCTAGAACGCTTCCAGAGTTGCTGTCTCCCAAAACCACCGGCCATTGGCCGTTGCGACCATCAGGGAGCAACGGCAGTGCACGGTGTACACCCGCTATAGCTACTCATACGGAACTGCCCTAAATGACGCCCACGGGGAACGTCTCCAGAACCTTCTTCAAATCCAAGGCCAGCGCCAGGCGTTCGCCGTGGCGCAACATGCCGGCGCAGTGCGGCACCTCGCGCGGAGCCTCTTCCTTCAACAGCGGCTCGCTGGTGCTGTAAGTGCCCACCACTTCATCCACCGCCAGTCCCAGGCGCACATCCGCGGCCTCGTTGCTGCCGCGTTGGCAGGCCACCACCACCTGACGGGGAGGCAAATCGCCGCGCCGCACTTCGGTAAACGCAATGTCAATCACCGGCACAATGGTTCCGCGCAGGTTGAACACGCCCATCAGGAACGGAGGCGCCAGGGGAAGGCGCGTCATGCGCGGCCATTCCACCACCTCGTCCACCTCCAGCACGCCCAGGCAGTAGCGCTCGCGGCCGGCGCGGAAGATGCAGTACTGCTCTTCCGGCTGCGCGGCTTCGCCGTTCGCGTCCTCCGCCGGCGAAGCCACCAGCTCCTCCTCGGGAGGAACCACGGCCTCGCTCTGCGGCGCCTTGTTGTCCGGCTCGGCCATCGTTATCCGATCAACCTCTGCACTTCCCCGATCAACTGCTGCCCGGTAAACGGCTTGATTACGTATCCATCGGCCCCCTGCTGCGTGGCCCAGAACCTGTCGCTCTCCCCGTTTTTCGAACTCACCATGACGATGGGAATCCCGCGGAACTCGTCGTTGCCCTTCAGCTCACGGCAGGCCTGAAAGCCGTTGCGGCCCGGCATCACCACGTCCATCAGAATCAGGCTGGGATGTTCGACCGCCAGCGTCTGTTCGATCTGCAAGGGGTCGCTTACGTACACCGCCGCATAGCCGGCCTGCTGCAGGAACGACTGCATCAGCGCGCTCTCCGCCGGCGAATCGTCAACAATCAAAACTTTCTTGAACACAATGCACCTCGAAACTCAGTTCCCTTTACTTCCCGCCTGAGAGGCTCCCGGAGAGGTCTGTGCCGCGGGCGCCTTAACGCCCTGCCCCGCATCTTTCTGCGACATGAACCGCAACAACACATCCACGCGGCGGACCGAGGCGTAAACCGTCTCCGACCACCGGTGTGCTTTCTCCCCTAACTGCTCCTCCGCCAGCAACAGCTCGCAATATCCCATGGCCGCCGTCAGCGCGTTGGCCAGTTCGTGGCGCGCCGAGGACGTCAGCCGCTCCAGGTTGCAGTCCCCGCCGTTCTCATGCAGGCGCAAACTCAGTTCGGCGGAGCGCGCCTGCGCCTCGCGCCGCCACACACACTCGCGCGCCAGGCACGCGGCCACCGCCGCCCATCCTTCCGCGCGCGGCAAACTCAAAAGCCCGCGTTCCGCGACGGCCTCACTTACGGCCTCACCGGGAGCACGCACCACCAGCGCCAGCGTCACGGCGCCGGTCAGCATCGGCAGGCCTTCCTCGCCGTCCAGAATGGCGACGGCAGTCTCGGGCAGAGGCACATCCAGCCGGGGCTGCATGGTCTCAAGCGCGGGCAATGTACCCGCCTGCGCCCACTCCGGCCGCATCCACTCCCGGTGCATCGCCCCCAGGAACTCAGCATCCTGCGAGACAACAAACACTCGCTGCAACACGGCAGACTTCTCCCTGGATTGGCCCACGCCTGCTGAGCCCGCTTCAAAATGCAACTTATCAGCCTTCCACAGCCTGCGGAAGTAACTGAAAAGAGACACCATGGAAATTCACATCCGTCCGATTGTCTCACAGTGAGATCGCTTAGCCGTGTGACAACCAGAACCCTTCCGGCGCCTCTCCGGCGCCGGCCTTGCCTTGCCGGTTTCCATTCAACCCGATCCCGTAACGCTTCAGCTTCCGGTACAGAGTGGCGCGGGAGATCCCGAGCACCTTCTGCGCCGCCTGCTTATCGCCGCGGACCCGTTCAAAAACCTTCTGCATGGTCCTGCGCTCCACCTGCTCCCGGCCGGCGCAATCCGTTGCCTCTTCCCGGCACGGCAGCCGCCGTCGCGGTCCACCAGCAGCAGACGAGTTGGCACGCCGCCTTCACTCTCAGTCACGGGGTGCGTCCGTTGGTGGCCGCCTCGCGGATCAACTCGATCAGCAGGGAGATGCGGAAAGGTTTTTGAATAAATTGCGCGCCGGTGCGCTCCCGCACGGAGACCGCGTAGTCGTCCATGACGTTGCCGGTGATGAAGAGGAAGCAGGGCTTCAGTTCCGGCCGGTTCTGGCTCACCCAGTCGAAGATCTCGGCGCCGCCAACCACCCCAGGCATCACCAGGTCGCAGACAACTCCGGCAAAATGCCGCTTGGCGAGCAGCTCCAGGGCTTGCTCACCGGTTGTTGCGCCCACCACGGAAATGCCGCCGCGCTCCAGAGCCGCCTGCAAAAAGCTCAGGAGAATCTCTTCGTCTTCCACAACCAGGACCGGCAGTTCCGCTTCGATCATGCCATGCCTCAAAAAGTACGCGTCCCCAATGCGAATCGTCTCAAAATGAGCCACCGGCATCAATGCACGGTCCCAGACTTCTTCGCAAAGTGAAATGCGATACTCCCCGCCCATTGTAGTATGTCCTCTGTAGAGTCCCTAAGCAGATGAAAACAGAAAGCAAGCGCACGAAGGTACTAGCCCCTTCGACCCTTTTATCCCAGGCCAAAGGTTGTTAACAATGAACAAAGCACCCTCCATGCACAGAGGCTTTCCGGGTATTTGCGACCCCTTCTATGCCGAGTGTGTTTCTGCCTCTGCGGAAGATGGATCGAGGAGCATTGCATTGGATACTTGCGGAGTACCTTTGAAGCCGTCATCTTTGGTTCAGCCGAGTGCTTTGGCGCGGCCGGCGCACCCCTCTGCCTGTGCGGTAAATCCGCGGCGGAGGGGGAACGTCAATGAACCAAGCGGGAAGTCCTGGAGGTAAGTGGGCAATGAAAATCCGCAATAAATTGCTGGTCGGTTTCTGCAGTCTGCTTGCCGTCATGGCGGTGGTGTACGCCCTGACCGGGATCGCAATGTATCGCGAGCGCACGGCCAAGACTGCTCTTTCCAACGCGCTCGCCCTCTCCCAGGCCACGGAAAACGTTCGCAACCAGATGATGCAGAACCGCCTGGCGCTGAGCAACTACCTTTTGACCGGCGCCGGAACGGAGTTGGAGCGCCTGCGCGATGGCGTGACCCGCACCGATGAGTTGCTGCGCGACGCGCACAGCAAGACCACCGATGCCGGCCAGAACTCCGGCCTCAACCGCATCGAAGGCATGGAGCGCGACTGGTACAACAACTACGCCGATCACTTCATCCAGCTTCACCGCGACGTGGACGCCGGCAAAATCACGGCCACCGAGCTGCTCGAGCAATACACCAACGCCGATCCCATGGAGCAGCTCCGCCGCTCCAACCAGGTGATCGACGAAGTGGAAGGCGCCACCACCGACGCGCTGCACCGCAGCCGCGACTATGACGAATCCGCCTCCCGGATCACGGCGGTCCTCAGCTTCATGGGCTTCTTCCTCACCATGGGCATGGGCATTCTCATCGCTTTCCGCACCGCGCGCAGCCTCACCGAGCCTTTGGAACACCTGATCACCGTGGCCCGCGACATTGGCGACAAGGGCGACCTGAGCCCCAAGGTGGACATCACCGGCGAAGACGAGATCGGCATCCTGGCCCAGACCTTCCGCAACATGGTGGTGTACTTCAAGGAGATTGCCGGCGTCAGCGAGGCCATCGCCGAAGGCGACCTGTCGGTGGAATTGACGCCGCGTTCCAGTCAGGACACGCTGGCCCTGGCCTTCAGCCGCATGACCAGCGGTCTGCGGGCGCTGGTCAAATCCGTGCGCGACGCCGCCGCCCAGGTGGCCGCCGGCTCCAACCAGGTGGCCGACAGCAGCGACGAATCAGCCAAGGTCAGCGTGCAATCGGCCTCGGCCATCGACGAAGTGACCAGCACCATGCACGAAATGAGCATCAACGTGCAGAACATGGTGAAGAACACGCAGATGCAGGCCGCCAGCGTCAGCGAGACCTCGGCCTCCATCGACGAGATGGTGGCCAGCATTCAGCGCGTGGCCGACACCGCCAAGGTTCTGCTGGACATCTCCAGCCGCTCGCGCGACGAAGTGCAGAGCGGCATCGGCACCATGCAGAAAACCACCGAGGGCCTCAACCGCATCAACGGCTCCATCGGATCGTCCTCGACCATCATCATCAGCCTGGGCGAGCGGGTGGATAACATCGGCAAGATTGTTGAAGTGATCGACGACATCAGCGAGCAGACCAACCTGCTGGCCTTGAATGCCGCCATCGAGGCCGCCAGGGCCGGCGAGCACGGCCTGGGCTTTGCCGTGGTGGCCGACGAAGTGCGCAAGCTGGCCGAGAAGTCCGCCAA
This sequence comes from Acidobacteriota bacterium, assembly GCA_031296105.1. Classification (GTDB taxonomy): domain Bacteria; phylum Acidobacteriota; class Terriglobia; order Terriglobales; family Acidobacteriaceae; genus TOLSYN. Next base: position 13,031 of record JARLGJ010000009.1, on the reverse strand, counting down.
CTCCACCAAGGAGATCAGCGACCTCATCAGCGCCATCCAGACCGAGGCGCGCAAGGCCGTGGACAACATGGAGAAGAGCACGCAGATCGTCAACGAAGGACTCACCCTCGGCAACGACCTGAGCCTCGCCCTGCGCAAGATCTCCAACGTCGTCACCGAAGTCTTCAAGTTCGCGCAGGAGATCGGCGCCGCCACCAACGAGCAGTCGCACGGCTCGTCGCAGATTGCCAAGGCGACCACGCGCCTCAACGAGATTACCCACGAGATCACCTCCTCCGTGGAAGAGCAGGCCAGTGGCGCGCAGGCCGTGGTGCGGGCCATGGAGCGCATGCGCGAGATGGTGCAGCAGTCCAGTTCCAGCTCCACCGAACTGGCCGCCAGCGCCGAGCAGATGTCCAAGATGGCGCGCTCGCTGCTGGAATCGATGGACCGCTTTGTTCTGGACGAGCACGCCGGAGACGCGCAGAAGCGCCTGGGCGGCTCGAAGTTCGCGCTGGCGGCAAACCGCTAGGCGGGAGAGAACAGCATGGGCAAGCTGCAACAGATCGTAGGTTTCCGTGTCGGTCAGGAGAACTTCGGCGTGCCGATCTCCCTGGTGCATGAAATCGTGCCCATGATGGAGATCACCGCCGTTCCCGATGCGCCGCAGTACATCGAAGGCGTGGTCAACCTGCGCGGCAAAATCATTCCGGTCATGGACCTGCGCAAGCGCTTCGCCGAGGCGGCCGTTCCGGCCCGCCGCAACCGCATCATGGTCGCCGAACTCGACGGCCACATGGTGGGCCTGGTGGTGGACGCCGCCAATGAAGTATTGAAGATCGATCCCGAAGCCATCGAACCGCCGCCCAACGTTTTCGAGAAGGGCGAAGTGAATTATGTGACCGGAGTGGGCAAGCTGTCCGGTAAATTGATCATCCTCATCGACCTGGCCCGGGTGATGCAACGCGGCGAATTGCGCCGTATTTCGGAAGTCGCGGCCTCTGCCGGCGCCCTTCCCCCGGCAGTGTAGAGGCTGTTGACCCCATGTTTTTTTCCGAGCCCATTGCAACCAGCGAGAGCGAACTGAAACTGCTGCAAACGCTCATCTACCAGGAATGCGGCATGTACTTCGACGAGCGCCGCAGCCACTTCCTGCAGGACCGTTTGCAGCGCCGCCTGCGGGCCTGCAATATGACCAGCTTTTACGATTACTATCGCCTGCTGACCAGCCGCGAGGGCCGCGGCGAACTGAGCGCGCTGCTGGAAAACCTCACGGTCAACGAGACCAGCTTCTTCCGCAACCGTCCCCAGTTGGACCTGTTTCAGAAGACCGTCCTCGAGGAAATGCTGCACCGCAAGCAGGCGCGACGTGACTGGACGATCCGCGTGTGGAGCGCCGGCTGTTCCACCGGTCAGGAGCCTTATACGCTGGCCATGCTGATGGCCGATGCGCTGGCCTACTACTACCTGCGCAATCCTCTGCCCTATCCCATGCCCACGCCGAAGCCCCTGATTCCGCAGCCGTGGCGGGTGGAGATTCTGGCCTCGGACATCAACTACTCCGTGCTGCGCGCCGCCCAGGAAGGTATTTACAACGAGCACCACATGGAGTCCGTGGACTATGCCTTCCGCCTGCGCTACTTCGACAAGGTGGGCGAGGGTCGCTACGCCATCAAGCCCGCGCTCAAGGAGCTGGTTCACTTCGACTTCCATAACCTGAAGACCGAGTACCTGCCGCCGCGCAACGACTTTATCTTCTGCCGCAACGTCATGATCTATTTCGACGAAGCCGAGCAGAAGCGTTTGATTCACAAGTTCTGGCGCTGCCTGAACGCCGACGGCTTCCTCTTTGTGGGCCATGCCGAGAGCCTCTTCGGACTCACCGAGGAGTACCGCATGATCCATCTCAACTCCGGCACCGCCTATGCCAGGATCGAGGACTGACCGTGGGCATCTTCTCCGACGACCGCGCCAATGAGCTGCGCGCCCTCTTCTTCGAGAGCGCACAGGAGATATTGCAGGCGTTGAACGACGACGCGCTGCGGCTGGAGAAAGCGCCGCGCGACCCCGAGATTGTGCGCGACCTGCGCCGCAGCGTGCACACGCTCAAGGGAGATGCCGCCGCCTGTGGTTACACCGACCTCAGCACGCTGGCTCACGCCATGGAGGACGTGCTGGCGCCCGCTGTGGCCGAGCGCGACCCCGACGGTGTAGTGGAACTCGTGCTGATCGCGGCCGATGCTTTTGACAACCTGCTGACCGCCTACCGCAATCACACCGATCCGCCCTCGACGGCGCCGCTCTACGAAAAGATCGCCCGTCTGCGCAATCCCGTGCCAGTTCCGGCCTTTACCCCGGAGTTCTCCTGGAGCGCAGCCGAGTTGGAGGAGATGCGCGAGGCCGCGTCCGCCAAGCCCGTCTGGCAGATCGCGCTGGGAATCGATTCCGTCTGCGCCATGCCGGCCGCCGCCCTGCAGCTTGCCCACAACGTGCTGGCCTCCACCGGCGCCCTGCTGGCCATTCATCCGGGCGCAACCAAGCCCGGCGCGCCGGAGACGATCGTGGCCGCCCTGGCCACCGAGGCTCCGCTTGAAGACCTCGCGCGCAAGCTGAAGATTCCCGCGGTCATCGCCAACGTGCATCTAACGGCGTTCGATCCCGCTGCTTTGGTTGAGCTTCCCGTGGCGGAAGCCGCGCCGCAGGTGCCGAGCACTCCCGCGCCCGAAGCTCCAGCGTCCGTTCCCGCGGCCAACTCTTCGCAAACCGAACATCGCGCGCGCGACGAACGTATGGCGCCCAGCGAAAACATGCTGCGCGTCGAAACCGAACGCGTGGACACCGTGCTCGACCTGGTAGGCGAGCTCATCATCGCCAAGAGCATGATGCACGAGGCGGTGGCCGAGATGGCGCGCCACCTGGCACCCGGCCCGTTGCGCACGCGCGCCACCGACACGCTGACCCTGCAATCGCAGATTCTCCACAAATTGCAGCGCGCCGTCATGAAGATACGCATGGTGCCGGTGGAACAGATGTTCCGCCGCCTGCCGCGCGTGGCGCGCGACACCGCCCGCGCCGTGGGCCACGAGGTCAACGTGGTCATCGAAGGCGGCAACACCGATCTGGACAAGAGCATTCTGGACGCCCTGGCCGAACCCATGATGCACCTGCTGCGCAACGCCATCGACCACGGCATTGAGCCGCCGGAAGAGCGCCAGCGCCTGGGCAAGCCGACCGAGGGAACCATCCGCCTGGACGCCTATCACCAGGGCAACCAGGTGGTCATCGAAATCAGTGACGACGGCCGCGGCATTGACACCGCGCGCGTCATCCAGTCGGCCATCGACCGCGGCATTCTGCGCCCCGATCAAGCGGCTCACCTGCCCGATGAAGACGCGCTGGACCTGATCTTTCAGGCCGGCCTCAGCACGGCCGCCAAGATCACCGCCATCAGCGGACGCGGCGTGGGCATGGACGTGGTCAAGGCCGTCATGGACCGCCTCAAGGGAACCATCAACGTGCGCACCACGCCGGGACAGGGCACCACCTTCCGCCTCAAGGTGCCGCTCACCCTGGCCATCATCAAGGCCCTGCTCTTCCGCATCAATGAGCGGCTCTACGCCGTGCCGCTGGCCAGCGTGGTGGAGATTCTGCGCGCGCAGGAAGAAGAGGTTCACCTGGTGGACAACCAGGAGGTGTTGCAGGTGCGCGAGCAGTTCGTGCCCCTCATCCGCCTCCGCCGCATTCATCCCGGAGGCGAGCGGCGCTCCAAGATTTTTGTCATCGTGGTCAACGTCGGCGACCACCTGTGGGGCCTCGTGGTGGACCGCCTGATCGGCGAGCAGGAACTGGTCATCAAGGCATTGGACGAGCACACCATCAACACCGAAATCGTCAGCGGCGCCAGCATCCTTGGCGACGGCCGCGTGGTTCTGGTGCTGGGCGTTGCCGAGATAGTGGAGAAGTTGGGCCGCGGTCAATTTACCAGTTCGTTGCGCAAGGCAGAGGGAGTTCAGAAGTGAGGAAGGCAACGAGTCCCATTCGCGTGCTTGTGGTCGATGACTCCGCGCTGATGCGCAAGCTCATCCCGCAACTGATCGCGCACGACCCGGAAATCGAGGTCGTGGCCACCGCGATTGATGGCGAGTTCGCCCTGCGCAAGATCGAAGAATTGAAGCCCGACGTGGTCACGCTCGATCTGGAGATGCCGCGCATGGATGGCATCGAGGTGCTGCGCACCATCATGCGCCAGCAGCCCAATCCGCTGCCCATCGTCGTCGTCAGCGCCCACACTCATGAGGGCGCCAGTTTGACGTTCAAGGCCCTGCACATGGGCGCCTTCGACTTTATTGCCAAGCCGCAGGACGTGCTCGGCGACGCCATGGACGAGACCGCGCACGAGCTGGTTGCCAAGATCAAGGCCGCGGCCGCCAGCCCCGCCGAGCGCCGTCGCCCGCGTCCGCTGCCCCAGCCGCCCATGGTGCGCGCGGCCCTGCCGGATAACGCACGCGCGTTCACTCCCGTGCCGCCCGCCAAGGTGATCGCCATCGGCATTTCCACCGGCGGACCCAATACACTGGAGTACGTGCTGGCTCACTTGCCGGCGGATTTCCCGGGCGCCATTGTGGTGGTGCAGCACATGCCTGCGGGATTTACCGAGGCCTTTGCCCGGCGACTCAGCGAGGCCTGTCCCCTGGAGGTGCGTGAGGCAAAATCCGGCGATCAACTCAGTGCCGGACGGGTCTTGATTGCGCCCGGCAACCGCCACATGCGCGTCCGCCGCAGCCTGCAGGGCGGACTGGTTACGCTCTCCGATGAAGAGCGCGTGAACGGCCACCGTCCCAGTGTGGATGTTTTGTTCGAATCCGTTTCCCAGGAGTTCGGCGCCGAGGCCATCGGCGTCCTGATGACCGGCATGGGCGAGGACGGCGCCGAAGGCTTGGGCCGCCTGCGCCGCACCGGAGCTTTTACCATCGCCCAGGACGAAGAGTCCTGTGTTGTGTTCGGCATGCCGCGCGTCGCCATTGAGCGTGGTTATGTTTCGCGCATTGTTTCCCTGGAGTCCATGGCTGCCGTACTGGCGGCCCATTGTCCTCCGAACCGTCCGCTGCCCCAGGGGGAAGCGGACAATGAACGCCCCGCAGGGCATGTGTGAGGTTTGTATGGAGCAATTTCCCGCTCTTTTGCGTTCAAGCGACCGCCAGCCGGTAAGGCATCTCGTGGTGGACGACTCGGTTTTCGCGCGCCGTAACCTGGCCCGCATCATCGAAAGCTACGGCGGCATCATTGCCGGCGAAGCCGCCGACGGATGCAAGGCCATCAGCGAGTACGATCGCACCACGGCTGACGTTGTGCTGATGGACATCACCATGCCGCAGATGGAAGGCATCGAGGCCGCCGAGCGCATTGTGCGCCAGCACCCCGATGCCCGCATCATCATGGTCTCCAGCGTGGGCTACCAGGAAAACATCGTTGCCGCCCTGCAAAAGGGCGCGCGCCACTTCGTGCAGAAGCCGGTCAAGGCCGAGGTTCTGTACGAGGTCGTCAAATACGTTATGGGCGATGCTGCCGTAAGCGTGCCGTTGACCCAGGCGGGAGCCTAACACTATGTGGATGGAGTTGATCCAGCCTTTCCTCAGCGCCGCCGATGCCGTACTCAGCGACGCCCTTGCCGGTCCCGTTTCCGTCTCCGAGATCACCATGGAAGAGGAGGCTTACCGCCGGCGCGCTTTGGCGGTGATGATTGAAATCAGCGGCGACATTGAAGGCCGCGTCATCTTCGACGTCGAGGAGCCGGTGGCCGCCCATTTCGCCGCCGGGCTCACCGGTGAGAGCGAGCCGCCGGCCGATCCGGAACTGCTGCGCGAGGCCACGGCCGAACTGGCCAACCTCGTCATTGGCAATGCCGTCACCGCGCTCAATGACCAGGGATTCCGCTTCAAGGTTCATCCCCCGGTGCACCACTCCGCCGAGGAGGGATTCCGCGGCAGTGAAGACGCCGAGGCCTTGGTGATGGATTTCTCCTCCGCCACCGGCAGCGTTCACATGAACGTGGTGATGCGCTACAACCGCCGCCGACGCGCCGACGCGACACTCTGATCGCCGCTTCCCGGCAAAATACAACGGGCGAGCCATTCCGGCTCGCCCGTTGTATTTTACTCACTACCTTGAGCTAGTTGCGGCCCAGAATGAAGGTTGGCGTCGTCAGCGGGCACTCTTTCTGCCCGTCGGTATCCGTGCTCGGCGCCGTGCAGTAGGTCACCTGCGCCGGCGAGGAGATGGTGGTCACATAGGTGTTGATCGGCGTGCTGCCGTTGGCCGCACCCGTCACCACCGCCGTGCCGTTGTAAAGGTTGGCGCAGGTGGTGGTGTTGCCGCTGTCAGTGCACCAGGTCGGCGTGCTGTCGGCTTCTGGGCGCGAGGTGACGGCGTTGCCATTGGCGTCGTAGTACGAGTACACCGTCGTGCTCACCGTGGAGGCGTAGGCCTTGGAGAGCACGGCCGAGTTGTTCGACCCCGTTCCCTGCCGCGAGACGGCCACAAAGTTCACAATCGGCGTGGTGGTCTCCGCTACCGTGTAAGTAGCGCTGGCCGTGTCGGTCATGGTGCCGCTGGTGGAGCGGTGCACGCCCACGGTCACCGAGGTCAGCGCCAGCGAACTGGTCACCGCGCTCTGCGAAATCATGCTGGTGTCGATGCCGGCGATTTTGTCGCTGTTGCCCAGGCCGACGTAAACCTCGGTGCCGTCGCGCAGCATGGCAATATTCGTCGGGTAAATGCCCGCCGTCAGTTGCGCATCGGTAATAGTGGACATCGACGTCACCCAGGTCAGGCTACCCGGCGTCGTGTTGTCGTACACGCTCACCGTGCCGTCCGCCAGCAGCACCCACACGTGGTTGTACTGGGTATTGCTGGTGGTGTCGTTGTAGTTCATGTCCAGCGCCAGGTCCACCGGCGCCGCCGAACTCAGCGAGTTGGCCGTCGAAACCGTGCCCACGACGTCTTCATTCACCGCGTCGATGATCGAGATGGTCTTGTCCGTGTTGTTCAGCGTGTAGATGTAGTTGCCGTCCACGCTCTGGCCCATCTTCACCGCGCCCTTGCCCACGGTGAACGTATTCGTCACCTTGTAGCTGGTGGTGTTCACTACGTAAACCGTGCTGGATCCGCTGGCGTTGTAGCTCAGGACAAAAACCTTGCCGTGGGTGCGGAAGATCCAGGCATCCACCGGGGTTGAAGGCGCCGCCGACGATCCCAGGCAGACCGTGCCCAGCAGCAGGTCCGTGCTCTGGTTGATGATGCCCAGCGAGCCGGTGCCCGGGCAAATCGTCGAGCTGGTTCCCGAATTCACCACGAACATGTAGCTGTACGAGCTGTTGTAATACTGGAATGACAGCCCGATCGGCTTGGTGCCGGTGGGTAGCGAGATTGTGGCGTTGTAGCTGGAGAAGCCGGTCGCGCTGCTGTTCAGCGTGGTCAACGCCACCGAGTCGTTCGCGGTGCTGGCCGTGTACATGATGGTGCGGTTGTAATCCATCACAATCGGCTGCCCCACAGAGCCGCTGACCGGTCCGGCGGCCGATGCCGCCTTGAAGCCCAGCACCTTGTTGCCGCCATTCATGTCGCCGCTGACATCGATGGCCGTCAGGACGCTGGTCGCCGAGGTCGTTACGGCGTTGACGCTGCTTGGATCCAGGCAGCATTGCAACACCGCTTCGGTTTCCGAACCCGAAGGATCGCCTGCATTGGTGGGTGCCACGGTTGCAACCGGGCGGTAAGTATCGCCACAGCTAGTTTCAATCAACGTCGCCGCAAAAAGAAGGACCGCCACAGCCGTGGCTTTCCATAGAGCATTCATTCGCAATCCGCCTTGGTCATCTGCTCGGTGCGTTCATTGTAATGGATGGAGGGGCCTGCGGGCGAATCTTCATTCGCCTGACGCAATCGGCGATATCCCTTTTCCAGAATCCCGGCCGCAGCCTGCCGGCGCGAGCACCTTCAGGGAACGCATCATCCCCTCACGGAACCTTCCTGTGCAGACCCTTCTCCCGGCCTTTTCGGTTACGATAAAGCTGGCCATGAATCCGGAAGGTTGGTTGTACCTCATCCCGCAGCTGATTCCCGTTGCCGCGCTGACCGCGGCCGTTGCTCTGTGCGGCTGGGCCATACGGGCCATCACCGCCGGTGCCGCGCTGACCGGCTTCGTCCTCACCGTCGTCCTGTGCGCCGCCGCCGGACCCTCGACCTTCTTTCCCATCGCCGCCGTCTTCCTGCTCACCCTGCTCTGCACCCGCATCGGCCGCCGCAAAAAAGAGCGCCTTGGCATGGGCGAGCACAAGGGCGGCCGCGGCGCCCTGCAAATCCTCGCCAACGTCGGCGTACCCGCGCTTTGTGTTGCGCCATTGCTCTTTGCCGAGCACGCCCGCTATGCCCTCATGGCCGCCGCCGCCGCCGCTCTGGCCGAAGCCGCCGGAGATACCGTCAGCAGCGAGCTGGGACAGGTCCTGGGCGGCCGTCCGCGGCTGATTACCACCCTGCGCCACGTCCCCGCCGGACAGGACGGCGGCATCTCCCCCCTGGGAACCATCGCCTCGGTCACGGCCATCCTCATTGTCTGCATGGTCTGCCAGTGGAGCGGTCTGCTGCTGCCCCGCTACCTGTGGACGGCCTTCACCGCGGCCTTCTTCGGCACCGTGGTGGATAGCCTGCTGGGCGCCACCCTGGAGCGTCCGGGCCGTCTGGGCAACAACTCCGTAAACTTCTCCAGCTCGGCCTGCGCCGCCGGACTCACCTTGGCCATCGTGCTCGTGCAGCGCTGGCTGTAGTTTTCCGGCAAAGCTGAGGTGCGGGTAGGCTTGTGCGCGGTTCCTCTCCACAAACAGTAAGACGCGGCCCGTGGGCCGCGTCTTACTGTGTAGGAAAATTTGTGGTTAGTTGTTGCCGGTCACGCTCTCCTGCGCCAGTGTGCGTTGCGGAGAAATGGCCGCCGTCTCGGGATTAAGCAGGTTCTGCTGGCTGGGTCCGAGGCCCAGCTTGATCAGCGCGCGCGAGTCGGGAATGATCCGGGTCTGCCAGTTGTTCTCGGTCTGCAGGCGGACTAAGGCGTCGCGCGTTGCCTGGTCCCACACGCCCGAAGGCTCGCCGTCCATGTAGTGGTCGCGGATCAGTGCCTGCTGAATCTCAAGAATGCGCGAGCCGTCAATTCCCTGCTGCCCGTGGGACTTCGGCTTGGCGGCAACCGAGTAGATTCCGCTCTTGCGCGACTTGCCGCGCTTGCTCGCCTTGGCCGATGTGGTCCTGGCCGAAGATTCCTTCTTGGAATCAGCCTTGGCGGAACTGGCTTTGGAAGACTTTTCCCTGGGCGCTTCCGCGTGGCTCTTGCTGCTGCTCGCCTTGGCGGACTTATGTGCCGGGGCGGATTTGCCCGCATGAGTCTTTGCCGCAGCCGTCAGGGGCGCCGTGCCAACCAGCACAGGCAGGATTAAGAGAGCCGCAACGGTCCACCTGGAGTATGACATTCCTGCAAAACCTCAAATGGTAGCTTAACCGCCAGAACGGTGCGGGGCGGCTTCCAGCAAAAACAGAAAAGCATCCGCTCTACTGCCAGACTTCGGGAAAAGCGAAGTCTGGCAGTAGGTTGCGGGATGTTCCTAGAGTACTACGGGAGGGTGGCTCCCAAGAAGGAATTAATCGTCGTATTACCCGATCCAGCCTGACGAACCAGGAAGACTACGTCCTGGCCGGACTTCAGGCCGCTCTCGATCCGCGAGAAATCCCCGGGCCCGTTGATCGGCTGACGGTTGATTTCCAGAATGACGTCGCCGCGCGAAATCGGCGGCTGCATCTGGTCGGCAAAGCTGCCGGATTTCACGTCACTCACCAAAACTCCTTGATTTGGCTGGAGATTCAGGCGCTTGGCCGCTGCCGCTGGAACCGGCTTTACCGAGATTCCGAGCTTGCCTTCCTTAGGTGCGTTGTCGTCCTGGTCCTCATCGCTGGTGCCCAATTGAGCGCCATAGATCTTCTGACGGTCGGCCAGGGTCACGGTCGCTTCTTCCTGCTTCCCGTTACGAAGGTATCCGATCTTCAGTTTGTCTCCCGGACGGTGCGAGCTGACTTCCGCCACCAGTTCGTCACCGTTGGCGATGGTCTTGCCGCCGACGCTGACAATGGCGTCTCCGGCCTTCAAACCCGCCTGTGACGCCGGGCCGCCGGCCGTTACGTCCTGCACTACCACGCCCTTGCCGCCGCCGTACATGCGAGTCACGGCCGGGTTGGCCTCAGCGCCAAAGGTCACGCCAATCGAGCCGCGCTCCACCTTGTGCCCTGGCGAAACTAACTGGTTAAACACCGAGGCCACCGTGTTGCTCGGCATGGCAAAACCCACGCCCTGGTAGCCCGAGCTTTCGGTGTAAATCGCCGTGTTGATGCCGACCACTTCGCCTTCCATGTTCACCAAGGGGCCGCCTGAATTGCCCGGGTTGATGGCGGCGTCGGTCTGGATGAAGTTCTGGAACTGGCGCTGCGGCACAATGTTACGGCCCTTGGCGCTGATGATGCCGGCGGTGACCGTGGACTTCAGTCCGAAGGGGCTGCCAATGGCCAGCACCCAGTCGCCCACCTGCGCGCCATCCGAGTTGCCCAGCTTCGAGAAGGGCAGCGCGTGGTTCACATCGATCTTGATGACGGCAATGTCGGTCTCTTTGTCCGTGCCAATGACCCGCGCCGGATAGCTGACCGTCGCCGGTTCGCCCATCAGGTTCACGCGGATGCGGTCCGCCTTGTCCACCACGTGGAAGTTGGTGATGATGTATCCGTTGGGGCTGACGATGACGCCCGAACCCAGCGAGCGCGAGGTCATGTTCTCGCCGCCCGGAGCCGCCTGTCCGCCGCCCGGCATCTGGCCGAAGAAGCGCTCCAGCCAATCCTGCATGCCGCCGTCGTCGCCGCCGCCGTTCTGGTCTTCGTCAGGAGCCTGCTGCTGCGGCGCGCGGCGCAGGTTGCGGTGCGGGTTCTTAATCGTGGATTCGGTGTTGATGTTCACCACTGTCGGCTCCACGGCTCGCGCCACCTTGGTGAATTCGTTGTCATGCTGGCGCGCGGCGGGAATCGTAAGTTGCGGCGCATCCGAGCTGTCCACACTCTTGGCGCGGGCGCTGAAGGTGACTACGGTGCCAATCAGCAAGGCCAGCGCCATGGTCACCGAACCTACAAACATCGGGGCAAAGCGATTCTTCTTACTCGTGTTCATCTGATTCTGCGGCAATCCGCCCGTTTCGTTCAGCGGTTCCATGTGCCCTCCGGCAAAGTCTGTCTTCCCTGGTTATCTTATCTCTCTTGAAATACGAGAGTTGCCATTCACAGAGGAAAGTCCTTCTGTGGTTTCAGGTTGGTTAGACGCTGCGGGACGAGGATTCGTCACCAAAGATTGGGCCGCCCGGCGTTATTCCATCTGGGGAAACCTTAAGACTCCGTATTCCATTGAAAGGAAGCCCCTTACAAGATTCCCGAATCAGCGCTGCCCCGCCCGCAGTTGCACCAGCACCTGCCGCGCCACGGAGCTTTCCGGAAACAGGCACAGCTCATTGCGTGCCTCCTGCTCGGCTCCGGTGCGGTCTCCGCGCTGCAACAGCACGGCAGCCAGCGCCACGTGGAAGCCTTCTCCCTGCGGCGCCCTGGCCACGGCCCGGCGCAAAAGTCCTTCAGCGGCCTCCGGGCGTCCCAGGTTCAACTCGATGACTCCCAGCAGCCGCAGAGCCGCGGCGCCCTGCTGCGAAAGCTCCACCGCGCGCTCGGCATAGGGTTCGGCGGCGCGGTCATTGTGCAGGTTATGCAGCGCGTAGGCCATGTTGTAGGTGGCCACCCGCGAGTCCGGCTCCAGCTCCAGGGTGCGCTGCATCAGGGCAAAGCCTTCGTCCATGCGCCGATGCTCAAACAGCACGGTGGCAAAGTTGGAAAGAGCGACTACGCTGTTGGGCGCCACGCGATAGGCGCGCGACCAGAGCAGCAAGTCCGTGGCGCAATCCAGCTCCTGCGAGAACGTGCCCGCCAGCAGCGCCAGCACCAGCAGAGCGGCCACCATTCCCGGCCTTGCCGACGGCGGCAGCAGCGGCTGCGTAACCGTGGGAGCCACGGCGGTCTCCGCCACGCGAGGCGCGGTCTCCTCTCCGGCCAGCGCTTCCTTCCACTGCGCCAGCGCCACGCCCACCGCCAGGCAAACGCCCAACACCGGCAGGTAGAGATAGCGGTCGTGCACCAGTTCCTCGCGCGGCAGCCAGCGCAGGTTCCACAGCGGCAACAGCCACAACATCCAGAAGGCCGCGGCGGCAATCAGCGTGGCGCGATAGCGCGCGGCGCGCCAGCACCACACGCCAAACAGCGCGGACACCACCAGCAGCGCCAGCACGGGAATCCAGAAGAACTCGGCCGAGGGCGCGGATTGCGCCGGCATCTCGTAGGCGAACGAAAGGCCCAGGGGCATCACCGGCTGGCGCACATAGAAAAACACCACCGCCGGCAGAGTGAGCAGCATCTGCGTCCAGGAGATTGGATTCACCGCGTGGGCCGCGCCGTGCAGCACCGCGGTGCGCACCGCCAGATACGCTCCGGCTACCACCGCCAGCGGCAGCACGCCGCGCAGCAGCAGGCGACCGCGCGCGTTTTTCGCTTCCGGCGCAATCCACACCCACAAGGCCAGGAAGGGCAGCAGCATGATCGCCGGCTCCTTGCACAGCAGAGACAGCGCAAACAGCACGGCCGGCGCCGCCAGTTGCGCAACGCCTCCCTGCTCCATCCAGCGCAGGAAACACAGCAGAGCGCCCAGCAGGAAGACGCACATCAGCGGGTCGGTGGTGCCGCTGACCCAGGCCACCGACTCAATGTGAATGGGATGCACCGCAAACAGCATGGCCGCAACGGCGGAGATGAAGTGATCCCGGCTGATCCTCAGCAGCACGCGGAACACCAGCAAGGATGCCACGGCGTGCAGCAGCGCGCCCATCAGGTGCCAGCCCGCGGGCTGCAAGTGGAAGGCTAGATAGTTGAGCCGGAACCAG